>NZ_JBSWWZ010000004.1:0-488590 GCF_056160345.1 Alteromonas sp. ABV4_515
CTAAGTGCTTATTTAAAAGCTCTACTTAGCGGCTTCGAAGCTTTACCCCGAAGCGGGACGCGCATTCTACGCGCTTCGTTTTCAGTGTCAACATCTTTTTGAAAGTTTATTTCGCAAGTTGTTTTCGTTGAAAACTGTCATAACTTAAGAAGGTATCTTATGTTATAACCCTTCCTAGCGGATAGTTTGACTCTCCCTTGGAAGTGGGGCGCATTGTAGAGGTTAATTACTTTTCGTCAAGGCAAATACTTAAAAAAGTTGTCTTTACTAGTCTAAATGATTATTTTACGAACTATACATACGATTTATAATCTCATTGAACTAATTTTAATCAATTATGTTCTAATATTTTAATAGTTAATAATGTACCCAGGGATTGGAGTTATACGAGGATTAAGTATGTTTTTTAGTGTTTGCATACGATTTTTTGCTGTTGCCTTGTGCTTGCCAGCACTCAGCTTTGCTATGCCTGGTGACCACCAAAATACCCATGATGATTTTCAGATACAGTTTTTAAAGCGTCAGGTCGATCAAAACATGTCAATCGGTCGAGCTATTCGTTCTATCGCTAGCCATTATCCGCAGGATGTCGTGCCTATTGTCGACGTTGCACTTGATACCTACCCAGATAAATATCGTGAGATTATTTTCTCAGCTATCTCTGCTCAACCAGCTTCAACCCAAGACATTGTTCAATTAGCTATAGAGAAAGAAGTGGCAACCTGTACTAATATAGTGAAACTAGCAATTAAAGCTGAACCTAGCTATGTTGATTTCGTTGTCCAAGCAGCGGCGGACTCTACTCCTGATGAGCTTGATGATATTGTTCGGGTAGCCGTTCAAACAGAGCCTGATTCTGCAGACCGTATTGTGCAGACCCTATCTCAAGAACATCCAAATAAAGTTATCGATATTCTTTCCACCGCATTGAATACTGTCCCTTATGTTGGAGAGTATGTCGTTGATGCCTTGCTTGCGGTATTCCCTGCTCAGGCGGATGAAGTACTGACTACGGCGTTACGTGAGTCTAAAGCAACAAAGGAACAAGCTATGCGCATCCTTGAAACCGCGCAAAGTTATGGTGTAAGTGATGAGAAGCTTACTGAGTATGGCCAATCAGTTGGCTTAAGCCAAGAAGACATTCAGGTGGTGATAGCTAACCAATAGATTAGCTCTCGCAGAGGCACCAACGAACAGAAAGCCCCGGTAATTTGCCGGTTTTTTTATGTATTCCCTTTTTATAATCTACTTGTGCTATCACGTAAAAAGGAAAGGCCACGTTAATGTGGCCTTTGTGAATCAATCTGCACCGAATAAGTCCCGGCTGTACACTTTTTCGAGTACGTCTTTCAAGTCATCAGTTACGCGGTTGGCAACAATCACGTCTGACATTTCTTTAAACGCATCCAGATCGTTCACTACCCGGGAGTTGAAGAATTCATCTTCCTTGATCACTGGTTCGTAAACGACAACCTCGATACCCTTCGCTTTGATACGTTTCATGATCCCCTGAATCGCACTTGCGCGGAAGTTATCTGAGCCCGACTTCATGATAAGGCGGAAAATACCCACGATTTTTGGTCGGCGATTGATGATCGAATCTGCCACAAAGTCCTTGCGGGTGCGGTTGGCATCAACGATGGCCTGGATCATGTTGTTTGGTACTGCGCTATAGTTAGCCAGTAGCTGCTTGGTATCTTTCGGTAAGCAGTAACCACCATAACCAAAGCTCGGGTTGTTGTAGTGTTTACCAATGCGCGGGTCGAGGCCAACGCCTTCGATGATCTGACGGGAGTCCAGACCGTTGCTCTCAGCGTAGCTGTCCAGCTCATTGAAGTAGGCAACACGCATGGCAAGATAGGTATTCGCGAACAACTTGATCGCTTCAGCTTCGGTGCTGTCAGTGAACAACACTTCGATATCTTCTTTAATCGCGCCCTGCTTCAGCAGTGACGCGAACACTTCTGCACGTTCGCTGCGTTCACCCACAATAATCCGGCTAGGATACAGGTTATCGTAGAGCGCGCGGCCTTCACGCAGAAACTCCGGTGAAAACATTAGATTTTCAGTGCCATGCTCTTCTTTCGCTTCACGTGTGAAGCCAACCGGAACCGTTGATTTAACCACCATCACCGCATTTGGGTTAATTTCTTTTACCAGTTTGATTACGGCATCCACACTACCGGTGTTGAAGTAGTTAGTTTGCGGATCGTAATCGGTAGGCGTAGCGATAATAACGAAGTCTGCGTCTTTGTATGCTTCTTCGGCATTTAGCGTGGCTTTAAGATTAAGATCTTTCTCTGCCAGATATTGAGAGATTTCTTTGTCTTCTATAGGTGATTTGCGTGCATTCAGCATTTCAACCTTTTCAGGTACCAAATCCACGGCTACTACTTCATTGTGCTGAGCAAGAAGTACAGCATTTGATAATCCCACGTAGCCCGTTCCGGCTACAGCGACTTTAAGCTTTTTATTCGCTTCCATTTATCCTTTTCTCCAACTTAAACTCTGTAACTCAATCAATTCGTATTGCTGCAAACTCTTCTTTCGTTTTAACAGAAAAATTTTCCCGCCTTAACGTCAGGTTTGGACTGTAAGCTGGATCATGTTCGATATAGCCACACCAATGTTCCTGCAAATACTCAAGCTCTCTTTTAAATCTCGCGGCCTTCTCAGGCGATAGATCCAGGCCTCGACTCACCGATTCATGATGATAAAGCTCTGCTTCCGCACAATATAAATTCCTGACTCCAGTTTCTCTGACCCGAAGACAAAAATCCACATCATTAAATGCTACCGTCAGGTCTTTCTCATTCAGGCCGCCTACTTCCTGAAACTTCAATTTACGCACCAGCAAACAAGCAGCCGTGACTGCTGAGTAGTTCTGGGTTGCTACGAGTCGCTTCATGTATCCCGGATGATATCTGGGGAAATATTTATGAGCATGGCCTGCACCACCACCGTACCCCAGTACAACGCCAGCATGTTGCACGCGCCCATCTGAATAAAGCAGCTTGGCGCCTACGCAACCTACATCTTCACGCAGCGTATGACCGACCATATAAGTGAGCCATTCAGGTTTAATAACTTCTATATCGTTGTTTACCAACCCGACCACTTCACCTGAAGCATGTTGCACGCCAAAATTGTTGATTGCTGAGTAATTAAATTCTCCAGGGTACTCAAGTACGCGAATATTCGGTAATGACTTCAACGTTTCGAAGTACTCCAGGCTTTCCTGCTCATCAGAGCCATTATCAATCAGAAGTATTTCATAATTAGTGTACGTGGTTTTCTGCAAAATGGACTCGATGCAGGCCTTAACAAGCTCCTTTCCGTTCTTAGTGGGTATAATTAGCGACACAAGCGGGTTACTCAGCACTGGCCACTGCACGTGATTCACTTTTAATTCTTTATCGAATGCAGGCTCAGCCTCGCTACCAGCTCGCAATATGTCAATCTGGTCGTTAAGTATGTCTTCCATCGACAAGGCCTTTGTCCGGTGAATCAAAGTATAGGGAATATGGTGAATGGTGATTTTTTCATCCGCCAGCCACAACTCAGAAATCAAACCGGCGACAGAACCAGCCTTAGTCTCCACCTTTTTAAGAACTGAAGCTTTAATCAGCGCACCGGTAGAAATATAAGCTGTCGAAAACTGAAGGTCAGGGTTCCAGTCCGGGAGAAAGTAAGGTGACGTACGCTTATTTTTCTTATCCAGTTTATCAGTGTCGCAGTAGCTGATATCGACATCGTCAGCAGTCATGAGCAAGGTGCTCAATGCACCCGGTAAGAGCACATCACCGCTGTTAAGAAACAACACTTTTGATACATTTGTTAATGCTGAAATAGATTCTCGCAGCGAATGCGTTGTCCGGACGTTGTCGAATCTGGCTTTACGTGAAATAACAATTACACGTTCCAGCGCAACACCGTTGTCTTGTAAAGATTGCAGCGTTTGTTCTGCGTCCTTACTCCCCACAATAACAATCTGAATATCAGCAAGCGTTGTTGCTGCATTGATAAGTTCAATCTTTTGACTTTGTACCTTCAGATACTGACCGTACAATGCCATCCGCTTTTTCTTGGAGGGGAAGCCATAAAACAAACCGGAGCGCTGCAATGATCGGCTATAAAACTCTGTCAGCTTGTGATTATCTTTTAGTTTGCTTTTTACTGACTTTGGGAGCAAGCCCACTGCCCCTTTCACCGTCATCATTGCGTATTTTTTCATACCGCTGCGTTTCCCTGAGATACAACAAAAAAGGCCGCAACGAATTGCAGCCTTCTCATATTAACACGATATTTATCGCGGGTATCAGTTTCCAGCGCCTAACCGCTCGCCCTGATAACTACCATCCAGCACAGCTTTCCACCACGCTTCGTTGTTCAAGTACCATTCAACCGTTTTACGGATACCACTTTCGAAAGTTTCCTGGGGGGTCCAGCCCAGCTCTCTCTGGATTTTCGAGGCATCAATGGCATAACGCATATCGTGGCCGGGGCGGTCTGTTACGTAAGTGATTTGCTCGGCGTACTTTGTCTCTTTTGGCTTTACCTCATCAAGAATGGTACAGATGGTTTTTACCACGTCGATGTTCTGTTTCTCGTTGTGGCCACCGATATTGTAGGTTTCACCAATTTCGCCGTTCAGCGCCACGATAGCCAGCGCTCGGGCGTGGTCTTCCACGTACAGCCAATCACGGATTTGATTACCTTTGCCATACACAGGTAACGACTTACCAGCCAGCGCATTCAGGATTACCAGCGGAATCAGTTTTTCCGGGAAATGGTAAGGGCCGTAATTGTTCGAGCAGTTCGTCACCAGTGTGGGCAGTTTATACGTGCGCAACCAAGAGCGAACCAGTTGGTCTGAAGACGCTTTACTGGCTGAGTAAGGTGAGCTTGGCGCGTAGGGTGTGCTTTCGGTGAACAACGGCAGTTCTGTACCTGGCTCCACTTCATCCGGATGTGGCAGGTCGCCGTACACTTCATCGGTAGAGATGTGGTGGAATTTAAAGCCGGCTTTTTTGTCGTCTTCCAGTGTTGACCAGTACGCACGGGCCTGTTCCAGCAGCGTATACGTGCCGACCACATTGGTCTGGATGAATTCACCCGGGCCATCAATAGAACGGTCTACGTGTGATTCAGCTGCCAGGTGCATCATGATGTCGGGCTGATGCGTGCTGAATACACGCTTCAGTTCGTCGGCATCGCAAATATCGACTTTTTCAAAGTGGTAACGGGCGTTGTCGGATACCGTGGTCAGTGATTCCAGGTTACCGGCGTAAGTCAGTTTATCCAGATTGATAACTGTGTGATCGGTATCGTTAATCAGGTGTCTTACCACCGCCGAACCGATAAAGCCGGCACCGCCGGTGACGAGAATGGTTTTGCTCATTGTTCGTTGCTCTGTTGTGCTTTCAGTGCATCCAGCATGGTGGCCAGTTGTTCTCGCCAGTGTGTGGGATGCAGTGAAGAAAAAGTCTCGCGGGTCAGGGTTTTGTCCAACACGCTGTAGTGCGGGCGTTTTGCCGGTGTAGGGTACTGGGACGACGGAATAGGCAACACCGGAATTTTGTTTTCCAGCAAACCTTTCTCTGCAGCCAGTTCCTGTATCGCCAGCGCAAAGTCGTACCAGCTGGTGACGCCTTCGTCGGTCCAGTGGAATACCCCTGCTGTTTTTTGTTGTGCCGCGTACAAACATGCCTGTGCCAGACCGCTTGCCAGTGTGGGCGAGCCAATCTGGTCGTCAATTACGTTTAGCTGTGGCTTATCTGCCATTAGGCGCAGCATGGTTTTTACAAAGTTATTGCCGTGCGTGGAGTACACCCAGGCGGTGCGGATTAAACAGCTTGCATCCGGAATGGTGTTTAACAGCGCTTTTTCACCGTCAGCTTTGGTTCTACCGTAGACACCCTGCGGTTCAATAGTGTCATCTACTGTAAAAGGCGAGCCTTTCTTGCCGTTAAACACATAGTCGGTGGACACATGTACCAGGAAAATGCTGTTTGCTTTGCAGTACTCTGCAAGATTCGCAACGCCCTGTGTATTAATCAGCGCCGCCGCTTCCGGTTCGGATTCCGCTTTATCGACGGCGGTGTACGCAGAAGCATTGATGATGGCGTCAGGCTTGAGACTGTCCAGCTTTTCGGTGAGCGCTGTTTGATTCGTGATGTCGATATCGTCACGGCCCAGGCAAACAATATTATCACCGCCTGCCTGTTGCAGTTCATACGCTAACTGCCCGGACTTCCCTATCACTACAATCGTCATGGGAATTCCTTAAAATGTCGGTGCGTCGTTAAACGCCAGGCCATCCGCATCTTTTGCAGACAGCGACGGCGCTTCGCCATTTACCAGCGGCCAGTCGATACCGACAGTCGGGTCGTCATACATCACCGAGATTTCAGAAGCGGGGTGATAATAATCTGTGCACTTATACACGAATTCAGCCGATTCACTGGTGACATAGAAACCATGAGCAAACCCGGCTGGTACCCAAAGCTGACGTTTGTTTTCGGCAGACAACAATACGCCAACCCATTTGCCAAAGGTCGGCGACTCTTTACGCATGTCTACCGCAACATCGAACACTTCGCCGCTGACCACACGGACTAACTTGCCCTGGGTCTGTTCCAGTTGAAAATGCAGGCCACGCAGAATACCTTGTTTGGATTTAGAATGATTGTCCTGCACGAAATCCACGTCCGCGCATTCCCGTTTAAACCAGTCCGTGCGGAAAGTTTCCAGGAAAAAGCCTCGCTCATCACCAAAAACGCGGGGCTCAATAATTTTGACATCCGGGATGTCGGTTTTTACTACTTGCATATGCTTACCTGAATAAAAATCGAATAAACTTTTTTGCGTGACAGCGTATCGTTACACTTTAACGCGGTCGCTGATAACTTTCATCAGATAATCGCCGTAGCCACTTTTCTTAAGCGGGGCAGCCAGTTTTTCAAGCTGTGCTGCATCGATAAAGCCCATGCGATAAGCAACCTCTTCCGGACAACAGACTTTCAGACCCTGTCGCTTTTCGATAGCAGCCACAAAGTTAGCCGCATCCAAGAGGCTGTCCAGTGTACCGGTATCCAGCCACGCGGAACCTCGACCCATCAGTTCGACTTTAAGCGAGCCATCCTGCAGGTACAGGTTGTTGAGATCAGTGATTTCGAGCTCACCACGGGGAGACGGCTTTACCTGTTTAGCAAAATCGACGACACGGTTGTCGTAGTAGTAAAGACCCGTAACCGCATAATTGGATTTTGGCTCTGAAGGCTTTTCTTCGATGGACAACGCATTCCAGTCATTATCGAATTCCACCACGCCGTAGCGTTCCGGGTCATTCACGTGGTAGCCGAAAACGGTAGCACCATTATCTTGCTGATATGCATTTTTCAAGGAAACTTTCAGGTCATGGCCGTAATAAATATTATCACCAAGGATTAATGTACAAGCATCGTTACCAATAAACGCTTCACCGATAAGAAACGCCTGCGCCAGTCCGTCTGGAGAAGGCTGAGCTGCATATTGCACATTGATACCCAGCGCAGAGCCATCACCAATAAGTTCGACGAACCGGGCCTGCTCCTGCGGTGTGGTAATAATGAGAATATCCCTGATACCGGACATCATCAGTGTCGCCAGCGGATAAAATATCATCGGTTTATCGTAAACCGGCATCAGTTGCTTACTGACGACTTTCGTTAGCGGGTGAAGGCGTGTGCCTGAGCCACCGGCTAGGATTATTCCTTTTCTCATGAGCAACCCTTAAAATTCGAGGTTTAATTATCATATATTAAAAAGCAAATCGTTAGCATCTAAGTTTTTCTTATATAGATGTATATCCCGCGCGTAGATATTGGATACCTTATGAATTAAGTAAGTATTATAAAAACAGCTTGTAAAAGGAACAACTCCATTTCCCTTAAGTTTAAGTAGTGTATTTAGACTTAAACTTGAAGCAGCATAAATTTTAACTTTCGTGAAAGGGCGATTAAAATAATCAACTAACCCATCGGCAGGAATAAACTTTCTATTAAAAGTATCAAGGAACCAGTCCTCAAAAACATCAAACCTTTCGAGACTAAAATAAAAGTCATAGTTATCGAAAAGAGTGAAACAAGATTGGGGTCGCCAATGAATATTTAAATCCCCTTCGTCCTTTTCAGAAATCAAGTCAACAAAAGAACTAAAATCAAAACTATCTTTGTCAATATCCGCAATATCAAGAAGAGAACTTGCATCAGATTCTAGTCTAAGAAACTTATCTAAAAAGCCACTTACTAACCTACGAAACGGACACCTCAAGATCACAAATGCTAATTTGCACCTTACGGCTTCAGAGACAGAGGCTTGAAAAACATTATAATTAGAATGAATCCAATCAAAATCCTTTTCACTCCTTACCACCCCATTTTCTAAAGCGATATTAAGTCGCAAAGAAGTACAGGAATTTTTCGGAATCAGAGAATATATTACATCGCTTTTATAAAATAACTGCGCATGAGAAAGCGCGAACATAAACTCCTGATTCTTGTATAAATTTCCAAATGAAAACTTATCATCAGAAAATGAACGTATAGACTTATCTATCCATTGTTTCAAACAATCTTCCTCAAAATATCAGACAAGGATGAACTAGGGGACCAGTCCAAGTTATCTACAGCCCGTGTAATGTCAACTATATAACTATCAGGATGATTAAATGGTTTATCAGACTTAATAACATCAATTTCATAGTCATAAATAATACTGAGTTCTTTGATAATTCGATTAATAGAATAAGACTCTCCTCTGGCTATATTAAAAATACGTAAAGGATTTTTATCACACATAATATAATGAATAGCTTTTAATATAGCGTTGGAAACATCGTCACAATCGATGAAGTCCCTTTCCTGATTACCATCGCCGATTAATGTAAAAGACTGCCTATTTTTAAAAGCAGAATTTAACACACCAATTACACCTTGCTTAGGATTGCGATGCCATTTACCAACAGGATTACTTAATCTAAGGATACAGTAATTTAAATTATAATTTTGCCCCAAAAACTTAATCGTTTCTTCAGACAAATACTTTGTAAATCCATAGGAGGTTTCTGGATTAACGGGACTCAATTCACTTCTAACAATTAACTTTCGAGAGTATACCATACCAGCAGAAGACAAAAAAACGAAAGGTACATTACTAGAAAACAGAGCTACTTTTTTTGCGACATTTGAAAGTAATGGAACAAAATCAGAAATTTCTTCATGGAGTTTTTCTTCAAATGCATAAGGATTAGAATTGCCAATACAATAAACAATGCCTTTACATAATTTTAACAGATCACGACACGCATGTTGATCTAGATTTAAAAAATCAGATAAACTCAGGTGTGCAGGACTCAAGCGACATTTAGTTCTATCTACAAATATAAAACGCTCACCCCTATCGATTAAAAAATCACAGAAATGCTTGCCGACGAAACTAGAAGAACCAAAAATTAAAAACATAATTTAAACTCAGAATTGCTTTATTTTCTCAACGTAACACTTTCGTAACACTTCACTATCTAATAATCTTTCGAAGAAAGCGTTATCATTTTTAGAATCTATCAAGCTATCTTTAATCAATAACTCCACGATTTCGTCATAGTCATTAATGGCAAAAGAATTGGAGTCAATTGCTCTATCAGAATTTAAAAGAGCAAGGATGCTTTTCTTAAAATAGGCACGAACCCAGCAAACCTCAAACATCATCCAACTGAAATCA
The DNA here is from genome assembly GCF_056160345.1 of Alteromonas sp. ABV4_515. Lineage (NCBI taxonomy): Bacteria > Pseudomonadati > Pseudomonadota > Gammaproteobacteria > Alteromonadales > Alteromonadaceae > Alteromonas > Alteromonas sp. ABV4_515. The sequence continues at coordinate 9,763 of NZ_JBSWWZ010000004.1, forward strand.
GATGATATCGTATTTGAAGAATGAGTACGATAGCTCATTAAAAAATCATCTATTTGACTAAATTTAAATTCTCTAGCGGCGCGGAGCAAGAAATCCCAATCATGAACAAACCTCAAGTTCTTAAAACCTTTAAGGTGCTCATAAACATTACGCTTCATAAGAATATTGCTAGTAGTGGATACGAAATTAGAGGCGTACAAATTTGCTATGAAGTTAGATTGCTTGTCAGCCAAGTCGAAATGACTATCTTGCCAGAACGGTAAACAGTCAAACCAACCTTTCTTTCTTCCAACAACCACACCGTTTTCATCAACCAACTCAATCCAACTTGTACACAAATCCGAATTATCTTCCTCCATCGCTGAGATCATTTTTTCGAACCTCAACGGCGAAAAATAATCATCGGAATTCAAAATTGCCAAGTAGTCACCAGTGGCAAATGAAATAGCCTCGTTAATGGTATAGTGCGCACCCATGTTTTCACGACTTTTGAATATCAATCTTCTATCAGATATTGTTTGAATTAATTCAGAGCTAAAATCGTCAGATCCATCATCGATAACAATTAATTCCAAATCATCATAACTTTGATTTAAGACAGAATAGATTGCTTTTTTTATAAATTTCCTATGATTAAAACTAGGAATAACTACACTAATCATCTATTAACTCCACAAAAATACTATTAAATTTTTTACATACACTGGTAATATCGAACTCGTCGCAAAAAATTTCTCGGCAGTCATCAATATTGTCGTTAAATTCAGGCAATAGGGACGCAAAATCATCAAACCTGGATTCAAATTCTGTATTGCGATCAATTATCATACCGGCTTTATAGCGCTCAACGACTGGCTTGATTTCACCAACATTAGTACTTAATACAGGAACTCCACAATAAATTGCTTCAATCAAAGCTAGGGGGAGACCTTCATATTTAGAAGTTATCACTATTCCATCAATAATATAGAAAAGTTTGCTAATAGGACGGATGTTTCTAAAACATTTTACGTTAGATAATGAATGTTCATCAATATAGTTATCACAAAGCTGAGCTAACTCACCATCACCAATCAATAAAAACAATGTGTCAGGCATCGAAATTAATTTACTTTTGGCTAGTTCTAGAAAGCAAAGTGGATCTTTTTGATCTGTTAATCTGCCAACAAAAGCAAAAACTTTTGTAAAGTTATCAATACCAAATTCTTTTCTAACCGACTCCTTGTCTAGATTAGATAACGACCTAGCAGTAGAAAAATTGACTCCATGACTAATTCTAGCTATTCGTTCAGTTGGCAGACCAAAGTCAGCAATCATGCGTCGCTCTATATCATCATTAACTGCAATAAAATACTCTGAGTTACGAAGTGGACCTGACTCCAACTTATTAATCCAGCCCTCCTCAGAGTCATAGCACTGATGGTCAATAAACGGGACATTCTCGAAACACTTTCTGATCAAGCCATAGTTATCACACCACCACGTAGACCCATTCATTTGCAGGAGAAGACTCGGATTATAGGTATGGTTAATAAAATCTAGAACACGTTCATATTGAGAATGTACTGAAATTTCCGACATACAATATATCTCAGTTGATACATTAGATATCTCTTGAAATAAACTACCGTTCTTATTACTAGACTTCTCGAGCGAGAGATAGATAAAATTAAAGTTTTTTGAAAGCGTTTCAATGATATCTAAAGAAAGTCGTTCTACACCTCCAACTGATATTTTCATTCCTACTAACACGATATAAGGCTTGCTTCTATCAACTTTAGGCTTAAAGAATAAACCCTTTTCCTTATAAAATATATCCGTGGAATGTTCTTTGTTAGTGATAAACCCATAGCCATCTATTTTAATGGGTAAATTAAACAATGAATCAAGATGATAATTCCTAAAGGACTCTTTTTGATTATAATTTATATTTAAAACACGCCCTCTAAATACATTTTCACAATTTCTAAAAGCAAACTGAATAAAATGCTGTCTTGATACGACAACGTTATTCCTAAATGAAGAAATTTTGACCTCTAAGCTTGATTCCAGAGAATTAGAAACTATGCAATAATCCAAACTTTCAATCGAAGCAGATAGTAAGACTTGTTTTATTATAGCTTCTGGTAGCAGATCTTTATTGTTACTCGGATAGTAAAAGTAATCAAAGTCCGAAAGATCAGAAATATCAAAATTCAAATCTGTCTTAAGACATGTAAACTCTTTGTTCGATGGGCTGAATTTAAATATTGAGAAATATAATGTAGTTAAATCAGAAAGCTTTACGAGAAATTCATTTGTATCTAAAGAATCTTCAATTATTATTGCAAATTTAAGAATTTTTCGCTTTCTAGATGGCTTTAAACTCTCTACGTCATAACCATCTCTTATCAATTTCAGATAGTAATCAGAATTTATAACTTTCATCGAAAGATTTTCGATAGCGTGTCTAGATTGAATCTTTTTATGATTTTCAACCAGTGGCACAGAATTCGTTATCGAGTTAACGCCTTTAATATTTACTCGATAATATGTACTTATAACTGGAAAATAAATAGGTACGTAATCCTTTGTATATCTAATTATCAATTCCCAATCTACTAATCTTGTCAAAGAATCATCGAATCCCCCCAAAATTTCATATAGCTTTCTGGAATGTGAAAAACCATTCATGTCAATGAAGTTTGACTTCAACAAATGATAACGCGAATAGCTTTCTCCAATTACTTTTTTTGAATCCAGATTTTCATCTGCATAAAGAATAGGTGTATATACAGTCAACGGATTGTAAGTTTCATACACGTAGGCATAATTTTTTAGTGTATCTTCAAACCAAAAATTATCACTATCTAAGTATGCAACATAATCGCCTTTTGATATTTCTAAACCTAAATTTCTAGCGCCAGACGCACCAAGATTTGACGAAGTCGTTAGTACTCTTAGCAATCCAGTCTTTATCTCTAGTCTGTATTTATCCTCAAGATATTCAATAGTGGCATCACCACTAGAATCATCAACAACAATTAGCTCAAAATTCTTATAAGTTTGATTGAGGACAGAATCAATAGAATCGGAAATGATATCTCTGCGGTTATAAGTTGGCATTATAACAGTGAAAAGGGGCTTTTTTTTCACTGTAAATTCTATATTTCTTTTTAACGAACTTTGAGTAACAGGAAAATTTTTTCTAACAATATCATCCATTGTTTTCGGATAGATAAGGCCATCTTCAATAAAAGATAGTATTTTAGGATCAGTTTCGCTTGCAACGACTAACTCTTCAAGAACATTACTTGTAACATCGAACCCGGAAATATTTAAATATTCAGCTAGATAGTCAACATCGATATCAGGGCAAAAGTTCTTGAAGTCTGTTTCTTCTTCTAAATCTAAAAATAACTCTTCAAATTTCTTATTCGTCCTTCTTAAATACCATGATGGCAGTAGAAATGGATTTGGTCTATGTATTCCTCTATTCGAATAGTAAATAAAGTGATGTAATGGACCAATCTCCATTCTTCTCAAAGCTGGATTCTTGCTAAAATAATACTTTAAGGAGAAATATGGGTTAGGATTTCTAAGCTCTTTCTCGCCATATTTAAGGTAATGATGAAGGGGTTCAATCCCGGCATTCGCAACATCTTCATTTTTTCTTAGGTAATAACTAACACTAAAGAAAGGATTTGGATCCCTTAATTCTCTAAAACCATAATTCTGATAGTGGAAGAGCGGATGAAGATCTGAGTTTTTAACATCAATATTATTATCTACATACCAATCTGTATCAAATAAAGGATGTGGAGATGCGTTTCTATTTTGTAATAGATATTTAATCACTTCATGCTTTTTTATTCCATAATTGGCTGTACAGAAATTTATATCGACTAATGGATTAAAACTAATATCACAACCTTTTTTTAGGAAGAATAATATAGCATCTTCAGCGTTAGTAAATTTCACTGAGCTTTCTTTTGAAAAAAAAATTAAGTCGAATAGACCAGAATTAATTATTAATTCTACGTTCTCTCTTTCTTTGTCATTCATAAAAACATCTTCTTCTAATTAATTTATATTATTAATTTTAAATTAAATAAAATTGTAACTTTTCTTTTATATATTTTTTATATTTATCTCAATATAAAATTTATTAACTATAAGGTACTAGCTCTTTTCGGAATTACTAAATAGTACAACTAGTTTTAATAACGCAAGGCCAAATAGACTAAGAAACCTAGACAGGTCAGCGTTAAGCAAGTCTCTGGATAAGGTTCAACAAATAGCTCATATTACTCACGCTTTAACAACGAGCACCGTACGCACTTTTCTCCGACATTTTACCTTGAATATTTTTATACTACCGACTTGTAAAGCTACTTCTCGCATGAGATTTCATCGAACATTGCAACAATCTACTCAAACGAATCGACTTTCTTCAGAGGTGTATGGTGTGCATTACATTTAGACATTCTAAAGGTTAGCATATGGTGGTTCAGGAATTGAATTACTAAACAAAATATTTCATTAATTCTTTGGCAGCGTTAGCCGTTGTATTACTTTTAGCAAGATTGCACTGTTCTATTCGCCTCAGCTCTCGAGCTTCAGGATCATCTAAATAAAATAACACCAGCTCTTCCAAGTCACTCCTCGTTTCGTAGCAAACACCACGGTAATTACTCACGGCATCATTATTTTTGTCACTGATGACAAACGCACCGCTAAGAACATGGTCAATATACTTATGACTAACTGCGCCTATGTCATTCATTGTTTGATGGTGGTCAATCAAGCAAATTTTCGAAGCTAAAGCCAGATCAGAAAATTGGTTGTATTCAATAGTTTTAGCCACTACATAGTTCTTTGCAGCAGGATTACCGGAATAGCGCTCCCAGCCAGGTCCGTAGAGATGAAAAGTAAGATTATGCTTCTCAACGATAGGTAAAATATCTTCAACTATGGGTCTGATCCGGGGGGATCCAATGAAGCTAAGGTCACACTGTAATAAATTCGGCTCCCCAACCTTTTCTGTTAGCGACGAATAAGGGGGTAAAACAACAAGCTTGTTCTTCGAGTCTAAAAATGGATTTTTTTTAAACCAGAATGATGCGCTCTTTCTCTGTTCAAGAAAAAACTTTTTTACAAGATTGCTTGGAACGAAGACTTTACTAAACTTATTCAAACACTCAACTTTTTCGAAATGAGAGTAAATAATAGCAAGGTTATTGGCGCATTCATCGAAGCCTTTTACGTCCTCATAACTACTTCTCAGTGGTGGGCTTAGTAAATAAATTCGATTACGCGCATTTTTCTTATAAACACAACCAAGCTTCTCGAGCTCATGTTTAGTGTTCTCAAAGACCCTGTAGTCATACCACAACACATTCTTGTGCGGCGAGGCAATGGAGAACTCGTACATCTGCGTTCCTCTGTAACATTTTAGATGTTGATTTTAGTTGTACGGTATAAAATTACGAACAACTTCATATTCACCTTTCAAATAATGTTTGAAGTCATTTTTATCAATCACACTTTCGGAAAAAATCACGTTGAGCTTTTTATTTTTCAATTTTACCTGCATTAAACTACTAAGCTTATCAATGTCGTTTTCAAAATTCTCCGTTATACCTACAAACGCAAAGTGTTCAATAGGTACCTTTTTAAAATAATTTTGGTAAGGTCGATTAAGATGTTTAAATTCGGGGCATTTTAAAAAATAATCAAGAATTTCATCGTCGGGATTTTTCAGTCTCTCGCCAAACTTAGCTTTCAACAGCACAAACTCTTTTTTATGCTGCTGATTCCTAATAAGGTGTTTTAATACAGACCAGGCTCGGGCTACAGGATCCCTTATCCAGACTATTCTCTTTGCATTCGGAAATTGTGATATCTGCTCTGGATGAGGTTGGTAGTGGCCATGTATAAGGCGTATTGTTTTCGGCAACGTTATCTGATTCCCCTCGGAGAATTGTTTAACTAAAACGGGATTATAAAGATCGTATACATGTCGCCTTCCAAATACTTCGTCGTAGCAGGCTTTAAGTGATGTCCCTGCTGTTTTCGGAATATGGTGAGAAAGCCACTGAACTTCCATTGTTTTTAAAGAACTTAAACGTGGCCCGAACTTTTTTAACGAACTGATGATTTTCATGGTAGTTGAGAGCTTATCTCAGACATCTTGACCAAACGCTTATGCATATCTAAGAGCTGTGGCCCTTTGGGATGTAACTCTAAAGCCCTTGATATATATGCAAGCGCCACATCGATATTGATACTAGCAAAATAAGAAGCCATCTCCTTCAGTACAACAGGCCTGCCAATTGACCTGATATACTTTTCGTTACCAAATTTTTTGACCAGTTCGTTATAAATTTCTTCATTAGTATTTTGTAATGCTCGAACAGCCTTCGGCACATCTCTGTCTTCTAAAGACGAAATTGCCTTGATACAGTTTTGGTAACGTTGCTTAATAAATTTTTGCGCAGTATCTATTTCTTTGGATAATGAAATATTGATTATAAATTTATCATAGCTTTCTTGATACCGTTGATAAGCCTTTTCATCAAGGGAAAATGTAGTATCTTCACCTATGCACTGATTGTAGCCCGAACGATTGGTTTTAATTTGAGACTGTTTACTGGAAGGTCTGCCTCTGTTAAGCAATGACACATATTCCATGGGAGAGCGAAACATTCTATGAATAACCATCACATCTCTATCTGAAGACAACGAAGCATTGAGTTGCTCGTGGTGCCCTTTTTCAGGCTTGTAGTCCTGCCCATCGACTAAAAGCATTTTCCCTCGAGATATTATTGGTAAATGTAACAGTACCTTTTTTACTTTGTCTGATACTTTGAATGCAGTCTTAACCAGTTTGTGGCGTCTACCAACTATGTCTTTCGCTAACGGACTAAATGAATCAGGACTTCCCAATTCATTAATCCATTGAAAAGAAATTGAATCTGGGCATTTTAATCGAGAAATAATAGTGTTGATATCAGTGGATAAATCTTTTGGCATCCAGAATTCATCAATATCTAAATACATTAGATAATCAAATTCTTTTTTTTGCTTCTCTTGATCAAGCGCCAATGCATACGTAACTTCCTGTATTTTTCCGCTCACTTCTTCTGAGCAAAGGTCGACCCAGTCAGCTGTATAGCAGTTTACATTAGGAAACTTGTCTGAAATTATCTTAAGTATTGCTAATGAATTGTCACTTGTTCTGTTGATATATATATCTATGGCGTCGAACCCTAAGAACAGATGATGGTGCACCCATTCGGCCAAATATGCACCTTCGTCTTTAGCGACAGCAACAATTTTGGTCTTAATATTATTTTTTTTCATTTTAAATAAATTTATCATAAGAATGGTTGTAATTGCTTAGCTAAAGTTTCAAACATAGTAGATGCATGCTTTTCTACTAACCACTTCTGACTACTGATATTGAAAGAATGATGCAACTGGCTTTCTTCGTAGTTTACAAGACATGACGCGAAATCATTTTTCAATATATTTTCACTGCGCTGATCGATAAAATATCTATCTGCATTTACCTGAACAATGTCTCCTGCGATTACATTTAATAAATCTGCAAGTACTTTCTGGTTTAAGTGGCTTCTTTTTTCGGTAAATGCCAATCTTACCGACACGCCAGATACCCCTAAAGCTTTCGCGAAATAGCAATTAAATGCGCGAAGTAGTTCCGACTCGGGAAATCCCATAGACTTGTTGCTTGCGTTTTTATCTTGTAGAGGCACGGTAAGTTTGGATGAATCCCTCAATCCTACTAGCTCGCAAAATAAGTCTAATAAGTTATCCGCTTTCGCTGCCGCATCATAATCAATAATTGAAATCTTTTGTTTTCCGAATACTCGGGCGAGCATATTGAGCTTTACGTCGGGCGACAACATACCACTCGTGGCTGGCCTGGCAATGTGTGGAAGATGATACTCAAAAAAAGTATCCTGACCTCCGTGTTTCACATACTCCTGCCAAATTGAGAACATTTTTTTATTGGTACGGCGCCATGCATATATAACTTCGATTTCGAAGTTTGAGAGCCTCTCCTTTAAATAAAGAAAATGCTCTTCACTTAAAGAGATGAGATCTTCACTCGAGAGCAAAACGTTTTTACCAGTATGCTCTAGGAACGCGACATCCTCGTCTGTAAGTCGCTTCTCTAAGAGTTTTTCTCGAAAAGGGTGATGTCCGAAAATCCGAAAAAAACGCTTAGGATAAAAAAGCCCCTGCCTAAGAAGCGCACTTTGATTATCTAACATTGTCTTTTGAATAAGTGTTGTACCGGTTTTATGCGGGCCAACGTGTAAAAATAACTTCATTATTTATTCACCAAAAAAAGGGTATCTTCCGAAATGAGAAACCTGTTTTCCCCATTTAATGATATTTTTTTCATCGGAAAAGTCCGGGTTTTGCAAGTTGGCTACTCGCCACTTATCTAATGGATTCAATATATGCATGTTTTGCAACCCGAAGTCCCCACAGATCTGTGCGTCGGAACGAACGTTGTCACCCACGTGAACAAAAGTTTCTTTCTGTTCATCAACTAAAGACTTAATGTGCTTCCACATTGTCCCTGTGTCCTTTCTTTTACAGAGGTCTGAGCTAACGAAAAGGCGATAAGGTACAGATATGCCGATGGCCTTAAGCATTTTAACTATCTGTGAATGTGAATAGTAAATGTCAGTCGTAAACCAAATTTTCTTACCTAGAGAATGTAATTCCTGAACGACCTTGACCATTTCATTTTTGGGTAACACCATCGCCAAATCGTGCTCAAATTCTCTTTCGGCCCAAAGCTTGGTAGTGTCTAATGGTATATCAAGCTCACCTCCCAACTTCACGTAGGCTTCGAATATTGAAACATCACCCTCGAAGTTTTTCTCTACTCGACATCGATATTCAGCGTTGTTCCGAGCTTTCACAAAAGCAGCTTCACTTTCAAAGTATCCCTCTTGGATTAATTCTTTAGCCAGCAGATGTTTAGCGAAGTCTGCCTCGGTATATCGCCGACGTAGCACGGTATCGAATATATCAAATGAAATGATATCAAAATGTTTTAAATCGTTGAGAACATTCTCTGGAGGTTTGAAATAGTTTGAAATGATATACGTTTTATCTGTGGTAAATGCACCAAGTGGTGGATGGTAAAAAAACTGCGTAAACCCTTCTTTTTCAGCTAACAAACCTATTGTACGTTCTAGCGCATGCAACCAACTCCCATCATTAGGCAGCGGCTCTTCAGGGAAATCAGTATATGAGTAAGACCTGTCCAGCAATGGCTTCAGTGCCTCAGGACGTGCCCAGAACATACCTCCCACTGGATAATTAACAAAATTGTTTGTTAAATCAATTCCCCATTCGTTAATAAATTGGGTCGCGAACGCCTTGTTACACGTCCAGTGATTTACCCAAGGAGGCATCATCCAAAATGAAGTCGGATAATAAACACCTAAAGAAGCATGCTCATCGAAAAGACGCAGCAAAGACTTAGCTACGTGCTTGTCTTTTAACATAAAGTGGTTCAGATAATCAAACCATTGAGTTTGCTCTCTGCCACTATAAAGAGATTTTTTGGAGTGCATATGACACATAAGGTCATACTCAAGTAGTTCTTTGCTAAAGTTGATAAGGAAAGGCCCGAAGTTTCGCCCTCTGTTTTCAGCAACTTCTACTTTTACTTTTTTTACGTTTCCAACACCACCGAAGGCTTGTTCAGAAAGTTTCTTAATTGACTCCGACGATGCTGTTACGAATATATCTATTTCTGTGGGGAACTGCTCTAATGTATTGACAAATTTAGCTACAAAATCTTTGTAAAATATGTGGAGGACGACAGCTACTTTTTGTTTCTTCCAGGATGGGGTGTCTTTTGCGATCAAGACTTCACAAGGTGACCAAGTGTTAGTGACATTGAACTTTTGTCTGCCTTCTTTCTTTCCATGATAAATGTAATGTAACAGAGGATTCTTCAGCCCTAGATAGAGATCCATATTAGACCTGAGATACTTTTCCGTATCGAAAAGTGCAGATGGATTAACGTTACAAGATGTCGATTTCTCTAAATAGTCTTTAAACGCGGCGAGCTCATGAGGAAAAGAACCGTAGTGTTCCTCATACCACTTTATGTCAAAGAGGCCCTGTTTCTTGGCTTCATTAAAAGCCTTTGCCGTTCGGGGTCTTGCCACCATCTCCAACGATTGCTGCAGACGTCGCACTAGTCGCTTTAATTTTAATATCATTTTACAAACCAAAGAAAATCAAGGGGTGTAAATCAGAATGTCCCGAGATCGCGTCATCAAGGACAAACAACGGCCACGATGCTCTTGGCAGGAGATTACGCTGACTGACATACCTTTCGTATAGCTCTTCAATCTCTTCAACGGTGTAAGAAAATTCATGTTTCCTCACGTCCGAGATACATTCGAAAGCGCCTTCCAAAACTCGCTCTAATTTATCAAAATTTTCTTGGGTATAATTACGTTTACCGAAGCAGAATGAAAATGAAGAAGCGTTAGTGAGCTCTATAATATCTACGAATTGCCCGTCGGGTGAAGTAAGCAGCGCCTCTAAAAACATTGAACGGTCGAGCATTAAATATCCGCCCCCCATTTTTACGTTAGTGTTGAACACATGTTCGATAGAATATGGCACATTGTTGATTGTGTCTTTCTTGGAAGACGTGGTGATCATATAGATTCCGTCTACCTGCCTTGAAGTCAGCAGCACCAGTAACTTTTGAATTGTTCCTGAATAACCAACGTCTAATACCACCGGCAAGATATCTTTCTCTAGAAAACCTATCGAGCGCAAATAATTTAGATATGCATTTTTGCTGTCGTTGATTATAGAAGCTATAAGGGCGATTTTTAATCTGAAAATTTGGCATATTACATCTGTATCTTCAGGCAAAGAGATGATTCGCTCGCTATCTTCATCCATCAGGATTTGCTCTACCTCATGAAGAGTGAAAGCATACCTAGCACGTAAGAATTCTGCTATCGTACCGTTAAAGCTATGACCCAGGCTCAATTCCCAAGACGCTTCCTGATCAAGCGTAATTCTAAATAAAAAGGTTCTGGAGGCGAGCATATAGCAGGAATTGTAACAGACTCCTGGTGAGTAAGTTTCAAAAGCCCTTTTGAGCGCGTAACCTTCCCTCGCTAGGTGGAACACTGAAACCGGTTGATCATAGTTATCGAGTTTATTGCATACTTCAGCGATGTATTTACTAAGAATAGGGCCTAAGAAATTATACCCGAACTCCCTTAGGGAAATACTTTCTAACATGGTAATTGAATCTCTAGATCAGGTTTTAATCAATTTGCAGATATAGTGCAAAACGACCGCAATAGTAACATCCTTTGTAATAGCTCGTCTTGCCTGATGAAGCTGAAGCCAATAATTTAAGATAGGATTAACTCTCTTAATTCACTGTCTGTTTTCTAGCAATCTAATAGTTTTTCAACATAAAAAAAGGCCGGAGTTTACACTCCAGCCTTTTTCATACATGAGTAACCTTACTCTTCTGTCGCTTCAGCTTCTTCAGCTTCTACTTCAGGACGGTCTACCAGCTCAACGAACGCCATAGGGGCGTTGTCGCCTGCACGGAAACCGCATTTAAGAATGCGAGTGTAACCGCCTGGGCGAGCTTCGTAACGAGGACCAAGCTCGTTGAACAGTTTACCTACAACCTCTTTATCACCTGTGCGGGCCATAGCCAGACGGCGGTTTGCAACGCTGTCTTGTTTTGCCAGTGTGATTAAAGGCTCGATTACGCGACGTAATTCTTTCGCTTTTGGTAACGTCGTTTTGATCACTTCGTGCTTGACCAGTGAGCCGGCCATGTTTTTGAACATAGCTTGACGATGGCTGCTGTTGCGATTCAACTGACGACCACTCTTACGATGGCGCATAGTTTTATCCTTCTCTACAAATCAGTTTGATAAAAACCTGATTAATCTTTTTCAGCGATGCTCTCTGGTGGCCAGTTTTCCAGGCGCATGCCCAGAGAAAGTCCACGAGATGCTAGAACATCTTTGATTTCAGTTAGCGATTTCTTACCAAGGTTAGGCGTTTTAAGTAACTCAACCTCAGTACGCTGAACCAGGTCACCAATATACTGGATAGCTTCTGCTTTCAAACAGTTAGCAGAACGTACTGTCAGTTCCAGATCATCAACTGGGCGCAGGAGAATCGGATCGAATTCCGGCTTCTCTTCTTTCTGAACGGGTTCAGAAACATCACGCAGGTCAACAAAGGCATCTAATTGCTCAGCCAGAATAGTGGCTGCGCGGCGGATCGCTTCTTCAGGATCCAATGTACCGTTGGTTTCCATATCAATGATCAGCTTGTCTAAGTCTGTGCGTTGTTCAACACGTGCAGACTCAACAGAATAAGCAATACGTTCAACCGGGCTGTATGAAGCATCAACTAACAAACGACCAATTGGACGATCATCTTCTTCGGAGGAGCGACGAGTAGCAGCAGGCACGTAACCACGAGCAGTTTCTACTTTAATGCGCATGCTGATGTCAGCTTCGCCAGTTAAAGTACAGATAACATGGTCAGGGTTAACGATTTCTACATCACCGTCATGCTGAATATCACCAGCAACAACAGGGCCAGCGCCAGATTTCACTAATGTCAGGGTTGCCTCAGTTTTACCTTCCAGGCGAACCGCTAAACCTTTCAGATTCAGCAGAATCTCGATTACGTCTTCTTGAACACCTTCTTTGGTGCTGTACTCGTGTAAAACGCCATCGATTTCCACTTCAGTTACCGCACATCCAGGCATGGATGACAGCAAGATGCGGCGAAGGGCGTTACCCAGAGTGTGGCCAAAGCCGCGCTCTAGTGGTTCCAAAGTTACTTTGGCACGAGTAGGAGAAACGTTTTCGATCTCTACTAATCTCGGTTTCAGGAATTCAGTCACAGAACCCACAATGCTTCCTCTTTAGTTAGCTTTACTTAGAGTAAAGTTCGACGATCAACTGTTCGTTAATTTCAGCAGACAGGTCAGTTCTTTCTGGAACGCGCTTGAAAGTGCCTTCCATTTTGCTGTTGTCTACTTCAATCCAGGTTGGCTTCTCACGTTGGTCAGCCAGTTCCAAAGCAGCAACGATACGCGCTTGCTTCTTAGCCTTTTCACGAACAGAAACCACGTCTTCGGCAGAAACGTTAAACGATGGAATGTTCACAACTTGACCATTTACCATGATCGCCTTGTGGCTAACCAGCTGGCGTGCTTCTGCACGAGTGCTGGCGAATCCCATACGATATACTACGTTATCCAGACGCTGCTCAAGCAGTTGCAACAGGTTTTCACCAGTGTTGCCTTTCAGACGGGCAGCTTCTTTATAGTAGTTACGGAATTGTTTTTCCAGAACGCCGTACATACGACGAACTTTTTGCTTTTCACGCAGCTGAACACCGTAGTCAGACAGACGGCCACGACGGGCACCGTGCTGACCAGGCGCTGTATCGATTTTACATTTAGAATCGATTGCGCGAACGCCGCTTTTCAGGAACAGGTCAGTTCCTTCGCGACGGCTAAGTTTGAGTTTAGGACCCAAATATCTTGCCATGTTCTTTCTCCAACTGTCCGGCGATTAAACGCGACGTTTTTTCGGTGGACGACAACCGTTGTGAGGAATAGGAGTCACATCGGTAATGTTTGTGATCTTGTAACCAGTTGCGTTAAGTGCACGGATCGCGGACTCACGGCCTGGACCTGGACCTTTAACGAAAACTTCAAGGTTTTTCAGACCGTAGTCTTGTGCGGCTACGCCAGCACGTTCAGCAGCAACCTGTGCAGCAAAAGGGGTAGATTTACGTGAACCACGGAAACCAGAACCACCTGATGTCGCCCATGCTAATGCATTGCCTTGACGGTCAGTGATAGTCACAATTGTGTTGTTGAAAGACGCATGGATATGAGCCATACCGTCTGCAACCTGACGCTTAGCGCGTTTACGCGTAGTACGAGTAGGTGCTTTTGCCATAACTAATTCCCCCGCTTACTTCTTAATTGGCTTACGAGGACCTTTACGGGTACGCGCATTAGTTTTAGTGCGCTGACCACGTAGAGGCAAGCTACGACGGTGGCGAATACCACGGAAGCAACCCAGGTCCATCAAACGTTTGATGCTCATAGATACTTCACGGCGCAGATCACCTTCAACGGTGAACTTAGCCACTTCTTCACGAAGCTTCTCTACAGTTGCTTCGTCAAGCTCTTTTACTTTTGTTGATTCTGCAACACCAGCGTTAGCACAGATCTCTTTTGCACGAGTTGCGCCAATACCGAAAATCGCCTGAAGAGCGATAACGGTGTGCTTGTGTTCAGGAATGTTAATGCCAGCGATACGGGCCATTAACAGCACTCCTCTATATTTTAATGTCGACGACCTAAAAAGCCCGATAGGATACTTACCCGACGACAAAATTGCAACATAAGGTTTATATAAACGAAATAGAGCAAGCTGAACCCAGTATGAGGTTCAGCTTACATTTCGAATTTTAACCGCTTTTTCGATTAGCCTTGACGCTGCTTATGCTTAGGGTCAGAGCTGCAAATTACTCGCACAACACCGTTGCGCTTGATGATTTTGCAGTTACGGCAAATCTTCTTTACTGATGCACGAACTTTCATTACATCACTCCGTAGTGCACTAATCTTATCGACCGTAGCCTTTCAGATTAGCTTTCTTCAGAACAGACTCATACTGACTAGACATCAGATGTGTCTGCACCTGTGCCATAAAGTCCATGATGACAACCACGATAATCAGAAGCGACGTACCACCGAAGTAGAACGGCACATTCCACGCGATCAACATGAATTCAGGCACTAAACAAATAAAGGTTATGTAAAGTGCGCCAGCCAAAGTCAGACGAGTCATTACCTTATCGATATAACGCGATGTTTGCTCACCTGGACGGATACCAGGAATAAACGCACCAGATTTCTTCAGGTTATCTGCAGTTTCACGTGGGTTGAAAACCAACGCAGTATAGAAGAAGCAGAAGAAGATAATCGCAGTTGCGTACAACATCACGTACAGCGGCTGACCAGGAGAAAGCATTAATGCGATGTCCTGCAACCAAGCTGTAGATTCATTCTGACCAAACCAACCAGCAATGGTAGATGGAAACAGAATGATACTGGATGCGAAGATTGGTGGAATAACACCCGCCATGTTTACCTTTAATGGTAAGTGCGTGCTCTGCGCTGCAAACACCTTACGGCCCTGCTGACGCTTCGCATAGTTTACAACGATACGACGCTGCGCTCGTTCAACAAACACTACCAGGTAAATCAGACCGATGACGATTACGCCAATCAGCATCAGGAACAACAAGTTAATGTCGCCCTGTCTTGCTTGTTCCGCTGTCTGACCAATCGCTGTTGGCAGACCGGCAACAATACCAGCAAAAATCAATATAGAGATACCGTTACCAATACCTCTTTCGGTAATTTGCTCACCTAACCACATCAGGAACATCGTTCCTGTGACTAAGCTAACTACCGCTGTAAAGTAGAATCCGAAGCCAGGGTTTATAACCAAACCATTAATCAGGTTAGGCAGGTTAGTCGCAATACCAATAGATTGGAATGTAGCCAGTACCAGCGTTAAATAACGCGTGTACTGACTAATTTTCTTACGACCAGCTTCGCCTTCCTTTTTAAGCTCCATCATCGGTGGGTGAACCACCGTGAGCAACTGCATGATAATCGATGCAGTAATGTAAGGCATAATGCCCAAAGCCAGAACGGATGCACGCTCAAGCGCACCACCGGAGAACATGTTAAACATTTCTACGATGGTACCTTTTTGTTGCTCAAACAACTCAGCAAGTACTGCTGCGTCGATGCCAGGAAGCGGCACATAAGAGCCCAGTCTGAACACGACAATCGCACCGAGTACGAACAACAATCTTGACTTCAGCTCACTCAAGCCGCTTTTCGCGCCTGAATCCAATCCTGGTTTAGCCATCTAGCTTATTCCTCTACTTTACCGCCGGCGGCTTCAATCGCTTCAAGAGCGCCTTTTGTAACCTTCAACCCGCTAACTGTAACAGCTTTAGATACTTCGCCGCTCTTTACAACTTTAACGAACAGTACGTCTTTCTTAATAAGACCAGCTGCTTTCAAAGTTTCCAGAGAAACGGTATCACCTTCAACCTTAGCGATTTCAGTCAGAGTTACTTGATCAGTAACAAAGCTCTTACGAGAGGTGAAACCAAACTTAGGCAGACGGCGCTGAATAGGCATTTGACCACCTTCAAAGCCCTGTCTGATGGTACCGCCCGAACGGCTGGTTTGGCCTTTGTGACCACGGCCACCGGTTTTACCCAGACCTGAACCAATACCACGACCTACACGCTTAGCGGTTGGTTTTGAACCTTCTGCAGGAGAAATTGTGTTTAAACGCATGTCTTACTCCTCCACGATCTCAACCATGTAATATACACGGTTGATCATGCCACGTACTGCTGGGGTATCTTCCAGTTCACGGACATGGTTGATTTTACGAAGACCTAAGCCTTTAAGCGTAGCTTTGTGCTTTGGCAGACGGCCAATCGCACTTTTAGTTTGCTTTACTTTAATCGTTGCCATGTCTGATTACCCCAAAATTTCTTCTACAGACAATCCACGTTTTGCAGCAATACCCGCTGGAGAGTTCATCTCAGTCAGCGCGTTAACTGTTGCACGAACAACGTTGATTGGGTTTGTAGAGCCGTAGCATTTTGAAAGTACGTTCTGTACACCAGCTACTTCAAGTACTGCACGCATCGCACCACCGGCAATGATACCGGTACCTTCAGATGCTGGCTGCATGTAAACTTTAGAGCCAGAGTGACGACCTTTAATAGGGTGCTGCAATGTGTGACCGTTCAGGTCTACAGTAACCATGTTGCGACGTGCTTTTTCCATCGCTTTTTGGATAGCAGCAGGCACTTCACGTGCTTTACCGTAACCAAAACCAACACGGCCATTGCCGTCACCAACTACAGTCAGTGCAGTGAAACTGAAAATACGACCACCTTTAACCACTTTAGAAACGCGGTTTACAGCGATCAATTTTTCCAGCATATCACCGTTTTGAACTTCTTGTTTAGCCATTATTCTTCACTCCTAGAACTGAAGACCAGCTTCGCGAGCTGCATCAGCTAATGCTTTTACGCGACCGTGGTATTTAAAACCGCTGCGATCGAAAGCAACAACTTTGATGCCTTTTTCGATTGCACGCTCGGCGATAGCTTTACCCACTGCCGCAGCTGCTTCCGCATTACCGGTTGCTTTCAGATCTGCTGCCAGACCTTTTTCAACGGTAGAAGCCGCCGCCAGTACCTCAGCACCGCTAGGAGCGATTAACTGGGCATAGATGTGGCGAGGTGTACGGTTAATTACCAGGCGATGCGCGGCCAATTCACGGATCTTAGCACGTGCGCGAGTTGCGCGACGTAAACGTGATGTTTTCTTATCCATCGTATCACCCACCTACTTTTTCTTAGCTTCTTTACGACGAACATTCTCGTCTGCATAGCGAACACCTTTACCTTTGTAAGGCTCTGGTGGACGGTACGCGCGGATGTTTGCCGCAACCTGACCTACAACCTGCTTATCCGCGCCTTTAACGAGGATTTCAGTTTGGGTAGGCGTTTCAACTGTGATGCCTTCAGGCATTTCGTATGCTACAGGGTGAGAGAAACCCAGAGTCAGGTTCAGTTTGTTACCTTGTGCTTGTGCACGATAACCAACACCTAACAGTTGCAGTTTTTTCTCAAAACCTTCAGATACGCCCTGAACCATTGAGTTCAACAGTGCGCGAACAGTACCAGCTTGAGCCCATGCATCAGCAAAACCTTCACGAGGCAGAGCTTTCAGTTGGTTCTCATCTTGTACTACTTCAACAGCGTCGTTGAATACTTTAGTCAGTGTGCCTTTAGTGCCCTTAACAGTAACTTCCTGGCCGTTGATTTTAACTTCAACGCCTGATGCTACGTTTACTGGGGCTTTTGCTACTCGTGACATTTCAACTCCTCCGATTACGCTACATAACCGATGATCTCACCGCCCATGCCTGCTTTACGCGCAGCACGGTCAGTCATCACACCTTTAGAAGTTGACACGATAGCAACGCCTAAACCACCCATTACTTTTGGCAGCTCATCTTTTTTCTTATAGATGCGCAGACCAGGACGGCTTACACGTTCAATAGTGTCGATTACTTGCTTACCTTCGAAGTACTTCAGAGTAACTTCAAGAGTAGGCTTAACGTCACCAGAAACAGCGAAGTCAGTGATGTAACCTTCAGCCTTCAGTACGCCTGCAATAGCAACGCGCAGTTTTGAAGAAGGCATAGTCACAGCAACTTTCTGTGCCATCTGGCCGTTACGGATGCGGGTAAACATATCCGCGATAGGATCTTGCATGCTCATTCTTAGCTACTCCTTACCAGCTGGCTTTTTTCAGGCCAGGGACTTCACCGCGCATCGCTGCTTCACGCAGTTTGATACGGCTCAGACCGAACTTACGTAGGAAACCGTGTGGACGGCCAGTTACGCGGCAGCGGTTTTGCTGACGAGATTTAGCACTGTCACGTGGCAGTTGTTGTAGCTTCAGAACAGCATCCCAACGCTCTTCTTCAGAGGCGTTAACATCGCTGATAATCGCTTTAAGTGCGGCACGTTTTTCAGCATACTTAGCAACAAGCTTTGCACGCTTTACTTCACGAGCCTTCATTGATTCTTTTGCCATAACCCTACACCCCTTATTTTTTGAATGGGAAGTTGAACGCGGTCAACAGAGCACGTGCTTCATCATCAGTTTTTGCACTGGTAGTGATAGTGATATCCATACCGCGTACTTTATCCACTTTATCGAAATCGATTTCAGGGAAGATGATTTGTTCACGAACGCCCATGCTGTAGTTTCCACGACCGTCGAACGACTTAGCGCTCAAGCCACGGAAGTCACGTACACGAGGAATTGCGATTGAAATCAAACGCTCTAAGAATTCCCACATACGCTCGCCACGCAGGGTTACTTTACAGCCAATCGGATAACCTTCACGGATTTTAAAACCCGCAACAGATTTACGCGCAACTGTAACAATTGGCTTCTGGCCAGCGATAGCTGCCATATCGGCAGTCGCATTTTCCAGAACTTTCTTGTCAGCTACGGCTTCACCCAGACCCATGTTCAGGGTGATTTTTTCAATCCGAGGGACTTGCATGACGCTTTGGTAACTGAACTGCTTTGCAAGGTCAGCTACTACCGTTTCTTTATAGAAATCATGCAGTTTCGCCATCGTACTCTCCAATTAATTAAACAAGTTCACCGTTAGACTTAAAGAAACGAACTTTCTTACCGTCTTCAGTACGGAAACCAATACGGTCAGCTTTACCCGTCGCAGGGTTAACTACCGCAACATTAGAAACGTGCAGAGATGCTTCTTTTTCAACAATACCGCCAGCTACGCCCATGTGTGGGTTTGGCTTCTGGTGTTTCTTGACAAGGTTTGCACCTTCTACAACTACACGGTCTTCAGATACCAGCACTTTCAGGACTTTGCCTTGTTTGCCTTTATCTTTACCCGCTAATACGACTACTTCATCATCACGACGAATTTTTCTAGCCATTATCGTGACTCCTTATAGTACCTCTGGGGCCAGTGAGATGATTTTCATGAAGTTGTCACTTCTCAGCTCACGTGTAACCGGACCAAAGATACGCGTACCAATAGGTTGCTTATTGTTGTTTAACAATACAGCCGCGTTAGCGTCAAAACGGATGGTAGAACCATCTGCACGACGAACGCCTTTTCTAGTACGCACCACCACTGCGTTCAGTACGTCACCTTTTTTAACTTTACCGCGAGGAATTGCTTCCTTAACAGTAACTTTGATGATGTCACCGATACCTGCATAACGGCGATGCGAGCCACCAAGAACCTTAATACACTGAACCCTGCGAGCGCCGCTGTTGTCTGCAACGTCCAGGTTAGTTTGCATTTGGATCATGTTAGTGCTCCGCTCGATAATTAAGACTCTCTCGAGTCGTTTGCGCTGATAAAAACAGCAGATATTGCCGCTTTTATGTACATACCCCCATAAAAAGGGCGCGAAACTATAACAGAAAAGATTAGTAAGTGATAGTGTGAATTTGAATTAAATTTAAACGATCCGACATTCTTCTCAACTCTGCTATTCTGTTTAGTTCATCAGAACTGCATCACTATGCTACGCAAGTAAATAGCGATGCAAACAACGGGAAAAATTCCCTTTATCAATGGGCTTAGATAAATAGTCATTCATACCGGCCAGCAGACATTTTTCACGCTCTCCCACCAGCACATTCGCAGTAAGTGCGATGATAGGTACCAATTGTGCTGCCCTGCCAAGCTGCCTGATTTGCGTCGCAGCTTCATAGCCATCCATTACGGGCATTTGGCAATCCATTAAAATGAGTGCGTACATGTCGTCTGCGGCTATTTTCCTAACCACGCTTTCCAGTGCTTCAGCCCCATGGCTGGCAATGTCACACGTAATGCCAAACTGCTTCAGTTGTTCAGCTACGACAAGTTGATTTATCTCATTGTCTTCAACCACCAGCACATGCTTGCCTGCCATCTCATCGGTGATGACAGATGCCGCTTCTTGGTTGGGGTTTTCAGCTTCGCTGCTTTCGGCAATATCAAGAGAAAGCGCGACAATGAATGTTGAGCCTTTGCCGAATTCACTGTTAACTCTGATCCCGCCGTTCATATGTTCAGCGATTTGCGCCACAATAGATAAACCAAGACCGGTGCCGCCATAACGACGTGTCGTTTCACTGTCACTTTGGCGGAAAGGTGAAAATATCGAAGCCTGATGTTCAGGTTTTATTCCAATACCATCATCTTGCACCATGATTTGTATTAGCTTGCGCCCGTTGTTTTGCAACTTTGAACGTAGTTTTACCAGGATGTTCCCTTGCTCTGTAAACTTTATCGCGTTGCTGATTAAGTTAGTGAATATTTGCCTTATTCGGGTGGGATCGCCTTTAACGCCAAAGTGTTCTGTTTTTTGCAGGTCGAGTTTTAGCATTAAGCCTTTTTTGTGGGCCGCTAATTGAAATAGACGAACCTGCTCCTCAGCAATACGGCCGATATCTATCGGTATTTGTTCCAGTTCCAGTTCACCTGCATCTATCTTTGAAAAGTCGAGCACATCATTGACTATCTGAAGTAAGCCTGCAGCGCTTTGTGTGGCTAAACGACAGAACTCTTGCTGCTTATCATTTAACGGTGTGGTTGTTAGTGCGTCCAACATACCCACAATACCGTTGATGGGTGTACGAATTTCATGGCTCATGTTAGCTAAAAACTGACTGCGAGAAGCTAAAGCGTTTTCAGCAACATGGCGGCGCTCTTCAAGTTGCTTTTTTACAAGCATATGTTCGGTGACATCCTGGGTTGCGCCGTAATAACGAATATTTTCTGGGTCGGATGTGTCTGCAACACCCTGGGATTGTGCCCAGAATCGTCTTCCTTTCAGTGTTATGGCCTCAAACTCAAAAGACCATGCTTCTCCAGTCTCTTTCGAATGCGCCATCAATACCCGAAACGTTTCCAGATCTTTCTTTTGATAAATAGTCGACCGGACTACGTCGAAATTCAGTGTTGCGTCTTCTGGGATTTCAAATAGTTTTCTTAATGAATCCGACAAGCTTACCTCTTCTGTTGTCTGATTCATTTCCCACGTACCCACCTTTGCAAGCTTCGACATCTGAAGGTGCAGCCGGTGCTGATGTTCAAGCGCCTTCTGCTGTTCGAAAATGGCGTGCATTTGCTGCTGTCGGGTAAGCTCAGTGCCAACCCACTCGGCGAGGAGCATAATATAATCCTGCTCCTCGGTGGTGAAAGGCTGGCCACGTTTATCCAGACTCGAAAAGTTCACGGTACCGTATCGCTCACCGTTCACCATAAACGGCATGCCGATATAACTCTGCAAGGCAAAATTGCGGTAGCCGGGATGAGCGACCCCAACTTCTTCAGCAGCATCGCTGTAACTAACAATTTTATCTGCAGCGAGTGTGTCACGACAGTAAGTGTCACCGAGAGCAAAGGTTGCCCCTTTCTCGATAGCGTCTCCGGGAGAAACTGCTGAAATTACCGTATACACATCGCCATCGATATGACTAACGAGTCCGATGTCCAAACTAAGCGCATCAAGACCTAGTTTCAGTAAGCGTTGTAATTTTTCTTCTGTCGAAATCGTTACATCAGCTGATATACCGTGTAACGCTTTAATTATTTGCATCGCTGGAGAAGTGTGAAGTTGTATTGATGGCTTAAGATAGCACACAAAAAATCGGCAGGTGCTACTTCCGTATCACCTGCCGCTTTTGTGCGTTGCAGCGTAAGAACGCCGTCGCTATGTCGTATTAATTAAAACAACACATTTATTTCATAGCCTGTTGCAGTATCCGCAGGCTCGATAGTAACAATGTAGTTTTCTTCTTCCGTAAATCCATACAGTGCGGTTCTATCAAGCAGCACCTGCTCATCGTTATCATCTTCATACACAGCAATGATTTCATAATAATCTGATGGCAGAACGATACTGTTGCTTTCACCAAGCTCCAGGTTCATCAAATAGTAGTCAGCCGTATCAATGGTTTCGTCATTACGAACCAGATAAAAATCAACGTTATCGAAATCACTTACAAGATTAATAATATTTACCGTCTTGTCATAGGATTGCGGCAAACCACTTTCTACAAACGTAGCGGCTTCAAGTTTTTCATTGGCCTCATAAATCATTATCGCCTTACTTTCGCCTTGATTAAGAGTGATAAGCTTGTTTGTCAGCGCAGTCGCTTCGCCGTCACTGGTGGTAACGGTAACGCGATAATCACCATAATTAATTTCTGTGAACTCAGAAATTTCACCGGCAGACAAAGTAAATTCCGTGTCTTCTTCGCCGTCATTCCCACCAAACGTAACAGTAAGAGGAGCATCGTAGTCCGTGCTGTTATAAATACGATATTGCGAGTCGGCATCTACGTCTGCAATATTGGTGACGTAAGATGAATTTAGCACCATATCGACTGACAAACCTGTGCGGATCGCGCCACTCACGTCACGAAGTACCAACACGTATTCGGTATCGTAGCTGAATGAAATAGTTTGAGATTCGAACAGGACTTCTGTCTCACCTGGTGCTGTAAGATAGATAGTATAATCACCAGAGTCGAAATCATCACTATCGTCATCGCCGTCCCAGTAAGTCATTTCAGTCAGTTCCTGATAACTTACGGTACCTAACAAATTAGCAGCTTCAAACGGGTCACCATCTTCCGCAAGATAGAAGTCGTACTCGTCCTGCCCTACCAATTCATTGTTCACGAATAAACGAAAATGGTCTTCCATTGACGTTCTTTCGAACTGGTATTCAATGTATTCACCTTGTTCAAAGTCACCGCTAAGGACGATTAAGGTTTTATATCCTTTTCGTAGCGTAACTGTCATTTCGTGCAGGAGAACTTCCTGATCATCCGAATCTGTGCGAATAAATTCCAGGTCGTATTCACCTGCATCAGTCGATACCAGAGTTGTCGAATCACCGAATGGCGCATAGCCAAATGAGTCGCCATCGACTTCACGCATTGTTACTGTTGCACCGTTGGGAGAGGCATTGTAAAACTGAATATACGCATAGGTATAATCTGAACTGTCATCGCTTGAGCCTCCACAGGCGGAAAGACCAGCAAGCAATGCAAATACCGTCAACAACTTGATAGACGGCTTGATAAGTCGAAATAGCATAAATTAGTAAATCCTTAGCAGAAGGTAGTTGTTCACGTTCAAATGGTTTTCGGAACGTGCATATCATACTTCCCTAAGTCCGATAAAAATCGGCACTGTTCAGTGATTTACGTGATCTTTGCACTATTTACAGAATACTGGGGTTGGATAATCGAATTACCCTCTAGATAAAGAGAAGCCGGCGTTAAACCGGCTTCTATATAGCGTTATTAAGATGACTTAGCCCTGACGCTGCCTGACAATCTCATACAGACAAACACCTGTGGCGACCGACACATTCAAAGATGAAACCGCACCTGCCATAGGAAGTTTCACCAACTGGTCGCAATGTTCTCGAGTAAGGCGACGCATGCCTTTACCTTCTGCGCCCATGACCAGTGCCGTTGGCCCTTTCAGGTCAACCTGATAGATGAGCTGTTCGGCCTCACCCGCGGTTCCGATAACCCAAACCCCTTTATCCTGCAGATGCTTGAGAGTACGGGAGAGATTGGTAACCTGAATCAATGGAACAGATTCGGCCGCTCCACATGCCACTTTGCGGGCAGTGGCGGTAAGTCCGGCAGACTTATCTTTAGGTACGATAACCGCGTGAACACCCGCGGCATCGGCAGTACGCAAGCATGCACCAATATTGTGTGGGTCGGTGACACCATCAAGTACCAAAAGAAAAGGTTCGCTCTGTTTGTTTAAAACAGCATCTAAATCGGCTTCATCAAGCACTCTGGCCGGCTTTGCCCGAGCGACGACGCCTTGGTGTTGCTCGCCACTGACTTTATCGTCTAACACTTTACGCTGACAAAACTGCACGCTAATACCAAAGCGGCGCGCCTGATTAATGATGTTTTTCAATCGTTCGTCGTCACGACCTTTCAGCACCAGTACTTCCAGAACTCGCTCTGGTTCATGTTCTAATACCGACTGCATTGCATGCAGGCCGTACAACCATTCTTGCTGCGCCATTTATTTCTTTTTACCTTTACTCGATTTGCTACGTGTTTTTTTCGGCGCCCGTCCGGCAGGTTTACTGCGCTCTGACTGACGTCCATTCTTGCTACTATTACGCGGCTTCCGGCTTTTACTTGGCTTACCTGCACTTTCGGCCTTACCGTCGCGTTTGCTGCCTTCACGACGGCCTTCTGAAGATTTAGGTTCTGCCTTTCTGACCTGTACTTTACGGCCACCGCGGCCACGCAGCATAGACGCATCAAGAATTAAATCAATCTTTCTTTCGTCCAGATTGACTGCCGCAACTTTTACCATCAGCGTATCGCCGAGACGGAACTGACGTGCACCGGAGTCGCCTACCAGCGTTTGCTTCACATCATCGTAGCGATAATAGTCGTCATCCAGAGAGGTGATATGAACTAAACCATCGATATGGTACTCACTGATACGTACGAACATGCCAAAATTTGTGACCGATGCCACTACGCCCTCAAAGCTTGAGCCCACATGATCCTGCATGAATTCGCATTTTAGCCAGTCTGCGACATCTCGCGTGGCGTCATCTGCGCGACGCTCCGTCATTGAGCACTGCTCGCCCAATTGTTCAACTTCTTCAACGGAGTAGGCTTTCGGGCCGGTGACTTTTTGCTTCTGCTTTTTGAGGATAGCTTTAATCGCGCGATGCACAACCAAGTCGGGGTAGCGACGGATTGGCGACGTAAAATGTGCATAAGCCTCTAACGCCAAACCAAAATGCCCGACATTGTCGCAGTCGTACACCGCTTGCTTCATCGAGCGAAGCAGCATGGTTTGAATTAGCTCTTGATCTGGACGCGCTTTGGTCTTTGTCACCACGTCGGTAAAATCGGCAGGTCGTGCATCTTCGGTGATACGATGAGGAATACCAATTTCTTTGAGGTAAGACGTAAACGTCGTTAGCCTGTCGGCATCCGGCTTATCATGAACCCGATATAGCGCTGGCATCTGATGCTTCTCAAGGAATTTTGCGGCACTGACGTTTGCCATGATCATGCATTCTTCAATCATCATGTGTGCGTCGTTGCGTACTACAGGCACTACATTCTCGATTTTGCGCTGGGCGTTAAAAACGAACTTACTTTCCTGCGTCTCAAATTCAATAGCACCACGATGAGCACGTGAACGCTTCAATGCACGGTACAAGTCATGCAAATTTCGAAGGTGTGGTACTTGTTCGGCATAACGCTGGTTCAACTCTTTATCGCCCTCAAGGATTTGCCAAACTTTGTTATAAGTCAGGCGGGCATGGGAGTTCATTACCGCTTCATAGAACTGATAGCTGTCGAGTTTACCCTGCTCTGTGATAGTCATCTCGCAGACCATACATAAGCGGTCTATTTCTGGATTAAGCGAACATAGGCCGTTTGACAGCACTTCCGGTAGCATGGGAATAACCTGATCAGGGAAGTACACCGAGTTCCCCCGGTTCTGCGCTTCTTTATCCAATGCAGTCCCCAATTTCACATAGCTACTGACATCGGCAATAGCAACCCAAAGCTGCCAACCCCCCTCATCCAGAGGCTCGCAGAAAACCGCATCATCAAAGTCCCGGGCATCTTCACCGTCGATAGTGACTAACGGCAACTGACGTAAATCAATCCGCCCTTCTTTGGTTGCCTCTGGCACTTCTTCGGTAAACCGTTTCACATAGCGCTCTACCGCAGTTGGCCACACGTGAGGAATATCGAAGGTACGCAGCGCCATTTCAATTTCCATACCCGGCGCCATGTGTTCACCGAGTACTTCAACAATCTTACCTACCGGACTCACCCGACGTCGTGGGCGCTGGGTAATTTCCACCACCACAACCTGCCCCATACGAGCGCCTTTCGTGGCTTCTGGGGGAATCATGATTTCGTGTTGCAGGCGACTGTCATCGGGCATGACCACGGCAACACCGTTTTCGACAAAGTAACGCCCAACTATAGGTTCGCTTCTCGGCTCAATAACCTGAGTGATATACGCTTCTTTGCGGCCACGACGATCGGTGCCACTTTCTCTGGCTTCGACCACGTCGTCGTGCATAAACAAGTTCATTTGTCCGGCGCTGATAAACAAATCGCCGCTGTTATCTTCAGGGCGCAGGAAACCATATCCGTCGCGATGGCCAATAATGCGGCCTTTAATCAGTTCATCCCGATTTTGCAGTGCATATTTTTTCTGCTTAGTGAACTGAACTTGCCCCTGACGTTCCATAGCACGCAGACGGCGCTGAATTCCAATTCGGCTGTCTTCATCCATTGCATCTACCAGCGAGCAAATGTCGAGGAAAGACAAAGGTTTGCCCTGTTCTTTCATCACTGACATCAGATATTCCCGGCTTGCTACCGGTTTTTCGTATTTCTCTTTCTCTCGCTGGAAATGGGGATCGTCGCTCATGTACTCTCTTACTTAATTTATTTTGTTGCCAGTATAACAGTAATTTAGTGAAAGGATGGTACTGTTCAACAGTTATCCAACTATTGCTGAAAGGCATTCGTCACACACCGAGTTTATCGGCGGTTTGTGACAGGAGAATGGTAGGTTTTTATATCCGTGCAGGCAGGCTATTCATACTCAGTCTGCACGTTCACTTTTCGTATAGCCACACAAGTAGTTCACTTGCATAGACGGCGAGGTGCGCCAATTTCCGCTAAGCGGATTCAGTTTAAAGCCACTTTGATATTTCCGGGACAGCTCGGCTCCCACCCAGCAATCAAGTTCATCGGGTTTGACGAACTTAGTCCAACTGTGCGTACCAACCGGCAGATAACGCATCACGTATTCTGCGCCGACGATTGCGATGACATAACTGAGAAGTGTTCGATTAAGGGTAGCCAGAATGAGTAATCCTCCCGGCTTCACCATATCGGCACATTCCTTTATCAGCATTGCCTGATCCGGCACATGCTCCACCACTTCAGCGTTTATTACCACATCATAACGATGACCCTTTGCAGCCCATTCGCCAGAAAGGCAATGATGATACTCTACAGCTAAGTTCTCTTTGAGCGCGTGCCTTTTCGCTACTTCCACGCTGGTTGCGCTGGCATCAATGCCCGTTACCGATGCGCCTCGTTTGGCCAGAGGCTCGCAGATAAGGCCTCCCCCACTGCCGACATCAAGAATTGATAAATCAGCCAATAGACTGTCTGCAATGCCGCTCGGTTTAAAATGCTTTTGAATGGCGCCAACAATAAATTCTACCCGGGCGGCATTAAATGACAGTGCTGTTTTGTATTTTCCGGCTGGGTCCCACCATGCATCAGCCAGCGCGTCGAAGCGGGCAATTTCCTGCGCGTCTACGTTTTCGCCGCCGATTGGGGCACTGAGCTGACTTTTATCTAACATACTGTTTCTCCAGACACTGCGTTAGCGGTGTGACAATGCGTTGATTTCCTGTACCGTATATACGTTATTGAATTTATTCAGGCGCACTCATTATGGCAAATGAAAAAAATGTATATGGGCGTCCACTGCAGCTTTGTTGTGGCAATACAGGCTTCACCCGTGAAGGGTTTTGTTATGTACCTGATGCTGACATTGGTAATCACAGTGTTTGTGCTATCGTCGACGAGCCTTTCCTCGCTTATTCGGCAGAGCGCGGCAATGATTTGATTACGCCCCGGCCAGATATGATGTTTCCCGGATTAACTCCGGGGGACCGATGGTGTCTTTGTGCGGCACGTTGGCTGGAAGCCTACCATGCAGGCGTCGCACCCAGAGTGAATCTTGAAGCAACGCATCATAAGGCGCTGGATATTATTCCACTGGAAACGCTGGAAATTTATTCCAGCAAAGCGCTTTAGCGGGCTAGCTATCGAATTTCTCTTCCCAATCACGGAACTGTTCACGCGCAGACGCATCGACAGCGGCCTTGTTATTTTCAATCCACCAACGCTCCATGATCTGAACATTCTTTCTGTTTGATTTGTAGAAGAAGTCGGCGACATCACCGATAAATGGAATGAAGCCGAGACCAAAATCAATTACGCTATTGCGTACCATTACTTTGATCTGGTCGCTGGGCATGCCAAGTTTTTGGCCCATTCTGATAATCCGGAAGCCAGCAAATAACATCAGCGCATCACCCACACCGGGAATCAGACCAACAATAGAATCCAGACCCACCCGAAAATTAATCACTGGCAGCTTAATCGCTGTATCCAGCATGTTCGCCCATTTCTGTGCTTTAAGGAGTTCTTTCGGTGCTTTGGTCTGTGATGTCATATTAGTCGCTTGCGCCTAGTGCTTTAGCCAGTGCTTGCCGTTTGCGCGTTTCTTTATCAATGCGCCAACCGTGTAGATTGTCATTGATGAGTGCAAACAACATATCAACGTGTGCCGGGTCGTCATTCAGCGCAGGGATATATTCAAATCGTTTCCCTCCGGCTTCCATGAAATACGTCTTGTTTTCAACGCCGATTTCCTCAATTGTTTCAAGGCAATCTGCAGAGAACCCCGGACACAGAACCTGTACCGAGCGAATACCTTTACCCGGTAGAGATTTCATCGTTTCATCTGTATACGGTTGCAACCACTCTTCCCGACCAAAACGGGATTGAAAAGTTGTCATGTATTGATCAGATTTTAGTTCCAGCGCTTCGGCCAACAGCCTTGACGTTTTGTAACACTCGCAATGATAGGGGTCGCCGTTGATGAGGTATCGTTTAGGGATCCCGTGGTAGGACATCAGCAGTAAATCCGCTTTGCCATTTTCTTCCCAGTGCTTTCTAACACTGTTAGCTAAGGCTTCGATATAAGCCGGGTTATCGTTGTAGTTTGTAATGAAGCGCAGCTCCGGCATCCATCGACGCTTGGTGAAATCGGCAGCAACGGCATCGAACGTCGACGCCGTGGTGGACGCGCAATACTGGGGGTACAACGGCAGCACCACCAACTTGCGAACGCCTTGATCCAACAGTCGCTGAATGGCATTGGCAATAGATGGTTCGCCGTAACGCATGGCAAAATCTATCACCACATCGTCGCCGTATTGCTGCCTGCATTTATCTGCCAATGCGGCATGCTGCGCCTTTGTAATCGCCATGAGCGGCGAGCCATCTTCGGTCCATACCGTGGAGTAAGCATGAGCGGAGCGTTTTGGGCGAATATTCAAAATTACGCCATTGAGAATGCACCACCACAAAAGCCTTGGCACTTCCACAACCCGTGGGTCTGACAAAAATTCCTTCAGGTAAGGCTTCAGCGCCTGTTTGGTTGGCGCTTCAGGCGTGCCCAAATTAGTAATTAACACACCCAGCTTATCTGGCTGACCGTGTGTGAAATGAGTGGAATTTTTGTATTTCATGCTGCTTTACCTGAAATCATGACCAACGATTTTAAATCACTGGTAAGTATACTGATTAACCAGTGCTTTTGATCCATCATTTTGCTCGATTGTTACGATTATTTAATCTCACTGGACGCCTTTGAAATAAAAAAACCGGTAAGTCAGACTTACCGGTCGTTCTTGTATAATCAATTTTAGCGCTTGGATTACGGCTGGTAGTAAGTTGCCGCGCCGGGCCCTACCGGCATACCGAGTAAGAATACCCAGATGTAGAACAGTATTGTCCAACCGACAATGAATACCATGGAGTACGGCAGCATCATGGCAATGAGTGTCCCCATGCCAATATCCTTTCGGTATTTGGCGGCCATAGCCAGAATAAGGCCAAAGTAACTCATCATCGGTGAGATAACGTTAGTCACTGAATCGCCAATTCGATAAGCCGCCTGAATAACTTCCGGCGCATAGCCCAGCAACATCAGCATAGGAATAAATATTGGTGCCGTTACGGCCCATTGCGCCGATGCACTACCCAGCGACAAGTTAACCATACCACACATCAGAATGAACAGAATAAACACCGACGGACCGTCCAGTCCCGCAGCCTGCAGGAACGCTGCGCCCTTTACAGCCATAAAGGTGCCGAGATTTGTCCACTTAAAGAAGGCCACAAACTGAGCAGCAAAGAAAACCAGCGTGATATACAGACCCATAGCCCCCATGCTTTTCGACATGGCATTAATCACATCTTTGTCGTTTCGCATGGTACCAACCACACGGCCATACACAAAACCGGGAACCGCAAAGGTAATAAAAATAAATGCCACGATGCCTTTGAGGAATGGAGAGCCTGTTACGCCGCCGGTTTCCGGATTACGTAAAGGACCACCTTCTGGCACGATGGTGAGCGCTAAAATTGCACACAGCACAACAAACGACAGGCCCGCCATTTTTAAACCACGGCGCTCGGTATCTGTTACCGCTGACATCGACGCCGATTCAAGATCATCGGACGCATGCTCTTCGTTGTATTTGCCAAGTCGGGGCTCAACAATACGATCTGTCACGTATGTGCCCATGATGGCAATAATGAAGGTACTGATGAACATGAAGTACCAGTTCACCTCTGGCCCGACTATATACTCCGGGTCAATCATGTGAGCAGCGGCTTCGGTTATTCCAGAAAGCAGCGGATCAATAGTACCCAATAACAGGTTAGCACTGTATCCAGCAGATACGCCGGCAAACGCTGCGGCAAGGCCTGCAAAGGGGTGCCGTCCAAGCGAATGAAAGATCATTGCAGCCAGCGGAATAAGTACCACGTAGCCAAGCTCAGAAGCCGTATTTGAAAGAATGCCCGCGAACACAACGGCGAACGTAACCAATAAACGTGGCGCGCCCATTACAATCGATCGCATCAGCGCGGAAAGCATGCCGGAATGCTCGGCAACAGATACACCGAGCAGCGCCACAAGTACTGTGCCCAATGGCGCAAAACCGGTGAAGTTCGTTACCAGATGCGTCACAATTTTTTGCAAGCCTTCGGCGTTGACCAATGAGATAACTTCAATCATGCCGTCGGCTTCGCGACCTTTAGCTCCTACCGGGCGAGGATCAGCAACGGCAATATCGAAATAACCAAGAATGCCACTAAGAATAACGATGAAAATAGATAGTAAGGCGAACAACGTTACCGGGTGCGGCAACAGATTCCCCAGCCACTCTACGGTAGCTAAAAATCGCGCAAACCATCCACTCTTTGCTTCTTCCTCAAAAGAAGAAGTATCAGACTGTCTGGAGCTCAAAATATAACCTCTGTCGTTTTATAATCTGCAGATTAATCTGCTTAATTTTGGCGAGAGTATAACGAAAAAACAGCCAGTTCGCAGCAAAAGGCTATGAAGTGGCTCATTTTCTATACTTTATCATTAGCCGATAAAGCGTAAAGCAGAGGATACGGGAGAATTAAAAAAGCCCGCATTTCGCGGGCTTAGGAAGTTATTTACCTTTGGCGTTATTCAGGTATTTGAAGAACTCACCATCCGGTTCCAGCACCATGATATCGTCTTTGCTGCTGAAGCTCTTGCGGTATGCATCCATACTGCGCAGGAAGCTGTAGAACTCAGGGTTCTTAGAATATGACGTTGCGTAAATCTGAGCTGCCAATGCGTCACCTTCACCACGAACCTGACGGGCATTACGCTCGGCGTCTGCCAGCATAACCGTTACTTTGGCGTCGATATCGGCACGGATGACCTCGGCTTGCTCCTGACCTTCAGAACGGTGTTCACGGGCAACCGCTGCGCGTTCAGCTCGCATACGTTGGAAAATCGCGTTGCTGACTTCGTTCGGCAGGTTGATCTGCTTTACACGCACGTCAACAATTTCGATACCCAGCTCTTTTGAGGACTGACTAGCCTGTTCCATTGCTTGATTCATCAGCGCTGAGCGCTCACCCGACACGATTTGTGCGATGGTGCGAGCACCAAACTCTGAACGCAGGCCGTTATTCACTTTTTGCTTTAACAGCGCTTCCGCCTGAAGTTTATTCCCGCCTTGCGTTGACAGATAGTACTGAGCAAAATCGGCAATTTTCCACTTCACGTAAGAGTCTACAATCAGGTCTTTCTTCTCTGATGTTACGAAACGATCAGGCACATCGTCCAACGTCTGAATACGCGCATCAAGACGTCGCACAGAGTCGATGAACGGGAATTTAAAGTGCAGACCCGGCTCAAACACTCTGGTGTCGCCGGTAGCATCATCACGTTGAACCTTACCAAACTGGATTACAATAGCGCGTTCACCTTCGCTAACCACGAAAACGGCGCCCGAAAACAGAATAACCACCAGCACCACGGCTGCAATCAATAGATTCTTCATGTGTTATTCTCCCCCACTTCCAAAACGGCTATCACGAATACCAGAATTTACCGTTGAAGGTCTGCCGCTGTTGTCCGAAGACGACATCGGTAACGACTGATAAGGTGTTGTTGAACTTCTTGCTGGAGATGAAGTTGACGACGAACGCTGTTCCATCATTTTATCCAGTGGTAAATACATCATGTTGTTGCCACCTTTGGTGTCGACCAACACTTTGCTTGTTTTACCAAGCACTTCTTCCATGGTTTCCAGATAAATACGCTCTCGGGTAACCGTTGGCGCGGATTCGTACTGAGGCAGAAGCTCAGCAAATCGTGCCACTTCACCCTGCGCTTCTAGGATCACACGCTCTTTGTATGCCTGTGCTTCTTCGTTCATGCGATTAACCTGACCACGGGCGCGAGGCTCAATTTCACGGGCATAAGCTTCAGCTTCACGAATGAAACGTTGTTCATCTTCCTGCGCGGCAATAGCATCATCAAATGCATCTTTTACTTCTTCAGGTGGACGCGCATCGCGGAAGTTCATGTCAGTAATCGTGACACCCAGATCATAGGGTTCAAGGATAGACTGCAACTCTTCCCACACTCGCTGACGAGTAACTTCACGACCATCTGTAAGTACATCGTCCATTTGAGAGTGACCAACAACGTAACGAATTGCACTGTCTAAGGCCTGACTCAAACTCATTTCAGGGCTCGTTACAGCAAATGTCCAACGGTACGGGTCGACAACTCGGTACTGCATTTCCATTTGAACGCGAACAACGTTTTCGTCTTCAGTCAGCATGGAACCGCTAGACGCCTGATCACGAATAGAAGTTACATCTACCGGAATAACAGAATCGATAAACGTTGGCTTCCAACGCAGGCCGGGGTCGACTTGCTTATAATATTCGCCAAAGCGAAGCACGACACCACGTTCTGATTCGCGGATAGTATAGAAACCACTGACGACCCAGATAACGACCAACAGTCCAATTAAAATTCCAGCACCAACTGTGCCAAGACTTTTACCAGAACCACCGCTGCCGCCGCCCATTTTACCGAACTTACCAAACAGGTTTTTGAACACATCGTCCAAATCCGGGGGCCCTTGATCTCGACCGCCGCGGTTTTTCCACGGGTCATTATTTTTGCCACCCGGCTCATTCCAAGCCATGCTGATACTCCATAATTGGTTATTTATCTGAAAACTGTCGTTAATTTAAGCGTTTGTCAATGATGGTCCACAAAATGGGATAACCCCTGGTCCAATCGTTTCTCTAAACGGTTCCAATCAGCAGCAGGCATTTTAATGTCTACTACCCAGTCACCGTCAGAATCGTAAGCTTCATTGGCAATACAATTTAAATCGTACAATACACCACGTAATTTGCTCTGTGCAGGCGGAATTCGTAATGTATAGCTCACCATGCTTTGACCGAGACAGTCGGTCAGCGCTTGGCTCAATAAATCGAGTCCTTCGCCGGTTTGTGCCGATACCCATACCCGGGTAGGCACACCGTCCTCATCTCTATCTATACGCGAAGAAATTTCATCAAGTTTATCAATCTTATTACAGATTATTAATTGTTGAATGTCATCTGCGTCAATTTCTTCAAGAACCGCGTTCACCTCATCCATCGTTTCACGATAGTTAGCTTCCGCAACATCTACCACATGTAGGAGTAAATCGGCTTCCTGCGTCTCCTGCAGCGTAGCTTTAAACGCAGCAACTAAATCGTGAGGCAGGTGACGAATAAACCCTACTGTGTCAGCAAGAATAGCCGGTCCCACGTCCTTAAGTTCAATTTTACGCAGTGTAGGATCAAGCGTTGCAAATAGCTGATCGGCTGCATAAACGTGAGAATCCGTTATGGTATTGAACATAGTTGATTTGCCGGCATTGGTATAGCCAACGAGAGAGACGGTTGGAATTTCGGCGCGCTTGCGCGAACGACGGCCTTGCTCCCGCTGCTTCTGGACTTTCTCCAGCCTGCGCAGGATGGCTTTAATTCTGGCACGTAAGAGCCGGCGGTCAGTTTCGAGCTGTGTTTCACCCGGTCCACGCAGACCTATCCCGCCTTTCTGGCGCTCTAAGTGTGTCCATCCGCGTATGAGTCGGGTTGAAATATGCCGTAACTGCGCCAGCTCTACCTGTAATTTACCCTCATGGGTTCGCGCACGTTGCGCAAAGATATCGAGGATCAAGCCAGTACGGTCTAGTACCCGGCATTTACAGATAGCTTCGAGATTCCGTTCCTGAGACGGCGACAACGCATGATTGAAAATCACTACATTCGCATCATGCGCTTTCACAGAAGCAGCAATCTCTTCGGCTTTACCTGAACCAACGAAATACTTGGCGTGGGGTGCACTGCGCGACGTCGTAAGTACGTCTACCGCATTCACTCCAGCAGAAGATACGAGCAATTCAAGCTCAGCGAGATCTTCTTTACTGCTTTCGTCAGCAAAATTTACATGAACAAGAACAGCCTGTTCACCGGCTTCATAACGGTCAAACAAGCAATGTACCTTTTGTATTATTCACTTTTACTATT
Source organism: Alteromonas sp. ABV4_515 (assembly GCF_056160345.1). Classification (NCBI taxonomy): domain Bacteria; kingdom Pseudomonadati; phylum Pseudomonadota; class Gammaproteobacteria; order Alteromonadales; family Alteromonadaceae; genus Alteromonas; species Alteromonas sp. ABV4_515. The sequence goes on from NZ_JBSWWZ010000004.1 coordinate 45,281, forward strand.
GTCAGAGTCCCCTTGGGTTGAACTGGGCATAGTGATAGCTCGAGAAGGCACAACAGTAGAAATGGCATGCTTATATACCATCTGGCTTACTGTGTTTTTCAGCAAAATCACGAACTGGTCGAAAGATTCAACCTGCCCCTGAAGTTTGATACCGTTTACCAGGTAGATGGAAACGGGAATACGCTCCTTTCTTAACGCATTCAAGAATGGGTCTTGTAGTGATTGCCCTTTAGCCATTTGATTTCCTTAGTTTTTATTATTTCCATGACAAACTATACAGTTGTCACCGCGCTTAATGTATAACACACTCCAACAGTTAAAGTGTGATTTTTGACATAACTCTAGTTAAGTTATCGTTAGCAAACGTGTCAAGCCATTCGACTTCAGGCCAGCCTCTTAACCAGGTTAGCTGACGCTTAGCAAGCTGACGTGTTGCTATTATCCCTCGTTCACGCATTTCCGCGTAATCAAGTTGCCCTTGCAAATACTGCCACGCCTGACGGTATCCTACAGATCGTATAGAGGGTAAATCTTCGTGTAGATCACCCCGGGCAAATAAACTTCTGACCTCGTCTATAAAGCCGTCTTCCAGCATCATATCGAATCGTTGTTCAATACGACCGTGTAAAACCGCTCTGTCTTCCGGCGCAATGGCAAATTGTGTGACATTAAACGGACAAGGCTCACCTTTAGTTGCTTGCCAGTCTGTCAGATTACGCCCGGTAGACCGATATACTTCCAGAGCGCGGGTCAGGCGCTGTGGGTCATTTGGATGAATACGAGCTGCGCTTACAGGGTCTACACGAGTCAATTCGTCGTGTAAGGCGTTCCATCCATAGGCCTCGGCTTCCTGGGCAATACGCGCTCTTGCCTCATCGTTTGAACTAGGTAAGGGCGAAATGCCATTTATCAAGGCATTAAAGTACATCATCGTACCACCCACCAAAACAGGCAATTTGCCGCGCTGGTGAATGTCGTTAATCAGTGTACCCACGTCACTGTGAAATTCTGCTACAGAATAACTTTCATTAGGGTCGATAATATCGATAAGCCAATGCGGCGCGATGGCTTGTTCTTCAGCCGTTGGCTTTGCGGTTCCGATATCCATACCGCGATAAACCAGCGCAGAATCAACGCTAATAATTTCACATGGTGTTTGCTGTGACAACGCTAGAGCCAGACTGGTTTTACCGGAAGCGGTCGGGCCCATAATTGTTACGACAGGCTTCATATCGTCTTTACTTTTCATTCGGGCCATTTCTCAATCAGGCTATCTATGGACTGCCTGCGTCCATGGGCTTCCAGCGTGACAATTTTCTCTGCTTCCGCATTTTGGTCAAAATCATGCCAAACCGCAGCAATGATGTCGCTAGGCAAGGTGTCGGTATTACTCACGGATTTTAGCACACCACCTAGCGTTTCCTGTTTTGATGCGAGTATTTGCGGAAACCAGTTAACCCATGGGAAATGCCTGCAACCTGCCGGCACCTGCTGCAAACGATACTTCCCCGCAACCAAATTTACTTCAAAAAAGCCTTCCCGAAGTAATTCCACCGTGTCCTGGCTAATAGCACCATCGTCAGCGACGGAGACAGGCATGAGTAGCGGTTGTGAGGCGCCAGCCGCGATAATATTTTGCTCGACCCAAGGGCCAATTATAGCGTTTATAGACAATAGCAAACAGCTGTTTTTATGACAGTAAATTCTTATATATTCATTTATTTGAAGATATTGCAAGTTTACTGTGTCACCAATATTTGCCTGCGATGTCAGCAAGGCCGTATAGCTCTCGCTGTAATCGGCGATGGAGGGCTTCGACGACCCTGATTGTGTTGGCGGATAGCGCCCACTGCTGCTCCCGCCACCGGTAGGCTGACGAAATGACCCGCCAACCCCAGACGGCGAGCTTGGCGACCCCGCCTGACGCTGCTCAAACGCCGGAACCGGCGACGTTGAGGTAACGGGTGTTAAGGGGCGAATATAGTCGTGTTCGGGCTCGTCGAAACGCGTTTGCGTTTTCTCATCACCGTCGCAAAGCGCATCAGCCACGGTTTTACATATAAAATCATGTACCAGCCTACTTTGCTGGAAACGCACTTCGTGTTTTGCAGGATGTACGTTGACGTCTACATCGCGGGGATCAACAGTGAGGTAAACCACGAATGAGGGTTGTTCTAATACGCCCCACACACTCTCATATGCCTGACGAATTGCGTGCAAGATGAGTTTATCACGCATACCGCGACCATTTACAAAACTGAACTGCCCATCCGTACTGCTTCGCAACATGGCTTCATTGCCCAGCCATGCCTCCAGTTGCATACCGTGATAATCTGTTTTCACATGTATCGCATTGGTCAGAAACTTCTGCCCCATCACCGCAGCAATGCGCTGGGTAAGATGGTCTAAGGATGATGTCTGATAACGCTTAGTCACTTTGCCGTTGTGTTTAAGAATAAACGACACCGCAGGATGACTGAGTGCAATCCGACGGATAACATCTTCAATATGCTGATACTCAGTTTTCTCGGTACGCAGAAATTTTCGTCTGGCCGGGGTGTTGTAGAACAAGTCTGCAACATCAATTGTGGTACCTGGCGGGTGCGCTACCGGATTAAGACTCACAGCCATGTCCCGCCCCTCGCAGTGTGCCTGCCAGGCCTGCTCTTGCGCTTCTGGCTTAGAGGTGAGTATCAAACGACTAACCGAACTGATACTGGCAAGCGCTTCGCCACGAAAACCAAGCGATAAAATACTTTCCAAATCGTCCAGCGTGGCAATTTTGCTGGTTGCATGGCGGCTTAATGCGAGCGCTAGCTCATCTTTAATAATACCGTTGCCGTTGTCACGTAAACGAATGCGCTTGTGACCGCCTTTTTCAATATCCAGTTCAATACGGGTTGCACCGGCGTCCAAACTGTTTTCAACCAGTTCTTTAACAACGGAGGCAGGTCTTTCTACCACCTCGCCAGCCGCAATCTGGTTAGCCAACTGTGGTGGGAGTAGCTGTATAGGCAAGGGAAATCCTGTAACTGGTTACTTTCAGGTTCGCGGTATGGTCAGTTCCTGACCAATCTGAACGGTATCGCTATTTAAGTTATTAGCGGCTTTGATAGTGCTGATTTTGACATTGTAGCGCTGGGCCAGCAAGGATAAAGACTCACCCCGTCTGACTTTATGAATGAGATTCCGCGACTTTTCTGCTGCCCAGAGGGTGCCGTCGGGCGGCACCTGGCGGAAATAGGTTTTAATAGCATTGAACATGGATGATGCCAGACGCTCCCGGTAATCACTCCAGTTCAGGTTTTTTTCTTCCTGCGGATTACTGATAAAACCCGTTTCAACCAGGATAGAGGGAATATCTGGTGCAGTCAGTACAGCAAGGCTTGCAGCCTGCGGCGAAGACTTGTGCATGCGAGTGACGCCCTTAAGCTCCTTAATCACTTTCTGACTCAGGTCGTAACTCGACGCCATGGAGTGGTCCATAGACAGCCCAAGAATCGTTTCAGCCAGATAACGCTCACTGGCATTATCGGAAATGACTTCAGCGGCTCCACCCAATAACTCTGAATGTTGCTCCGTTCTTTCCAGCCAGCGACCTAATTCAGTATCAGCCCGGCGCATAGACAATACCCACACCGAACCGCCACGCGGTCCAGCGGTAGTAAACGCGTCAGCGTGAATAGAGATAAGCAGATCGGCTTTACTTTTACGGGCAATTTCAGGGCGTTTATTCAGTCCCACATAGTAATCGCCTGTTCGCGTCATGATGGCACGCATTCCCGACTGGGCATTTACCATATCTTCAAGATATTTGGCGATGCTTAGCGTAATGTGCTTTTCATACGTGCCAGCACGGCCAATAGAACCAGGATCGTTCCCACCGTGTCCAGCGTCGATGGCAATGATAATGTCGCGATCGCGACTATTGTTCTTGCTATCGAGCACGACACTGGGGGTTTGAGTATAGGTTGGCTTTGAGTCAATAAGGTCGACAACTAAGCGGTGACCATAGGGTCCATCAGGCTCAACCGGAAAAACGGAAGGTGCAGCCTTGCGAGATAACTCAACGACAATGCGAGCGGCATTCTCATTTTTTGGTGTGGAATGGCGAACCCGGCGAACGAGATCGCCGCTGATATCCGCCTTGGATAAATCGCTGTTATTGCCAGTATCAGCTAAATCAATAACCAACCGGTAAGGGCTTTCGAGTGAAAAATAGGTATATTCTGGCGCACTTTTCAGATCAAGTACCAAACGGGTTCTGTCGCCAGAAGGCGCAGCCCTAACGCTACTGATCTGATTTTGTGCCCAGGCAGCGCTCGCCAGACACCACACACAGATTGTGAGTATGATTACGCGCAACATAATTAACCCTGAAATTTACCCTTACTGACTTTGTTATTTTATTTAAAGAGTCAGCTACCTAGTACATCAATAATGGCTTTACCTGCCTCTGAACGGGCAGTAACCGATAATATTCGTCCATCATTATGTGAGTTAATACTAATCACTAAATCCGCAGAAGCCAAGAATTCAGCTCCTTTTTGCGGCCATTCAATTAAACAGACCGCCTTTTCGCGGAAGTAATCCCGAATCCCCATGAACTCCAGTTCCTCAGGATCAGCTAGCCGGTATAAGTCGAAATGATACACCGATACGTCTTCCAGCTCATACGGTTCAACCAGTGTATAAGTGGGACTCTTAACATTACCTGAATGGCCTAGCCGTTGAATAAAGTAACGACTGAACGTTGTCTTACCCGCGCCCAAATCGCCCTCCAGATAGACAACCAAGCCGGTCGCTAGCTGCTGCTGACTGACCGCGTCCGCCAACGTTTCAGCGACAAATGCGGTTTCTTCGGGTGATGAAGACGTAAAGGAGAGTTCTGGATAAGGCATAAGTTCAGTTTAACATTCACTACTGGTTGATGAGCATGCGCACGGCATCGAATAAATCGCTGGCAATCATACCACGCTGACCATACAAGTCAGCCAGATCATCACCCGCTTTCGCATGCACTGTGACACCGTATTTAGCCGCAATATCACGAGACAGTCCTTGCGCCAACAATGCCCCCAAAATGCCGCTTAATACGTCACCGCTGCCAGCCGTTGCCATACCAGGGTTCCCATGTTTACTCACCCAGGTCTTTCTCTCGTTATCAATGATGGTACCTGCACCTTTCAGCACACACGTTGCGTGATAACGCTGAGCGCACTGACGTGCATAGTTGAATCGTTCTGCTTCTACATCATCTACCGACACACCCAGCAAGCGGGCCGCTTCGCCAGCGTGAGGGGTTAAAATACAGTCGTTAATGGTGTACGCCGTTGCCGCACGATTAAGCAAATTCAGTGCATCCGCATCCAGTACCATGGGCTTAGGATGCGTCTGACAGTGCTTCATTACCGTGGTGAATACCGATTCAGCCCAATCGTCTTGTCCGAGCCCGGGTCCAATCACCACACAGGTTGCCCACTTCAGCGCATCTTCAAGATCGCTGTCAGTAACCATTAACTCTGGACGACCAGCGCTTACTTGTATGGTAGAAGTTTCATGCGTAAATACCCGCACCATGCCCGCACCACTGCGAAGAGCCGCTTCACTGCTTAATCGTATAGCACCGGCAGTGCCTTTATTACCACCAACACAGAGCAAACGACCGTATGTTCCCTTGTGGCTGTGTACAGCACGCGGCCCCATACCACGGAACTGTTCGATATCCAGCAAACTGGCCGATGATCGCGCTAATTCTGCAAAGGCTTTACCAATACCAAGATCATCGTAAACCAGTTTGCCGCAGGACTGTTTTCCGGCACCGGTGGTTAAACCGGGCTTAATGCCTACAAACGTAACCGTAACATCAGCTTCGATACAACGCCCCAAAGACTGCCCAGTGTTGGCATCCAGACCTGACGGCACATCAATACTCACAACAGGGGTATCGCTGGCATTAATGGCGTCGATGATATCGGCAAACTCATTGCGAATATAACTAGTAATGCCGGTACCCAACATGGCATCTACGATTAGCCCTGCTTTTGCCAGGAGCTCTTCGCAGAACACTTCAATTTTACCGCCAGCATCTAACCAACGACGCTGCGCTTCACCAGCATCGCCTTCGAGAATTCGATGAGGCTCTACGGCGCAGACATGCACCTGTTTACCCGCATCTTTAGCTTTTAAAGCGGCAATATAACCGTCACCCGCATTATTTCCTTGCCCAACTACGACCAAAAAAACATCGGTATTCGGGAGCAGGCTCTGACACTGACGAAATACTGAAGTACCGGCACGCTCCATCAGCGTAGATAAATCGCAGCCGGAATCTTCCGCTGCTTTACGTTCGTGTTCTCTTACTTGTTCTGCGCGAAAGAGTTTGTGTGATAAGCTTGTCGCGAGTTTAGTGTCTAGCATGGTTTCATGTCCGCGTTGCAATCAATCGATCTCAATAGATTAACAAACGATATCAAGGCTTGGGGCCGCGCGCTAGGTTTTCAGCAGGTCGGTATCAGCGATGTTGATCTTAGTCAGCACGAAGATAAGCTGCTTGAATGGCTGGGAAACGGCTATCATGGCGATATGGAATACATGGCAGCCCATGGTGTAAAGCGCGCACGCCCGGCAGAACTGGTGCCTGGTACAGTGCGGGTTATTAGTGTGCGTATGGACTATCTCCCGCCTGACGCGTCGTTTGCTCGCCACCTTTCTGATGACAAAATTGGTTACATTAGCCGTTATGCCCTGGGAAGGGATTACCACAAAGTACTTCGAAACCGACTAAAACAACTGGGCGAGAAAATTAAAGCTGAATTGGCTCACACTGAGTATCGCCCGTTTGTAGATTCCGCGCCGGTGCTCGAACATGCTATAGCCGAGAAAGCCGGTATTGGTTGGACAGGCAAACACTCCCTCACACTAAACAAAGAAGCGGGCTCCTGGTTTTTTCTCGGCGAACTGTTTATCAACCTGCCATTACCGGTAGATAAGCCCGTAGAAGAAGGTTGCGGCAGTTGCACGGCATGTCTGACGATTTGCCCTACCCAGGCCATCGTCGCCCCCTACACTGTCGATGCCAGAAAGTGCATTTCATATCTCACCATCGAGAATGATGGGCCAATACCAGAAGCGTTACGCCCCTTGATGGGAAATCGAATATACGGCTGTGATGACTGCCAACTGGTATGCCCGTGGAACCGCTATGGCAACATCACTGAAGAGAAAGACTTCTTCCCTCGAAGCCAACTGCATGGTGAAACGCTGATTAACCTGTTTAATTGGGATGAAACGACGTTTCTGAAAAACACGGAAGGCTCACCAATTCGACGTATTGGTCACGCACGCTGGTTACGCAACATTGCAGTTGCGATGGGAAATGCCGCTGCCGATGAGTCTATCCTTTCAGCCCTTGAAAGTAGAAGTGGTCAGGTAAGCGAACTGGTTCAAGAACACATCGACTGGGCCATAGAGCAGCAGACAAACAAAAACGCTGCCCATGACGACAATCGTCAGAAGCAGCGTTTAATCAGAGTCATTCAGAAAGGCTTACCAAGAGACGCGTAATTAGCGCCTACCTTCCCGCAATTTTACGCTTAGTAACAATTACTTGTGATATTGGCGACTTAGCTTATGCACTGCGTCAACAAAAACGCCGGCGTGCTCGGGTGGTACATCGAGATGTATGCCATGACCAAGGTTAAATACATGGCCTGTCCCTTCGCCGAATCCGGCAAGAATTTCTGCGACTTCTTGCTCAATTCGTTCAGGTTGGGCATATAACATGGAAGGATCCATGTTGCCCTGCAGAGCGACCTTGTCACCGACGCGGGCTTTGGCATCAGCAATATCGATAGTCCAATCTAAACCCACAGCATCGCAGCCAGTATCAGCAATGGCTTCAAGCCACATGCCGCCATTTTTAGTGAACAAGGTTACCGGCACTCGACGGCCTTCACTTTCGCGATCAAGCCCTTCAACGATACGCGCCATATACTGAAGAGAAAATAATTTGTAATCCCGTGGCGACAATACACCACCCCAGGTATCAAAAATCATCACCGACTGTGCGCCAGCAGCAATTTGCGCGTTCAGATAACTGGTGACAGAATCAGCAAGCTTTTCCAATAATGCATGTAGCAGTGCAGGTTCAGCAAACGCCATTTTCTTAATTTTGGTGAAGGCCTTACTTGAACCACCTTCAACCATGTAAGTTGCCAGTGTCCACGGACTTCCCGAGAAACCAATCAGTGGCACTTCGCCTTTCAATTCGCGGCGAATAGTGCGCACGGCATTCATCACATATTGCAGCTCACCTTCCGGATCAGGAATACCAATTTTATCGATATCAGCTTTACTCTGTATTGGATTTTTAAAGCGAGGACCTTCGCCCGCTTCAAAATACAAACCCAATCCCATGGCATCAGGAATCGTGAGAATGTCAGAAAACAGAATAGCGGCATCTAGAGGAAAACGACGCAGAGGTTGTAGCGTTACTTCACAGGCTAATTCAGCGTTCTTACACAACGACATAAAATCACCGGCTTCCGCACGGGTGGCTTTATATTCTGGCAAGTACCGACCAGCCTGACGCATCATCCAAACAGGAGTAACGTCTATAGGCTGCTTGAGTAGCGCGCGTAAATATCTGTCATTCTTCAGCGCCGGGCGCTCGATAGATGGGCTATTAGCCGACATGCAAATCCTCTACAACTTAATCATAATCTGGTGGGGAGTATAACAATATTTCGCCCGCTTGCGTCGGGGTCAAATCAACTGTTACCCAAAATTGTGCTAAAGACTCGCTTTGCATACGAATGCATAAGACTTTAGTCTTGCTTCTCACGAAGACTTATATAATAGTAAGAAAAAATGAAGAAGCCCTTAAGGGACCGATTAAAACCTTCCTGAAGCCTCGCCTAGCGAGGCTTTTTTATTATTCTTTCACCATGTCTCTTTGGATCATCGCCTCTATAAGCTTGCCAGCTATAGAAAGCTTAGGTGGAATCTTTGGTAGATTATCGATATCAAACCATTGCGCATCATCAATTTCGCCGGGCTGCGGAACAATATCGCCAGAGTCATATTCCGCCAGAAATCCCATCATTAACGAATGCGGAAATGGCCAAGGCTGACTATTGAAGTATGAAAGATTCTTAATTTTTACGCCCACTTCTTCCTCGACTTCCCGATGAACAGCTTGTTCGAGAGTTTCACCACTTTCCACGAAGCCGGCGAGTGTAGAGTACATACCACTTTCTTTGTGACGAACGCCCTTAGCCAGCAAAATCTGATTATCGCGATAAATTCCCACAATGATACAAGGCGAGACACGAGGATAAGCCCGATGTTTGCACTGATGACATTGCATCGCCATTTCCCAATCCACCTGTTCCATCTGCGCGCCGCACTGGCCGCAGTAGCGATGGGTGCGAAGAAAATGTACGTATTGCCAAGCTCTCGACAGTACATTGAACAGTGCCTCTGAACCTTCAGCCATCACGCTACGCATTGTAGTAAATTCCCACAACTCATGTTCTACGTGCTCAGCTCCTAGATCGAGCAGAAAAACGGGATGCGCGAGGTCGTGATGTTCCGATAGTGCGGGTAATTCTACAATACTACTTTGATGGTGGGCGAGTAGACTAATATCACTCCAGTACCCCTGAAATAAAGCATCGTCAGATTTTCTCACCAGCAACATGTCACGGCTGAATATAATCCATAACGCCTGTGTAGTAGCGAGACGATTCTCTGTCACTGGCTTAATCATTCATTCACCTTAAAAAGTCCTAAACTTGTGTTGCTATTTAAAGGGGCATTTCAAAAACACGGCGCTCATGATAGTGATTTTCCCGGTATTTTTATAGTTGTTACGATTGCGGAAACACCTCTGTCATTGTTAAGGTTCACCGCAATGTTATACTGAGAATAGAAATCAGCTGCATTGGCAGGAACCCGAACCAGTCACGGGTTATCATGTCATAAATAATAAAGACATTTGTCGGTAAAAAGTCATGAATAGTACTACCCTGATTAATGAAGCCCGTGCTTATTGCGAACAGCGTGGCGCCAGATTCACCCCTTTACGCGAAAAAGTTTACGAGATTTTACTTGGTAAACACGGTCCGATGGGGGCTTATGAGTTACTGGACACATTAAAAGAGACAGAATCCGGCGCGAAACCGGCAACTGTTTATCGTGCTCTGGATTTTTTACTAGAATTTGGTTTTATACACCGACTGGAATCCACTAATGCATTCGTGGCCTGTCACCATTTCGGCTGCCACCATCCGGTACAGTTCCTTATTTGCGACAGTTGTGGCGATGTAGCAGAAATTCAGTCGGAAGGCTTACAGGAAACCCTTGAAAACCAGGCGAGTAAATATGGTTTCAAAGTTTCCAAACAAACAATAGAAGCTCACGGACTTTGTGCAGACTGTCAGGATGCAGAAAACTCTGAGCCAGAGGAAGAACACCATGAATGTTGAGTTTGTTAATCCTTTCATCAATGGTTTACTAAATGTGATGGAAACCATGGCACAAACCAAATTAAAGCCAGGAAAACCAAAGCGTAAACAAAGTGATATAGCGCAAGGTGATGTTTCCGGCTTAATTGGAATGGTAGGGCCTCAGATAAAAGGGTCAATGTCGATCACCTTTGATGAGGAACTGGCGCTGACCATTATGGAGCGTATGGTAGGCGAACGTCCTGCGAAGCTCGACGCGGAAGTTGGCGATATGGTTGGGGAAGTCACAAACATGATTTGTGGCAACGCAAAGCGAGACCTGGCAGAAAAAGGCTTCGAGTTTGGCATGGCCACACCGATCGTAGTATCTGGAAAGCAACACACTATTAGCCACCAGGTCGATGGTTCCAAGCTCATCATGCCATTTATGTGTGACGAAGGACTGGCTCACATGGAAATATGCTTTGACAAGTAACTGGCATCAGCAAGAAATTACCCTCCCCCCGTTTCGACGGGGTTTCCACCTCATCACAGACCATATCGAAAGTGCAATCAGTGAGTTAGCAAACGTAAAGATTGGGCAACTTCACTTGTGGCTTCAGCATACAAGTGCCAGTCTCACCATTAATGAAAACGCAGATCCATCGGTAAGAAGTGATCTAGAAAGCTGGTTTAACCATACTGTATTGGAAACGTCGGAATTTTTTACACACACCTATGAAGGTATGGATGACATGCCCGCTCACATCAAGTCTAGCTTGTTGGGTTGCGAGGTAACAATTCCGATAAAGGATGGAAAACTTCAGCTAGGCACCTGGCAAGGTGTCATTATGGGCGAACATCGCAATAATGGTGGCAGTCGGCGCATTCTAGCGACTTTACACGGCCTTTGGCGATAAAATCCAGAAAATTCTTATATACGAAATGTTGTAGTTGGCACGCCGTATGCTAAGACCCTTTCATCCAATTGATTTATCAATCACTCAACGTTATACAGGATGTGAAAATGAACAAAACTTTTAAACTGTCTGCACTGGCTTTTGCATTAGCAGCCTCTGCTCATGTATCTGCACAGGAAGCATCAACTCAATCATACGATAAATGGTTTGGCATTTACGGTATGTATTATAATGCTGACGTAGACAAACCAGCACCTGATTACCTGGATGATGGCAAAGGTGTTGGCATGGAAATGGGCTGGCGGTTTGATGAAAGCTGGGCTGTTCGCGGTGAATTTACTGCGCTAGAACTCGACTATATGGAAGTTCTGAGCAATAAAGATAGCGCTTCTGGCTTTATGTTCGGCGTAGACGCGATGTACTTCATGCCTAATGATTGGTGGTACATTTTCGGTGGTCTTAAACGTCAGGAATTCGATGAAGATCACAACCTGGTTAACTTGGGTTTAGGTAAGCACTGGGCAATCGGTGAAAAGCTGAAGCTTTCTACTGAAGTTGCTGCTTATCGTGACATCGATGATTCTTATTACGACTACAGCGTTAAAGTTGGTCTGACGTTCCCATTCGGCAACGCGACAACGTCTAACTACAACGAGCCTACGCCTGTTGTAGACGGTGACAGCGACAGCGATGGCGTGCTGAACAGTGTTGACCAGTGTCCTAACACACCAGCTGGTACCGAAGTTGATTCAACAGGTTGTGCAGTAGTGACTGAAGCTGACAGCGACAGCGATGGCGTTGTAGACAGCAAAGACATGTGCCCTGACACACCAATGAACGACAAAGTAGACGCAGACGGTTGTACTGTATTTGACGAAAAAGAAGTAACGCACAACCTGCGTGTTCTGTTTGCCAACGAAAGTGCTGAAGTATCTGAACCGCACTCTGCCGACATCGAAGACTTTGTAGCTTTCTTCAAGCGCTACGGCAAAACAGAGGCTGTGATCGAAGGTCACGCATCTGCTCCAGGTACTGATGCGTACAACATGGAACTGTCTGAGCGTCGTGCAGAAGCATTTAAAGACGTTCTGGTAAATGAATACGATATCGACCCTGCACGTCTTAGCACGGAAGGTTTCGGTGAAAGTGAACTGCTGATGGAAGGTACTTCTCCAGAAGCTAACCGCGTAAACCGTCGCATCTCTATCCGTGTAACAGCGATTGTTGAAGTACCTGAAAAGCGTTAATTCGACAATATGACATATTTAAAAAAGGCGCCATCTGGCGCCTTTTTTTGTGTCTGTAGATTTATCGATTGTTTCGATAGTGTAAGCCTTAGTATTCGTCGTCGAAAGCGGGCCCAGCATAGTTGTCAAAGCGCGAAAACTGACCTTGGAAGGTAAGCCGGCTGGTACCGATAGGACCATTACGCTGCTTACCAATAATGATTTCTGCAATACCCTTGTATTCACTGTTTTCGTGATAAACCTCGTCACGGTAAATGAACATGATCAAGTCGGCATCCTGCTCGATGGAGCCTGATTCACGAAGGTCCGAGTTAACCGGGCGCTTATCTGCCCGTTGTTCCAGACTACGGTTAAGCTGCGACAGTGCAACCACGGGGACTTCAAGTTCTTTCGCCAATGCTTTTAATGAACGCGAAATCTCGGCGATTTCCAATGTACGGTTATCACTTAACGACGGCACCCGCATCAATTGAAGGTAATCCACCATGATTAAACTAATGCCACCACGCTCCCGGGCTAGCTTTCTTGCCCGCGAGCGCACATCCATCGGAGTCAGGCCGGAAGAATCATCAATAAACAGGTTATCTTTGTCTTTCAGCATGGCCATGGTGTTAGAGACTCGGGCCCACTCTTGATCGTCCAGTTGAGCAGTACGAATGCGGGTTTGGTCTACACGACTCAGTGATGCTAGCATACGCATCATGATCTGCTCAGAGGGCATCTCCAGACTGAAAACCAACACGGGCTTTGTCTCAGCCATCATGGCGTTTTCGCACAGGTTCATAGCAAAGGTTGTTTTACCCATCGACGGACGGGCAGCCACGATGATCAGGTCGGAAGGTTGTAAACCACTGGTTTTCTTATCAAGGTCGCTGAAACCTGTGGTAACACCGGTTACTTCCTTGCTGGTTTCAATCAACGATTCCAATCGCTTGATGGTTTTATCAAGCACCGAGTCAACATCCCGGGGACCTTCATTCTCCCCTGTGCGTTTCTCTGCGATTTCAAAAACCTTGCTCTCTGCCATATCCAGAATGTCGGCACTGTCGCGACCTTCCGGGTTGTACCCCACTTCGGCGATTTCGTGAGCTACGCCAATTAACTCGCGGGTAATTGCGCGTTCACTAACGATTTTCGCATAGGAAACCACGTTGGCAGAGCTTGGGGTGTTCTTTGCCAATTCGGCTAGATAGGCGAAGCCACCTGCATCTTCGAGCTCGTTTCGGTGCTCAAGTGCTTCAGACACGGTGATCAAATCCACCGGCTGACTTTGACCTAAAAGATGAAGAATGACCTTAAAGATGACCTGATGGGAGTGATTGTAAAAATCGGTATCGGTAACCACTTCGGCCACTTTGTCCCAACTCTCGCGATCGATAAGCATACTTCCCAGCACAGCCTGCTCAGCTTCGATGCTGTGCGGCGGTACTTTCAGCTTTTCGATATTTTTATCTTTTGAGGTTGGAACGACTTTCACAATATTCACTTCCGAAATTTCGAAGAGGATATTGTCCGTGAATCAGCACGAATTGCAATGTGTTTAGGCTATCAAGCTAATAACTTGTCGTTCCAATAACTGACGATGATTGGCTTTCTCAGGTTTAACACAGCCATTATTGCACTACGGCTTCGGTTTTCTCCATTTGAAAGAAAACACCGTCCCATAGGGTGAAAGCACGTTCTTTACTGGCAACCAGTACAGATTGACCCGGTACATTTTCCCCGTGACATTCAACGTCGAAACGGGAAATTTTATTCGCTACAATGCCGAGTTGCGCAAAAGACACTTTATATTCAGTTTGAAAGTCTTTCTCTGATAGCTTTTTCTCGTGCCATTGTGTTTGCCCACATTGTGTTTGACCAAGCACTACATTGTCGGTTGAGTATTGAAAAGATTGGCCTAGTAAAGTTTTAGCGTCTTTAGGCTCCATGGCACTGATCCCCGGAGCGACCTTGGAGGTAATAACCCAAGTGCCTTCTACGCTAGCAGGCTCTTTTACTGCACAGCTGGTAATGGCCGTACAAGCGGTAAGAAAAAGTACGCCGAGCCAGATGAGTGGGGAAGCCCCCTTTGCGCTTCGGTGTCGCGCTGACATCAATTTCTCCTTATTTTTATTACTAATCTTAAATGGGGTCAAAAAGGTTAAATTAAACAAGCGGCCGAGAGAGCTTATCGTGCTTATTGGATAGTTGGTCTGCTTGCGTGAAGAGAGGTTCAGATGTTTACAAAAAAGAGCAGAAAACCTGATGATTTCCTGCCCTTTCAACTATTTTGATATTGGATACTTTTTTAGCTTGCTACTTAGTTTCAACAATGAGCTCGCCGTGCACGGTGGACATTTCCACCCCTGCCGAACCTTTATTTACCGAAAACTCAAGCCATTTACTCGGGCCATACTTGGCAGATTTCTGTTTGTCGCTGGTAATCTTATTAACAATATCGCCTCCGGCATGGGCTTCCAATTCGAAGCGCGCTGACACGTCTTTCTGCATGGTGAGAGCGATGGTGCCCCCTACGGATGAAGCTTCCACATCCGCTTTGCTGTCGAGGGTCATTGATGTTTCGATCTCACCATTTACGGTAGTCAATGACAGCGATTTTATCAGAGCCAATTCTAATTCCGCATCACCATTCACTGATTCAAACTCAACGACTGGACTCGATGTTTTAAGCTTCACATTGCCATTCACCGTCATCACTTTTGTGAGTTCGTCACCTTCGTGTTCGCCTTTCACGTCACCATTAACGGTTTCAATTTGAAGTAAGCCACGTATTGCATTAAGCGAAATGTCACCATTTACAGTTTCTAATTTCATTCGACCGGCTATGTCTTTGGCATCAATATCGCCGTTCACCACTTCCAATTGAACACTGTCGGTAAGATATTCTACACTTACGCCTGCGTTCACAGCCGTGTAAGACACACCAGATTTTGTAGGCACATAAATAGTCAGATCATCACCATCGTCATAATCTTTCTCTTTCCAGTTGATTTTACGATGGTTGGTTTCTACCTGAATGGTAATGTCATTACCGTCCTTCTCGAAAATAAATTCTTCTGTGCGATCGCCAAGCTCGCCGGAAACGTAGACTTCATTTTTATCCCAACCAATAATTTTCGCCTTACCGGACACGTGCTCAATCTCTACGTGGGGAGATGCAGAAGTCTCCAGGCGTTTATCAACTTTTTCTTTGGCGTGAGCCGCCAATGTTACAAAAAGCAGGCTTGCTGATACCAGTGCGGTGACCGTTGAGTGCGAAGGTTTAGTGCGAATCATATATCATTCCTTAAGTTCAAATTTGCTGCCACTTGGGCGCGTGCACTCGCTCAATCAGCAATAACTGTTGTTGGTAAATATGCTGGAGCATGCCCAGCAAAGCGGTATTGTCTGGATCTTCGGCTAGCGCACGTTTTACCGCCGCAGCCGCATCATCCAGTTCATTAAGTTGCTGCTGCCAATCATCCGTCACAGCAGCTTTCTCACTGAAGCGGGTTAACAGCGACAATTTTTGCTCTTCATGCTGCTTACTGATGGCCTGCACCAGTGCATCACCGTGCATACCTTGTGATGACGGATCTGAAAGTGGATCCATTCTGGTAACAAACAACACTGCAGCAATTAATATTAAGGAAGCAGCAATAGGCATTGCCACGCCCCTTCTTTGCTTAACGGGAGTGGCAGGGATGTTGTCATTAATGCTATGCGCAATCCCTGCCCACAAATCCTTCTCAGGCACTTTTTCTTTCTCTAGCTTCGCCAGCGCTACTGATAGCTTGTCGTTATGCTCAGCCATTAGTCTGCTCCCATCCAGTCTTCGAGCAACTGACGCGCTCGGTGGTACTGTGCTTTACTCGTACCCGATGCAATTTTCAACATAGTGGCAATGTCTTCGTGCCGATATCCTTCGACGGCATGTAATACAAACACCACTCGAGCCCGCTCCGGTAATCGAAGAATGTATTTTTCAAGATCGACCTCACTACTACAACCAGACGTCTCGGGTTCTGCCAATGTGACGCTTTCGATGTCGAACATGCGCTGCAACCAGTTTTTCTGCCGCCGCATGTAGCTGATTGTCACATTCGCCGCCACACTGTGTAGCCAGGTAGATAATTGACTGCGCTCATCGAAATTCGATAATGTGCGCCAGACTTGAATAAACACTTCCTGAGCAGCATCTTCAGCCATCCCCCGTTCGCCGGTTAACCGAAAACACAACCCATAAACACGGTTGATATGGTTGTCGTAAATTTCTCGGTATGCATTGCGGTCACCGTTAGCTGCAGCACGCAAAAGTGCACTTTCCCGCACTCTTAAAGTGTCAGGTGTCATATCTGTGACTGTGGCGTGTGATAATTCCATGCGTTCCTTGAGCGTTTACGCTTTTACTTTTTTATTTCATCGCTAAGCGCGGTGTTTTTTGATCCTGATATTTCATTAGTCGCATCGCCAGATGAAAAGGTTTAAATGCGTCTTGGTTTTTTTTACATTAGTCGCCTACCAATTACCACAGGACATCGCTATGCATTCAGATATGCACCTTGAAGCGCTTTTTGCTGCCAAACCAGTTCCCTTCGGCCCTCGTGGTGCACCTAGCGCCATTCAGAAACAAGCAGTTCAACAGCTTCACGTTAACATCGATGGAACAGATGAAGATGAACAAGGAAACAAAAAGCTACACGGTGGCCCTGAAAAGGTACTGCACCAATATAGCCATAAAGGTTATCAGGCATTAACTGAGGCATTTCCTGAAAAAGCCTTCACCGTTGGGACGATCGGCGAGAATATGATTGTGGCCGGTATGGACGACAACAACGTGCATGTTGGTGATGTATATAAAATGGGTAACGTGCTACTGCAGGTTAGCGCTCCTCGGGCACCGTGCAATAAAATATCCCATCGCTATGAGATTAAGAACCTGGATCGCTTCGTTGGGCTTAATGGCATTACAGGCTGGTACTATCGAGTGCTTGAAACCGGTGTTTTGCAAGTGGGGGACGCCGTAGCATTAGTCTCACGCCCGCAACACACAGTGAGTATTGCTGCACTCATGACGGCGGTATACGACAAAGGCCAACCTGAGAAAGCGAAAGATTATGTCGGTATCGAGGTACTCGATGATGAGTGGCGAGAGAAATGCGAACGCGTCATTAAAAGGGCATCCTGAACCTTTTATTTGCCTATAAGTACAAAAGGCACATCAATGCTGATGTGCCTTTTTCATAAATACGAAATCACGCTTACTTTTGCGAGGCTATCCAGTCGTTTACCATTAACTCCAGTGTGCTCAGTGGTACTGCACCACCGCCCAGCACTAAATCATGGAACGCTTTAATATCAAATTTCTCGCCAAGCTCGGTTTTCGCCTTTTCTCTTAATTCCAGAATTTTCAGCATACCAATCTTATAAGCGGTAGCCTGTCCTGGCATTACAAAGTACCGACGTACTTCGGATTTGGCCTGGCCTTCAGAGATTGGCGTGTTATTGATGAAATATTCAATAGACTGCGCTTCGGTCCACTTCTTCGCGTGAATGCCGGTATCCAGAACGAGACGAATTGCACGCCACATTTCGGAATGCAGACGACCGAAATCGTTAATCGGTTCTTTATACATGCCCATCTCTTTAGCTAAACGCTCTGAATAAAGTGCCCAGCCTTCTACGTAGCTGGTAAAGAACTGTTGAGTACGGAATGTAGGTACATCTTCCAGTTCCTGAGCAATGGCGATTTGCATGTGGTGGCCCGGAACACCTTCATGATAGGCAATCGCTTCCATTTCACTTTTCGGCATCATAGTCATATCAATCAGATGCACATAATACACACCTGGATTGGAGCCATCCGGTGAGCTTGGATAGTAATGTTGTGCGGCGCCAGGTTGCTCTCGGAAAGCTTCTACCCGCTTCACGACCAGATCAGCTTTTGGCAAACGACCAAAGTAGTCAGGCAGAATTTCCTTCATATCGTTAATGTATTTGCGGGCATCTTCCAGATAGGCTTCACGACCCTCATCGGTATTTGCATAATAAAGGCGCTCGTCAGATTTATCTTCGCGAAGGTAATCGAACATTTCACGCAATGTGCCATCGAAACCCAGCTCGCCTTTCACCTTTTCCATTTCAGCACGGATACGCGCCACTTCTTTCAGGCCCAGCTCATGGATTTCATCCGCCGTCATGTCTGTGGTGGTAGACTGAGCAAGCATCACATTGTAATAAGCTTCGCCATCAGGCAACGCCCATACACCTTTTGCTTCTTTATCCAGGTTTGGCAGATCGTCTTCGAACCAGTCAATCAGCGTCTGGTATGCAGGTCCTACCTTGGTAGTGAGCATAGTAGCGGCTTCTTCAATATACTTGTCGGCCTGCTCTTGTGTCAGGGTACCCTGCTCGACCAGCGCTTCGGCTTTAGCCTTGAAGTCGCCGTAAAGCGCATTGTCATTTTCTGAATCATCGAACGGCTTGCCTGAGATAATGCCTTTGCTCTGTTGTATTACCCCTTCATAAGCGAAGTACGGTGCTTTAACGCCTTCATCAGCTGCCACTCGCGCACGATCAATCAGTTGATTAACTGCACGTCCGGCTTCACCTAATCGACTCACATAGTCCTTAAGATCCTGCTCACTACCTACTTTGTGGTAGTTAATCAGCACAGTAGGCAACTGAGAATGCATACCGAACATCTGGTTAAATGTATATTCACGACGTTCGAACGGTCTCATCGCTTTTTGCTGCTCGTACCCGAACAGGAATACGTTCCAGGAAATCTTCGCATCGTCATCCAGCTTGTCGTAGTCGAAGGTTTCTTTCATTTCCTTCACCGCAGCTTCCATATCAGCAAAGCGTTCGTTGGAGGCTTGCTCAGACATCTGATCCAACTCACCGTAACGTTCCTTTCTACCCTGCATAGTTAACGCAAGAGGAGACTTTTTCAGCCCTTCTTCATATTGCTCTTCAAACCACGCATTCAGACGTTCGGTTTCTGTTTGTTCTGCCTGCACCTCGCCGACAACTTCTGACTGTTCTTTCGGGGCTTCATTCGCTGGCGAACAACCCATCATGGCGGTAGCCACTATACTTAATGCAAAACCAAAGCTGGCTTTTACAGAAGATTTCATGCTTGATTCCCTTTGTTTATTAGAATTATCGTTGATGTTTGGGTTTATCTAATCGTTACGTCATTTTTTGATGTAATTAGACGGAGCAATAACCGTACACCGCCTTGTGAACGACAGCATACCGCTATTTCGTATACGAAGTGAATTGTGTATGTAAGCAATTATTAACGGATGAGTAAGAAACACTAAATTTCAGGTACAAAAAAGCCCGGATAAACCGGGCTTTTTCAAGATAAAAACAGCAATTACATGCTAGCTTTTTCTACAACGCTTACCAGAGTCCAAGTCTTAGTCTTGGAAACAGGGCGGCACTCGCGAATAGTCACGGTATCGCCTTCGTTAGCAGTGTTGCTTTCGTCGTGTGCGTGAAGCTTGGTAGAACGCTTGATGAACTTCCCATAGATAGGGTGTTTAACGAAACGCTCAACAACAACAGTGATTGACTTATCACCTTTGTTGCTAACCACACGACCTTGTACTGTACGAACATTTTGCTCAGTCATTACGCATCAGCCTTTTGAGTCAGAATGGTTTTAACACGCGCGATGTTACGACGCACTTTCTTCAGCTGGTCTGTTTTTTCAAGCTGACCAGTTGAATGCTGCATGCGCAAGTTGAACTGTTCGCGTAGCAGGTTTAACAACTCTGCGTTCAGCTCTTCTACGCTTTTATCTTTCAGTTCAGTCGCTTTCATTACATCACCGTCCGAGTTACAAAGGTTGTTTTAAATGGCAGTTTTGCCGCTGCCAGTTCAAACGCTTCGCGTGCCAGAGACTCAGGAACACCTTCCATCTCATACAGAACACGGCCAGGTTGAATTTGGCATACCCAGTACTCAACGTTACCTTTACCTTTACCTTGACGCACTTCAAGAGGCTTCTCAGTAATTGGTTTGTCAGGGAAAACCCGAATCCAGATTTTACCTTGACGCTTAACGTGACGAGTCATAGCACGACGCGCTGCTTCGATTTGGCGTGCAGTCATACGACCACGGCCAACTGCTTTCAGGCCATAAGTGCCGAAGCTTACTTTGCCACCAGCAATAGCAAGACCACGGTTACGACCTTTATGCATTTTACGAAATTTCATGCGTTTTGGTTGTAACATGATTTAGCCCTCTCGCTTAGCGTTGCGGCCTTTCTTCTTAGGTTGAGCTGGCGCAGCCGGCTCCTGGTTTGTAGGCAGACCGCCCAGAACCTCACCTTTGAAGATCCAAACTTTAGTACCAATGATACCGTAGGTAGTTAAAGCTTCAGAAGTCGCATAATCGATGTCCGCACGGAAAGTGTGCAGTGGAACGCGACCTTCACGGTACCACTCAGAACGTGCAATCTCTGCACCGCCCAAACGGCCGCTAACTTCAACTTTGATACCTTTGGCACCAAGGCGCATTGCATTTTGTACCGCACGCTTCATAGCGCGACGGAACATTACACGACGCTCCAGCTGGCTAGAGATGCTGTCAGCTACTAACTGTGCATCCAGCTCTGGCTTGCGTACTTCTGCAATGTTGATCTGAGCAGGCACACCGGCCAGCTTAGATACGTGATTACGCAGTTTTTCTACGTCTTCACCTTTCTTACCGATAACAACGCCTGGACGAGCAGTGTGAATAGTCACACGGATGCTCTTAGCAGGACGCTCGATCACGATTTTAGAAAGTGAAGCGTTTTTCAGCTGCTTAGTCAGATACTGACGTACCTGATGATCGTTATACAGGTTGTCTGCATAGTCTGCAGTATTAGCGTACCAGGTCGAAGTCCATGGTTTGCTGATACCCAGGCGTATACCTGTAGGATGTACCTTCTGTCCCATTTTCTACTCCTAGTTATCCGCTACAACTACAGTGATGTGGCTGCTGCGCTTAAAGATACGATCAGCACGGCCTTTAGCACGTGGCTTGATACGTTTCATCGTTGGACCTTCGTCAACGAAGATTTTCGCAACTTTCAGCTCGTCGATGTCAGCACCTTCGTTATGCTCTGCGTTAGCAATAGCAGACTCCAGTACTTTCTTAACTAATGCTGCGCTTTTCTTCGGGCTGTACGCTAAAACTTCAAGAGCTTTTTCAACGTTCAGGCCGCGAATTTGATCCGCAACCAAGCGTGCTTTCTGAGCCGACGTGCGGGCAAAGCGATGTTTAGCTAATGCTTCCATTTCCTACCCCTTAACGTTTGCTTTTCTTGTCCGCGACATGGCCGCGGTAAGTACGCGTTGGCGCAAATTCGCCCAACTTGTGGCCGACCATTTCGTCACTTACGATGACAGGTACATGTTGGCGACCGTTATGGACCGCAATGGTCAACCCAATCATATCTGGGATGATCATAGAACGACGTGACCAAGTTTTAATTGGTTTACGGTCGTTCTTTTCCACTGCAGCCTCTACCTTCTTCAGCAAGTGAAGGTCAATAAATGGACCTTTCTTGAGAGAACGTGGCATGGTGAATCCTCGCTATTACTTGTTACGACGACGTACGATAAGCTTATCAGTACGCTTGTTGCTACGGGTTTTCTTACCTTTGGTAGGAACACCCCATGGAGTCACTGGGTGACGACCACCAGACGTACGTCCTTCACCACCACCGTGCGGGTGATCTACCGGGTTCATTACAACACCACGGACTGTAGGACGAATACCACGCCAGCGGCTCGCACCGGCTTTACCCAGTGAACGCAGCATGTGTTCTGCATTGCCAACTTCACCGATTGTTGCACGGCAGTCAGACAATACTTTACGCATTTCACCTGAACGCAGACGCAGAGTAACGTAGTTACCTTCACGTGCCAGGATCTGAGCGTATTGACCAGCAGAGCGAGCGATTTGCGCGCCTTTGCCAGGCTTCATTTCAATAGCGTGTACAGTTGTACCTACTGGGATGTTGCGCATAGGCAGGGCGTTACCTGCTTTGATCGCTGCATCTGAACCAGACTGAATCGCATCACCTGCTTTCAGACCTTTAGGTGCCAGGATGTACTTACGCTCACCGTCCGCATACAGTACCAGAGCAATGTTTGCAGAGCGGTTTGGATCGTATTCTAAACGCTCAATTTTGGCAGGTACGCCATCTTTGTTACGTTTGAAGTCAACGATACGGTAGTGTTGCTTGTGACCACCACCGTGGTGACGTACGGTAATACGACCATTGTTGTTGCGGCCACCAGACTTGCTGTTCTTGTCTAACAGAGGCGCGTGAGGCGCACCTTTGTGCAGATCAGGGTTTACAACCTGAACAACGTGACGACGACCGGCAGAAGTTGGCTTAGCTTTCATTAATGGCATTTCTAATCCCCTTCTTATTCAGCGCCACCGACAAAGTCGATGTCCTGACCTTCTTTAAGCGATACATACGCTTTTTTCCAGTCGCTACGCTTACCGAAAGACATGCCGTGACGCTTGGTTTTACCCTTAACGTTCACAGTGCGTACGTCAGCTACTTCAACTTCAAACAGTTTTTCAACTGCTGCTTTGATTTCAGCTTTGTTCGCGTCTTTAGCTACTTTGAATACAACCGTGTTGCTCGCTTCAGCAGCCATAGTAGACTTTTCTGAAACGTGTGGTGCCTTAAGCACCTTCAGTAGACGTTCTTCTTTCATGCTAACGCCTCCTCAAGTTGTTTCACTGCATCCGCAGTAATCAGCACTTTTTCAAATGCGATCAGGCTAACAGGGTCGATACCAGCAACATCACGTACATCAACTTTGTACAGGTTGCGAGCAGACAGGAACAGGTTCTCGTCTACTTCTGGAGTAACGATCAGAACGTCAGACAGTTCTAATTCACCCAGCTTAGCTACCAGTGCCTTAGTTTTAGGCTCATCGATGCCGAACTTTTCAACAACAACCAGACGGTCTTGACGAATCAGTTCAGACAGGATGCTCTTGATAGCACCACGGTACATTTTCTTGTTAACTTTTTGCTCAAAGTCACGAGGCTTCGCAGCGAATGCGCGGCCACCACCAACCCAGATTGGGCTGCGGATAGTACCAGCACGTGCACGGCCAGTACCTTTTTGACGCCATGGCTTCTTACCACCACCGCGAACTTCAGAACGAGTCTTCTGAGCTTTAGAACCCTGACGGGCAGCATTGCCGTAAGCAACAACTACCTGGTGTACCAGAGCTTCGTTAAACTCACGTCCAAAGGTCGCTTCGGATACTTCAAGAGCGCTTTGCGCGTCTTTCAATGTTAATTCCATCACTTAACTCCCCAGACGTTACGCTTTAACAGCTGGCTTTACGACTACATCGCTGCCAGTTGCGCCAGGTACGGCACCTTTAACCAGGATCAGGCTGTTTTCTACGTCTACACGTACAACTTCCAGAGACTGAGTGGTGACTTGCTTGTTACCAAGCTGGCCAGCCATTTTCTTGCCTTTGAAAACTTTACCTGGAGATTGGTTTTGACCAATTGAACCAGGAGCACGGTGAGACAAAGAGTTACCGTGAGTCATACGTTGTGAACTGAAGTTCCAACGTTTGATTGCACCTTGGAAACCTTTACCTTTAGAAGTACCAGTTACATCAATTTTCTTGGTGTCGTTGAAGATTTCTACAGTGATTTCACTGCCAACTTCAATTTCAGCACCTTCGTTGTCTTCCAGGCGGAATTCTACCAGAGTGCGGCCAGCTTCAACGCCAGCTTTAGCAAAGTGACCTGCTTCAGCTTTGTTTACGCGGTTCGCTTTCTTAGTACCAGTAGTAACCTGAAGAGCGCGATAACCGTCAGTTTCCTCAGAACGAACCTGAGTAACGCGGTTTGGGGTCGCTTCGATAACAGTCACAGGGATAGACGTGCCATCTTCAGTGAAGATGCGAGTCATACCCACTTTACGACCGACTAGACCAATCGCCATTGTTAATACCCTCTCTTATTAGCCCAGGCTGATTTGAACATCAACGCCAGCAGCCAAGTCCAAACGCATCAGCGCGTCAACTGTTTTATCAGTTGGCTCGATGATGTCTACCAAACGCTTGTGAGTACGGATTTCGTATTGGTCACGCGCGTCTTTGTTAACGTGCGGAGAAACCAGAACTGTATAGCGTTCTTTGCGAGTAGGCAGAGGAATAGGACCGCTTACCTGAGCACCAGTACGTTTCGCCGTTTCTACGATTTCAGCCGTAGACTGATCGATCAACTTGTGATCAAACGCTTTAAGACGAATACGAATTCTTTGATTTGGCATCGATTAAGCTCCAATCGAAAGAACAAAAAAATCATCTTCTCACTCCCTCTTATATATGGGATGAAAAGATGTGCGTATAAACCAGTGATTCCCAATTGGAATCTTGTTCTTTGTTTCTGACACGCCCGCTACGTTACCGGTTTACTGGTGTTGTAGCTTCGGCATCTACCCTAAAAGCAGTGTAGCTGCGGCCGAAACCATGCCTTTTGTACAAGTTGTACATGGCAAGTGGGCGCGAATTATACAGAACTAATGAATCAAAGCAACCACGAATTGTAAAAATTGATCTATTTTTATTCAGTGGGTAGGTTGTACTGCGTTATTTATACGTAAGTCATTGTCGGTATCAGGTAAATCGCGGCTTCTGCCTTGTCGGTCAGTTGCTGGTTTAACCAGAAAGGGGTATTGTGAAACGCATTAGTTTCGGGCACTACCACGTTTTTTCGCCCGGTATGTCTCGTATTGTCGGTTTGTCTTAATAATAGAACCTTTATTTATGCTCGGAAACAGTAGTCAGCAGTTGGCATTTGATAAAATCAACAGCATCCTTGAGAAGCACTCTTCCTTACTTGATGCCTATAGCGAAATTGAATCCATCATTCTTGATTTGTTCGATACGCAGCGTATGAGTATTTTTATGCGTCGTCGGCAACACCAGGATTTGGTTGCTCGCTTTAAAACTGGAAAGGCCACACAGGAAATTAAGGTTCCCATTTCGCCAATGTCCATTGCAGGTTATGTCGCGCTTGCTCAACGACCTGTGATCGTTGCTAACCCTTACGACACTGAAGAATTAGTCAGTATTCATCCCCGCCTTCGTTTCGCCGACAAATTCGATAAGAGCACAAATTTCCGTACCAATAATATTCTGTGTGTGCCCATTTTGAATGCCGGCGTTCTGCTTGGCGTTATGCAGCTTATCAATAAGGAAACAGGACCGTTCAACGATACCGACCTCACCGTCGCTCAAAACCTCACGGAACTGCTGGGAAATAAGTTTCGATATGAGCTAGGTGGTACTAACAACCCCTTCGACCTGTTGCTGCATAAAAACCTAATTTCATCCACAGCGCTAGCTGAGTTAATAGAAAGCGCCAACGATCACCGTGCTCTCGTGCAACGATTGATGTCTGAACATAGCATCCGCGAGAATGATCTAGGTAATACGCTTTCTGTGCATTATCAGGTACCTTATATTCCGTACCTGCCGGAAAAATATCACCTGTATCAGAACAACAGTAAGTTAAACCTCTCTTATCTAAAGCGTAATCTTGTTGCCGTGATTGCCGATGCGCACGAACGTCCCACTGTATTAATGGCAGAGCCGAACAATGCTGCGCTGCTTATGGAAATAGAGAGTGCGCTGGGCATAGATACCTACGAAATCGCCGTCGCGTTGCCTAATCAGGTCATGCAATACCTTGGCGAAGGTAGCGGTGGTGGTGCCCCCGGTGAGATGAGCGAGATTCTCGACGAGATCAGTGCCGGCGATGAAGACAGCGATGACCAGGTTGATGAAATGTCTGACGACGCGCCAGCCGTGGTACGTCTGGTGAGCCGGGTTCTGCACGATGCAAAGCGGCTAAACGCGTCGGATATCCACATTGACCCCGAAAAAGGGGGCCCTACCCGCGTGAGAATGCGTGTGGATGGCGTGTGTCGAGATATGAGTCAAATTCCGCAATCTCACCACAGTGCGGTCATCGCTCGTATTAAAATTCTGTCGAACCTGAATATTGCAGAAAAACGGGTGCCACAAGACGGTAAGCTGTCATTCCGCATGAATGGTCAGCTCGTTGAAGTGCGGGTTGCCACCATTCCTACCGTTGCTGGTGAAGGCGTAGTAATGCGAATCCTGGCTTCCGGTGGTGCTATGCCCATCGATAAAATGAACCTTGCGCCATCGAACATGCAGCGCCTTGAAAGTATGATTCGTAAGCCTCACGGCATTCTATTGGTTGTAGGACCTACCGGTTCAGGTAAAACCACCACGCTCCACGCGGTGCTGGGCTATCTGAACACGCCAGAGAAGAAAATCTGGACTGCCGAAGACCCGGTGGAAATTACTCAGGCCGGTTTACAGCAGGTGCAAGTAAGTCCGAAGATTGGTTTTACTTTCGCGGCGGCACTAAGGGCGTTCCTGCGGGCCGACCCGGATATCATTCTTATCGGTGAGATGCGTGACAAAGAAACCGCCCATGCCGGTATCGAGGCGTCGCTTACCGGTCACCTTGTGTTATCGACTCTGCACACCAACTCTGCACCAGAAACCATCACCCGTCTGCTGGATTTAGGTCTGGACCCGGTAAACTTCTCAGATGCTTGTGTGGGTATTCTAGCGCAGCGACTAATTCGCACATTGTGTAAGAGCTGTAAGAAAGAGTACCCAGCATCAGAGAGCGACGTGGCGTTCATCAAACGTCAATATGGTGAAGACTACCTTACAGAACTGAACCTTCCAACGCCGCTTATGCTGCACAAAGCGGAGGGCTGCGATGATTGTGGTGGTACAGGTTATCGCGGCCGGACCGGTGTACACGAACTGCTTGGCATGACACCGGAACTACGCAGTCTGGTATATAAAGAAGGCAGTGTATCTGACATGAAAGATCAGGCGATGAAAGACGGCATGCGTACACTGGTTCAGGATGCTATTTATAAAGTGATCAAGGGCGATACCGATCTCGCGCAAGTGCAAATTGTCAGTGGTGCGGAATAACGTTACCCAAGTTATGCAGAAGCGGCACGTTGTTGCCGCTTAATCTGCATCGAATTTCCGCCTCGCGAACTGGTATGCCGACTGCGCTACTGCCTCGCCGTGTTCACCAACCACACCTTCTGTCACACTCTCATCTGTCCCTGTGGTTTCTTCGCTGAACAACCAGTCATGGCCAGCCGACCATAAATGATTTGTGATGGAATCTCCGGTCATTTCCTTTACACCCAGATTCACCGCCGAATAAGCCAACCCTGCAGGGCCGCCGTACAGAAAGCTACCTGCTAAATCGGATGCGGCACTAATATGACTCGAAGACACATTCTGATAAAAGTCAGACACCAATGGAATGTGATGCAGCAGATTGACCGCATCGAAGCCATCATTCCAGTCAACGCCATCTTCACCAAAAGCGCTATCTAAAAAGGTGGCCCAGTCAGAAGACGCTATGTTTTCGCTGTCTACCGATTCCGTTTCAACCACCTCTTCTGTCACGCCTTGTTCATCACTCGAAGAAGCAGAAACAGCTGACTTAAGTAAATCGGTTTTCAGCACTGACAAAAGAGAGCCCTGAAGTTTGGCTAAGCCTTCATCAGAAGTCAGTAAGTTCAGCGCTTCATCAGCGCCCCCACCGAGACCCAAAGAACGCATAAACGCCGATTGAATGCCAGAGACCAGTTCGTCTGACTGCGCACTGGTATTGGTATCTCCCGACGTAAGGGTAGATAACATTGCCGTAAAACCATCTGCCGTCTCCGTCGCAGTGATCAGTGTTGAATCACGCGTCGATTGGGTACTGTCCACAGTGTCGCCCACATCAACGGTGTTCGTGAAGTAACCGCTCATCGTCTCTAAAATTTGCATAAATCCCCCTACCCAGCGGGCATTGTAAACTCTGTAAAGGTACTGAAAATCAATAAGCTACAGCAGTGCTGAAAGCCAAAACCTCAGTTAGTATTCAATTCGGGTTCGCAAAGGACGGCGGCACTTTCTCCCTATAATTAACGATATTTATTGTCAGAAATCTGACACCGAGCGACGCAGCTATGAAATTACGATGCCAAATTTTGATTCTTTTCATTTCTTTACACATTGCCGCATGCAGCCAAACGCCTTCGGAAGAAGCACAAGTTATTGCAAGTAGCCCAACGAATCCGAATGTATCGCAACGCTCTGTCGATACCCGCGAGCGAGAGGCATCTCCGGGCGAAGCGGCCTTTCGTCCGCCCCGCAGCGAGAAAGTTTCAGTGGTAAGCGTACCTACCGGTTCGCTCTTCGACCCCGCTCATGCAGCGGGTTTGTATGAACTGCATCACAATTTCAGTGTAGGAGACATGATCCTGATCTCTCTCGATGAGCAGACTTCATCCCAGAAATCAGTCGATTACAACGAAGACAAAAACACCCGTTTTCAGATTCAACCGCTAACCGTGAATGCCGGCCCGATACACATCAGCGATGATGACTTGAACATGGACCACCAGCAAAGTGGCGAATTTAACAGCTCAGCCAATACCAGCCAGTCGAATTCGCTGGAAGGACAAATTACCGTTTATGTGGTTGAGATGTTGCCTAACGATAATCTGGTGGTGGCCGGTGAAAAGTGGATCACGATGAATCAGGGTAAGGAATTCATTCGCTTTTCCGGCGAAGTAAGGATTCGCGATATTGATGTAAACAATACCGTCAGTTCCGCCAAAGTCGGGAACGCATTAATTGAGTACAGCGGAAAAGGGGAGCTTCAAGATAATCAGAAGCGCAGCTTGCTTGGCAAACTCTTCTCCATTTTCGGGTAATCTTATGTTTCGTGGTTTTCCTTTAGCCATACTTTTGGTTCTCTCTGCTATGTCGTTTATTTCCCGCGCCGAATGGGTACAGGGAGAAGCCTCTCTGATGGTAAAAGATGCACCACTAGATGACGTTAGGTTAGTTGCGATAAAAAATGCTATTGCTGATGCCTCGTTTAAATCTGGCAGTGTGATCACCGCAGAAGATGTGGTGCTTAACGGACTACTGGTAAGCAGCAAAGCTGAAATTCACTCTACGGGTCGTATACAGCGGGTAGAAATTATTGATGAGACAATAGCTGACGGCACATTGCATGTGGTAGTTAGAGTAAACATCACGCCACTATTCTCTTGTGAAAGCGATAAATACCATCGCTCGGTATTGGTTACCCAACTTCAGCTTTTGCGCCCCCGACAGGCGGCCTATGGCGATATTTATGACTTCGGCAACCAGATCAGCAAGCGCTTTGAGCAGCAATTAATGCGGCAGCAACAGGCTATGAATGTGCAGCTACTAGATAAAGCATTTGCTTCAAGAGCGGCGTTCAACTCTCTGACTCCACAAATCATTTATGATAAAGCCTCCTATCTTGCACAAACCCAGGGTCGTCAGTTTGTTGTCTTCGGTTATATACGTGATATCAGCTTGTTCGAGCAGTTTGATATAACGGATGACGACGAAAGCGCGCTCAGAAGAAACTTCACCCTAGACGTGTATGTGGTGGATGCTTATCGAAGCTCACTGCTTTTCCAGGAGAGCTACCATTCAGAAGCCGACTGGAATTACCCTGAAGGCCAACAAGTAGATACCAACAACAGCCTGTTCTGGCGCAAAGACTACGGCAGAATTGTGTTGAATACGGTGAATGCGGCAGTAACGGATATCGCCAATATCATTACGTGTGAGCCTTCGGTTACGCAAGTTGCAGACAAACTTGAAGATAACCTGGTGATAGGTATAGGGGCTGCCGACGGCGTGGCAGTAGGCGACACCTTTGCATTACTGAAAACTCGTACGCTCAGTCGCACCAATACCACTGGACTAACAATCCAGTACCCGCTAGAGAATGTGCTGTTTAGTGTAAGCGCAGTCAATGCACATGGTGCTGTTCTCGAAACCAGTCAGAAGGTAAACAGCACGATTGCCGATCTGTATGATTTAGTTACGCCACATCGATAATCAAATACAGAATCTTCGATATCATTTTTTGTATGAATGCCTAGCAAAAAAGTGAGTCAGCAGTTTGTCATGCACTCGGTCGTTAATGATGGATCTCGTTAGACTAAATGATAGTATTAGATTCATATTTTCTTGTTGAATATGACATTTAGATGACTACAAGTTCTGCTGAACAAGCTTATTACTGGGTGGGGATCGGTGCTTCTGCGGGCGGACTCGAACCTATCCAAACCCTCTGTGAGCAGCTGCCAAACGATGCAAATATGATTTACATTGTGGCACAGCACCTCTCACCTAAACATGAAAGTAAGCTTACTGAGTTGGTTCAGCGAGAAACACGCCTGAAAGTGCAAACCATTACCAATGGTATTGAGGCGCAACCGAACACGATTTACATCACGCCACCAAAGTATGATGTTCGGGTTAAAGGGAAAAAGATTTATCTCTCTGAGTTGGATTCCGCCAACTTTGCGAAGCCTTCCGTTAACACCTTATTTGTGTCACTTGCTGAAGAAAAGCGGGAACATGCCATCGGTGTTGTATTATCGGGAACCGGTTCTGATGGCGCACACGGAATTAAAGTGATCAGAGCGTCAGGTGGCGTAACTTACGCACAAGATCCTACCTCTGCCGGATACGATGGCATGCCGCGCGCAGCACTAGACACCGATTGCGTTGATTTTGTACTGAATCCGTCAGATATCGGCGTTCATCTTCACGACCTCAGCACAAAACTGCCCCGAGATTTGCAAATCAAAATCGAAGGTGAAGGGGTTCAGGATAAATTTCTCGAACTCATTAGTATTGTCAGAAAGCAATGTGGTGTGTCTTTCAAGCATTATAAAAAAGCCACATTGCAACGACGCATCGAACGTAGAATGCTGGCGCGGAAGGTCGACAGCTTCTCAGAGTACGTCGATTTGATTCGTGACGATAGCGAAGAGGTGCGCCTGCTGTACAAAGATATTCTGATTTCCGTTACTAACTTCTTCCGCGACCCCAATACTTTCAGCCAACTTGCGCCAGTGCTGGAGTCGATTAAAGACAGTAAGAGTAATGGCGATCCTATTCGATTGTGGGTGGTAGGCTGCGCAACCGGTGAAGAAGCCTACAGTTTAGCGATTATGCTGTGTGAGGCTCTCGGTGGCGTGGAGAAACTGAGCAGCGAAGAGCATCAGATTTTCGCATCTGACGTAGACACCGATGCGCTCACCGTTGCTCGCCGCGGTATTTATAGCGAAGCATCCATGGCAGATGTACCGCAGCAGTTCAAAGAGAAGTACTTTCGCAAGAAAGGCAATGCGTATGAAGTGATTGATGAGATCAAGCGTATTATCTTGTTCTCCGGTCACAATATCATTGACGATCCACCGTTCCTGCGTATCGACCTCATTACCTGCCGCAACCTGCTTATCTACTTCGATCAGGAATTGCAGAAAAAAGTGTATCGTATATTCCACTACTCCTTGCGAGACCGTGGACACTTATTCCTGGGCAAATCTGAAAGTACCTCTCAGGTTACGGATATTTTCCGTGCTGTTAATTCACAGGAAAAGATTTTTCAAAAACGAAGCGTGTCTTCCTATAACCCGCAACGCTTTCATTTAAGTGGAAAGGCGTCGGTTAGACTAACTGAAATGCCGGCAAGAACTACGGATACCAGCCAACCACCGCAACTACCCGACGCCCTGGTAGAACAGCTTGGCGATGCCTGCATTCTGATAAACGATAACCTGGATGTAGAACATACTTATGGCAATAGCACCAACTACATCAAGTTTCCGAAAGGAAAGCCGTCGTTTAACCTGAGTGAAATCGTGCTGGAAATGTTCAGACACGAAATTCGACCACTGGTTTACAAAGTCACCCGCACGAAAAAGCAGTCTGAAAGTCAACTGCGCCGCATGACGATTGATGGCAAGAAGTATCAGGTTAAAATGAAGGTGCTGCCGGTTCAGATTGAAGAGCAGGATGAAAAGTTTCTGCTGGTCTGTTTCGAACGCTCAGCTGAAGCTATCAATGAATCGGATACGGTTATTCTTGACGAGAGTGCTGCGCGGATAAAAGAGCTTGAAGACGAGCTATCCATGGCTCGTGAGCATATTCAAACCGTGGTGGAAGAACTCGAAACATCAAACGAAGAATTGCAGTCGATGAACGAAGAGCTGCAATCGTCGAATGAAGAGTTGCAATCTTCCAATGAAGAACTGGAAACCACGAATGAAGAACTCCAATCTACCAATGAAGAACTGGTAACAATGAACGACCAGCTCAACGACAAAACCACGTCGCTTGAGCAAGTGACCAATGAGTTGGTCAACATTAAAAACTCTCTGGCTTTCCCGTTGGTTTATCTTGATAGCAACTACACGGTTGTACGAGCCAACCAAGCTGCCAAAGCAACGTTTAAGTTAAATTCCGATTTGGACAATTTTAACGAGCGCATCCGCGAGCGGTTCGACGGCATTAAAGTGCGTGATTTAGTCGATGGCGTAACTGATTCCGGTAAAGAGTTAACCGTTCCTCTGGAAGGCGAAAACGTATACTACAGCCTTCAGGTTACTCCTTACTTTTCAACTAACAACAAAGTTGAAGGCGCTATTTTTAGCTTTATTGATAACACCGTGCTGGTTAATCATCAACACGAACTCAACGAAAAACGTGAGCAGGCGCAACGCGCTAACCTGGCAAAAACGGAGTTCCTGGCCAATGTCAGTCATGAAATCCGCACCCCGCTAAATGCAATTGTCGGTGTAAACGAGGTGTTCGGCCTTAGTGTTGACGACGATTCGAAGCGAGAGCGATTACTCAAGATCCTCGACAACGCTACCCGCAAACTAAAAGATTTGCTCAATGATCTGCTCGATTTTGCCAAGTTGGAATCGGGCCAACTATCTCTTGAACACACGGAGTTTTCACCGAAAGATTTAGTTGAAGACTTAATTGAGCTTTACGCAGTTGATAACGAAAGAGAAGACCGCAAAATCTCAGCGAACTTCAGTGAAGATCTACCCGATGCATTTATCGGCGATCCGTTGCGAATACAACAAATTGTCACCAACCTGCTTTCCAATGCGATTAAATTTACCGAGTCGGGAAGTGTCAAAGTGTCTCTTAGTGGACATTGGGATAGTGGTGTATATCGCCTGCTGGTCAAAGTTACTGATACTGGCATCGGTATGTCAGAAGAAAACCTGCAGCAGATTTTCGAGAAATTTACCCAGGCGAATTCCAGTATTGCGCGACGCTTTGGCGGGTCAGGATTAGGTCTGTCGATTGTTAAAGAGTTAGTGGCGCTGATGGCCGGTACGATCTCTGTTTCCAGTAAAGAGAACGCGGGTACTACCTTTACTATTACACTGCCATTGCAAACGCCCAAAGCTGTTATGGAAAAACGCCCCCAGTCTGACAAGCAAATTAGTAAGTTAGCCACCGCCGACAATAGCCGCGTTTTAGTTGTGGAAGATAACGATGCTAACGTCTTTATTCTTACTACGTACCTGGAAGAACTCGGCCTGACCTACGATGTGGCTGAAAACGGTAAGCAAGCGTTAGAACAGGTAGAGAAGCAGCACTACGATGTCATTTTGCTAGACTTGCAAATGGACGTTATGGATGGCTTCGAATTCTTTGAAGTATTGAGCACAGAGAAACCCGATATTGCGAGCAAAACAGACGTAATCGCAGTCTCGGCCCACGTTCATCAAGACATAATTGCACGCTGCCTAAAAGCCGGTATGAGCGATTTTCTGCCTAAGCCCGTAGAAATAACCAACTTACATGAAATTCTTTTAAGATACCTGAATGGAAGAAACACCAAAAACGAAGATTAGGTACCCTGAGCCAGGCCCGGTTTATTTTATCGGTGCCTCTCTTGGCGGTGTAAAAGCGTTTATCTCTCTGGTGGAAAAACTACCCGATGATTTTCCTGCGCCTGTTTTTTTGTTGCTGCACCGAATTAAAGACAGCGACAAGAAAGGTGGCGATATGCAAATGGTATTTCAGGCGAAAACCCAGCTTACCGTGAAAAATGCGGAAGACGGTGAAGTCGTTCGCGGTGGTCACATTTACCTGCCCCCAGACAACCTGCACATTGGCGTAGAGGACAATCGCATCCGCTTTTATGAAGAGCCTGATTTTTCCTACTGGCGCCCTTCTATCGACTTTTTGTTTAAGTCGGCGGCAAAAGAATACACTGAACGGGCTATCTGTATTCTGCTTACCGGCAACCTTGATGATGGTGTTGCTGGCCTGCGGGAAACCTCTGCACAGGGTGGTATCACCGTTGCGCAATCACCGGAAGATGCTTACGCGCCTTACTTGCCACTCAATGCCGTGCTCAACGACCACCCATCACACGTGTTACCGCTGAATGATATTCCTGCACTGATGTGCGAACTGGCGCAGCACCCGTTTTCTGATGATCAAAAAGAGGTAGCCGAAGAGTCTGCTGTTGTTGCCCGACAACTAAAAAGCCGCCTGAAGTAAACTTCTGGCGGCCTTGTTGTAATTCGCAGGGTGCGAATGCAGATCCTGTCATTCAGGACTATTTTTTCAGGGTGATTTTTCCAAATACCGACGCATCGATATAACCCAAATTTTTACTGCCATCTACTGGCGTGATTTCGTGTGAGCCGACGAAATGTTCACGTTCCGGACTACCATCGTTATCACAGTAAGCCAACATAAACCCCATTACTTTGCCTTCGCTAAGCGTAACAGGTTCACCCGGTTCCGCGGTGGTAAAGGAATCGTCGTAAATGTCGATAGCCACTTCCCAAGTAATGGTATATGGCGCTGCTTCAGCGCGATGCAACACACTCGTCACGTGGTCGTTTAACAACACTACGCCGTCGTTATCGCCTTTGTCGCCAAAGTCTGCTGCATTGCCGTCTAATGCAATATGATAAGCAAACGCATTGTAGCTGTACTGATGGTTGCCGCCAGAGGCATCTTCATCGATAAAGACTTCCAGAGCATCATCGTCCCAGTACTTATCTTTAGGATCAGGATGCGTATCTATCAGCACGTCATCGAGCATTTCCACCAACAAGTAGAGCTTACCTTCATCCCATGCCAGTTTAAAACGGCCAGAAAAATCTTCTTTGGAGGGCATAGTGCCCACCATCAAATGCTCTAGCGGGTACCACTGTGCCGTTTCCCAAACAGCATCATCGGCCGCCCCGTTAACCACTACGCCGTCTTTTGCAAAGCTTGCATCCATGGCCAGGGCCACAGGTGACAGTAAACTCAGGCCTAATGCAGACAGGGCAAACAAATTCGTTTTCATAAGTATTCCTTGGAGAAGAAAGCGTTAACGTTATCGGTAACATTTCACATGATTTTTACACACTGAGGTTGGAATGTGAACTGCTATCGTGCTGAGGAGCTAGAGTTGATGTGCTACAAGAACATGATTGCCGCCCAGGGAACCCGGGCGGCAGATTGCATATTACAAGTTGTAACCACGCTCTTCGTGGCTGGAGATATCCAATCCTTTTTGCTCGACTTCTTCGCTCACGCGTAAACCATTTGTAAGCACCGAGACAACTTTCAATAGCAGCCAGGACACCACGGCCGTATAGGCGAATACCGCAACAATGCCGATCAATTGCACTGTTAGCTGCTCGCTGATAGACGTGTTATCACCACCAAAGCCGTAGCCGCTGAATAAGCCCAGATCGGGTGAACAGAAAACACCGGCCAGGAAAGTGCCCAAAATACCGCCGACACCGTGTACGGGGAATACGTCTAATGAGTCGTCAATTTTCCACTTCTGTTTGATAAGGTTTGTGCAGTAGAAACACACCACACCGGCAAGCAGACCAATCACCAAACCCGCCGCTGGGCCCACATAACCAGATGCTGGGGTGATTGTACCCAAGCCAGCTACCATGCCGGTAACAATGCCCAGTACCGATGGCTTGCCGTATTTTTTCCATTCAATGGTCATCCACGCCAGTGAACCGGCTGCCGCACTGATATGCGTGACCAGCATAGCCATGGCCGCATCGCCATTAGCCGCCACAGCACTACCACCATTAAAGCCAAACCAGCCAACCCACAGCATACCGGCACCGGCAACCGTCATGGTGAGGTTATGCGGAATAAGGTTGGCACTGCCGTAACCCAAACGATTACCTACAACCAGCGCAGCCACCAGTGCGCCCACACCTGCAGTGATATGCACCACCGTACCGCCAGCGAAGTCCAGCAGGCCCATCTGAGCTAGCCAACCGCCGCCCCACACCCAGTGGCACACTGGCAGATACACCAGTACCAGCCACACCAGTGCAAATATCAGTACCGATGAAAACTTCATTCGTTCAGCGAAACCGCCCACCATCAGCGCAGGCGTAATAACCGCAAAGGTAAGCTGGAACATAAAAAACAAGGCTTCGGGAATGGTGCCGGAAAGGGTGTCTTTGCCCACCCCATCTAAGAACATTTTTGAGAAATCGCCGATAAAGCTATTCCCTTCACCAAATGCCAGGCTGTAACCGGCAATCAGCCAGATGAGCGATGCGCCACAGGCAATAGCAAAGCACTGCATCAGCACCGAAAGCACGTTTTTACTGCGCACCAGGCCGGCATAGAAAAATGACAGGCCCGGTAAGGTCATGAACAATACCAGTGCGGTGGAAGTGAGGATCCAGGCAGTATCGCCGGTGTCGGCAGACGCCTGAGCAAACGCCGGGTACGGCAAGAGTAAAGCAACAGCTAAAAGCCAGTTACGCATAATGATGTCCTGATTGTACTAAATGAGTTTGGATTTATTTGCGCCGTGGTGGCGTCTTTTTATGTCCGTATTGTAGGCCGCATGCTGCAATGGTCTTTGCCCTGCTATTCATGCCTTCCGGTCGCGCTTGTTGGTTTTATTGTTGCGAGACGCACTTTTTACCAAATATACCGGGGTGGGACGTATTAGTAAAAAGTATAAATTCTCTTAACTAAATAAAACCTCTTAGATTAAAGGCCTCAGCCTCTTTTATAGTAAATTCGACTATTGGTTGAGGCTGCACTTCACATTTGATTAAAAATTAGTCTATAGTTGTTCAACTCAATTGAAAAAGGACTTTCGAATGACAAAATTTTTAATTTGCATGTTTTTAGGCGCAGTCACTTGCCTGTCTTCCTTTTACTGCTATGCCAACGAAGACAATGATGCCCCATTAGTTCCAAATTTCTGCTTTGACGAGCAAGCTAATAGCCCTGCAGAGTGCACGCTAGGAAACGAACCAACAATATGTGCGATTAGGATCGATGACGTAATTACGCCTGTAACGTGCGCCACAAATAATAGAAGTGAGGAAGATGTGGTTCAGGAGTCTAGTCGTCTAGAAGACTCTGATTCGATGTCAAATGCTAATATAGTTTTGTTTGCTTCATTTATAGGCTCTAACTTCCTGCTACCAGTTTTTGTGCCCCTAGTAAGTGCTTGGCTCGGTGCTGCAATAACCAAATCGAAGCAGAAAAGGGATTATAAGCCCCTACCTATTAAACAAGGCCACAGGAAAAATACAGTCCTACTCATAGGAATTGGGCGATCTGGAAAATCTGAACTTGTCAGGACTCTTAGCAAACCCTTATCAAAAGAAAACATAAAAGTTACAGAAAACTTTGAGGTCCATTCGTTTTCGACCGTGGACTCTAATAGCACCATAATTGACTACGATATAACAGATTATCGTGGTCAAGATTTTTCTCAATTGGTATCGAGCTTTATAAAGGAGCAATTAGTTCCGCGATCAAAACTTA
The DNA here is from genome assembly GCF_056160345.1 of Alteromonas sp. ABV4_515. NCBI lineage: Bacteria > Pseudomonadati > Pseudomonadota > Gammaproteobacteria > Alteromonadales > Alteromonadaceae > Alteromonas > Alteromonas sp. ABV4_515. Next base: position 83,644 of record NZ_JBSWWZ010000004.1, read on the forward strand.
GATATGGGTCGATAAACTCTTTAATCATCGTTGTAGATTTATTCACTTTTAATAGTAGAGAAAATGTCGATTCCCCCAAACTACAAATAGATATGGTGCGAGTTCAAGAACAAATAAATGAATGGAACCGAACAGCGATGGATGCCGTTTTTGGAATGCTAACTAAGGAAAGCTTAAACTACGTTTGTCTTTTTATTAATAAAATAGATAAGTGGGCAACAGATATGTCGACTTCGCAAAAAATAAAATTCGCAAAAAAGGCCTACAACCCTTTAATTAGTGATTTAGAAAAAAGAACCATCAATGCGGTCAAAAATAATGTTAATAGAAAAATTGAATTTAAAGTAATTGTTGGATCTTCTATAAAAGGAACCGGCTTGGTTGGTACTGAGGGCCTACTTCCTGATCTCGCAACTTATAGCACTCCTATGACAAACGGTTGATAAAATATGAGAGATCCTTATAGAAAGTCCACAGATGGACTGCCGAGTGAATTTCATAATTACACTCATAACTCGAGCGAAATTACGATTAGTAAAAAATTAGCAACTTTTCTTGCCCTAGCAATGCTAATTTTGGCTTCTTTATTAATTTACAATATTTACTCCTTTACCTTAGATTTAACAAATAAAACTATAATTAGCGAAAATAATTCAGCAGCACTAGAGAAAAAACTCTCTGAATCGCAAATAATCACTAAGACTATAAATGAACAAATTGCGCTTGAACGTCAAAAATACGATTCTAATATAAAAGAACAAAATCTTCGAATAGAAAAAATGGAAAAGGAATATTCTCAAAAATTAACACAAGTTGAAGAAGAGAAAAACCAAATCATATTAGATTTGAAAAATAAAATTGAACAATTAGAAACTGAGCTTAGGAATACGCCTTCAGATATTACAATTTTAACAGGAAAAATGATAATAGACGAAGTACTAAATTCAATCGATTCTAGCGGATTTAGATTAACTTATGATGAACTTCGTAAAGTTAATGAAAACCGATTCAGTAGTAAAATAAGTGAGACTTACAAGCCATTCACTAGGAAGCTTTACAAAAATTTTGAACAGTACGATACGGACAGTAATAAAAAATTAGATTCAAGAGAGGTTGCTTCTGCGATCCTATATCAGTAAAAAGAGGTGAATAATTCACCTCTTTTTTTAACTTAATTAAGCAATGCTTTCTTACTTCTTATATCCTCATATTTTATCCCGACTTTTTTACATACAGATTGAGCGGTTGGCGTTGATACATCAAACATGTAAAGGTGATTTATCACTAGCACTCTTGTTATAAGAACAGAAAGCGGATCATTTCCAATAGATTTCATAACAATTCCAACATCGGATACAGTTAATTTACCCAAGTCTAATTTAGCAGCGAAGTCAATTAGCCTATATACATTATTATTGTTATTACTTTGCTCTATATCACTTATTACCTCAACAAGGTTTTTATTTGAAATAGAAGTGCCTACTTTAACAATTGTATTTAATAAAATGGTACTAACGATAGTAAAAAGTGCTTTTTTTGCTTCATCTCGCATCTCGTTGTGAGAAAGACTAGTATCTTCAATTTTTTCTTTTAGGTTGTTTTGTATTAGATCTATTAACAACTCAGTATCTTCACCAATAAGTGAAAAAAGTTCATGCAATGAGCGAAGCGGCGCTGCAATTGCTTCATTAAGTAATTCTTCCTTCCTGTCAAAATCTAGGGAACCATAATAGTTCTTTGCTATTTGCCCCAAGATTTCCAAGCATCGAAAAGAAACCCCCATATCCTTAGCCATTGTTGCAAGATTGCTGCCTTCAGAATTTTCATTATTTTCATTTACCTCGTCATCATTGGCTAAATCTATGACGTCTTCTTGAGCCTGCAAAGGCTGCATTTCATCCTTATGTTTATTCAAAGCTATGCGATTAGCTCTAGAATCAGAATCAGCCTCTTTAAATTCGAAACTTGGTAATTCAGAAATCAATCCTGCAATAAATGAGAAATCTTTTTTTATGTCGACCACTCTGCCACCGCTAAATACAGAGCGAGACTTATCTAATATCTTATTTAAGATTAATGAACTTTTAGTATGATGCGTTAAAAAAAGAAGAATGCTTGTATTTTTATTTAAATACATTCCATCCACCACTTTTTCGATATCTTGCATTATATTAATTTTTTCCATGTTATGTGCAAAATACTGTGACAGAAAGAAATAAAAAACATATGGATATTTGAAACGAAAATCGTCACCAGACTCTCTTAATATTTTCGCCTCAAGCAATAATTTTAGCCTATCTTCCGCATTTACATTTAATCGCTTTATACTATTAAAATCACGATTGTAAGTTTCAAATAAAGTTCTATCAAATTCATAGCACTCCATTTTGTAAATATAAAATGATAAGCTATTTATATAAGTGTAAAGCTCATCTAATTGCTCTTTATCAATTCCCGCACGACCAAGCGCAGAAGTTATTAGATATTCATAGTAATATCCATATGCAGATGTTTTCATATCGGATGCAGTGCCACTTTCTATATTTTGCAGAATAGAAAGAATAAAGAATGGAGTAGCAGGAACGTAATTTCTTCCAATTACGCCATCGATCATTTTCACTGCGTTGCTGTTCAATTTGTTGAGATTTATTTCACTATCGCCACTGCTTTTTAATGAATTCCATTTTTCAATCATCTCGAATCTAAGTGAGTGACCTAACCTATCCATGTTGTATTTTTTAAATGTGGATAAAGTTGATATATTTATAGTATCTATCTCATAGCTTGTGTTGCCTTCATTTCTAGTTATTATAATAGAGTCAAATAGATCAGCATAGGATCCTAGCAACAGCTCTTTATCTGAATCTCTACCAATCAATGCGTCAAAATTATCTACTAATAATATTTTCCTTCCATTTGTTTTTAAAAACGTCTCGAGGCTTGAATTTTCATATTGCTGACTGACTATTTTATCTAGCTTATTGATTTTTATTTTTGAAACATTGCTGTATTTTTTACAATCTATAAATAAGCAGGGATTCCCCCTTTTTAGATTATCTAAGTATAACATCTTCAAAAGTGCGGTTTTTCCGTAAGCCTCCTCCGCATAGATAATGAATCTCCCTTCTTCTGATAGAATTTTATCAGCAGGTTTCCTTTTAAAATCGATACTAGACTTTTCATAATCTGATAGGTTTGGCCATACATATAAATCAGATAGCATTAGATCATCTTTATCTGGATGCATAAATTCTGCATCCATTTCGTTTAGAGACCTTTCGAAGTCGTATTTCATCTCAATTGTTAAATTACTTTGACTGAGTTTTTTACCGAAACTTTCTGTTACACTCTCAACGCTCTTAAATGTATTCTCTTCCCATTCATAGTAATCTATCTGATAATCTTCTTTTCTTACAGCAATCTTTATGTATCCATTACTATTAATACTTGGATCATGGAATGATGGAGTTTCTATAAAAAGACATTTTCCGCCAGCTCTTGAAAGCTTTATTCTATCATAATCATGTTCATGACCTGTTATTACTAAGTCATAGCTTTCAATTAACTGTCGTTTCAATTCTTTACTATCGAAAGTTTCGAGCCAGTTTATGGGGTGATGCAAGAATGCAATATTTCTTTTACCGGCGATTGGCTTAAGATTACTCTTAGGTACCTTTAAGGTACCTTGTATTTCCTTTATCTTTGAAAAAAGAGTGGAATTTATTGAATTAAAATTAAAATCATCTATTTCATATGAGCTTGCCAAATACTCATCGAAAATAGCTGAGGCGGTTATTTCTCGAGAAAAATTTTTATATCCATCCATTGAAATTAGCAGATGAGGCGAATATTCAGATTCAATATTATCAATCTTATCCCAACATTCTTTTATTATTAAATCTCTTACTTTACTGCTAGAGAAGTCGTGATCATGATTTCCTGGGCATGTTGTTATATAGAAATTATCTTCATCTATTGCTAAGTTTTTCTTTACAAAATCGTACTGTTCTCCTTTACCGCTAAAAGCGATGTCACCAACGATGACTAAAACAGTTTTTTTATTTTGCTTGAGGTTTATCTTGATTGAAGATAACAAATCTCCAAATTTTTCTTCCAATATTTCAAAGTTTTCAATTTTTGCGTGAATATCACTAATTACGAATATATCCATATTTTTACTCCTTTCTTTCTATCGTAATTGATATTTAAACCAAAACCCACCTCATTCCTGCATTTTCTGCAGCAAGCTGGTCGTAAATATAGTCTCCCACATACAAACAGTGTGCGGGGGCTATTTGCCATTGTTCGGCAATCATCAGCAGTGCGGTGGGGTCGGGTTTAGCGGGGGCGCATTCCCGTGTAAGCACATTAGTGATGGGTATATTGTTGTTGGTAATTTTGATGTCTGAGGCTTGGCGGCAGTTGCGAGTGACTATGGCCATGGGCAGGTTGGCTGTTAGTACCGCTTCTACCATCGCTTTGCCGTTGTCCAGCCAGCGGGCCTCTCTGGCGTCGGCGAGTTCGTGGTCTAGAATCACCTGATGCGCGGCTTTTTGCTGTTCGCTATCGGGCAGGTTATCGATGAAGGTAAGAATGTCTTCATCTTGCGGGCAGCCAATGGTTTTGCGCATGGCGGTGAAATCCAGTGACGATTCCACCAGCGTGCCGTCTAAGTCAAAGATCACACCTTTTATGCCTTCAAGGTTCAGCATTCCATTCACTCCCGCCTCTGGTTTATCAATTCAAACTCTGAGTATACCTTTGAATTCAGCCATCTCTATTAAACTTAGGTAAACCTGCTCTTGACCGGGTTGTACTAGCACTTGCACTGAGGAATGTGCTGCCAGTTGGTGGTGTAGCGTGGTGACAGGTACGCCCGTTTCATGCGCCACTGCTGATTTTTCCCTTTTGCCGCCACGCCAATGGTACTGCTGCCATAACGCGCATTTATGGCATCCATACAAGCCATAAGTTTATTGTTAGTGGGGTTCTCATCGAACAAGTCGGGTTGCTTTACATCGTCGTCCTGTACTTCTATCGCGCCCACGCCACACTTGTGAAACTGTACGCCAGCGCAATACAGCGTATCAGCGGCTTTGCTGGCGGCGGCTACCAGTTGGCGGGAATCTGCGGTGGCGCAGGCGAACTGGTGCTGTACGGCCTTGTGATAATGACCACTGGCAGCAAAAGGGTTGGCGTGCGCAAACAGGGTCAGTGTTTTTACGCTACTGTTTTGCCGCCTGAGTTTTTCAGCTACCCGCTCGGCATGCCAGCACAATGCCTGCCGAAGGCTTTGAATATCGGAAACGGGTTGTCCGAATGCGCGAGTGGCATAAATCTGCTTTTTCTTCGGCCGGTATTCTTCCCACTCCATACAGCGGGTACCGTTGAGTTCCCTGACCGTACGCTCAATTTCCACGGAAAAGCGCTTACGAATGGATTTTGCATCGGCGCAGGCAAAATCCCACGCTGTCTGCATGCCAGACTGTTCCAGCTTTTCGCCGATGCGCCGGCCGATGCCCCAAATGTCAGTGGGAGACATCTGCTGTAGTGTTGCCTGAATATCTTCCTGCTCTGCCAGTACAGCTATACCGGTCTTCTCACCAAGACGCTTTCCCGCGTGGCTGGCGGCTTTCGCCAGGGTTGGCGTGAGGCCAAAGCCCACGCCGACAGGCAAGCGCAATTGTTCCCATACGGCTTCGCGAATGCGTTCGCCATAAGCATACCAGCCTTCTTGCGGCTGCCAGCTATCGAAATACAGGAAGCACTCATCAATGGAATACACATGCTGATGGGGCGCAAAACCGGCAACCACTGCCATCATTCGATTAGACAAGTAGTCGTACAGTTCATAATTGGATGACCGCACGACTGCACCGTGTTTTTCAAGAAACTTCTGTACTTTGTAATAGGGCCCAAATTTTTTCACGCCGAGTTGTTTGGCAATATCGCACAGCGCACAAATACAGCCGTCGTTGTTGGTAAGCACCACAACAGGCTTATCACGTATGGACGGGTCGAACACCTTTTCGGCTGAGGCGTAAAATCCGTTGGCATCGACTAGCGCAAACATTGGCGCAGCATCCTGGTATAGCGGTGCATGCGCACAGAGCGCACCACAATGCCCTCTTCCTCAAACACGTCCCCCTCGCTAAGTACGTAAGGATTATGGCTTTTACCCGGTGAAATCAGCACCATGGATTTACGGTCGAACAGCTTGCACACGAAAACACCGTTAAGGTTTGCCACCACTACATCAAGCGATGTGGGTGCAGCCGAGCGATCGACAATAAGCAGATCACCGTCAAAAATGCCCACCCCCGTCATAGAATCGCCTTGGGCCTGACCGATAAAGGTGGCTGTGGGATGATCGATAAGCAGGGCGTCGAGATCTAGCCCGAGCTCTCTGTACTCCGCCGCGGGCGATTCGAATCCGGTAATACCGGCTTGTGCGACAACAGGAATAATTCTCAGCATAGGTCAAAAAGTAGTTGCTCTTAATACTGTTTATTTATACAGTAATTACGAATCGAGTAACAATTAAATTTCACAACGCGCAGACTTTCGGAGAACCATCATGGCTATTACAGTGCAATATGTTGTTTCGCATAAAGGGGTAGAGAAACTGGTGACTACAGATAAAAAGGAAGCCGATCAGTACGATAAGATGCTGGATGCCGCCGACAATATCGCCACCTACATAGGCGCGAAAGGCATTAAGCTAGATGAAGAAGTGATTGAAGATTTGTCAGTCATGCTGGCAAAAAATAAAGATGCGCTAACAAAGCTGCTTAAAGGCGCTTCTGCCGATGATGTACTGGAAAGCGAATCCGCTGAAGTGGTAAAGCTACAGGCCAATAGCAAAAGCTAACGGCCTGTAACCAACGCCCGGGCGCAGCGATAGGCGTAGGTATGTCGAGTCAAACAATGTTACTTTTGCTCGCAAACCGGGTAATGACTGAATACACCTCGGTAACGGTATTGCGAAGTTTTTGGCTAGCATCCAGCGAAGACTCTGAAGCCCGCTGGGTGTCTTTGGCACCATCAGCAATCTCAACAATTTGCTGATTAATATGCTCAGCCACCGAACTTTGCTCTTCCACCGCTGATGCCATTTCAAAGGTCTGATCGGCAATAACACTCACGGCAGCATTAATTTCAGACAGGGTTTTGCGGGTATCTTCTACGATATTCGCACCTTGCTCTGCAGACTCCATACCTTCGTTAGAAACCCTAACAGCGCGTTCGGAGCGTTCAGCCAGAACATGTATGATATTATGAATTTTGTCGGTGGACTCCCGCGTTTTGGAAGCAAGAGACCGTACTTCGTCAGCCACCACGGCAAATCCCCGCCCCTGCTCGCCGGCACGGGCAGCTTCAATGGCAGCATTGAGCGCCAGCAAATTCGTTTGTTCTGCGATGGTTGAGATCAGGCTGGCCGCTTCACCAATGTCATTGGTTGACTGCGCAAGTTCCTGTACCGTTTTTGAGATAGAAGCTACAGCCTGTTTCAGCGACATAATCGCGTTTAACGCATCGTCTGCTTTGCGATTCCCTTCTTCCACATTTTTTGATGCCGAGCGCGCACTGTCTGCATTCATATCCACCCGTTCAGACACGCTTTGAATGGCTTGCGACATCTGATTAACTGCTGAAGCAATATTCTGCGTAGCCTCGTTTTGCTGTACTACAGCCGTACTGGTGATTTCTGCCTGTTCATGAGTTGTGTTGGCTATCACGTCCAGACCACCGGCTGCATCCTCAATGCGTGCCAATGCCGTGCGGCTACGCGCGAGTTCACAGCCCAAAACGAGTTTAGCTCTGGCTTTGTTTCCGTAATCAGCAAAATAGGTTTGCGCAACCAATGGGTTTGAATAACTCTCCGGCGACAATGAAATGATACTTAGCCAATCCTGCTTATTTTGGTGTGCCATCCATAGGGCGCAGAGCACGAATCCAATTAGTCCCACTAATGCGGGCAGCAGTCCGGCTAACATTAATAGCACACAAACTGTCGCCGCCCCAACAATGACAAAAGGCAGATTCGATTTGATACCGTAAACAATAAGTTCACCCATCGACGTACTCGACTGGTCTGCGCGCAAGCGGGCATAACGAAATTCCGCTCGGCCTATCTCGTGCTGCAAGGCGGGTACCCGTACCGACTCATAGCCAACAATAACCCCGCCTTCAAATACCGGGGTTACGAATGCAGATACCCAATAGTGGTCGCCATTTTTGCGGCGGTTCTTCACTAATCCCATCCAGATCTTGCCGGCAGACAATGTCTCCCACATTTCTCTGAAAACACCAGGGGGCATATCGGGGTGTCTAACAAGATTGTGGTTTTTCCCAATGAGTTCATCGCGCTCAAAGCCGCTCACCTCAACAAATTCATCATTGCAGTGAGTAATAATCCCGCGCTTGTCGGTAGACGAGATAAGGCGATACTGTTTGGGAATCGAGTAAAGCTTCTGAGTAACCGGCTGATTATTTCGCATGTTTCTGAATCATATCCCTATTGTTTCAAGATAGATTAAATATCGTTAAGTAAACCTTAGTGCAAATTACAACTAATGAGTAATTGACCCGATAAAAAAATCTGTTCCTGATTATAAAGGGCACACAAGAGATTGAAAATGCAGAATTTATAATTATCTATGGCCACTCTGATGTGAGCCCCAGAAAAACGCTCAGCTAAGTGGGAAGTTTAGCGTCACCGTGGTACCAACACCTTCAGTGCTGTCTATGTTGATCCAACCGGTATGAGACTCCATCAAAGCTTGCGCTACAGACAGGCCGAGTCCAGTACCACCACCGGGTGGCTTGGTTGTAAAGAAAGGAGTAAAAATGAGTGGTTTGTGTTCAGGCTTTATACCTTCCCCGTCATCCTTAATATAGATTTTCAGTGCTCCCGGCATAATGGCGGTGGCCACCGTAATTGCACCTTTCTTGCCACAGGCATCTGCGGCATTTTCAATCAGCGATTCGATAACACGCTTAATTTGCTTACGGTTAACTTCAATGCCTTCATGTGTGAGGGTGGGCATCATCTCAAGGCTAATCGACGCTGGTAATTTATGAATAATGTCTTCAACGCAATATTGCAATAAATCGTCAATTTCTTCCCAACGTTTTTCAACGGTGACTGGCGAGGAAAATATTTGCAGCGACGATACTATCTCAGCAATACGACTCGCTCCCTCAAGGGAGGACTGCTGAATGTCGTCTAACATTTCACGCACGTCCTGTAGCATGTATTTCAGCTCAAGATCATGAGGGAGGTCTTTCAACTCAGAGTCCGACCGAACTATCTCGCTTTTGAGTTCATCCCAAGCTTCGAATACATCTCTAAGCATGTGACCCTGAATCTCACAGTTACTCTTAATAAAGCCGATGGGGTTATTGATTTCGTGAGCAATACCCGCTGCAAGCTGACTGAGAAGAGTCATGCGGTCTACCATACCTGCGTCATGAAAATCAGCTTTTGAAGCAGTATCTAGCTTCGCCGCTTTTTCTTCGGGCAAGTGAGTGAGTAAGTGCTGATAAATTGCGCGTGTTTCACTGAGGGCTTTACGCAAATTCTGATTGGCCAGGTAAGCATCCCGAGAGTAGTTGTTTAGCATGTCTTCTGCTGCCACTCGGGCAAGTTGTTCTCGACTCAGCTTGCGCTGCAATACTGCTATTTGCTGTTGAAGCTTACTGATTTCTGAACTCACATCACTCTCCGGCAGCCGCGCGACTTTGTGCGGCCGTTACAATTGGATAAGACAACGGACGTCCTGAACACAGCCAGGCGCAGCACAAGATTGTCAAACCATCTACTACTTCTAGCACAAATTACAACATACGCCCCACTTTTCCAATCGAGCCAGTCTAATTTCATCGTCTACAAACATGTGTGCTGGCCGCGAATTGATCACGCTTTTATTTCGATCCGGATCAGAGTAAATGATCGCCAACAACCTGTGGATAACTTTGTGCATTGTTTGTATACATAGCGTTGATGAGGTGGACTCAATAGCTCTGCAAGCCGCATAGTGAAGCCATTCAACAGCCGTCAAGACCCTATATGGCAAGGTGTCGATCAATTCAGCAGATATAAATAGTAGATGAAGTAACTATAGCCTTTGGCAAATACAACAAAAGTTGTGCCTGTGGAAATTGTCAAACTGTTTGTGGATCGCTGTTTCGGAAAAGTCAGGAAAATGCAAGCTAAAATGCAGATCAGATCGGATCTTTTTCGTATTTATAATACAACCCGATCAGGGTAAGCAGAGACAAAAAAGCCCGGCTTACCGGGCTTCCAAATAAGTAAGCATAAACATGCCTTGAGGGATTATTCGCCTTCTTGATAACGCTTAGCGCTAGATACGATTTCAGCTTTTGCTGCTTCAGCATCTGCCCAACCGTCGATCTTAACCCACTTGCCTGGTTCCAGATCTTTATAGTGAGAGAAGAAGTGCTCAATTTGCTGTTTAGTCAGTTCTGGCACATCGTTGATGTCTTTAACGTCACGATAGATGGTAGACAGCTTGTCTACTGGCACAGCCAGTACTTTTGCATCGGTACCAGACTCATCGGTCATGTTCAGAACGCCAACAGGACGACACTTGATGACAGAACCGCTAATGATTGGGAACGGGGTCATAACCAGTACGTCAACCGGGTCACCGTCTAAAGACAGTGTGTTGTTCACGTAGCCGTAGTTTACCGGATAGTGCATGCAAGTAGCCATGAAACGGTCAACAAACATTGCACCGGTGTCTTTGTCTACTTCGTATTTTACCGGATCAGCGTGAGCTGGGATTTCGATGATGACATTCACCACTTCTGGCATATCTTTACCAGCTGGAACGTTATTAAGGCTCATGAAATAGTCCTTTGGTTTGCTAAATTAAAATAGGATTTTTCCGGGAAAGGAAACTTATTCATTCCCTTTCCCGGCGAAATCGCCGCCTAAGTATACGGTGACTCCGGACAAATAAAAACTGCTTACGACCCATGTCTTAAGCAGCTTTCGTTATTTCTCGTTATTTCTTTGCTGAATAAAGCCTATTCAGCTTTGTTCTGATAACTCAGACAGGTTTCCACTTCTTCTTTGGAACCCAAAATCACCGGTACTCGTTGGTGAATTTCTGTTGGCATAACTTCCATGATACGACCAGTTCCAGTATCTGCCAGACCACCCGCCTGCTCCATCAAAAATGCCATCGGGTTGGCTTCATATAATAAACGAAGCTTACCGGCTTTTGACGGATTACGGTTGTCGTACGGATACATAAAAATACCACCGCGACACAGTAAGCGGTGAATATCACCTACCATGGCTGCTACCCAGCGCATGTTGAAATTCTTTTCGCGTGGACCATCGGTACCGGCCAGCAAATCTGCGATGTATGCTTTCATTGGCGCTTCCCAATGACGCTGATTCGATGCGTTGATGGAAAACTCTGACGTTTGCTCTGGCACCTGCACATTGGGGTGCGTTAGCAGGAAACCACCATGGGTTTTATCCAGCGTATAAATGTGGGTACCGCGACCTGTGGTTAACGCCATCATGGTAGACGGGCCATACAGCACATAACCAGCAGCAACCATTTGCGTGCCTGGCTGCAGAAACGCAGAAGGATCATCCGCTTCCATCCACTGTGGCGCATGGGCGATAGAGAATATGGTACCAATTAGACTGTTAATCTCAGTATTCGATGAGCCGTCTAACGGATCAAAGCTCACCAGGTAATTCCCTTCAGGATTACATGGCACAACCGTATCTTCTTCTTCAGACGAAATCGCTTTAACGTAACCCGAGTCACGCAAGGTATCTTTCAGAATTTGGTTGGAAATCACATCCAGCTTCTTCTGCGTTTCGCCCTGTACGTTTTCACTCAACGTGGAACCCAGTACACCTGCCAGTGCGCCCTGACTTACCCGGAACGAAATTTCCTTACAGCCCGCAAGCAAAGTACGGATAAGCAGGATCAGTTCGAGGGGAGCGCCGTCTTGTTGAAGTTGAGAATTTAAACGTTTCATTGTGTGCAATAGCCTTTTTGATTTATGTAGGGTAACGACTGAACGCTGCCGGGCATTCCCGCCCGTCTTTGGCGAACAAATCAGAACTGCAGTGGTTAGTTATTATTATTGGAAATTAAACACGATTTCGATCATGTTTTATTTGTACAGCAGCAGTTAAAAATGATTGTAACCGCGAATGCCGCTCAGGGAAACGGCTTATTCACAGATTGGCTTTTACTCCTGGTCACAACGCTCATGTTGGCGCGCACGGTAGGAGTTCTGCTAAAGTAGCGCTCTTAATTGGATACAGGATTTTTATGCACGTTCATATTCTCGGGATCTGCGGCAGCTTCATGGGTGGTATTGCCGCAATCGCCAAATCACTGGGCCACAAAGTTACCGGCTCAGATCGCAACGTTTACCCCCCAATGAGTACGCAACTGGAAGCACTGGGCATAACGCTTACCGAAGGCTACGATACTGCACAGTTTGAGCCAGCACCGGATATGGTGATTATTGGTAACGCCATGTCGCGGGGAAATCCTGCCGTTGAATATGTACTGAATCGCAATCTTCCTTACACCAGTGGCCCTCAGTGGTTGCTCGATAACCTGCTCACCAGCCGCTGGGTTATCGGTGTTGCGGGCACCCACGGGAAAACCACCACTTCAAGCATGGTGGCATGGATTCTCGAATATGCCGGTCTTAAACCTGGTTTTCTGATTGGCGGTATTCCGGAAAACTTCGGCGTATCGGCACGCATTGGCGAAAGCCCATTTTTTGTGATTGAAGCAGACGAGTACGACAGTGCCTTTTTCGACAAACGTTCCAAATTTGTGCACTACCGCCCGCGCACGCTAATACTGAACAACTTAGAATTTGATCACGCTGACATTTTTCCCGATTTAGCGGCCATTCAAACCCAGTTTCACCACCTGGTGCGCATGGTACCGCAAAACGGCCTTATCCTGTCTCCGCAGCATGACGAAGCATTGAACGACACATTGCAGAAAGGCTGCTGGTCAGAGCAACAATTTGTTGGCTCTGACTGGAAAGCCGAGCTGCACGTAGCCGACGGCAGCCGCTTCGACGTAATATATCAAGGCGGACTGGCTGGCACGGTAAATTGGTCGCTGTTGGGTCAGCATAATGTTGATAATGCGTTGATGGCTATCGCTGCGGCCCACCACGCAGGTGTAACGTTAAGCGATGCAATCGCAGCACTGGGAACGTTTAAAAACGTGAAGCGCCGCATGGAATGCAAAGGCTCGGTAAACAACATTACCGTTTATGACGATTTTGCCCATCATCCTACGGCAATCACCACTACGATAGCGGGACTACGCAATAAAGTGGGTAACGCACGTATTATCGCTGTACTTGAGCCGCGCTCTAACACTATGAAAATGGGCGTACATCAACATACTTTAGGGAATAGCTGGCAACAGGCAGATGAAGTCATTTTATTCGAGCCTGCAGGGATGAACTGGTCGCTCAACGAGATAGCCGAACACAGTGAAACGCCTGCTTACTGCTATCATGATGTAGAAAGTATTGTGCAAAAGGTGGCTGCTATCAGTCAGCCGGGCGACCACGTATTGGTAATGAGTAATGGCGGTTTTGAAGGTATTCATCAGCGTTTACTAGACGCCCTTGGTAGCAAATAGATTCAAAGGAAAAGCACCAACTCACAGAGTTAATCAGAGGTTTTTACATGACGACGAATACCGTCACGCTAGCGATTACTGGCGCATCAGGCGCGCCCTACGCATTGCGGTTACTGCAAATTCTGGTCAAGGCAGACTACGACATATTCGTGCTGATATCATCGGCAGCGAAGGTGGTTTTCGCCACTGAAGAAGAGGTAAAAATTCCCTCTCGCCCTGAAGATGCTGCCGCGTTTTTCAGCGAGCGATTTGGTGCTCGCGAAGGCCAGATCACCGTTTGCGGTAAAGAAGAATGGTTCTCCCCGGTAGCATCTGGCTCTGCGGCACCAAAGAAGATGGTAGTTTGCCCCTGCTCTACCGGCACTTTGTCGGCCATTTCCGTGGGCGCCAGCGACAACCTTATCGAGCGCGCTGCAGATGTAGTGTTGAAGGAACGCGGACAGTTAATCCTGGTTGCCCGGGAAATGCCCCTTTCAACTATTCATCTGGAAAACATGCTAAAACTGTCACAAATGGGTGCCACAATCATGCCTGCATCTCCAGGCTTCTATCATAATCCACAGAAAATCAGCGATTTGGTTGATTTCGTCGTGGCCAGAGTACTCGACCACCTGGGCATCGACCAAACACTCATGATGCGCTGGGGCTACCACCACACTAACGACAAATAACAATTTTAAGAGGAACCGATATGCAGGTGTTTGCAAAACGGACTGTTGCACTTTCTTTCTGCCTGGTATCCACGCTGGCCACCAGTTTACCGGCATTTGGCTGGGGACAAACCGGTCACCGGGTTACCGGCGCTATTGCTGAAAACCATCTTTCACCCGCAGCGAAAGCGGCTGTAGTAAAACTGCTACCCCATGAATCACTGGCAGAAGCCTCCACGTATCCTGATGAAATGCGTTCTAATCCGAGTGAATTCTGGCGCAAAATTTCGCCGCCCTGGCACTACGTTACCGTGCCCAAAGGCCATGAGTATCATGAGGTGGGTGCCCCAGAACAAGGCGATGCTTATAGCGCGCTACAGCACTACACAAAAGTGATTAAAGACTCTAAAGCCAGCCGTGAAGATCGTCAGGTTGCGTTGCGCTTTATCGTACATATTATCGGCGATTTACATCAGCCTTTACACGCAGGTAACGGCACAGATCGCGGTGGAAATTCAGTAAAAGTGCGTTTCTTCTGGGAAGACAGCAATCTTCATTCAGTTTGGGATTCGGGCATGATTGATTCAAAAAATCTGTCGTACACAGAGTGGACCGACTGGCTGGATAGAAAAATTACTGCCAAACAGGCCGAAGATTGGCAAGAACTTGACCCCAATGTCTGGATCAAAGAGAGCACTGAAATTCGCGATACTCTGTACCCGGAAGATGCGAACAACATGTCTTACGACTATGTTTACGACTTTCTACCGGTAGCCAAAACCCGCTTGCAACAAGCTGGTGTGCGTATTGCGGCTTACCTGAACAACGTATTTGCTAAGAAATAGCGTTAAAAAAACCTTCCGGGCAAATGCGCGGAAGGTTTTTCAGTACTGGGGGTTAAACCTCAGACTAATCCAAATCAAGCGGCTCCGGAGACAGAATAACGCCGGTGCTGTCTGCATACAGATGATCTTCAGGTAAGAATGTCACACCACCGAAATTAACTGGGATATCCACTTCTCCAACGCTTTCTGACTCGGCATTTACCGGAATAGAAGCTACGGCAAGAATACCGATGTCCATATCTGCTAGTGTATCTACCTCACGAACACTCCCGTATACCACAATGCCTTCCCAGTCATTATCGATAGCAAGCTGGGCAGAAGCGGCATCGACCAGCGCACGACGGGTAGAACCGCCACCGTCAACCAACAATACCTTTCCTTCACCCGGCTGAGCCAATACACGATCGATAAGACCGCGATCTTCGAAGCACTTAATCGTTGTGACTTCGCCGCCAAACGAATAATGCCCGCCATAACTGACGAACATAGGGTCGACCACGTCTACGCTGTCTGCAAATAAATCGCATAATTCAGAGGTGTTATAGTCCATCGCTGTGCCTTATTGCTGATGAGAGAAAGGGAGGTGCTGGTTGTGAAACCGATTGTAAACTCGTTATACGCAACAGGCCGGAAAACCGCCCTATTTATGTAAGCTTAAAAGCATACGGCGTATCAACAGAAACTATTGTTAGCATAGCATTATTTGCTGTAATAAAAACACCTGCCCCGCGTTTATCAGGCACAAATATTTCCCTCTTGACCCCCTGTCACAAAGGTTTCTTTTTTCTGTCACCTGCAGTTCACAGATCGCGATTAGCTTAGTTCTTAACCAATATTATGTAGGCCAAGGCTATGCTAAACCGGAAATCCTTGACCAAAGCCGATACTGATTTGTTCTACTGGCTTTACCGACGTACACAAAAACGAAACTGCACCGCGATTGTCTGGTTGTCAAAAACCGGCGACGGCTACCTGTATTTTGCCATTGGATTATTGCTCTGGGCGTTCGAGCCTGAATTTGGTGAACTGTTTTTGTATACGGCGCTTATGGCTTACGCATTGGAACTGCCCGTTTATGTGGTGCTTAAACGTATGTTCAAGCGCCCGCGTCCTTGCGACTTTCTGCATAATCTGAACGCGCACGTCACGCCGTCAGATAAATTCAGCCTTCCCTCTGGGCATACTGCCGCAGCCTGGCTGATGGCCAGTATTGTCGCGCACTTTTATCCGCCGTTCGCTGTCATTGCTTATAGCTGGGCTGCATTGATTGGCTTATCCCGTATTCTTCTGGGCGTGCATTATCCAACGGATGTCATTGCCGGCGCGTTGCTGGGCCTCACCATTGCATCTGCGAGTCTGACTATTCTGGGGTAGTATGAGAATTCTCTATGGCGTACAGGGCACCGGTAACGGTCATATCGCGCGTGCGCGAATTATGGCGGCAGCGTTTGCCCATCGTGATGATTTTCAAGTTGATTTTGTTTTTTCAGGTCGCGACACCGACAAATACTTCGACATGGATGTGTTTGGAAACTACCGCACCTTCCAAGGACTAACCTTTATCACCAGCCATGGCAGAGTAGACAACATTGCCACGGTTAAATCGAACAATTTTAGCCAGTTTATTAAAGACGTGCGTCATTTTGACGTGTCTGGTTACGACCTGCTGATTAACGATTTCGAGCCTATCACCGCATGGTCAGCGAAACGTGTAGGGCTACCGTCAATTTCAATTAGCCACCAAGCCTGTTTCAGCTATCCGGTACCCAAGGCCGGTGATGGCGTGCTTAACAAGCTTATTTTGAAATATTTTGCCCCTACGCAAGTACAGCTCGGCGTGCACTGGTTTCACTTTAACCAGCCCATCGTGCCTCCCTTTGTCGCCGATGAGCGTATCGCCCGGCCAACTAAAAGCCATGTGTTAGTTTATTTGCCCTTCGAGCATATCGACGATATTCGCCTGATGCTGGAACCTCTCACCGAACAGCAATTTATTTGCTATCACCCAGCAATAAAAGGGCATTTCCAAAATCGCCACATTAGCTGGCACCCACCATCGAAAAAAGGGTTTCAGCACGACCTGCAACACTGCAATGGGGTAATTGCCAATGGCGGCTTTGAATTGTCTAGCGAAGCACTCCACCTAGGTAAGAAGCTATTGATCAAACCACTACACGGGCAGTTTGAACAGTTATCCAATGTACTGACACTGGATAAAATGGGTTTGTGTCATACCCTTTTCCAGCTCGATACCGACATTGTAGAAGAATGGCTCGACGCCCCAGAAAACGAAGCAATTCAATTCCCGCAAGACCCTTCACTACTGATTAACTGGCTGAAAAATGGTGACCTGCACGATACCCAAACCTTGTGCGACGCACTGTGGGCACAGGTACAATATGGCGATAAAACTAAAGAGCGATTATTGGCGCTTGCAATTTAGCACCGCGGTGCCATCATAGCAGCAATTTCAGTCTTTCTTTGCGGGTTCGTTGTGCGCAGAAAACCCTTCTTTTTAATCGTGCTGCTTTTGGCTGCCAGCAGCCTGTCGGCATGTGGATATCGCGGGGCACTCACTCTTCCAGATGAGTCTCAAAACAACAAACAGACTCCTGCCGAGTCACCCGCCGATCAATCCGGAGATACCCAGTAATGGATTTTTTCGCTTACCGTGACGGCCGCCTTTTCGCTGAAGACGTGGCGGTTTCAGATATTGCCAACCAGTATGGCACCCCGGCTTATATTTACTCTCGCGCAACCCTTGAGCGTCATTGGCATGCCTTTGACCAAGCGCTAGGCGAACACCCGCACCTTATTTGTTACGCGGTAAAGGCCAATTCCAATATTGGTGTACTTAGTGTTCTGGCAAAGCTGGGCTCTGGCTTTGACATTGTATCTGGTGGTGAATTGGCACGGGTACTGGAAGCCGGCGGCGATGCCGGTAAAGTGGTATTTTCTGGTGTAGGTAAAACGCGTGAGGAGATCCGCTATGCGCTGGAGCAAGGTATTCTGTGCTTTAACGTCGAGTCGGAACCAGAACTAGAGCGCATCAACGCGGTAGCTGCAGAAATGGGGGTCACAGCGCCTATTTCTCTACGTATTAATCCCGATGTGGATGCCAAAACTCACCCGTATATTTCTACCGGTCTGAAAGCGAACAAGTTCGGCATTCCCCGTGAGCGTGCCATTGCCACTTACGAGTTAGCAGACAGCCTGCCGAATCTTGAAGTAAAAGGCATGGATTGTCACATTGGCTCGCAGCTCACCACCATAGAACCCTTTGTGGATGCCCTTGAGCGCCTACTGGAACTGATTGACGTGTTAGCATCGAAAGGCATCACCATCAGTCACCTGGATGTCGGTGGAGGCCTTGGCGTAACCTACAGCAACGAAACGCCACCTCACCCGAAAGAGTATGCCGCCGCACTGGCTGAAAAAATGTCTGGCCGTGAACACCTAAAATTGATTATGGAACCGGGACGCGCCATTGCAGCGAACGCGGGCATCATGATCACCGAGGTTGAGTTTGTAAAAGAAGGCGATGAAAAGCACTTCGCCATTATTGATGCGGCGATGAACGACCTTATCCGCCCCTCGTTATATTCAGCATGGCAACATATTGGTCGCGTTGAACAAGACACCGATGCAACGCCACGGGTATATGACGTGGTTGGCCCAATTTGCGAAACCGGTGATTTCATCGGTAAAGACCGCGAACTTGCAATTAAACCCGGTGATTTGCTGGCGGTTCGCAGCGCTGGCGCCTATGGTTTTGTTATGGCTTCAAACTATAATACTCGCTGCCGTCCACCTGAAATTATGGTCGATGGAACTACCGTTACTGTAGTGCGTGAACGAGAAATGTTAAAAGATCTCTGGAAAGGTGAGCATAAACTTACGTAAACTAGAGAAATACAAATAAGAAAGATGTGCGCTTAATGCAAGTTCAATTTTCCAAAATGCACGGCCTGGGTAATGACTTCGTGGTTATTGATAACGTTACCCAGAACGTTTTCTTTTCAAAGGAGAAGATCCAGCAACTCGCGGATCGGCACTTTGGTATTGGCTTCGACCAGCTTTTGTTGGTAGAACCTCCCTATGATCCTGAACAGGATTTCCATTACCGCATCTTCAATGCAGACGGCTCCGAAGTGTCACAGTGTGGCAACGGCGCCCGTTGTTTTGCCCGTTTCGTCAAAATGAAAGGGTTAATCAACCGCAACAAAATTAAGGTCAGCACCAAAGCAGGAAAAATGGTGCTGTATCTAGAAAAGGATGGTCAGGTCACCGTGAATATGGGTGTACCTGACTTCGAGCCCACCCGGGTTCCTATGGTCGCCAACAAACAAGAAAAGACTTACATTTTCCGTGTTGACGACAGAACGGTTTTCTTAGGCGCGGCATCGATGGGCAACCCTCACTGTGTGATGGAAGTCGATGATGTCGACACCGCGGATGTGCATGTACTTGGCCCGCTTTTGGAGCGTCATGAGCGTTTTCCTGAGGGGGTTAATGTTGGCTTTATGCAGGTGGTGTCGAAGGAACATGTTAAACTTCGGGTGTTTGAACGAGGCTCAGGGGAAACCCTGGCGTGCGGCAGTGGCGCTTGTGCGGCGGTCGCTGTCGGTCAGATTCAAGGCAAACTAGATAAGGAAGTCAGGGTAGATTTACCCGGCGGCAGTTTACGTATTCGCTGGCAGGGCGAGGACTCGGCACTTAAGATGACCGGGCCGGCTGAGCATATTTACGACGGACAGATTAACCTATGAGTGATGCTTCAGGTCAAACTAAGCAACCGGTAACGCTGGAACCAAATTACGACGAGGCATTCGGACTCACCGCTGAAGAAGTCAGGGCGTTTCTCCTAAAACACCCCGAATTTTTCACCCAGAATCCGGATATCTTGGAGCGCCTGGTTATTCCTCACGAGGAAAAAGGGGCAATTTCGCTGGTTGAAAGACAGAGCGAACAGCTGCGCAAGAAAGTACGCCAGCTAAATTTCAAACTCAATCAGCTTATTGGCGTTGCCAAGCAGAACGAAAAAATCTATCGGGTGTATACCGACCTAAACGTAGAATTACTGCGTTGCAAATCAGTGTCTGAGATTCAGTACAAACTGGAAACAGTACTGCAGGAACGTTTAGATCTCCACTCAGTAGTATTGCAGCTTTTCAAAGGCCCTCACGCCATGCAGGAACTGCAACGTCGCCTGGTTATCGAAAAACGCTTCAAAGACAGCACATTCTTTTTCGGCCGTTTAAGCCAGCACGAGCGACAAGTGATTTTTGGTGAAGAAACCGCCGAGTCTGTCGCGCTGATCCTGCTTGGTGACAACCGTGATTTGGGCATACTGGCCATAGGCTCTAACGATGCCAGTCACTTCACGCCAGACATGGATACCCTTCTGCTTAAGCAACTACAGGAAGTCCTGAATATTACTATGCCGGATTTGTTGGGTTATTGATGCCAGCGGCGGAGCAACAGCCCCCTCTGTCTGACACCTGCCAGCAATGGCTTGATAAATTTCTCCTGCACCTTGAAGTGGAGCGGGGTCTGTCATCTCACACCATTTCCAACTATCGCCGACAACTTACTTCCATCGCCCGCGAACTCGCACTGGAGGATTGGTCAGGCCTAACGCCTTCTGATGTAAAAAGGATAATGGCTATAGCCAAACGCCAAGGCAAGCATGCCCGCTCTATTGCGCTCATGCTCTCTTCTCTGCGTACGCTATGTCACTATTTAATAGAGAAGAACGAACTGTTCAGCAACCCCGTTGAAGGCATTCAAGCCCCAAAGCTTGGTCGACCACTGCCCAAGCAAATCAGTGTAGATGACATGCAGCAACTGCTTTCTACGCCACAGGATTCAGGCATTGAATGCAGAGATATGGCTATGGCGGAACTGCTGTATGGCTGTGGATTACGTTTAAATGAACTCACCGGTCTGCGACTGGCTGACTGGAATAAGTCTGACGGCACGTTAAGGGTGATGGGTAAGGGAAATAAACAACGCTTGGTGCCGTTGGGAAGAACTGCACAGAAAGCGCTTACCGCCTGGCTGAAAGTACGCGGTGATTTCGCCTCCCCCTACGAACCTGCTGTGTTCGTCAGTAAAAGAGGCAACCGAATTTCAAACCGTCAAGTAGAAAACCGCCTTAATGCGTTGGCTCAATCACAGGGCATGAACCAGACCGTTCACCCTCACAAACTGCGCCATTCCTTCGCCACACACGTATTAGAATCTAGTGGTGATTTGCGTGCCGTACAAGAACTTTTAGGACATGCTAATCTTTCCACTACCCAGGTCTATACGCATCTGGATTTTCAGCATTTAGCAAAGGTGTACGATTCGGCACACCCCCGCGCACGTAAAAAGTAACACGCAAAACTCACAGAGGTACCATGCGATTTTATAGACCGCTCGCTCCGATAAAGGCGATGACCTTCGACCTTGATGACACCTTGTATAATAACGAACCGGTCATTAGTCAGGCCGACGCTGCGCTAACTGCATTTATCGCTGCAAATTTCCCCCGTGCGGCAGCGCTTCCTCGCCCTCGCTGGAACGAAATAAAACGCGAACTGATTAGAAACAATCCCCCGTTGGGTTCTGATATGGGGTTACTACGACTGGAAACGCTGCGCGTCGCGTTGGCTGATGATGTCGCACCAGGCTCTGCGCTTGAGCAGGCAGCACAGGATTGCTTTAATTGCTTTTACCATGCCCGCAGTGATTTCCGGCTTGATGATAAGGTTCATGAAGTCATGTCGGCGTTGGCGAAAAAAATACCTCTTATCGCGATTACTAACGGAAACGTAGATACACAGAAAACAGGATTAACAGAGTATTTCGAAGCGGTGTTGCATGCCAGCGTCGTTCGCCCCTCGAAACCCGCGCCAGACATGTTCCACGAAGCCGCAGACATGCTGAGCCTGTCACCGGAAGCAATACTGCATGTGGGTGACAATTTAGAAAAAGACGTGATGGGTGCGATTAAGGCAGGCATGCAAAGTGCGTGGATAGCCGCTAATCGGGAGATGAACTTAAGCCGTGAAGCCGTAACTTTGCTGCCTCACGTCGAGTTATCGGCGCTGGATGACTTACTCAGGCTGGCATAAACCAGCCTAAATATCGTTTTAAACCGGACTTACTAGCTTGCTGTTTGCTCGCTGTCCTCTAATACGTTCTGGCGCATGGAGTCGCACGGACGTTTGCAACAGGGCTTACCCACCACTTTGGCAGGAACACCAACTACCGTCACGTGAGCTGGAACGTTATCAAGCACAACGCTCCCCGCGCCAACTTTAGACCCTTCTCCGATTTCGATATTCCCAAGAATTTTTGCACCAGCGCCAACAAGGACACCTTGACGGATCTTGGGATGACGATCGCCAGATTCATTGCCTGTACCGCCAAGCGTCACGCTCTGCAGAATACTCACGTTATCTTCGACAACCGCCGTTTCACCCACCACAATACCCGTTGCATGGTCGAACATGACACCTTTGCCGATTTTGGCGGCCGGATGAATGTCTACGCCGAAGGTTTCCGAGTTACGGCTTTGAAGAAACAGGGCTAACTGATGGCGCCCCCGCTGCCAAAGATAATGCGCAAGACGATGCGCTTGTACAGCGTGGAAGCCTTTAAAATACAGTAATGGAGTCAGAAAGTTTGTTACCGCTGCATCACGATTATAAACGGCTTTTATATCTTCAACCGCCGATTCAATAATCATCGGGTCGAGTAAATACGCCTCTTCAAACACCTCACGAATTGCCATGGCAGGCATCACTTCATCCGCCATTTTATTGGCCAGAATAAAGCTTAGCGACGATTCAAAATTATGATGAGTAAGAATGCATGCATGAATATAGCTCGCAAGAAGCGGTTCATTATCAGCAATTGCCTGAGCTTCAGATTTCAGCGTTAACCAGAAATCAGCATTTTGAGTAGTTACGAGCATTGACTTTCCTATTGATGCATTCGTGCATAGCGGGAAAAGATAGTGATTCGACGCCATTTATCAAGTGGCTTGTTACCAAATACCGACCCAAGTCGGTCAACAACATCTTTAATACCACAGACCGGCATTAACCGATCTAAATTACAAACTTTTAAGCACCTTGGGTAAACCGAAACGCTTTTACCGGGCGGTGTGAAAGTTCTACATCGTACCGCTATCAACCATTCGGTACCATCGCAATCGAGAATATAAAATAATTAATTGAATTCATGTATTTATCTTGAGATGCAACTTGTTGGAACAGGCCTTGTATTACTCATTCTGAAACATTCAGTCGCACAACGCGGCGAAACAAGTTAACAACACGAGGAGACTGATATGAACAGCGATCGTATTGAAGGTAACTGGAAAGAAATGAAAGGTAAAATCCAACAACAGTGGGGTAAACTCACTAATGATGATCTCGACAAGATTGATGGTCGCCGCGAAGAGTTGGTAGGTAAGATTCAGAAAAATTACGGCAAAAGCCGTGATGAAGCAGAGAAAGAAGTAGATCGCTACTTTAATTAATCTGTAGGATTCTCGAGTCAGCGTATATCAATTTCTGACTCTTTAAAATGGCCGGTTTATCCGGCCATTTTCATTTACGGCTTTCACTCAGTTTTTACCGTCCCCCGGAGAATGGTCGGCAACATAAGCGCCCCGCTTCCCCTTAGGTTTGTCTTCCCCTGCTGTACTGTCCTGGTCAGTTTGATATTCTGTCGCTGAATTCAGTTCTGCCCCTAATAAAATGATATAGGCGCTTAGGTAAAACCACATCAAAAGAATAACAATGCCACCCAGTGACCCATAGGTTTTACTGTACGAGGCGAAGGCGTTCAGATACATAGAAAACGCATAAGACGCTACGACCCAGAAAATGGACGCAAACAGTGACCCTGCTGTCACCCAGCGCCATTTAGCTGGGCGACGATGTGGGCCATATCGATATAGCGCTGCCAACGCGACATTAAATAGCAAAATCATAACCGGCCAAGTGAGCCACATCGCCGCTTTTTCACTTAATGCAGCACCCGCAATATAACTCAGCACTTCTGGCAACACTGAGATACACAACAATGCCACAATAACAAAAGCAATGATGCCAACGGTTAACACCATGCGTGCCACCAATCCCCATAAAAATGGACGCCCTTCTTTCTCGTTGTAAGTGATGTTGCAAGCCGTGATTAGGGCATTCGCTCCCTTTGAGCTACTCCAGGTGGTAATGAGCAGGCTCAGCATTACCCCCCAACTGAGGGTCGTATCTGAGTTTCCGGTAAGTTTGGTGAGTTGTTCTTCAATGATATAGCGACTATCTGTTGGCACAACGTCAATGAGATGAGCCATGTGACTGTGCAATTGTTCCGGCGTAACTAAAAGTCCGTACAGTGAAATGACCGCCGTAAGTAAAGGAAATACGGCGAGTAGAAAATAGAATGCCACGCCTGCGGAAACCAGCGAGAGATCGTGGGCGTTCTGACGAACATAAGTACGCTTTGCAATTTGCCACCAGGCGCCTAAAGAAAAATCTGAGAGCTTCTCCGCTTCTGACGAATAGTGTTTACGGTGAGTCAAAGTACACTCCGGTAATTAAAACAATGCGAAACCATTAGGCTTGGTACGCAAATGTTTACCGGTTAGTGCAGTTTTCCAGCCACTTACTCTATGCCAGAAAGAGAATGAGCAAACATCGACAGCTTACCAATAAGCGCTTCCTCATTACGAACATTTACTGCTTTTAAAATACGGTGTACATGATCTTTCACTTCGCTTTCAGGCAGGTTTACGGCCACTGAGATATCGCCGTACGGGGTATCTTTATAGAGCATGCGAGCTATCAAAACTTCTTTCTTATTCAGTGCATAGCATGACTGCACGTTTTTCCAGTCGGGTTTAATTCGAGATTGAATATTTACCACCACCATGGCCTCTCTACGCTCGCCTTCAGCCTGAGAGCCCAGCTTGTGAATGTGGAAGATCTCGATTTTGTCTACATGGTCATCAATCACCAATACTTTTTCCGACCCCACTCCCAGCCCAGCTTCATGAAGGCACTCGCTGACTTTATCGCTAAAACGGCTCTGCTGAGACGAAGCGCTAAATGCGAGTTTACGATTTTTCACCGCAAGCACACCGCTTTCCGCGAAATAGGATTCGGCCTGAACATTGTACGCCTGTACTTCTAGCTTACTGTTACACACCACAAACGCCGTTTTGATATGATCGTACAAACCTTGCGCTAAGTGGCGCTGTTGCCTGAAGACTTCTTCGTCTCGAAAGAAGCGGGCAGCACGAATAAAATGAGGCACTAATCGTTTGAATGCAACATGCTCGAAGGTCGAAAAGTCGTCGTTTTGCTCTGCTCTGCACACGCCCAGGTAAGCTTCATAGCGGGCATCCCGCATTAATAGCGCTCCAAGCATTTTTTCA
This sequence comes from Alteromonas sp. ABV4_515, assembly GCF_056160345.1. Classification (NCBI taxonomy): domain Bacteria; kingdom Pseudomonadati; phylum Pseudomonadota; class Gammaproteobacteria; order Alteromonadales; family Alteromonadaceae; genus Alteromonas; species Alteromonas sp. ABV4_515. The sequence continues at coordinate 109,259 of NZ_JBSWWZ010000004.1, forward strand.
GCATTCAGCGGAGACAGGATCTGCTCGATGAAAGTGGGCGCATCTTTCTGATCACGAAATACCTTTTCGCTGGTATCGAAAATATCGCCTTCGTGGAGTTTTAGAAACAAAGGCTTAAAAACAGAGAGAGAGGAGAGAGAAGCAAGTGCTTCAGGATTATGGACTGCTTCTTCCTGCACTTTAATGCGAAGGGCGACTTCCCGTTCGTTGACGAGATCTCTGAGCAACAGGAAGGTTTTATCTGCCTGAAAAACCTGATTGCATGTGGCAAGCACTCTTCCCCACTTCCGGGTAAGTGCTGCATCGTAGATTTCGATAATAAGGTTATCGAAATCTACGGTTTCATTTTTAACGTCGTAATCCATAACAGTTCGGCCATCCGAGGTCAGCATTCCAATTCAGAAAACTCAACGTTTATTGCTTAAGCCTAAAAATACTGCTACCCGTAACTGCACACCGCATCGATGAATTAACAAACAGTATTTGTAAGACTGTACCAGACTGGTTATTTTCCGTTCATTATACTTTAGTCAAAGTTACTGATATTTAATCTTGCTGTCGAGGTGTTTCGAGAATAACTATTCCTTTTAGTTACTGTATAAATTCACAGCGGGGTCTGGCATAATCAGGCGGTTTTACTAATCAACTCAGCGGTGACTTGCCTGATGGATGTATCTTTACTTCTCGACGACCTCAACGATAAACAACGTGAAGCCGTAGCAGCCCCACAAACCAACATGCTAGTGTTAGCCGGCGCGGGAAGTGGTAAAACCAGAGTGCTGGTTCATCGAATCGCCTGGCTGATGGAAGTAGAGAACATTGCGCCTTTCTCAATTTTGGCGGTTACGTTCACCAATAAAGCGGCCAAAGAAATGCGTGGCCGCATTGAAAGTTTGATGAAACGTAGCATGCATACCATGTGGATGGGCACGTTTCACGGTTTAGCTCACCGGTTGCTGCGCGCGCATCACGCCGAAGCCGGGTTACCGGAAAACTTTCAGATCCTCGACTCAGACGATCAGTACCGCCTAATCCGACGTATCCTCAAAGCCATGAATTTGGACGAAAAGCATTGGCCGCCAAGGCAAGTGCAGTGGTATATCAACGGCAATAAAGACGAAGGCTTACGCCCCCAGCACATTGATACGCACAACGACCATACCCAACAAAAAATGCGCGACATCTACGCGGCTTACCAGGAGTCTTGTGATCGTTCAGGATTGGTGGATTTTGCCGAGTTACTACTGCGTGCCCACGAACTATGGGCTCGCAATCCAGAGATCCTCGCTCACTATCAGAAGCGGTTCCGCGCTATACTGGTCGACGAATTCCAGGACACCAACAATATTCAGTACGCCTGGCTGCGCATGCTGTGTAGCACTGGTGATAACACCATTATGATCGTAGGTGATGACGACCAGTCAATTTACGGGTGGCGTGGTGCTAACGTCGATAACATTCATAAATTTCTAAAAGACTTCCCCAAGCCAGAAACAATCCGCCTAGAGCAGAACTATCGGTCTACCAGTACCATACTCAAAGCCGCTAACGCCGTTATCGACAATAATACCGGCCGCCTGGGTAAAGAACTCTGGACTGACGGCGCCGAAGGTGAACTGGTATCGGTGTATGCCGGCTTTAATGAGCTTGATGAAGCCCGTTTCATCGTCTCGCAAATTAAATCCTGGTTGCAGCAAGGTCATCCGCTGGCTGAATCCGCCATTTTGTATCGTAACAATGCCCAGTCGCGGGTTTTGGAAGAAGCTCTACTTCATGAAGGTTTGGCGTACCGTATTTATGGTGGTTTACGATTCTTCGAACGTCAGGAAATCAAAGACGCTCTTGGTTACCTGCGCATGATTAACCATCCACACGACGATGCCGCTTACGAGCGCGTGGTGAATACACCAAGTCGAGGTATGGGAGAAAAAACCCTGTCCACCATCCGGGAAACAGCGCGAGCGCACAACTGTTCACTGTGGCAGGCGAGTAATTTATTAATCGCTGAGGGCGCATTAAAAGGCCGCGCAGCCAATGCACTACAGAGTTTTATTTTACTGATCACAGAGCTTGAACAGGCTACCGAAGGCCAGCCACTGGAAGAACAGGCAGATAAAGCCATCCGTCAGTCCGGCCTTTATGCCATGTACCAGGCTGAAAAAGGGGAAAAGGCCCAGGCAAGATTAGAAAACCTTGAAGAGTTGGTTACCGCCTGTAAGCAGTTTGTCGTGCCAGAAGAGGCCGATGAAATGACGCCGCTGAGTGCCTTTCTTGCCCACGCTTCTCTTGAAGCAGGAGAAACCCAGGCCGACTCCGATCAAGACGCGGTGCAAATGATGACCATCCATACAGCGAAAGGTCTGGAGTTCCCCCTGGTATTTATGGCCGGGGTGGAAGAAGGCATGTTCCCAAGCCAAATGACCAACGACGAACCCGGCCGTATGGAAGAAGAGCGTCGACTTGCGTATGTAGGGATGACGCGAGCCATGAAGAAGCTGTTTATCACTTATGCAGAAAGTCGTCGCCTTTATGGTCAGGATAAATACCATACGGCTTCCCGTTTTATTCGTGAAATTCCCGCTGAATGCGTAGAAGAAGTGCGACTTAAATCCACGGTATCACGTCCGGTACATAACCGTTTCTCTCGTGCCACATCACACGAAAGCTTCGAACAAACCGGCTTCCAGTTAGGGCAGCGGGTGACTCACCGCAAATTCGGTGAAGGTATTGTGCTGAATTACGAGGGTTCTGGCGACCACGCCCGAGTGCAGGTAAACTTTGATGAATTCGGCAGTAAATGGCTGGTACTGGCTTACGCTAAACTTCAGCCAGCCTAAGCCGATACCTTTCAGATACGTCTATAGTTTACAGAGTTAGCCTCGCTGGGGTCGGAAATGCAAACAAAAGTGCTGGTGATTGAAAGTAGCCAGAAGGGCCTTCAATTGGTGTCAAAGCTGGTGCGTAAGGCCGGATTGATGCCCGTTGGTGTAAGTTCTCTTACTGAAGCCCAAGTGCGCTTTTCTCTGTCTACCCCAGAGGAATACCTCTGTGCGGTAGTCGCTTACAGCCTGCCCGACGCACCACATGGTGAGGCGATCGACTTTACCATTTCCGCTTTCATGCCCACCATTGTGGTGACAGACCAAGCCGATGCCGAAACCCGCAAAGCCATTCTAGGCCGTGAAATTGTTGATTATCTGGTAAAAGATAATCATCAAATTTACGATTATTTAAGTCGCCTGCTTGCACGATTGGATAAAAACAAATCGATTGGTGTGTTGGTGGTCGATGACAAGCGTAAAAGTCGCACCGCCATGGTATCGCTGCTGCGACGTCACAACTTTCTCGTTTATTCTGCCAATGGGCAAGACGAGGCCATGGCGTACTTATCGGACAATCCGCATATTCAGCTGATGCTTGTCGATTACACCATAGATGGTAACGAAGGCATTCATTTTATCGCTGAGCTACGCCGGGCCTATTCAAAAGAAGAAATGGCGATTATTGGTATCGCGGAAGACCGAACAGGCCTACTGCCAGCTACGTTTTTAAAAAGCGGCGCCAATGACTTTTTACGTAGCCCCTTTTGCCATGAAGAGTTCTTGTGCCGGGTCATGCAGAACCTGGAATTGCTAGAGAATGTTGAAACCCTGCGTAGGGTAGCCAATTCTGATTACCTCACTGGCTTACCAAACCGCCGTCATTTCTTTTTTTCTATTGCCACGCAATATCGACAGTCGCCAGAAAATCAGGCATTAGCACTTATCGACCTAGACCACTTTAAATCGGTGAACGATACCTACGGCCACGATGCCGGCGATGCGGTGTTGAAAACCGTTGCTGAACTTATCGCATCACTCTTTAGTGATGTGCCAGTGGCACGTTTCGGCGGTGAAGAATTTTGTGTATTTCTGCCTTTCCAGTCGGCACAAGAAGCGCAAAAGCGTGTTGAAGATTTCCGTCTTCTGGTGTCAGAAACCCCCGTTCTTTACAAAGACAAGTTGCTTAGCATTACCAGCAGTATCGGATTGGTGTTTGCTCATGGGGAGAATATTGAAACCTTGCTTACAGAAGCCGACAAGCTGCTTTATAAGGCGAAGTCGAGCGGGCGAAATCAGGTTTGCGCCCGCTCTATCTGAAGTTTGCGCTGTTGCTGACGATACGCGCGCAATGAATCGGTACTGAACACCACCAGCGCCAACCAGACAAAGCCGAAGGTAATCAATCTGGACATCTCAAACGGCTCGTTGTACACGAATAAGGCCAGCACAAACATGATCGACGGCCCAATGTACTGAAAAAAGCCGAGAGTGGAATACATTATGCGACGGGCAGCTGCTGTAAAACACAGTAAGGGTGCCGTAGTCACTAAACCAGCAGCCACAATTAAGGCATTCAGAGACCATTCATTGGCAAATAAATCGCTTTGTTCACTGGCGAAACCCACCCAGTAAACCAATGCAAATGGCAACAGTAATGTGGTTTCTATAAACAACCCCGGCAAAGAATCCACCGCCACTTTCTTACGCAGTAAACCGTAAATACTGAAAGTGATAGCCAGCACCAACGCTATCCAGGGTAAATGACCAAAAGTGAAAATCAGGATCCCTACCCCAGTGAGTGCCAATCCTACCGCTACTTTTTGCATTGGCCGCAATACTTCTCCCAGGAACAAGCGCCCAAAGAACACGTTTATCAATGGATTGATGTAATAACCTAAACTGGCTTCCAACAAGTGATCGTTATTAATTGCCCAAATGAAAAGAAGCCAGTTCGCACCTAATAGCAAGCCGGCGCAGAACAGGACTTTCATGACGGCGGGGCTGCGTAGTGCAGCAGAGACTTTCGGCCATTGTTTCAGCGCAAAAATGAGCCCAAATAACAGTACTGCAGACCAGACTATCCGGTGCATCAGTATATCCATGGCCGGTAAGACCTGCAGCTGCTTAAAATACACAGGTGCAACGCCCCACATCGTGTAAGCGGCAATGGCGCAAATGACGCCGACTTTGGTGGCCTGGGAGGCGGAGGACTGACTCAATGGAATTCCACGGAAACAAAAAAGGACCTGCATTGTTGATGATATGTTTCATCAAACGCAAGTCCTTTGAGATAGCAGGCAGATTACAGCAGAAAAAGCGTTCCCAATCCGAGAAATGCGACAAAGCCGACGATGTCTGTCACGGTTGTGAGGATGACGGAGCCGCTAAGCGCGGGGTCGATTTTCAGCTTGTCCAGCAATACCGGCAGAAACACCCCGGCAAGGGCCGCTGATACAATGTTCACCAGAATAGCCAGGCAAATCACAATACCCAGGGCAGCGCTGGAGAACCATACCGACGCAACAATACCGATAATAATCGCCCAAATAACACCATTAAGGCCGCCGACTTTGAGCTCTTTCATCATTAGCGCCCGGAAGTTAGCTTTGGTTACTTGGCCCAGTGCTAGCCCCCGCACAATCAGTGTAAGCGTTTGGCTACCGGCGATACCGCCCATGCTAGCCACCACCGGCATCAGTACCGCCAGCGCAACGACTTGCTGCAACGTTCCCTCAAACATGCCAATAAACCAGGAAGCCAAAAATGCCGTTAGCAAGTTAATGCCTAGCCACAGGGCGCGGTTTCGGGCACTTTTTGCAACGGGCGAGAACAAATCCTCGTCTTCATCCATACCTGCAGACGCCATGACTTGACGTTCGTAATTCTCATTAACCAATTCACTGGCAGAGGTCACATCTAAGCGCCCCATAAGCTTATTGTTGTCGTCTACCACAGGCAGCGACGCGAAGCCCGAGCGTTGTAACTGCAGCGAGGCAACGGTGGTGTCATCGGTAACCTTCAGCACCGGCATATTCTCGATGGTGAGTTCTACCAGCGGAACGTGCTCAGGCGCCCCGAACACCTTAGTCAGCTTTACCGCAGCAGAGAACTGACCAGAGCGGTTAGTCAGGAAAATCGTGTCAGAGTGACTGGGAACATTCCGGCGAATCAGACGCAAGGCGTCTCGTACTTTAGCGTTGATGGGCAGCGCCAATTGCTCGTGGGAAATCCAGTGACCAATCTCGCTGTCAGTAAACTGCGTGGCTTCGCGAAAGAAGGCTTGTTGCTGTTCATCCAGGGCTTTGAAAGCCAGGTCCATGAGTCGCGACGGTAGCGAATCCATTAGCTCCAGCAGCGACTCCGCCTCGATGTCTGCAAACATCAGCGCCCATTCTGTATCCGGTGTCGCATCTATTAAAATTTCCCGGGGATCACTACGCATCTCAACCAGCACGTCGATTTTACGATCCCGCGGTAGCCCTTCCCAGGTAGAAATACGCAGCTCTACAGGTAATGATTCCAGCACCGTAGCGATAGAGACATCATCTTCGCTGGCAAGCGTTGTTAATACGGCGGCGGGATCTTCGTTCTGAGCGTCAGAAACCAACTCCTCAATGAGATCCGGTAACGGTTCGGCCATATTTCATTCCTCCAACATTCTGTGCTGCTGATGTTAGCTTTTTTTCACGGCAACACAACAACATAAAGTAAACTGTACCGCAAATGCCGTGAACACTTGCGAGAAAACACGTAAAATCACCGCCGATGACAACTTCTGACTCCCCAACCGCCGAAAATATAACGCCTGAACTGCCGTCGACGCCCCTAGAGGTACTGTCGAAAGTTTTCGGCTACGATAAATTCAGAGATGGCCAACAAGCTGTTATCGATGCCGTAGCGAACGGGCAGGATGCGTTGGTGCTGTTGCCCACAGGTGGCGGAAAATCTCTGTGTTATCAAATTCCGGCGCTTGTCAGGCAAGGGGTGGCAGTGGTGGTATCACCACTAATTTCACTCATGCAAGACCAAGTTGAACAGCTGCGGGAAGTGGGTGTTAGCGCCGCTTACATTAACTCCACGCAAGACCAGGAACAACAGCAGTCCGTTCTTGCGCGTATCACCAGTGGCAACTTGCAGCTCTTATACGTATCGCCTGAAAAATTGCTCACTCCTTGGCTCATGTCTTTTCTGCAAGCCCAAACCGTTGCGCTGTTTGCCGTGGATGAAGCCCACTGTGTTTCCCACTGGGGTCACGATTTCCGCCAGGATTATCGCGCGCTGGGCTTACTAAAACTGCGCTTCCCAAATATTCCAGTTATCGGCCTCACCGCCACCGCAGATGCCGCCACCCAGGCGGACATTCTGGTGCAATTAAATCTCAACGAGCCCTTCGTTTATAAAGGTAGTTTCGATCGACCGAATATTCGCTATCGGGTAATGGCAAAATACAAAGCCTTTGATCAAGTACGTGACTATGTTAAACAACAAGACGGCAGTGGCATTATTTATTGTAATAGCCGTGCCAAGGTAGACGATTTACACGCCCGCTTACACAGAGAGGGCATCAGCTGTGCAGCCTATCACGCCGGAATGGACGCCGATGAGCGAGAGTATGTGCAGCGCCGCTTCCTCAACGATCAGGTCGATGTCGTTATTGCCACGGTCGCGTTCGGCATGGGTATCAATAAATCTAACGTACGCTTTGTTGTGCATCACGACGTACCCCGCAGTATTGAAAACTACTACCAGGAAACGGGGCGCGCTGGTCGTGATGGCCTCGAGTCTGAAGCGATGCTGCTTTACGATGAAAAGGATGCCGCGCGGGTTCGGCAGTGGATTGAACAAGGCGAAGCCACTGACAGGTTAAACGTAGAGTTACAGAAATTTGCCTCTATGGAAGCGTTCGCTGAAGCGCAAACCTGCCGCCGTCAGGTATTACTTAACTATTTCTCTCAATACAGTGATACCGCCTGCGGTAACTGCGATATTTGCATCGACCCACCCAAACTCATAGATGGCCTGGTGATTGGGCAAAAAATTCTGTCGTGTATTTTACGTCTAGAACAACAGGCTGGCTCGCAATACCTTATTGATGTGCTTCGTGGCAAAGCATTGAAGCGCATCATGGAAGCCGGTCATCAAAATTTAAGTACCTATGGGATCGGAAAGGAAAAGCCCGACGGTTACTGGCATAGTATGATTAACCAGCTTATTCACAAAGGACTGGTGAGAGTCGACCTTACCGCCGGAGCCATGTTAAGACTGAATGAAAATGCCCGTCAGGTATTGAAAGGCGAAGTGGCACTGGAGCTTGCTGTGCCGCGTTTGAGCTTTAAACCTGATACACGGGTGAGCAAAACACCAGCAATTTACGATAAGGCCCTCTTCAAACGCTTGAAACACCTTCGAAAAGCGCTGGCAGAAGAACACAGCGTGCCGCCTTACGTTATCTTCAGTGATGCGACACTGGCCGACATGGCTGCAAAAACACCGACCACTGTGAACGATTTCCTGGATGTTAGCGGAGTGGGTAAAACAAAGCTTGAGCGTTATGGCGAGGCTTTCCTGCAGTTAATAAAAGATTACCTCGACAGCACCCTAAATGATTAAAGCGCCGAAAAGCGGCAGCAGTGATCAGGCATAGTCGTACTTACCACCTTTCTCCAATGCACGTTGGTAGGCCGGGCGTTGATGCACCTTTTCTACATAAGCTTTAATGGCCGGGTAATCAGCTGCCTTCCCTGTAGCCACCATGGCTTCCAAAGGGAAAATCATTTGCACATCGGCCCCTGTGGGTTCGCTACCGGCAAACCAGGCATGGTTCTGCAAATGGCTTTCGGTGTACTTCAAACTCTGCTTCAGGTTAGGCCGATAGTAGGCGTTGGCAATTTCGCCTAAGAGTTTGCGAACCATAGGGCGAATAAGCCCCGGCACTTTCTCTTCTGCTTTCGAAAACACCATTAATGCTACCTTCGCAGGCATTAATGACCCTTCTGAAAAGTGCATCCAAAAATCATACTGTTGCAAACTTTGCTCGTTCGACGGCTTTGCAAAGCTGTCTTTCCCGTAGTGCCGGACAATGAATTCGATAATGGCGCCAGATTCAGCGAGCGTCGTGGTATCGGTGGTTAACACAGGTGAACGACCCAGCGGATGTACGGCTTTCATTTCAGCAGGGGCAAGGCCGGTTTTCGCATCACGCTGATATTTTTCCAGGTGATACTCCACACCCAGTTCTTCCAACAGCCACAAAATGCGCTGCGAACGCGAGTTATTTAAATGGTGAATCGTTAACACGTGCAAACTCCCTGCAAAGTAAGAATTGGTAGTAATCGTTACGCAATGTCTACTCAGGCAGTTTAGCGTTGTGAATATTAAATTTCATTAACAACACGAATGTGAATACAGAGGGGCGAAATGAAAGTTATCAATCACCTGAGAACACTGGCACACTGACGCCGGATTTCTTACACTGCCCACCTGATTGTCAATCTGGTGGTCATTATGCCGCTTACTCATCGCTATGCAGAAAATCTGTCGGCCCTGGCATCCCCCGTTACGCCGCAGGTGTTGTCTGGTCAGCGTCTTCAATTAGTAAACCATGCACTTGCGACTTCCCTTGGACTGCCAGAATCCTGGTGGCAGCAAAATCACATTACCGAGCAATTGTCCTGCCCAGCTTCAGTGCTGAGCGCTGGCGCCGTTGCACAGAAATACGGAGGCCATCAGTTTGGACAATGGAACCCGTATCTCGGTGATGGACGAGGGTTACTGTTGGGTGAAGCTACAGACAAGAACGGACATTCTTTTGACCTTCACCTCAAGGGGGCAGGCCAGACGCCCTATTCACGAGGTGCTGATGGACGCGCCGTATTACGTTCTACAATTCGTGAATACCTTGGCAGCGAAGCCCTGCATTCGCTTGGCATTGCCTCATCCCGAAGTTTATGTCTGTTCAGTAGCGATGAAACTGTGTTTCGTGAACAGCCCGAACCCGGCGCAATGATGATTCGAACTAGCCCCAGTCATATTCGCTTTGGACACTTCGAGTTTTATTATCATAGCGGTGAAAAAGAGAAACTGGACGCATTGTTTCAGTACACACTAGCCAACCATTTCCCTGAATGCTTAGACGCAGAAAATCCGCACTTGGCGCTACTTAACACTATTGTGCTTCGTACCGCTCGACTCATCGCCCTTTGGCAAAATCACGGCTTTATCCATGGCGTCATGAACACCGATAATATGTCAATTCACGGCATTACCTTCGATTATGGTCCTTATGCGTTTATGGAATCATTCAAGAGCAATGCGGTGTTTAATCATTCTGACCATCAGGGCCGCTATGCCTTCGACCAACAGCCAAGCATTGGCTTATGGAACCTGAATGTATTGGCGCACTGTTTCAGTGATTATTGTTCAGTTGATGGCATTCGCGCTGCACTAATGAAATACGAGACAACGTTTATTAGCCAATTCCAGCATGTAATGGCTGCACGCATGGGCCTTCCTGCAGATGCACCGGAAACGCAGAATATAGTGAACCAGTGGCTCGAACTCATTGAAAAAGAGCGTGCTGATTATACGTCGTCATTTAGAAAGTTAGCACTTACCAACCATGCAGATAACCCGTCTACCTTGCGCGACAACTTTATCGACCGGCAGCAGTTCGATAGTTGGTGGCATCAGTACCAACAATATCGAGATCATTCAGTATCCCAAAACACGCTGCTCAATTTGAACCCTGTGGTTGTGCCGCGCACCCATTTGCTACAACAAGCCATTGAGCACGCAGAGGCTGGCGATTTTAGCGAGTGCGAAGCGTTGTTTCAGGCCGTAACGTCGCCTTTCGACACATGCTGGGATAACCATAAATACGCCAAACCCTCAGAAGCCAATCAAGGAGGCATGTTGTCGTGCAGCAGTTAGACGTAAACCAAATCCGGCAGTCCGCACGTCGAATAGATGACACCATTGTGCTGGACTTTCCACTACCCCAAACACCCGGACGAACCAATCTGTTTATTTCACAGTTGGTTAGTGCCTTGGGTGCTGAAGCTCAGGAGCCCGAATGGGGCGCCGACCGCGTGCAGGTTGTTATCATCGCAGAGGACGTAAGAATGCTGCTGTGCATAGAATGGTTGTGCGATTCAATTTGGCTGGAATCGGCTGGGGGCATTAACAATACCGCAGATTTTCTCTGGCAGTGGCTACACGCTAAATAGCCAATTTGGCATTAATCGTCTTTATCGAACGAACAAGGCGACATAATTCATGATGAATTGCTATAATATCACACTCAAAATCTTGTAAAATGCCCGCCCGACCCCACATTAGCGTGGATTATCAAGCAGGCATAGAAGTGCAATGACCAGTAAGCAACCAAAATACGAATATATCAGCTCCGCCAAGCTTCCTACCAGAATGGGCGATTTCCGCATCCATGGCTTTGTGGAACTCAGTGGCCAGGAACACGTGGCGCTTTCCTATGGTACGTGGAACGAGGGCGATGTGGTGCCGATACGTATTCATTCTGAGTGCCTTACCGGCGATGCGCTTTTCAGCACCCGTTGCGATTGCGGTTATCAGCTTGAAAAAGCCATGCAGAATGTGGTTGACCACGGATTTGGCGTTATTTTGTATTTGCGTCAGGAAGGCCGAGGCATTGGGTTACTCAACAAAATCCGCGCTTATAATTTGCAAGACAGCGGCATGGACACCGTAGAAGCTAATGAACACCTTGGTTTCGATGCTGATCTACGCAGCTATGATATTTGTAAGCTGATGCTGGAAACGCTGAAAGTAAGCAAGGTTGAGTTAATGACCAACAACCCCCGAAAGCTGAAAGCGCTAGACGACCTTGGAATCGAAATTGTGTCCAGAACGCCCATCGACCACGGCATGACCAAAGACAATAAAAACTATCTGAAAACCAAAACCGAAAAACTTGGTCACGTTTTCGACCCTCACCTGTTCGACTAGTTTCACAGAAGCTGAACGCAGCATTTGATGTTGGTTCAGCTTAGGTTAATTTCCCGCCGGTTATAACGTTTCCTATCTTCACACTATTCTGCACCCTACGCAGAATTCAGGAGTTTTTATGAAACGGTTAACCCTTGCAGTGATTTTATCGCTCTCCACGGGGGCGATGGTATCTTTGCCTGCCATGGCCAAACAAGACAGTTATGCCACGCAGTCCCAGGCTGACAGCTATACGGATGCTGAATTGGACAGTCTGTTGGCGCCTATCGCCCTGTATCCCGACACCATACTGACCCATATTCTGATTGCATCGACTTATCCCCTCGAAGTGATTGCCGCTGATCGTTGGCGTCAGCAGCATAGCCACCTGGATGGGGAAGACGTGGAGCGGGAAATCGAAAACTTCGACTGGGACCCAAGCGTCAAAGCCATTGTGCCGTTTACTGATATTCTGCGGACCCTCAGCGGAGATTTAGATTGGTTACAGGCATTGGGCGATAACGTACTGATTAGCCAGGGCCGGGTGCTGGCGCGGGTTCAAGTTTTACGCCAGCATGCGCTGAATGCAGGTACCCTGGGTGATAACGAATATCAGCGCATTGAGCGAGATAGAGAGACTATTGTTATCGCGCCTGTGCGCAAAGAAATTGTGTATGTGCCTTACTATGACACGCGAGTGGTATATGGCAACTGGTGGCACCCGGTTGCGCCTGTTTACTGGCATCAGCCTAGTCACTACCGCTTCACTGCTGGCTTTTACTGGAGCCCGAGCATACGTCTTTCCACCCATTTTTATTTCGGTGGTATCAGCTGGCACGACCGCCACGTTGTTGTCACCCATCGCCCAGTGAAACGATTCTATTATGGCAACGACATCAAGCGCAGTTACAGCCGAGATTATCAGCCATGGCAACATAACGCGAATCACCGCCGGGTACGCTACTCAGACAATGTTGTTCGCACGCCGGGCACACGTTATGTGAATCAAACTCACACTGTGAAACGCCGGGTGGACTATTCTCCGGTGTCTAATCACCATACGGCAGCATCCCGAGGAGGCCTGTCGTCTAAACCGCAACGTGAAACCCATATTGAGAAGAAATCTTACGTTCGTACGTCAAGTGATAAAAATGACAACCGCAATATTAATCGGGAACGTCGCGTTACCACGCCGACACAAAGCCAGCGTGAATATGCCCGGACCGCCGAACAAAAGCGAGAAGCCTATAAGCCCCGGCAGGATGTGGTGAAAAATAGCTATCAGACTAAACCGACCGTGCAGCGAGAACGTCCGTCAGCGCAGAATCAAAATGTGCGCAGCTATCCGCAACGTTCACATGTGCAACGGCGTGATACGGTGAAGCGGGAAAAAGAAAGCCGTATGCGTGACTGATGTTGAATAAAAAAGCAACGCAGGACGCGTTGCTTTATATTTTCATACTTCTAATACGACACAAAAGTAACGTTTGGCTAGTGCCCTTTGCCAAAGCGAGTTACAAATACATCGACAAAACGATTAGGGGATGTCGGGTCAATATTGAAGTAAAGCGAAGGCTCTATCAGCTCTAACTCCATGATTGCCCAATGCCCATCAACCCGAATCAAATCGACCCTGGCGTAAAGATAATCCGTAGGCATTGCACCTAATGCCGCCTCACAAACGGTAAGCATATCTGCAGTGGGTGTGTACGCAGAAAGTCGCCCACCGTGCTCTTCCTGTACCCGGAAATCACCGGCTTTAGGTTGTTTGAGTAACGTGTGGCTATACTCGCCGCCAAAATAGAAAAGTGAATACTCACCCTCAGTAATCACGCTGTTCAGAAAAGGCTGCACCATCAACAGCCGATCTTTAAACAACGCACTCAGCTTCCCGTGAAACTCACCGGCCTGCGATTGAGGAACCCTGAACGTGTCATCGGAATTGGCACTTAGCGCTGGCTTGATCACTACTTCATCACACCCCAAAGCCGCAAATTGTGCTTCAAACCAGGTTGCTGAATACGTATCAGCCCACACTGTCGGCACAATGGGAACATCGTTCTCAGCCAGCTCTCTGAGATACGTTTTCTCAATATTCCATTTCATCAATGAAAGCGGATTATGCAGCGTTGCTGACGATGCATCGATGGCTTCGAGGCAAGCAATAAAAGCCTCGGGCGCCTGCTGATAGTCCCATGGACTGCGCACAATCACATGGTCAAAATCATTCCAGTTCACCGTGGTACTGCGCCAGGAGACCGTTTCTACTTCATAGCCTGAGGCATTGAAATCCGGGATCAGCATGTCGTCATACACAAAGAATGCTTCCGCGTCTTCAACATCCATAGACAAAAAACAAATTCTCGACATGCTGATACCTAAAACACGATAACCAGTTGACCCGCCTCTACGCGTATATCACTGGGTAGCTGATTTCCTAAAATCGAAAGATTCAGATCTTTAAAGTTCACTAACAGAATAATCGGTGCCGACTGCCCTTTCAGCTGTTCAGCCCAACGTACAATGTCCTTGTCATTTTGCAGCGTACTGTTCAGCACCTTAAAATCATTCAGCATTGGCCGTTCTATCTGCAATTCGCCGTTAGTACCATCATAACGAAGCAGGCCACTTAGCGTCGCCTTGGCCTCCATTTGCTGACCGTCCCGGGAACCGTGAATATTCACGTCTACAGCCACCTTATTGTTTGCCGAAAGTGTTAAATATGGATTGCTGAAAACAACCTTCATCCCTTCATAATACTGGGTCTGCGGGAAAGTCATGCCCACAACCTGGTTTAGATCTTTCTGAGACAACCTGAACGTAAAAGCGTGTGCTTGCGCAGTCAGCAACAACGTAAACAGCGGTAACAGAATAAAAAATCGAACGAATTTTCGCATAGTAGCCCTATAGGTGTGGCCTGAATGGGCGTACTGTATCATAGTCTCAGTAACAGGCACGGAATTCCCGAAGCCAATCAACTTGACCAGTCATGCAAGGAGCCTGAACACGATGCCCGATAACGCCTTTCTCTCTGCCTATGTCATAAATCAGACCGGTAAGGCCCGTTCACTTACGCAACAGGAATTGAATTACCATTGCGAGGCAGGGGAATATATCTGGATTCATATGCAAAGTGATGCCGAAGACTCAGAGCAACTGCTGCAATCACTCTCAATTGCATGCAGCGTGTCTGACGCATTGTGCGCGCAAGTCACTCGCCCGCGGGCAATGCAGATGGACGATGGCGTATTGGTGTTTCTTCGCGGAATAAACAAAAACCCGGAAGCCGATCCGGAAGACATGGTTTCGCTGAGGATTTGGTGCACCAATAACCTTATCATCACAGCCAGACGTAAAGGCCGTCAATTGATGTCAGTATTGGCGTTACAGGACGATGTCACCTCTGGCGCTCCGCCAGAATCACCAAAGGCGCTTCTACTCGATTTGGTGTTGCGTCTTGCCGATGTCATTCACGAAACACTGGAAGAAATTAACGATGCGCTACTCGATTTCGAAGAAGATTATCAATTAGATAAGGCCGACCGAAAGGTACTCTCTAATCTCCGCAGGCAGTCCGCCGCAATCCGTCGCTTTCTCGCCCCGCAGCGGGATGCCCTCGACGCTTTACTACGTTTCAACAGTTTTTTAAATGAAGGCCAGGTATTCTTTTTAGGAGAACAGTCTGACCGCATTACCCGCTATGTCGAAGATTTAGATCTCGCGCGGGAGCGGGCGGTTCTGTTGCAAGACGAGCTTCGTAACCGCATTGCCGATCAACAAGGTATGCGCATGTACGTGCTCTCTATGGTAACGGCGATTTTCCTGCCGCTGTCGTTTTTAACCGGATTATTTGGCATGAATGTGGGAGGATTACCAGGTACCGACTCTCCCCAAGCCTTTGCCATTCTAATAGCAGGCATGCTTTTTCTAACTATTATCATGCTTGTCGCTATGCTCTGGAAAAAGTGGCTATGATGTTTTCGTGACATTTGTGACATAGAGCGCTTTTTAGACAAAAGTGTCATACCGTTAAATTAATTTCATATCTATACTTCTCTAAATTAAGGGTTGAGTTCAGAAAAACGAAAGTTGACCTATACTCAATGTAGCCTTGTCACCTAGAGGGTTCAGTATGCAATTTCCTTGGATTCAGGACGGTCAAAAATTATTCCGTCTTGTTCTACCTGTACAGCTTGTCCTGGCAATCGCAATTGGTTTTTATACTGGTGAGCTACTTCCGGCTTTTATCATTGGCGTACCTACCGTTGCATTGCCGCTGATTCTTAGTTTTACTCAACCCGATTCCGCGTTGAGTCGTATTTGTATCGGCATCGCCGTACAGTTAATGACTGCACTGCACATTAATCAGGCCTATGGGCTGATTGAATGGCACTTCGAGATATTCGCATTACTGGCCATGCTGGTGGTATTTCGCGATTGGATCGTCATTGGCGTTTCTACTGCTGTGGTGGCCGTCCATCACGTTGGCTTCTTTTTTCTTCAATCTCAGGGCATTGGAGTGACTATCTTCGAAGACGGCCATCTCAGCTTTCCTATTCTTATCATGCATGCCTTGTTCGCTGTGTCAGAGTGCGCAGCATTAATGTTTGTGGCTAAGCGCTCTTATGATGAGGGTATGAACGCATTTGCTTTAAGCAATACCGTTGATAAAGTGTTGGCACAACAGGGTCGCATCGACCTCACCGTTGAAGTAGCGCAGAGCGAAGGCACCAAACAATTTGCAGACTTATTATCGCAAATGAAATCTCTTGCCGTTGATGCTAATAGACTGACTAACGAAGTTGCTTCCGCCAGCCAGCAAATTCAGGGAGCCACTTCTGAGTTGAGTAACACCAGTGCGCAGGCAGCTAACGAAGTAAGTAGCGTATCTTCTGCTTCAGAAGAAATCGCGGCATCGATGCAGCTTACTTCCCAAAGAACCCAGCTTGCCAACGATAAAACAAGCCAAGCGTCCTCACTCACCAGCGAGTCCAAAGCGGCTATCGATGCAACGGCGGGTTCAATTGCCTCTTTGAAAAGCATGTTAACCAAAGCGGCGCAAACCAACGCTGAACTTAATGAACGTTGTGCAAATATTTCCGACGCAATGCGTTCTATCACTGCCGTGGCAGAGCAGACTAATCTACTTGCACTGAATGCGGCTATTGAATCTGCCCGTGCAGGTGAGCACGGCAGAGGTTTTGCGGTGGTGGCAGATGAGGTACGTACGTTGGCAATTCGCTCAAAAGAAAGCGCCGACGAGATTACCACGATTACTGAGAAACTGGTAGTAAGTACAGCAAGCTCTGTAGAGCAAATGCAAAGCTGTATTACGCTGGTGGATAATGCCGTAGATAACTCATCTTCTGCCAGCGCAGCGATGACCGAGATTGAATCTCAGATCACCGCAGCGTCTGACAATATGGCTGAAATTGCTAGCTCCGCAGTCGAGCAGGAAGCTGCATCACAATCTATTGCGGCGAGCACGGCAAAAATGCACGAGCTCTCCCAAGACGAAGCGTCAACTGCCGCCCGTCTTGAGCAGCAAGTGGTGCAATTAACCAATCTTTGCAAAAACATGCAGCAAGCTGTGATGAAGTTCACCGTATGATGAAAAAGAAAGCCGGATGGCTAGTGGTTGCCGTCTGGCTTTGCTCTGTTACGACAGGACTCTGGATTTACGGCGGCAATCAAACATCTGAGTTCGATCCACAGCTATCATTGACTGCTGCATCTTCTGAGCGCGACTTTGATACCCGTTTTGCAGCCTACTTAAACGAAGCCGGCATTCGTCCGGGTACCTTAGTCCATTTACAAACCGATAGCCCTTGTTTCTGCAATTCGCTGAGCCGCCAACATCAGTATGATTTATCGGAATTGCTTAAAGAACAGGGCTACTCAATGAGCATAGTGAATTTGTCAGATCATCCATCGCTGGTCAATATCGTGCCATCCTTCCCTGCCCTTGCGGTGCTCGACGCAGAAAATCAGCTTCGCTATCTCGGTGCTTACGCCACAGGACTTGGGTGTTATACCGGTGATGATTTGGTGGCTACTATTGCCAATTGGGTAAAACAAGATAACTATCAGGGCGCAATGATTAACGCCGATGGTGAAGGCTGTTACTGCCCCACGTCGGATGCGTGAGGCGGCGTTCTGGCTGAGCGGGGAGACGCATATTCAATCGCAAACACGGCGTGAGCCCACTCAGGCGTTTTCTCTGGCGCAAGGGAGTCAGCCAGAGATATACGGCTCATGCCCCGCCGCGTTCCAGGGTGTCGCCTTGCAGGCCTTTTATGTGAGCAACGACAGAACGGGCCAGCGCGCTTTGGTTGTAGCCGCCTTCCAACGTACTGACTATGCGACCATGACACACCTCATCTGCTACTTTTCGTAGTTCTGCTGAAATCCACTTGTAGTCATCTTCCCGTAATCGCAGGTGGGCCATGGGATCTTCAGCGTGGGCGTCGAAGCCAGCAGAAATCAGGATCAACTCTGGTTTGTAATTTCGTAGTGCATCAAACCAGTAATTTACCTTTTCGCGAAAAACCTCACCGGTACAACCCGCATCCAGTGGCACGCCCTGAATATTACTGGCTGATACTGGCGAACCGCTGTGGGGATAAAACGGATGTTGAAACGACGAGAACATCATGATGCTTTCGTCGCCCGCAATGATGTTTTCCGTCCCATTGCCGTGGTGCACATCGAAATCCACAATCGCCACCCGGTTTAAACCGTGATGGTGCAAGGCATAGCGTGCTGCTACAACAACATTATTAAAGAAACAAAACCCTTGTGCTGACGCATACTCGGCATGGTGACCCGGCGGACGCACTGCACAGAATGCCTGTCGGTCGTCCCCCGCCATAACCCAATCTACCGCGTCGACGCCCGCACCCGCAGAGTACAACGCTGCACTCAAGGTAATTGGGGTCATACCGGTGTCGTCTTCTACCCACACCACGCCGGTTTTCGGGGCGCGTTCAAATACACTGTCGACATAGTACGGATCGTGAGCTAAGGCCAAGTATTCCCGTTTACAGGGTTTCACATCGGCATGTTCACAGGTCATTTCTAATCCCGATGACAATAACTGATCATCGATAGCGTACAGGCGGTCTGGCGATTCCGGATGGTCATGCCCTACATCATGATGAATGCAGTCTTTGCCGCGAAATATCCTTACTGTCACGCTTCCTCCTCTAGCTTTAATTCAAGCTCCACATCACTTGGGTCGCTGGAAAACAAGCGCTTGAATCCGGCGTTTTCAAATATCGCAATCATGGCTTTGTTTTCGGCTCGCACATAGGCTAGCATCCTGCGCATTTTGCGGGCGCGGGCTATATCGATAAGACGTGACAGCAGTAGCTTCGCCATGCCTTTACCCTGCTGATTTTCCCGTGTGACAAAGGCCGCCTCACAGGAGTTATCTGCCGGATTAAAATAAAAACGCCCTACCGCATGAATCATTATCCGCGAACCTTCCTGACGAACGATACACAGCGCCGCATCTGTGCGCTGATCAACACTCACCAAATTACACGACTTCTCCCGAGACATTTGCTTCGGATCGTAGTTGTAACGCAAGCGCAGGGTTTCTTTCGTATGAGAATAGAAAAACTCTTGTAACCGACGTTCATCGGCCGGGTTGAGCGGTCGCAAATAATAGGTATCTCCCTGAATCACCAGCTTTTGCAGCTGAATTGCGCCTAGCTCTGCGATATCGGTGGGGTACTTTTCCTGATAATGAGGCACCCAATAGTTCTTGCGAACTTCTTCGAGCAACTGGCCGCGAAATTTTGGATGGGCAACACGAATAAGTTCCAGTGCTCGCTCGCGAATACTCTTGCCTCGCAGCGCCGCCACACCGTACTCGGTAACCACGTATTGCACATTTCCGCGACTGGTCACTACGCCCGCCCCTTCTGAAATACAAGGCTTGATGCGAGATACCGTTTCGCCCTTGGCAGTTGAGGGTAAAGCAATAATCGCTTTCCCGCCTTTGCTCATCGACGCGCCACTGACAAAATCCACCTGACCGCCAATACCACTATAAAAGTCATGCCCCAATGAATCCGCCACAACCTGGCCGGTTAAGTCGACTTCCAACGCACTGTTGATCGCTACCATGGTATCGTTCTTAGCGATGTTCGTTGGCTTGTTCACGTAACTGCTGGGATAAAACTCAATGTGGGGGTTTTTATCAATATAGTCATACAGACGACGGGTACCAATCGCAAAACTGGTGACAAGCTTACCCGGGTGGAAGGTTTTCTTACGGTTGGTGATCGCGCCAGATTCGATAACTTCAATAATGCTGTCGGTGAGCATTTCACTGTGAATACCCAAATCTTTATGATGCAGCAAATACTTTAGCGTCGCACTGGGGATTTTACCAATACCGAACTGCAAGGTTGAGCCATCTTCCACCAGCATGGCCACATACTGGCCAATCCGCTCTGTAATGCTGTCGATGGGGGGCGGCGCCACTTCTACCAATTCCTGATCGCTTTGGATACAAGCGGTAATTTCACTGATATGAATATAAGAATGCCCGGAGGTACGTGGCACCATGTCATTAATCTGCGCGATCACCACATCGGCGTTACGCACTGCCGACATACAGATATCTACCGACGCGCCCAGCGAACAATAACCATATTCATCTGGCGGACTGACATTCACCAGCGCTGCATCTAACGGCAAGGTGCCGTCACTGAATAGGCCCGACATTTCAGACAGGAAACAAGGGGTATAGTCTGCCCGGCCTTCATCTACCGCCCGGCGAACTTCTTCGCCGCCGATGAAAAAGGTGTTCACTTTAAACAGCTGCCGGTGCTTTTCACTGGCCCAGCGGGTATCGCCCAGTGCCAGCATATGGACCATTTCAATATCGCTGAAACCTGTGCTGTGATCGATCAGGTCTTGGATGAGTGCATAAGGCACCGACGCGTTGCCACCGACGAATACACGACAACCTGATTTAATTAACTGATTCCAGACTGGTTTAGGAGGTAAAGCCACAGCCATTTTGCGTTCCTCGCATCATAACGTTGTACAGCCAATAGCGGCATCTTGCCACATTCTGCCCTAAAGGTGTTGATCGCGATTAACATTTAACAGAAATAGCCGAACAGAAAAAAATCACCCCGCGAAATGCGGGGTGATACGATAAATTATGATTTTGCGTTTCTAGCCAGAGCTAGCTTTCCTCGTGAGGTTGACGCTTGGCACCGAAGTACTTCACCACCATCACATAGAACATAGGCACAAAGAAGATTGCCAGGAAGGTGGCGGCAAACATACCACCCATTACTGCAATACCAATGGCGTTCTGACTTTCTGCACCCGCACCGCTGGAAATTGCCAGTGGCGTCACACCCAGAATGAAGGCCATTGAGGTCATCAAAATGGGGCGGAAACGCTGTGATGCGGCTAGCGAAACAGCTTTAATCAAATCCATGCCTTCGTCGTACTGCTCTTTCGCAAACTCAACAATAAGAATGGCGTTCTTCGCAGCCAGACCCACCGTGGTCAGGAAAGCAACCTGCAGGTATACGTCGTTGGGTAAGCCGAAGATGAAAGCGGCGACCACAGAACCGAGAATACCCAGAGGTACCACCATCAGTACCGCAAACGGTACCGACCAGCTCTCATACAATGCTGCAAGACACAGGAATACGACCAGAATAGACATCGCGTACAGCATAGGTGCCTGAGAACCAGCTTCCTGCTCTTCATATGACAAACCAGACCATTCCAGTGCGAAGCCTGGCGGCAACTGCTTCACCAGTTTCTGCGCTTCAGCCATAGCTTCACCAGAAGAGATTCCGGGAGACGGGCTACCCTGAATATTTACCGATGAAACACCGTTGAAACGTTCCAGTTTAGGCGAACCATAGTTCCACTCGACTGACGAGAACGCACTGAACGCGACCATGTCACCGTCGCCGTTGCGCACGAACCATTTTTCCAGATCTTCTGGGTCCATTCGGTATGGCGCATCCGCTTGCATATAAACACGCTTGATTCGGCCGTTATCGATAAAGTCATTTACGTAAGCTGAACCCCAGGCAATGCTGAGTGTATTGTTGATATCACTTAACGAGACACCTAAAGCCGACGCTTTTTCACTATCGATATTAATCTTAAACTCAGGTACATCGCTCAAACCGTTCGGGCGAACACCAGTCAGTTTGGGATTCTGTGCGGCCATGCCCAGGAACTGGTTACGGGCATTCATTAATGCTTCGTGACCATTCGCACCACGATCGACTAACTGGAAGTCGAAACCGGTCGCGTTACCCAGTTCACGAATGGGCGGTGGCAGAATGGGGAATGCACTGGCATCCTGAATTTGCGATAAAGCCCCAAATGCTTCATTGATAATAGCGAAAGCACTTTGTGATTCATCGCGCTTCTCCCAATCGACTAAGTGCGCAAACGCCATACCGGAGTTCTGAGCGGCACCCGTGAAACTAAAGCCTACGATGGTAAACATGTCTTTAACCATGTCACCTTTCTGGTCGAGGAAGAAGTCTTCAACGGTCTTCATCGATTCCAGTGTACGGCCAGCCGTTGAACCCGGTGGCGCATTCACCAATACCATTACCCGGCCCTGATCTTCATCTGGCAGGAATGAACCTGGTAGTTGGGTGAAAATGAATCCCATACCACCCACCAGCACAACGTAAATCAGCAGGAAGCGTTTGATTTTTCCAGCCATGCCAGTAGCAGCACGTTCGTAACCGTCGCGGCCTTTGTTGAAATTGCGGTTAAACCAACCGAAGAAGCCGGACTCTTTCTTGTTCAGTACATCCTTTTTGCGCAGCAGCGACATACACAGTACTGGCGACAAGATAATCGCAACCAGTACAGAGAAGCCCATTGCCGCAACAATAGTAATAGAGAACTGACGATAAATAGAACCTGCAGAGCCGCTCATGAATGCCATTGGTATAAATACCGTGGAAAGTACTACCGCAATACCCACCAGTGCGCTGGTGATCTGGCCCATAGATTTCTTGGTCGCTTCTTTGGCGTCCAAGCCTTCTTCTTCCATGATCCGTTCAACGTTCTCTACCACAACGATAGCATCATCAACCAACAGACCAATGGCCAGAACCATGGCAAACATAGTGAGCACGTTAATGGTAAAACCAAACGCGTACAGCACCGCGAAGGTACCCATCAGTACGACAGGCACTGCAATGGTAGGAACCAGCGTCGCTCGCCAGTTTTGCAGGAACAGCAGCATCACGAAGAATACCAGTACGATGGCTTCAATCAGTGTTTTTACCACTGACTCAATGGAAAGTTTAATGAATGGCGAGCTGTCTACCGGATAAACCACTTCCACGCCTTCAGGCAGATCTGGCGCCATTTCAGCCACTTTTGCTTTTACGGCTTCAATGGTTTCCAATGCGTTTGCGCCGGTAGCCAATGATACCGCCATACCCGAGGCAGGCTGGCGGTTATATCGGGCAATGTAGCTGTAGTTCTCAGAACCCAGCTCAACCCGGGCAACGTCTTTAACACGTACCTGGGAACCGTCGGTGTTCACACGCAATACGATGTTTTCGAAATCCTCGACGGTACGCAAGATAGACTGCGCAGTAATGGTGGCGTTAATTTGCTGACCTTCTACTGCTGGCATACCGCCTAACTGGCCCGCAGAGATATCGGTATTCTGGGTCTGAACCGCGCTTTGTACGTCAACAGGGGTCATGTTGTAGCTATACAGTTTTTCAGGGTCCAGCCAAATCCGCATAGAGCGCTGCGCACCAAATACACGAACATTACCCACACCATTTACCCGCGAAATCGGGTCCTGGAAGTCAGACACTAATAAGTCGCTGAGATCAAACTGAGAGAGGTTTCCGTCTTTAGAATAGAAGCCAACTACCACAGCAAACGCGTCGTTAGATTTATTCACGACAACACCTTGCTGCTGCACCGGATTCGGTAACAACGACATGGCGCTTTGCACCTTGTTTTGCGTTTGAACCTGCGCCGTGTCTGGGTCTGTACCCGGCTCAAAGGTTAGCGTAATAGTCATCCGCGTGTTTTCACTGCTGGCAGTGAAGTAACGAAGGTTATCGATACCCGTCAGATTTTGTTCAATGATCTGGGTTACGGTGTTCTCAATGGTTTCAGCGGATGCCCCCGGATATTGCGCCGTAATGCTTACCGTAGGCGGCGCTACCTTAGGATACTGTTCAATGGGGAGCCCTTGTATAGACAGGAGACCAGCCATCATTGTGATGATGGCTAATACCCAGGCAAATACAGGACGATCAATAAAAAAACGTGCCATAAAAAATGTGTTCCTGCCTTAATTAATCGCGATTACTGATTGTTCTGTGACTGCCAGGGTTTTGCATTTACCTGCATGTCGGGCTGCACTTTCTGGTATCCGGTTACGATGACTTTTTCACCGCTATTGAGACCAGACTTCACGATGTATTGATCTTTGTAGGTATCACCCACAACAATCGTTTTGGGCACAACTTTGCTTTCGCCATTTACCGTCATAATACCAATCGAACCATCTGGCTGACGGGTAGTAGCACGCTGAGGAACCAGCAATTCATTAGAATTACCCAGCATTACCGTGGCCTTAACAAATAAGCCAGGCATTAACAGAGAATCTGGGTTAGGGAATTCAGCACGAAGGGCTACCGCACCAGTAGTTTCATCTACCGTCACCTCAGAGAACTTGAGTGTGCCGTCGTGTTCGTAAGATTCGCCAGTGATTTCATCAAGGATAAGTTTTACCGGAAGCGAGCCGTTTTGCTGCATGGCTCTGCGTAGTGTAAGTACGCCCTTACCGCTTTGTTGCATATCGACAAACACCGGATCTAACTGGGTAATCGTTGCCAGTTGCTGGGTTTGACTGGCGGTAACCAGTGAACCAACGGTGACATAACTGCGGCTAATCTGACCACTGATTGGCGCATAAACCTTGGTAAAATCGAGATCAACTTGAGCCAAATCTACCGCTGCCTGGGCCACGCTAATCTGTGCTTCGGCTTGCTGTGCTTGTGCCAGCGCATCATCATATTCCTGCTGACTTACTGCGTTTCGGGTAAGTAGATCTTTATAACGATTAGAGCGCGCTTCTAACGTTTTCAGGTTGGCTTCTGCACTTTTGAGGTCAGCTTTGGCGCTGGCCAATTGAGCGGCATAGCGGGCGTCATCAATTTGATAAAGCTGCTGACCTTTTTCTACCAGTGCCCCTTCCTCAAACAGGCGCTCGGTAAGTACACCTTCAACCTGCGGACGTACTTGCGATTGCTGCATAGGGCTAACACGACCAGGAAGCGTGACCAGATGTTCAACAGGCTGATTTTGCACAGTGACTACTGAAACTGTGGGTGCCGGTTGCTGACCTGCACCCGCCTGTGCAGCCTGTTGTTCACCCTGATCCGAACAGCCACCGACAATAGCCAGAGCGATAGCCGTGACGGTAGATAACAAAAGTTTTTTCATAACAGTGAGTCTTCCTGATTCAGCCTGAAAGGCTGGACAATTGTGCAATAAAAGTTTACTTTCTTAAAGATACGTTCTTGTATGTATGTTGTCAATCTCGCGGAGAATCCTATGCGCAGAACAAAAGAAGATGCCGAACTCACTAAACAGGCCATTTTAAAAGCGGCCGTGGACGTCTTTTCAGAGCGTGGCGTTGCCAAAGCATCCCTTGAAGAAATTGCGCGCAGAGCAGAAGTAACAAGGGGTGCCGTTTATTGGCACTTCAAAAACAAAATGGAGATCTTCGACGCGCTTCACGACAGTCTACATACTCCATTCATTGAACGAATCATGGAAGGTTTGGAAGCTGAACACCCGAATCCTGTCGGCCAATTACAGGAGCTTTGTACCAATATTTTTTTAGAACTCGACAGAGATATTCAGCAACGTAAAGCACTTACGCTTTTCTTGTTAAAATGTGATTACAGTGGCGAGCTGAAATGCCGACAGGAAGAACAAGTCAAAGCGAAAGCGATAAAAATGCAAGCCTTCGCAGGTTATTACAAACGCGCTATTAAATTGGGTCACATTGCCGATGATATTAGCGCTGAAGATTACACGATTGCGATGAGCTGTTTCATGCGCGGTGTATTACACGAATACTTAGAAGCGCCGGAAGAATTCGACATGCAAAAGCGTGCCCCCATTATTATGAAAGTTTACTTTGGCGGATTGCGTACGCCTTCCCATTGATAGCTGAAAGCAACTGACTAAAGACGACGCTCAGCACTGGCTGATGAGCATTTCATAAGCCCATACCAATTGACGGGAATGGGTGTTGTCTCCACCTTTGTCGGGGTGATGAAGGTGCTGCAGACGACGATAGTGCTTTTTCACTAATGTTCTGTCGAGAACGGTTTCCTCGCTTATTTCCAATAATGCTCTGGCTTGCGCCATTTCGCTCGAAGTAACAACCGGGGTAGCAGCCCTCCCCATTTTCACCCAGAAACCCGCAATCAGTTCGTCGACATCCTCACGCTGGGTGGCATCCAGATTATTCCAGTCGAGGTAGTAGACTCTAAGTGGATCAGGAAGCGTGAGACGGTTTGAAAGATCCTGTGCGGGGAGCAACACAATATTGGTAGCCAGAATGTCCAGCCAGCCTTTCCCTTCCTTGGCCCATTGCACCTGAAGGGTATACAGCAAATTGAACAGCACGAAATGACATTGAAACAACAACAGGTTGTCTCGCAGTGCTTGCTCGTCTAACAGTTCAAACGGGGGGTTTTGCAACCTTGATATCAATGTGTATTCGCTGATGCCATTGCGAAAATCCGCCTCCATAGACTCAAGCGCCTGGTACAGCGCCCGCAAAGCAGGGGCGTTATGAGAGCGGTTGGTACTCATTGTTAGCTGCCGGTTGCCGGCGGCGGCTCCGGTAATCGCCATAACCAGATAAGGACTGTCAGCATAACAATGTCAGTTCCAACCATCACCCAGGTTGGCGTACTGCTGAACGCCATAATGACAGCAGATATCGACATCCCGATAGCTGCGGCATATTTCGCCCGTCGCGGCATGCAACGCCCATTACGCCAGTGATGAATTATCGGCCCGGTGACTTTATGGTTATCCAGCCAATGTGCCAAAGATGGCGAACTTCTGGCAGCCAACCAGGCTGCAATGAGCACAAAAACGGTGGTTGGCATGCCCGGCACCACCACGCCAATAAAGCCTAGAGTAAGGCTGATCCCTGCTCCCAGCATTAACAACCAGCGATAAGGTGCTGTAATCATACTGCTTTTAGGTTTTTGGGACGGGGTCATGGAAGCTGGTAGCCGATAATACGATAACAATGAGTCTGCTATTCACTTTACTCCATAATTCGCCTTAATTCATTTCCTGTTCGCCATAACTGTTCGCTGGCATCGCCAGAATCCTTTGCTGAAATGGCATGACATCAGCCAAGGAATCACACACATGATTAAAAAACGGATCCCCAGAGACCTTATCTTCGACCCCTACCCTAAGCGCAAACCTACCGTATTGAGGCGCTTCCTGGTTCTGCTATTAGTGGGCCTGAGCACAGCAATAGCCGCCTTATATGCGAAGGCAGAAGGTAATCCAGAGACCGCCCAAGTTGTTGAAGCGGGTGCGCTTGCAGCGCATAGCGATAATGGCCTGAGAGCAGATGTACTGCACCTGAAAACCCATGCCGACATTAAAATAAATGGGCTACTGGTAGATGTCACTTATCACCAGCGGTTTAAAAATCGCTCCGATGAATGGGTGAACGGCGTTTATACCTTTCCCTTGCCAGAAAATGCAGCCGTGAACGACATGACCATTCGCATTGGCGAACGCATAATCAAAGGCGAAATCAAAGAACGTGCCGATGCCCGAAAAATTTTCGAAAAAGCCGTGAAAGAAGGTCGCCGGGCCGCACTGACCGAACAACAACGGCCAAATTTGTTTACCCAACGTATTGGCAATATTCCTCCTGGTGAAGACATTGAAGTCACACTCCGTTTTTTGGATATAGCCCGTTTTCTGCGAGGTAATTTCAGCTGGCGTCTGCCCACCACATTAACGCCCCGTTATATTCCAGGCATGCCACTGCAACTGGCAGATACCTCCGTTGAGGTAGTGAATTCACAGCTATCCGGATTTGCAGGTTGGGCATTGGCTACCGATGAAGTGGATGACGCGCCGCTAATTACACCACCCATTGCTACCAAGTCATCAGGCCACAGCAACCCACTGTCGTTAACCGTATCTCTTCAGGCAGGTCTCGAACTTGCTCGTATTGACGCCCTGTACCATCAATTGGATATCCGCAAAGAAGCCGAAGGTCATCATATCTACTTAAAAGAGGGACAAAGTGAAATGAACCGGGACTTCGTGTTGCAGTGGTCACCGGTTGCTTCCGCCTCCCCCACTGCCGCCTTGTTCCAACAGCAATTGGGTAACGAAAAATACGCCATGTTAATGGTATTGCCTCCGCAACATCCCCAGCCGCAAGCATTGCCCAGAGACATCATTTTCATTATCGACACGTCTGGCTCAATGCAGGGGCAATCCATCGTGCAGGCCAAGGCCAGTCTTCAATTAGCGGTTAGCAAGTTAACGATAAACGACCGCTTTAACGTGATCGCATTTAACGACCGTCCCCTGTCTATGTTTGCCTCGCCGCAATTGGCCGACGAAGCCACCACTCGCATGGCCAAAGGCTGGATTGCCGCACTGCAAGCCGAAGGCGGTACGCAAATGGCACCGGCACTTTCTGCCGCCTTTATGCAATCTGACGAACCGGAGCGTTTGCAGCAGGTGGTATTTATTACCGACGGTGCAGTGGGTAATGAAAGCGCTTTGTTCTCACAGATAAAAGCGCAAGCTAAACAAAAGCGTTTGTTTACCGTGGGTATCGGTTCAGCACCGAACAGCTATTTCATGACAAAAGCCGCAGAATATGGACGGGGCACATTTGAATATATTGGCGACGTGTCTGAAGTGAGCCAACGTATGAACCGTTTGTTCGACCGATTGAACGGCAGTGTGGCTAAGAACATCAGCATTGGCTGGCCACAGGACGCAGAAGTGTTCCCGGCCAATGTACCGGATTTGTATCGCGATGAGCCGGTGTTATCTTTTGCGCGACTTAGCAATATGCCAAACGCGGTAACCGTATCCGGCGAGACCGCTTCACAGGCGTGGCGGCGTTCAGTAAGCAGCGAGCAGGTCACCAACACCAACGGGATTGGTGCTCGCTGGGCAAAAAAGAAAATTGCGCATATTGAAGATCTTGGACGCAACAGAGAATTCAGCGAAGATACCGTCAAATCGGAGATCATTGATGTCGCGTTAACCCATCGACTGCTTTCCCGCTTCACCGCTTTTGTTGCGGTAGATACACAAATAGCCAGAAACGACAGTGTATTACGCCCTCCTTTGCGCGCTGTTGTTCCCAACATGCTCGCCCAAGGGCAGCAGTTGGCCTACCCGCGCACGGCAACCCGGGCACAACTGATGCTATTGATAGGCGCGCTTTGTTTGCTGGCTGGCCTGGGAATTCTGCTGGTTCAGTGGAGACATCGCCATGATTAAGTTGCCTTTTGCTGGCAAAGCCACGCCTGCGGGCCTGATGTCAGCCATCTTCCTAGCAGCGGCACTGCTGTGCTTCGGCGACAGTTTATGGATATCAGGCAAAGCTGTTCTTGCTCAGGTGCTAATTAAAGGAGCCTGGGAAGACACGCTGGAAACCGGCGCCGAACAGAAGCCCTGGGCATGGGCAGACACCTGGCCCGTGGCAGCCATTCACTTTCCATCGCAGAATGAAAAATTGTATGCGCTGGCGGGCAGCCACGGCAGCAGCCTGGCGTTTGGCCCCGGACACCTCGATGGTACTGCCTTACCCGGCGAGCAGGGAACCCAGGTTTTCAGTGCTCACCGTGACACCCATTTTCGCTTTCTGGAGCACGTCGCTATTGGCGAAGTGTTTACCGTTCAACAGAAAGACGGGCGCTGGCAGCACTATCGTGTTGCTGACACCCGCATTGTAGACATCGACAGTGCTCCCTGGGTGATTGACCCGGCATCCAACGAAGTGCAGCTTATCACCTGTTATCCCTTTAACAGCATGGCACCGAACCCCACAAAACGTTACATCGTCGTCGGTCTGCCGATACCTCCGGCGTCGGAACGAGGCAGACAACTAGCCAGGTTACGCATGTAGTTAAGGCGGTGAAGAAGTGTGATGGCACATTTCGCGATGTATTAATCCTACGCATTCCACCCCATAGCACAACACGTTGAACGGCTGCATACTGGGTTTAACGCCGCGGATTTGTCATACTCCGCAGTGATTTTTTCTCGCTTCACTGTTTGGAATGCCCAGTTTGCCAGCCCTATTTTCTTTTCGCCTTATCGTTATTGTGTTTACCACTTTACTTTCGCTTACTGCATGCACGCCACCGCGCTCGCCGGACAAAATAGTCATTAGCGGTCCTTTTGAGCCAGTTAATTACGATCCTGCCAGTTCAGGTTACATCTTCTCTCGCATGCAGGTTATTGAAACACTCGTTGATGTAAATGATGACGGTACGCTACGACCCGGTTTGG
This sequence comes from Alteromonas sp. ABV4_515, assembly GCF_056160345.1. Lineage (NCBI taxonomy): Bacteria > Pseudomonadati > Pseudomonadota > Gammaproteobacteria > Alteromonadales > Alteromonadaceae > Alteromonas > Alteromonas sp. ABV4_515. Next base: position 139,633 of record NZ_JBSWWZ010000004.1, read on the forward strand.
CGACGGATTGGCAGAGTAATGATGACTTTAGCGAATGGACGTTTCACCTGCGCGAGGGCGTAACGTTCCACGACGGCAGCACAATGGATGCCGACGTTGTGCGCAAAAGTCTTGCCGTCGCATTTGGGAAACCAGTGCCTTTCGACGCCAGTTTAGTAAAAGACATCACCATTCCAGACGCCAATACCGTTGTATTTACACTCAGTCAGCACTATCGCCCGTTTCCGTCTTTGATGTCGAATTACACCATGGCCATTTTGTCACCTGCCTCGTTCGGGAAATTTAACCGCATGACGGCGCTCATTGGCACAGGGCCCTATAAAATTACTGACTTCCAGCCTCCTCATAACATTTCAACGGTTAGGTTTGACGACTACTGGGGACGCCCCGGCACAATTAAAAAAGTGGAATACATTACTGGCCACCGTTCTGAAACACGGGCTCTGATGGTAAAAACCGGTCAGGCGGATATTGTTTATAATCTCGACCCTGCCGCAGTGGAAATGCTGAAATCAGACGACTTAGTGTCAGTATTCAGCGAACTTATTCCCCGCACCACACTGATTAAATTGAATCTGCATGATCCGATACTGGCGAATAAGTCAGTGCGTCAGGCATTAAGTTTGGCGCTCGACCGTACCGGTATCGCCAGCGGTATCCTGCGGGTTCCCGGCATTGAGGCCAATCAGCTATTTGGCCCTGGCATGGGCGTTTGGCATGTGAATGATCTACCTCCCCCTTCGCAATCTTTAAAGCAAGCGAACGCGCTGCTCGAACAGGCTGGTTGGGAACTCGCCAACGACGGCGTACGTTATCGTAACGGCAAGCCGCTAGAGATGAACATGATCACTTACGCTAACCGCCCTGAACTCATCATCATCGCCACTGCGATTCAGGATCAATGGGCGCAGGCTGGTGTGAAACTTAATGTGCATATGGAAAATTCCAGCGCTATTCCTTCAGGTCACACCGACGGCACCTTACAAACTGCATTAATGGCCCGTAATTTCGCCAATATCCCCGATCCTCTCGGCATACTCCTGGCCGATTTTACCAGCGAGCAAGGTGGAGAATGGGGGCCGATGAATTGGCAAAACCCATCACTCTTTTCACGCATTGAGCAAATAGGCCGGGAAACCAGCGAGGCCTCACTTCCGGCGCAGGCCCGTGACGTTATTCGCGCTATTAATGACGATCTCCCGCTCATTCCAGTGGTGTATTACATGCAACATTCAGCGGTCTCCGACCGCTTGCAACACTTTAGCTTTGACCCCTACGAGCGTTCATTTCGCATAGCTGACCTGCAAATCAGGAGCGAGCCGTGAAGCGCATTTTGTTGAATCGCCTGCTCCAGGCCGTTTTAATGATGTGGAGTGTGGGTACCCTTACTTTTGTTCTGGTGCGTTTGTTACCAGGAGATATGGCTTACAAAATTGCCGCCGGGCGCTATGGCGATGACGCCGTAAGCACGGCTGCGGCGAACGCCGTGTCGGCAGAATTAGGGCTGGATAAACCCGCGTTTCAGCAATATCTGCACTGGCTCTGGGATTTACTTTCGTTGGATTTAGGCAACAGCCTGGTATCCGGCGCCCCCATTATTGTTGAGTTACAAAATCAGCTTAGTTTCACCCTGGTACTGGCCGGATGCGCTATTGTGGTGGCGGCATTGATTGCGTTTCCACTGGGCATGTTCTGTGGTGTTAAAGCCGACAGCGGATGGGACAGAGCCTCACTGACCATGTCGACCTTTGTGCGTTCACAACCTGTGTTTTGCCTGGGACTCTTACTGATTTTTCTGTTTGCTATGGAATTGAACTGGTTTCCTGTAGCCGGGTACGGTGGTGTGCCTTACGCAATTTTACCCGTTCTTACGCTGGCCATCAGTTTGGCAGCGGTATCCAGCAGAGTGGTTCGTAACAGTACCCGAACCGCCGTAAAGTCAGCGTGGTTCGAGTTCTCCCGCATTAAAGGGTTATCTTCACGCCGGGCATTTTTTCGCCATGCCCTTCCTAATATTCTGCTGCCTGCCCTGGCATTTATGGGCATTCAGCTCATTGGCCTTATTGAAGGCGTGATCATGATAGAAAGCCTGTTTGCCTGGCCGGGGATCGGACACGGCCTTTCCCACGCGGTTTTCGCCAGAGACATTCCCATGTTGCAAGGCACCGCGCTGGTAATGGGTTTCTTATTTGTACTCATTAATACACTGGTAGACGTGAGCTACTATCTTCTTGACCCGAGACAACAGGAGGTCCAGTCATGAGCTTCCTTAGCAAACTGTCCGGACAGCAATGTACCGGGGCACTGATTTTAGCCTGTCTTGCCCTTTTTGCAGTGGCTGAAATGCTGCTTTTCTCACTGGACGGTAATCAGCAATTTCTCGCGCAAGCATTTGCTTCACCTGACTGGCAGGCACCGCTGGGTCGTGACCAGTTTGGTCGTAACATGTTTGCCCGACTCGCCGGCGGACTGCGTATTTCCTTCACGCTATCCCTGATTTGCGTTGTCACCTCCGCGGTGCTGGGGGTACTTGCCGGTGTTGCAGCCGCTTGGCGTGGTGGCTGGCTCGACAACCTACTGAATTTTTTCGCTAACACCATTTTGGCGTTGCCAGGACTGGTGCTAATTTTAGTCTTTGCTGCGGTCGTTCCAGGCTCCTTTGTGATGATTTATCTGGCTATTTCTCTGGTGCTCTGGGTGGAATACTTCCGTTTGGTGCGAGCCATTGCGTTGAATCAGGTAGCCAGTCCAGCATTACAGTCTTCGATGCTAATGGGGTTTGGCAAATTCTACCTGTTTCGCCGCCATATCTGGCCCGCATTAAAAGCCGATGTGTTCTCTCTGGCAGCGTTTGGTGCCGCAACCTCGGTGGTAGCCATGTCGTCTGTGGGTTTTGTTTACGTAGGCTTGAAACCTCCCACACCGGAACTTGGCCTGATGATTGTTGAATTATTCCCGTATTACCACGAAGCCCCCTGGTTACTGTTAGAACCAATAAGTCTGTTGTTTCTCATTGTATTTGGCTTTCATTTGCTGGCAGGGAAATCACGCTAATGAAGCGCATTGAAGTTAATAACCTCGCTATTCACTCGTCAGAAGGCGTGATCATAAACAACTTGTCACTTTCCGTATCGGAGAATGAATCGCTAACTATTCTAGGTGAAACTGGCTCAGGGAAAAGTCTTCTGGCATTGGCTATTCTGGGGAATTTACCGCCCATGCTAACCGTATCAGGTTCGGTTAAAGTCGATGGTAAAGAAATGCTGGAAATGCCAGCGTCAGAGGCGGCTTCCCTATGGGGAACAACCATAGTCATGCTGCCCCAGGAACCTTGGCGGGCACTCAGCCCACTGATGAAAATAAAGCATCAGATTGCCGAAGTATTTCGCTATGTGAAGCGCGCCACATCAGCTACAGCTAGCGAAGATACCCATCAATTATTGGCAAAGGTCGGGCTAGAGCAACATGCGCAAAAAGTCCCCGCTCAACTTTCAGGTGGCATGGCGCAGCGCACGGCCATAGCCTGCTCCGCAGCCACAGGGGCAGATATTGTTCTTGCCGATGAGCCCACCAAGGGGCTCGATACCGCCCGAAAAGATGACATTATTGCGTTACTTAAAGCCCGTAAAGCAAAGGGGTGTTTGCTTACCATCACTCACGATGTACAGGTTGCCAAAGCCTTGGGCGGTAAAACCCTGGTTATGCAAAAAGGTGTGGTAGTTGAAAGCGGAGAGGCTGAGAAAATTTGCTCGCAGCCAGATTCCGCCTATGCCAGAGCACTTATTAACGCGGCGCCGGAAAACTGGCCGCGCAGAGAGCAGTCGACAACCACTTGCTCTCCGCTGATAACTGTAAAAAACCTTACGCTTACAAGAGGCAACCAGACGCTACTCGAACAGGTCAATCTTGAAATAGGCGCAGGAGAAGTGGTCGGGTTATATGGCGACAGTGGCAGCGGAAAATCTTCCCTTGCCGATGCTCTGCTGGGTTTGCTCCCCATAAGCGGAGAAATCTATTTTCATCAACCGCTGGCACGGCATGAAAAACTGAAACTCTACCAGGATCCGCCTTCGGCTTTCTGTGAAGAGGCGACGTTACGTACGCTACTGCACGATATTATTCGACTACACAATCTGAGTCCGCCACCACTGGATGAACTGGCCCTAGAGCTTGGCCTGTCCCCCGGTTTACTCGATCGCACTGCCACTGAAGTAAGCGGCGGCGAGCTACAGCGCATTGCACTACTAAGAGCGATGCTACTGAAACCTCAATTTCTGGTGGCTGACGAGCCCACCTCCCGACTTGACCCTATCACAGCTGAGAAAGTTACCCGCTTGCTGGCGACAAAAGCCAGAGCAATGAACTGCACCCTGCTGTTTATCAGCCACGATATTCATCAGCTGAATAACATCTGTGACCGGGTCATGGACATCACATCTTTATGAATCGCCGAATTTAATTCGCACACCGGCATTAGCGATAAAGCCGTCGTTTCGTGACCAGATATCGGTGGTCCAGCGACCGCTCGGCGCTCTGGCCGGTAACAGTAAAGGATGCTCATCGCTCTGTTTAACATCCAACAGATTTTCCAGGTTGATAAACCAGCTTGTGCGGCCGGTGGTTATCTCCCCCATCAGGCCGAGGTGCCAGTAAGGTCTGGATTCGCTCAAATAAGGATTATCATTAAGGCGCTGCGTGCCGGTGTAGTAAGCTTCAAAGCCTGCTCGAAAGTTGCCGTGTTGCTCCCACATAACCACAAAGCCTGCAGAATGTTTCGGGGTCAGCGCAACTTCACGTCTTCCGTTCTCTGTTGATTGATCTTCTGTGGCATCGAGGAAAAGGTAGCTAGCGGTGAGCTTAATGTCATGCCAACGATATCGCACCAGCATTTCCGATCCTTTGATACGGGTATCGCCCGAGCGGTTTATGAGCCTGATTTGTCCGGGAGATACCGCTTCCACATCAACAGCGTTCTCTACCGAAGAACCGAACAGGGTTAAGCTGGTTTCGATGTTATCCAGCGTATAGGTGAAATCCAGCGATGCCGTTTCAGCCTGCTCCTCATTCAGATCGATTACCGGTGACAGACGTGACAGCCCCGCTGCGTCAATTTCTTCTACGAAGGGCGTTGGCGCGTAATATCCTTGTGCATACGAACCACGGACAGTGAGGTCGCCGGGGCGATATAAAACAGACACCCTTGGGCTAAACTGTGTCCCATACACATTATGATCGTCAAGCCGGGCACTGTAAGACGTGGTAACGGTCTCTGACACATCATAATCGAGCTGCGCAAATATCCCCGGCACCGTGTAGCTGTAATCGAACTCGGGGAACGCCATTGATGAAAACGTATCTGCCTGAAAGGCCAGGCCAGCTACCCAACTGCTCTTATCGCTATAACCGGATATGCTGGACTCAGCCAGATAACTCTCATGCTCGTCGTCTTCCACTACTTCACCATACTGATGCTCGTGCTCCTGCACCATGGCTGAAGCCCGGCTATTCAGCGAAAGCGTGTCGTTTAGCGGCATAGAAAACACCAATCCGGCATCACTGCGCACAGAGTCCTGACGCTGAATAAACTCAGTGCCGTCGGCAATGGTGTTTCCCGGTAGCGTGCCGCCCCGACGATTCTCTGCCATGTGTCCGGCTGTCAGATAAAGCGTCTCGCTATTTTCGCCCTCCCAAAATAAGCGGGGACGCACGGTGTATCGCTCATAGCCGGGTAAGTCTATCCAGCCATCGCTGTCGGTATCTTCGGTTTTCTGATGATGGGCACCAGCGGTGACCGATCCTTTCAGCGAATCGGTGAGTGGCGATTCAGCGTAGGTGGTAAAGTCCTGTCCGTCTCGCGTCGTCAGGTTCAGCAGGGCTTCGCCCTGAAACGCATCGCCAGGCCGCCGGGAAACCAGATTAATCACCCCACCCAGCGCTGAACCACCGTATAGCGAGGATGCCGATCCTTTTATGATTTCTACCCGTCCTAAATCGGTAGGTGGAATTTGTAACAGGCCTATAGATGCGGCCTGATTGCCGTAAAGCGGTAAGCCATCGGCTAGCAGCTGCGTGTAACGGCCGTACATCCCCTGTAAACGAATATTTGCGCTACCCAGAGCCGGCGAAGTGGTTTGCACCCTCACCCCACCGGTTTCCGCTACCAACATAGAAATATTACCCGGTCGCATGGCGGCCTTCTCACCAATTTCCTCGGCACTTATCACTTCGGTCCGGACAGGTTGGTCATCAGCAATCCGGCCTGAGCGTGTTGCCTGTACCACCACATGCTCTACTTCTTCTTCATGATGGTCATCGTCATGTTCGTCACTGGCGTGTGATAGAGGTGGCAATATTGCGAGACTGAGAGGGAAAAGCAGGACGAACACGGGTGATTTATGCGACATACAAATACTGTGAAATTTTGAGAACTGATACACTCAAGCATAAAGGTTACAGTCACTGGAAGGTCAAGATGAAAATCAGCGAATTGTCTCAACTTACTCAGGTTGCGGCTAAAACTATTCGCTATTATGAACAGGTTGGCTTGTTGCCTCCCCCTGCCCGTTCTATTAATGGCTACCGCATTTATCGACAGCGTGATCTTGAGGCGCTGGTTTTTATCCGTCGCTCTCGTGCTCTTAATATGTCATTGGATGACATCAGACAGCTTTTACAGGTTCAACAAAACCCTCATCACTCCTGCCAGGTAGTAGATCAACTTCTGCATGAACAGTTGACGAAAGTAAAAGAGAAGCAACGTGAGCTCGCGTCCCTGGAAGCCTCACTGGCTCAACTAGTTAATTCATGCCAAAGCGATTTGGTAGAGAACTGCTCGATTTTACAAACGCTCAATGAGCGACCTTTTCCAGGCGAGGAAAGCTGAGCTTCCATTTCATAGCGTTCACTGCCCCAACATGTCACATCGAGATTGCACGAGAAACATATATAGTATACGGTATTATTTATCCCATAATAATTGACCAAGGATATACCGTGGTAAAGTTGAAGCGAACTCTTATAGCAGCGTGTACTGCTGCCCTTTTCTCTAGCCTGGCACAAGCCAGCGATATGGGAGATACCGTAAGTGCCTTTCAGGCAGACCAACGCGCTATAAGCAATTTTTACCGCGTACATGAAAAAGCCAGTTTTTATCAGCGTGAATTGGCTCTGCTTCAGGATTGGCAAGCGAAACTCGAAGGCCTTTCATTTGATGAAATGGATCAAGAAGCCAAAGTCGACTATTTGCTGCTTAACGCAAAAGTCAAAGATCTACTTATAAGCACAAAAAATGCGTACAAGGGATATCAGGACGTTGCCGCCGTCGCAAACTTTGCCTCACCACTGTATGCATTTATCGATGCCCGCCGACGAGGCGCAAGACCGGATGCTAAACAACTGGCCGCCGACTTCGCCGATGCAGTACAGGCCATAAATTCCCAGAAGGAAAAACAGGAAAAGTCACCTTATAGCGATTGGCAGAAGGCTGATAAAGCCGCGAAGGTTATTCTCGACCTTAAGAGCGGGCTCGAAGAAGCGATTCACTTTTACAACGATTACGACCCGCAATTTACCTGGTGGATGGAAACCCCCATCAACGATCTCATTAGCAACCTCGACAGTTACGCCACTTTTCTGGCTGATAACTACACCAGCGATACCACAAAGGATGATGGCAGCGGCATTATTGGCAACCCCATTGGCAAGCAAGCTCTTATCGACCAGCTTCGCGCCTCTTTTATCGCTTACGACCCTGAAGACTTGATAGACATTGCTAAAGAGCAATTTGACTGGTGCAAAGAGCAAATGATTCAGGCATCCCGGGAAATGGGCTACGGCGATGACTGGAAGGCCGCACTCGAGGCCGTGAAAGACACCTATGTGCCGCCTGGTGAACAACCGAAAACCATCAATGACTTGCTTGAGCATTCGGTAAAATTCGTTGAAGACCGGGATCTGATCACCCTACCACCACTGGCAAAAGAAACCTGGCGGATGATTATGATGACGCCGGAACGCCAGAAGGTTAATCCGTTCTTCACCGGTGGACGGAATATCAGTATCTCGTACCCTACCGAAGGAATGACCCATGCCGACAAACTCATGAGCATGCGCGGGAATAATCCAAACTTCTCGTACCCAACCGTTCAGCATGAGCTACTGCCGGGCCACAACCTGCAATTCTTTATGAATCAGCGCCATAAGCCTTATCGAGAGGCTTTCCGCAACCCTTTCTGGACCGAAGGATGGGCACTGTACTGGGAAATTATCTTGTGGGATAAAGATTTTGCTACCACGCCAGAGCAAAAAATGGGCATGCTATTCTGGCGAATTCACCGCTGTGCCAGAATCATGTTCTCACTGCAATATCATCTTGGAGAGATAACGCCTCAGCAAGCCATTGATATGCTGGTAAATGAAGTGGGTCATGAGTACGCTAATGCAGAGGCAGAAGTGCGACGTTCATTTGCCACTAACTATGTCCCTCTTTATCAACTGGCATATATGATTGGTGGCTTGCAATTCAATGCTTTGCGTAACGAAATGCTCGCCAAAGGCTGGACAGAAAAGCAGTTCCACGACCGGGTGATGCAAGAAAACACAATGCCCATAGAGGTATTGCGTTTGCTGATTCAAGAAAAGGATTTTGATCGTGATTACGAAACGCAGTGGCGCTTTTCGACCAGTTTCACCAGTGATGACAAATAAAATCCCCTATTAATAATAACAATAAGAGGTGTCTATGCAGCAGTCTCACCGACTCCCGACCATTATGGAAATTGTGGTCATAGCAGCAGGTATAATTGGCGCGATTTTTCTGTTTGTTCAGGTCCTCGCCCTGCCCATTCAATTGGCGTTGATTACCGCGTGGTTCATAATTATTGCCATGGGGAAACGGCTGGGACTCAGCTACGAGCAGATGCAGGCCGGTCTCTGTAAAGGGATTGGCCACGGTATGGAGGCCATTTTGGTGCTGGTGGCGGTAGGCGCGCTCATTGGTAGCTGGATGGCAGGCGGTATTGTGCCGAACATCATCTATTCGGGTTTATCGATAATGAATCCGCACATCTTCCTTTTGGCCGCTTTCATTATTTGCGCGGTGACGTCTCTGGCGACAGGCACGTCGTTCGGTACCATTGGTACCGCGGGGATTGCCATGATTGGTATTGGCGCAGGATTCGGCTTGCCATTACCTTTAGTCGCTGGCGCCGCAATTTGTGGCGCTTATGTGGGCGACAAACTTTCCCCACTGTCAGATACTACCGTAATGACTGCATCCTTATGCAGAGTGCCGCTCACTTCTCACATTCGCTCGATGCTGTATGTCAGTGTGCCTGCGTTTATCATTGCCGGTTTGCTGTTCCTCATAGCAGGATATGTTCTTGCCCATGATGGCAGCACGGCACAGGCGCAGCAGGTCATGAACGCCATCGCCGCCGAGTACACCATTGCATGGTATATGTTGCTACCCGCCGCTGCAGTCGTTGCTTTATTAATCATGAAGCTTCCATCGGTACCCGTCATTTTTTTCGGTGCCGTGCTCGGCGTGGTTTGGGCCATCATGTTCGAAGGCATGGATGCAATCAGCGCCATTTCTACTCTCTACGGTGGCAACCACATCAACTCTGATGTGGACTTCATTAATATTTTGCTTAACCGCGGCGGCATTACGTCTATGCTGGAAGTGATTTTACTGGTTATGTTGGCGCTGGGATTAGGTGGCTTGATGGAGGTAACCGGTGTGCTGTCGAGCATTTCAGCGGGCTTGGAACGTTGGGCAACCAACACCGGCCGACTCGGCGTTTCTACGTTGTTCGCGGGTTTTCTGGGCAACGTATTGGGTGGCGCAGCCTATGTGTCACTGATCACCGCAACCGCACTAACCGGTAAGAACTACGACAAAATGGGGGTTGATCGCCGTGTATTATCGCGCAATACCGAAGCGGGCGGCACACTCACTACACCGATGGTGCCGTGGACAGATGGGGGCGTGTTTATGGCAACCACACTGGGCGTCGCTACCACCACCTATTTACCTTTCTTGTGGTATCACTTTGCTGTTTTGATTATTTCTGTGTTTTACGGTTATGCTAACTGGTTTAGTTTTGCTAAAGACCAACAACAAAAACAACAACCTGAAGCACCGGCGACAGTGAATGAACTACAAAGCTCGTCAAAATAATTAAGACAAGGACGAACCCATGAAAAAGCTATTCGGGGCAACGATTGCCATTTCTCTAACACTCAGTGTTGCCGCCGCCCCGCTAACAAAAAGTGATTTTGATGCATCGGTAAAACTACGTGAAAACTGGATCACCAAAACCCGGGATCTGATGTTTCCTGTTTCGTGGCTGAACGACAAACATGAATTTGCCTACCGTCAGTCCGTTGAGGGAGGCTTTGGTTACTTTGTTCAACATGCTGAAACGGGAAAAATCCGCCCCGCATTCGATCAGGAAGCATTAGCGCAAGCACTCAGTAAGGCCGCCGGTGAAGAGATGTCAGCCTTAATGTTGCCGTTTGAAACCTTCCGATTTAACCACGACGAAACCGCCATTCAGTTTTCCTTACACTACGAGCCCTGGGAATGCGAACTGGCCACCATGCATTGCGCTGAGCGTTCCTTTGGCGATGCCCGCCCCCGGGGTTTTGGGGTTGTCCGTGATTTGCGGGTAAGTCGGGCCGACGCCGTGATAACCTCTGAGAATGGAGAATTGAACGTTACCGAGGACGGCTTCAACCTGCTGATTACCGACACCAACGGTAATCAGGTATACCGCACCACCGATGGCGTGAAAGATAATTTTTATGACATCGACTCTATTAGCTTTTCCCCCGATGGCCAGGCACTGAGCACCATGAAAGTGGTTCCTGGTGAGCCTCGCTACGTAACCAGAGTAGTGTCTTCTCCCGAAGATCAGGTGCAACCCAAAGTCGTTACCCAGCTCTACCCAAAACCTGGCGACAAGGTAGATTTCGATCAACCCGTCATTATTGATTTAAAGGCTAAAAAACAATTTAGTATCGCCCCCGATCGCATTCCCGGTGCATACGAAATGAGTATCTACGGTTGGCATAAAAAAAGTGACAGCATCATTGTTCGTTACCTGCAGCGCGGCCACCAGCGGGAAGAAATGCTGCAAATGGATCGTAGCAACGGCGCCGTGCATGCCATGGTCAGCGAAACAGCCGAGACTTTCATACACGGCTGGACCGGCTTTTTCCACGATGTAGACAATGCCGGTAAAGAAATCATCTGGCGTTCGGAACGTGATGGCTGGGCTCATTTGTACCTGATTAATGGTGAAACCGGCGAAGTGAAACAGCAAATCACTGAAGGGGAATTTGTCGTACGCGAAGTGCAGAAAGTGGATGAAGAAAATCGTCAGATTTATTTCTCTGCTAATGGTATGAATAAAGATGAAGATCCGTACTTCATACACTACTACCGGATAAACTTTGATGGCACCGACCTAGTCGCACTTACGCCAGAAAAGGCGAATCACGAGGTTTATTTTTCCGACGACATGCAATATTACATCGACATTTACTCACGAGTCGATTTGCCCAATATCACTAAGCTATATAAAACGGGCGATGCCACGCCAATCCGTACAGTAGCCGAAGCAGATATCAGCGAACTGCTGGATGCAGGCTTTCAGTTTCCACAAACCTTTGTGGCAAAAGCCCGTGATGGTAAATCCGATATCTGGGGCTTAATTGTCAAACCTCAGAACTTCGACCCCAATAAAACGTATCCGGTTATCGAGAATATCTACGCCGGCCCTCACGACAGCTTTGTACCCAAGTCGTTCTGGCCATTCGGTTATCACTCCGGCGGCGATAAGGTGATCGGCATGCAGGCACTGGCCAACCTTGGGTTCATAGTGGTGCAGATGGACGGCATGGGCACCGCGAACCGCTCAAAAGCCTTTCACGATGTAGCCTGGAAAAACCTCGGTGACTCGGGTTTCCCTGATCGCATTCTTTGGCACCAAGCGGCCGCAGAAAAATATCCCTGGTATGACATTTCAAGCGGTGTGGGTATTTACGGCGGTTCAGCGGGAGGCCAAAGCACTCTGGGTGCGCTGGTTTTCCATCCTGAGTTTTACAGCACAGGCGTCGCTTTCGCCGGATGCTTTGATAACCGCATGGACAAAATTGGCTGGAATGAACAATGGCTTGGCTACCCGGTTGATGAAAGCTATGTGGCCTCATCTGGCACCGAGCATGCGGCCAATATGACTGGCGATATCTTTATCATCGTGGGTGAGCAAGACAGTAACGTTGACCCGGCTTCTTCTATGCAGGTGGTTAATGCTCTGATAAAAGCAGGCAAAGACTTCGACTTGCTGGTCATTCCTAACGGTGAGCACTCGGCTGGGCGTTCAACCGGGCCGGTGGATTATGCGCAGCGTCGTCAATTTGCGTTTTTTGTCGAAAAGATGAAGCAGCAGCGCACACCTAACTGGAATAAACCATAATCCGCTTCAGTCTGAGCTATGGCTGGGAGATTTTTATTTCGCCGCAGGATGCGCCCTTAGACAGGTAAATGTTATACTGTATGCGTTAATGCTAAATTCCCTGGCCAACTGACCTGCCTAATCCGGTCAGAAAAGGAGTGATAAAAATAAATGGCTATCGTTGTTAAAACGCTTTCCGAGCAAGCCTATGAGATCATACGAGAACGTATTCTCTCAAATGATATGCAGCCGGATAAACCAATCAGGCAGGACGCACTTTCTCAGACATTAGGCGTAAGTAAAATCCCACTTCGGGAAGCACTTACCCGCCTGGAACATGATGGATTATTAATTTCTCATCCCAATCGTGGCTTTCTGGTTCGCCCATTAACCGTAAACGAAGCCGAAGATGTGTTTGATTTGCGACTGAGTCTCGAGCCAGACGCCGCAGCTGAAGCGTGCAAAAAGGCCTCTGATGAGCAACGCGAAAAGGTAAAAGAGATCTTTATCGACTTGCAAAACCATGCCGATGAATGCTCTCCAGAGGCGGTTACTGTTAACAGCGCCTTTCACCTTGCACTCACTGAAATGCCGGACAAACCGGTCACACAGGTGCTGTTAGAACGGCTGCATTTGCTCAGCGAGCGTTACGTTCGCATGCATTTAGAACCGCCCAACCGCGAAGCAAATGCGTTTCGAGAGCACCAGGAAATTTTTGATGCCTGGATGGCAAGAGATGGCAAAGCAGTCAAAAAGCTGCTTAAAGCACACACCAAAGGCACGCTCGAAGACTTACGCGAGCAAATTCCCTCCTGAAGAAACCGGCATCTGCCGGTTTTTTTATATCTTCTGATTCAATTACCTCGAATGTCATTCAACGTGTTGCACGCTATTGCCCGCCCTGCAATGATTTTATATAGTATACAATCTACAATATCCAATCAGAGGTCCTATGAAGTCTGTCGCAATTATTGGCGGTGGTATTATTGGTCGAATCAGCGCCTTTGTGCTGTCAGAGCAGGGTTATCAGGTAACGGTTTTTGACAGTAGTCAGGAATTGACCGCCCCCTCGTGGAACAATGCCGGGCATATAGCCGTTGAACAGGTCACCCCGCTTTCTTCATACGCCTCTATTCGTACTGCTCCCAAACGTCTTTTCAGAGTAGGTGGTGCACTGGATTTCAACTTGTTTTCGCCGGGCGTAGCAAGCTGGGTTTGGCGCTATCTTCGCGCATCATCGCCTTCACGCTTCAAGGCCGGTACCGAAGCACTGGCTTCACTGGTTAATCAGGCTGAAGCAAGCTGGCTAGCGCTGACAACCCGTGCGCATGTGCCCGATTTATATCAAGGCACCGGACACTGGGTTGTGTGGGAATCTGCCGGCTCTGCAACCGCGGCTAGCCGTCATTGGTCCGGCTCTAACACCGGTAATACGCAGTTTACCGCCCTCGCCCCCAGCCAGATGGAATTAGTCCGGCAGCGAACCCATACGCACGTAGAAAACGGAATTGCTTTTAGTGGAACCGGCCGAATTACAAACTTACCGCTTCTGGCAGATACCCTAAAAAAGGCGATTATCGATAATGGCGGCAACTGGGAAAATCGTGCTATTTCGCCGTTAACGCAAGCCAACGGGAAAGCAGTGATACCCGCTTTCGAGGGCGACTTTGATGCGGTAGTGATGTGTGCTGGCGCAGCTTCAGGGCGTTTGCTTCGGCATATTTATCCTAACGTGCCGTTAATTGCCGAACGTGGCTATCACCTGGAAGTATCTTGCACTGAAGAAATGTGGCCATCAAACACCCCGCCACTGGTCTTTGAAGACCGCTCAATGATTGTTACGCGCTTCGCCAATACCTTGCGAGCCTGCAGTTTTGTTGAGTTCAGCGATTTGGATGCTCCAGCAGACGAACGCAAATGGCAACGACTGCTCGAACATTGCAAAGCACTTGGTCTGCCCATTGGTGACGACGCAAAAAAGTGGATGGGTGCTCGCCCCACGTTACCCGATTATCTCCCTGCAATAGGAAAAAGCCAACGCGCCAGTAACCTCTACTATGCGTTTGGCCACCAGCACCTCGGACTCACCTTAGGCGCCATTACCGGCGAAAAACTGGCAGCAATGATCACTGGCAACCATAGCGAAAGCGAGCAGAAACCCTTTGATATTGAGCGATTTAAGATCCGCCGAACGAATTAATCAGATCAATGGGTTGTTTTTATATCGTATACTATATAAAATCTACGATAAATCAGTAGACAGGATATAAACTAATGGCAATGCAAGATTCACAATGGACCGGCGTATTCCCGGCGGCCACAACCCAATTCGATAAAGAGTTAAATATCGATTTCGATGCCACCCAAAAAGGCTTTGAAAACCTGCTTAATGACGGCGTAAATGGCTTGGTTATTATTGGTACTTGCGGTGAGAACAACTCACTGAGTGCAGAAGAAAAACGAAAGGTGATTACGTCAGCCGCAGAAATAAAAGGTTCGGCACCAATCATTGCGGGTGTGTCTGAATTCACCACCGCCAATGCCATTAAATTCGCGCAGGATGCCGAGAAAGCCGGTGTTGATGCACTGATGCTGCTGCCAGGTATGGTTTACGTACCGACCGAAGATGAGTTGGTTGCCCACTTCCGTGCGGTAGCTGCAGAGACCTCTTTACCCATCATGTTGTATAACAATCCTACGTCGTACCGCGTAAACATGAGCCTGGACTCGTTAGAAAAGTTACGCGATGTAGACAACATCGTAGCCATCAAAGAAAGTGCCTCGGATACCCGTCGCTTTACTGATTTGATCAATGCCTACGGCGATCGCTTTAAAGTGCTGGCTGGTCTGGACGATGTGGCACTGGAAGGACTTATGCTGGGTGCATGCGCCTGGATTTCAGGTTTAACGTCAGCATTCCCTCAGGAATCGGTTGAACTGGTAAAAGCGTTTGAAAACGGCGACATGAAACGCGCGCTGGAAATTTACCGCTGGTTTATGCCGCTGCTTCACCTGGATGCCGGCCATGATTTGGTTCAGGCCATCAAACTGGCAGAAGAGATCATGGGCCGCGGTAGCGAGCGTGTACGTATGCCTCGGATGCCACTGGCCGGTGCTCGCCGCCAGGCTGTGATTGATATGGTCGAGAAAGCAGCTGCTACTCGTCCCACGCAACAAGGATAAGTGCTAAATGCGTCACACCTTCTTTTGTATCGACGGTCATACTGCCGGTAATCCGGTAAGGTTGATCACCGGCGGTCATCCGCAGCTCAAGGGCGAAAGCCTGAGCGAAATGCGACAGCATTTTATGCAGGATTTCGATTGGATCCGTCTGGGCATGATGTTCGAACCCCGTGGTCACGACATGATGTCAGGTGGATTCATCTATCCACCGGCCCATCCTGATGCAGATTTTGGTGTGATTTTCATAGAAACCAGTGGCTGCCTGCCTATGTGCGGCCACGGGTCTATTGGCATTATTACCTTCGGCTTAGAACACGGTCTGATCACGCCGAAAACACCGGGTAAACTGGTAATGGAAGCGCCTGCCGGTTTGATTCATGTCGAATACGAGATGAAAGGCCAGAAAGTACTTTGGGTAAAGCTTCGCAACGTTACTAGCTATCTGGCCAGAGAAAATATCATTATTGATGTGGCGGGTCTCGGCACCTTAAAAGTCGATGTGGCATACGGTGGTAACTATTACGCCATTGTTGAACCACAAGGTAATTACGCAGGGCTGGATTCGCTTAGTGCGGCACAGATCCTTGAATACAGTCCAAAAATCCGTACAGCCGTGCGCGAGCAGTATCAGCCGGTTCATCCGCTGAATCCATCAATTAACGGTGTCAGTCACGTGTTGTGGGCAGATACACCGTCTTCCACAGACGCCCACGGTCGTAATGCCGTGTTCTATGGCGACAAAGCCATCGATCGCAGCCCCTGTGGTACCGGCACCTCGGCACGAATGGCGCATCTTGCCGCACAAGGCAGGCTGAACGCAGGCGACACCTTTGTACATGAAAGTTATATCAAAAGCCGTTTCATCGGCAAGGTCGAGGAAGTCACCACGTTAGGCGACCTTCCCGCAATTACCCCGTCTATCCAGGGCACAGCTTACACCACTGGATTTAACCAGATTTGGATAGACGATGACGAGCCGTTTCCACAAGGCTTTCAGGTTATCTAAGCGATAACACACTCATTTATTCATAACGAAGAGAGAAGATTTAATGCAAGTCATCAATCTGAGTCATCATATTGGCGGACAAGTAGTAGAAGGTGCAGCGGCACTGGAGCAACACAACCCGTCGAAAGATAACGACCTAAAAGTCACCCTGCCTTCTGCTGATGCCGCAGTAGTAGACAGCGCAGTAGCAAACGCAACAGCCGCGTTCGACAAATTCCGCGACCAGGGTATTGAAGCACGTTCTGACGCACTGGCGAAAATTCAGCAACTTATCATAGCCAACAGTGAAGAACTGTCGGTATTGATTGCCCGTGAAACCGGTAAAACCCTTGGCGATGCCCGGGGTGAAGTGGGCCGTGCAGCCCGCATCTTTGGTTTCTTCTCCGGCGAGTGTTTACGCATTGTTGGTGAGCGCCTGGAATCAACTCGAAACGGCGCCATGGTAGAAATCGAATATGCTCCGGTGGGTGTTATCGGCCAGATCACGCCGTGGAACTTCCCTATTGCTATTCCGGCCTGGAAAATTGCACCGGCTCTGGCCTTTGGCAACACCGTAGTTTGGAAGCCATCTGAAGTGTCGTCTGCAACAGCAGCACGTCTAATGGAACTCATCCACGAAGGTGGCATTATGCCTGGTGCAGTAAACATGGTGCTAGGCGGTGGTGAAACCGGCGCGGCTATGTGTGAACATAGCGGCATTGATGCACTAAGCTTCACAGGCTCTGTGGCAACCGGTAAAAAAGTGCGCATGGCAGCCGCTGAACGTGGCATTCCAGTACAAACCGAAATGGGTGGCGTTAATGCCATGATCGTATTGGAAGATGCCGACCTTGAAGGCGCAGTAGATTTGGCGCTGAACGGCGCGTTCCTGGCAGCAGGCCAGCGTTGTACTGCGTGCTCACGCATTATTGTACAAGACAGCATCGCGGATAAATTTGCCGCCAGACTGGCCGAAAAAGTCGCTGCGCTGAAGGTTGGCGACCCGACGGACCCGTCAACCCATATTGGTCCATTGGCTTCACCAAAACAAAAAGCGCTGATCACCGAACAAACCGCGGTAATGGAAAACACTCCAGGGTCTAAACTGGTTTTCGGTGGTACTAAAGATCCACTGCCAGCCTGTTTCTTCCCGCCAACCCTGTTCGACCATGCGAAAGCAGGCGATCCCATTGCGCAGGAAGAAATCTTTGGTCCGGTGGCAGCCATGTTCCGTGTGCCCGACTACGAAACCGGTCTTGCAATGCTGAACGACTCCAAATACGGATTATCATCAGGACTTTGCACCACGTCACTCAAATATGCCGAGCACTTCAAGCGATATGCGAAAGCCGGCATGATGATGATTAATCTGCCAACCGCCGGTATTGATTACCATGTGCCGTTTGGCGGTGTCGGCGCCTCAAGCTACGGTGCCCGAGAACAAGGTCGGGCTGCGAAACAGTTTTATACGGTGATGAAAACCACCTACCTCAAAGGCTAAGTTCCGTTGGAAAGCCGCACCGCTCGTGTTCCGTGGTGCGGCTTTTTTTAAGGAGAAATTAAATGGATTTTCCCAGACGTTTTGCATCTTCCCTGTTGTTCTTACTGCCACTGCTTATTGCAGGTTGTGCAGACTCACTCACTCAGGAAAAGGAAGCCAGTTCGCAAAATGACTGGGAAAATCCCGCCATATTCAGTATCAACAGCTTGCCGGATAGAAGCTATTTTCTGTCTTACGATTCGGCTGATGCGGCAATGCGTGACGCCCCATCAGAAAATAAACGCCTGCTTTCCCTTAACGGTCTCTGGCAGTTTCACTTTTCCGAGAATCCAGAAAGTCGTCCGGTTAATTTCTATCAGCCAAATTTCGACGCCAGTGGTTGGCCAACCATACTCGTGCCGTCTAACTGGCAGATGCAAGGCTACGATTATCCCGTTTACACCACTTCTGGTTACCCTTTTCCCCGTAATAAACCCTTCATTTCGCAGGAATATCGCCCCGTAGGCTCCTATCTTCGCGAATTCACTTTACCTGAGAGTATGAGCGGTCAGCGTTTGATCCTGCATTTCGGTGCCGTGAAATCGGCCTATTATGTTTGGGTTAATGGCGTCAAAGTTGGATACAGTCAGGACAGTAAGCTGCCCGCTGAATTTGATATCACAGCGCTGGTACACGATGGCGATAACACACTTGCTGTGGAAGTTTATCGCTGGAGCGACGGCAGTTATCTGGAAGATCAGGATTTCTGGCGGTTAAGTGGCATTCAGCGGGATGTATTTATTCAAGCGGTACCGCAAACGCATTTATGGGATGTGGCTGTTACCGCAAGCTTAAGTGACAACTATCGTCGCGGACAATTCAACGTTACCACCACGCTTGCTCACATTCCTAAGGGGGCCGACTGTGCTGATGTTAAACTGACACTGAACAACCCAACTGGTGACACAATCTGGCAGCAAGAAAAATCAGTGGTGGTTAAGAATGAAAAAACCACAACCACCTTTTCTGCTGAATTTGACGACATTAAACCCTGGTCGGCGGAATCCCCCACCCTTTACGACCTGACAATAGCGGTAACCACAAACGGCCACACCGAGTATGTGCATCAGCCAGTAGGTTTTCGTAATGTGGAAATAAGCAACGGCCAGCTTAAAGTCAACGGCCAACCCATCATCATCAAAGGGGTGAACCGTCATGAGCATGACCCAGTATCAGGCCAGGTAGTCAGCCCCGAAGCCATGCTGAACGATATTCGCATGATGAAGGCGAACAATATCAATACGGTGCGCACCTCTCATTATCCTAACGATCCTTATTGGTACACGCTTACAGATAAATACGGGCTGTACGTGATTGACGAAGCCAATGTGGAAGCCCACGGTTATGGCTACAACGAAGATATGTCCATGGGCAATGATCCTGCCTTCAAAGCAGCCATTGTCGACAGGATGCATGGCATGATTGAACGGGATAAAAACCATCCTTCTATCATTTCCTGGTCGGTGGGCAATGAGATTGGTCCCGGCCCGAATATTCAAGCGTCATATGAACTCGCAAAATCCATGGACCCGACTCGAATCGCCCAATATGAAAACCGTCGCACCTGGCACCCCGGCAAAATGACCAACGTGATTGGCTGGATGTATGCCACCGAAAAAGAAATCGACGAAAAATATATCGGTAATTTTAACGATCAGCCGTTTATTTGGGTGGAATATTCCCACGCCATGGGCAATTCAAACGGTAATCTCAAAGAACTCTGGGAATTTGTATACGCGCACCCGCAGGTTCAGGGCGGCGCTATTTGGGATTGGATGGATCAGGGTTTATTAAAGCATGAAGCCGATGGCACAAGCTATTACGGTTACGGCGGCGACTTCGAACCTGCAGGCATCGATCATGCCGGGAACTTCTGTGCCAATGGCTTGCTAGCTTCCGATGGCACACCACACCCAGCATTACATGAGGTGAAGAAGGTTTATCAGAACATACACACCGAACTCTCCGAAGATAATCAGCTTATTATTTTCAATCGCTTTTTCTTTACTTCCCTCTCCGGTTTTACTGCGCACTGGGAATTACTAGAAGATGGACGAAAAACAGAACAAGGTACATTCCAGACTCCTGGTATTGCGCCGCAGTCTTCCCAGACTATCAGCCTCGATGGCGTATCTGGTAAAAACTTCAGCCAACAACACGAATACGTGCTGAACGTGCGCTTTACCCGCAATAACGCCGATGCGCTATTGCCAGCCGGCCATGAAGTGGCCAGTGACCAGTTTATTCTTACGTCTTCTGCGCCAACGTTGCCGCTCATTGTTACCACCAATAAGCCTACGATTAAAGACACTGAACACACAATCATGATTCATGCAGGGGAAACGCGCTATACCTTCACCAAACAAAACGCGCAGCTTCAGCAACTTGAGCTTGAAGGCAAACCGCTCCTTAAGGCTCCACTGCGACCAAACTTCTGGCGTGCCCTTACAGATAACGACTACGGCAACAAGTTCGGTGAAATTGCGGCAGACACATACAAATTTGCAGACGAAAAGGTGTCGGTTACCGGTATCGAAACGGTGCGAGATGATGATGCGGTACAACTGAATTTCGCGATATCCCTGGACGCCCTGCATAGTTCGGGCTTCCTACATTACCGCATTTATCCTGACGGCCAAGCCGATGTGACCTTTGTCGCTGACCTTGCCAGCGATCTGCCTGAGATGCCTCGGTTTGGTATGACGATGCAACTCAAAGAGGGTTTTGATGAGGCGCAATGGTATGGAAGAGGCCCGTTTGAGAACTATCAGGACCGTAAATTCAGCGCCGATTTAGGTATTTACCAGCAGTCGGTAAGCGAACTCTATACCCCATATATTCGTCCGCAAGAAAATGGCAACCGTGCTGATACCCGTTGGCTTTCACTGCAACACAACAAGGGTCCATCGCTACAGATCACCGGTATGCCAACCTTTGACTTTTCTGCCTTACACAACACCATCGCCGACTTCGATCATCCGAAAGAAGGGCCAAATAGGCATACCAGCGATATCAAGCCTAGAGAAATAACCGAGGTAAACATTGACTGGCGTCAACGGGGTTTAGGCGGTGATACCAGTTGGGGAGCATTACCCTACAATAAATACCGATTGCTTCCTGCAAGTGATAGCGACGCTTACCAATTATCTTTCCGACTAACGCCACAACAACAATGAAAAGGGAACCTATGCGACACGTAATCAAACGAAAACTGCCCCTCGCTATTTCACTGGCACTCGCCGTAGCGACAGCCAGCGCACCGGCTATCGCAGCTGAAAAAAACGTGAATGCTGCCGGTCTGAAACTGATTTTTGATGAAAGCGCTCAAACCCTGCTGTCTTTGCAACCTGATGCAGCAAAAGGCGTAGATTTCCTTTCTTATGAACATAACAGTAAGCGCGAAGGACCTGGCTACTATCAGCTGGGCGACATTGATTTGCGCGTCCGTCAGGCGGGCGGTGCATGGCAAGATTACTCTAGCGCACTGCAATTACAGCCGGTAAAAACACTGACGTCATCAACCGCATTGATGCACGCAGACATTACCAGCGACTTACCCGGTATTCCGCTTAATGTCAGCCGCACCTGGTCGGTAGACAACAATCAACTGGTACTGCGCTTTACGCTGAAAAATACCACCAGCGACGCGGTAGAAATAGGCGGTCTGGGTATCGCCATGGTGTTCGATAACATTCTTTCCGGTCGAGAACTGGATGATGCCCATGAAAAAGCCAATTACGCCGAACCCTACATGGGCATGGATGCAGGCTATGTGCAGGTGGTACGCCTGAACGGTAAAGGACCTGCGCTGCTGGTACTGCCGGAAGAAAATGCGCCCCTTACCGGATGGATGCCCATTCTTGGCGACACCCACGAAGACGGCTCCCCGGTTATTTACAATGATCCCACCGTGCGTACCCACACCTTCGAAGGCTTTTACGACTGGATGGTGTTCAACAAAGGTTTTGCCGACAACGAATGGAAAGGCAAGAAGCAGTGGAACGAACCGCGCAGCCTCACGCTGAAGCCTGGTGAGGGTTTTGACACCGCAGTACGATTCGCCCTGGCACCTGAAGTACGGCAAATTGAAGACATATTATCAGCGCAGCAGCGTCCGGTAGCCGTTGGTCTGCCCGGATATGTGGTGCCCAAAGACTTGCCTGCAAAGCTGTATCTCAATTCACCCAGCCCGGTTAAATCACTGGCTGTAGAGCCTGCTAATGCACTTACCGTAAAGGCGACAACACCGCAAAATGGCTGGGCAGCTTATAACGTAACCGGTAATCAATGGGGACAATCCCGCGTAACCATTACCTATGAAGACAACACCGTACAGACCGTGCACTATTTTGTATCGAAGGGGATGGCGCAGGCTGTCTCCGATTTAGGCGAATTCCTGTTCGATGAGCAATGGTTTGAAGGTGAGGATGATCCCTTCAAGCGTGGCCCTTCAATCATGAGCTACGATAACGACACCAAAGACATTGTGCTACAAGACCAACGGGTGTGGATTGCCGGGCTTAGTGATGAAGGCGGCGCGGGCTCCTGGCTGGCAGGCATTATGAAGCAGCTTGGACAACCCGACGCAGAAGAGATTGCGCAGTTTGAACGCTTTTACAATGAGGTTATTGATGGCAGGCTCCAGGTAAACGAAGGCGAAGGTAAGCATGGCGTGAAGAAGAGCCTGTTCTTCTACGACCCCGAAGCATTGCCTGATTACGAGTATAATCCCGATTTTAACTGGACCACTTGGGCTTCGTGGAGCAAAGAGCAGTCTGATAACTTGGGGCGTTCGTTCAACTATCCTCACGTTGCGGCGGCTCAATGGGTACTTTATCGCCTCGCCCGCTTTAATGAAGGGCTGGTAAAAACACATCCGTGGCAAACTTACCTGCAACGGGCAGCGCAAACCAGTATTGCCATGGCTGAACTTGCTCCGCACTATGCCCAGTTCGGACAAATGGAAGGCGATGTGTTCGTTGCCATACTCGACGACCTGTATGCAGAAGGCATGAATGCGCTGGCTGACAAACTGAAAGCGACCATGAAAGCCCGGGCCGATCACTGGTCAGAACTGGCCTATCCGTTTGGCAGTGAAATGCCCTGGGATTCCACCGGACAGGAAGAGGTGTATGCATGGATGCGCTACTTTGGTAACACACCTGCCGCCGAGCTCACCCGAGAGGTGATTTTGGGTTACGACTTTACACAACCACACTGGGGTTACAACGGCAGCGCTCGTCGTTTTTGGGATTTCCTTTACGCGGGTAAAGACAGCCGCATTGAACGTCAATTACATCACTATGGCTCCACCATCAATGCCATTCCACTGCTTGATAGCTTTCGCAGAAACCCTGACGATACCTATCTGCTGCGGGTTGGCTACGGCGGCATGATGGGCGGACTCACCAATATCCATGAGGATGGCTTTGCCTCTGCGGCCTTCCACAGCTTCCCGGATTATATGGAGTTCGACCCGTACTCCGGAGACTACGGCTCAAGTTTCTTTGGCCATGCTTTCGCCATTGGCAGTTACCTCATTAACGATGCAACGTTCGGCTGGCAAGGCTTCGGTGGATTAACCAAGGTTACCGACAATACGGTAACCATTACGCCAAAAGATGCTTTCCGTAACAGAGTCTACATTGCGCCAGCAAAGGTTTGGCTCACACTGGATGCCGGGAAGTTCAGTGCGGTAACCTGGCATAGTGATTCCAGTGAGATCACCGTTACCCTTGACGAGGCTACGAAGTTTACACCGACTGCCATGCTAAACATTGCTTCATTGGGGCAACCCTATCAGCCACAAGAAAAGCATTCGAAGACGGCGGGCAGAATCGCACTACCGTTGAATAAAAGCACAAAAACGGTGCTGTCTTTAACAAGTGCTACTGCCAATTAAATGGTAGAAAAGTGAACGCGGTATTCGTACATTTGTTGTCGAAATTCGACCAATGAAGGGTATAAAGCTCTTACTTATTTTCATATTATTAGCGGACTATAAAAATCCAGTTTTGCTCGTTGGGTAGCGTCATCGTTCCAGCGAGCAACACGTTCAGGGAAGAAGTTACCGCGCTTATGTTGTTATCTGCGATTTTACCCCTCTCAATCAGAGGCAGTTACGATGTTGATGACCTCGGTCGCACCAACATACTTTTCACTACGCTTCGCGCCTTTGGCGCAGACCAGGTTCTGAAAGAGATCCTGATTGTTTGTCCACCCAATGAAGTCAGCGTTATCCGGGAGCAAGTGAAGAAGTGGCCTGAATTTGTTATTCGGGTTGTTTCCGAAGAAGACATGGTGCCAGAACTCGCCACCCATCGTCAGGTGAGAGGCTGGCGCAAGCAACAGATGATCAAACTCGCGGCCCCCAGGGAATTGTCTACGCCCTATTATCTGACGTTAGATGCTGACGCCATATGCTTACGTCCGCTCACCGAATCGCTGTTGATCCCCGACGGCAAAGCGCTTCTGCAATATGAGAAACGCGCGCTTCATCCTCGCTGGTGGAAGTCGTCTTCACGAATTCTGAAAATGTCAGACCACGTTGGCGACCCGGAAGTCGGCATGACAGTTACGCCTGCCATTATGGCCAGCGATATTAGCGAAGCAACGGGTGAGGAAATAGCCGCAAACTTGCGTGGCAAGGGCTCCTGGGTAGATAAACTGTGTCGCCTTCACAACCCTAAATCTCCGTCTAATTGGACTTTCTACCGGCACTTACGCGGTCGCTGGACTGAATATTCGCTTTACTACTTTTGCGCACTCAAGCGTAACATGCTTGAGAAATATCATGTGACTGCAGGTTCGGATGCCTATCCACAACTGCTGCTTATCCACGACTCTCATCCGTTCGAACAATGGGTGCCAGAGCAGAGTTTTGCGCCTAACGGGCAAGGACTGTTCTGCGTTGTGAACAGCAGTATGCGTTTTGATATAGAAAATACGTGGCAAAAAATAGCACCGTTTGTGCCTGGCGCGTCAGATTTGAAAATGCCCTAAGCATCTTATTCTCATCACGCATTACACACAAAAAAACGCCCTGCCTATTAAAAGCAGGGCGTTCTTATTTCATGTTTTACATTAGAACGATGCTGTCAGGCCAATGTAAATTGAGCGGCCTAGCGGATCGTACATACCCGGGAACGTATTGCCGTTACCGAACGAGCTCAGCACGTTGGATACGATAATAGGAGGATCGCGGTCTAACAGGTTGTTGATACCACCACGGAAAACCAGGTGGTCGCCAACCGGAATGCTACCTGCCAGGTCGAAATAGCTATACGAGCCGATTTCTGCATTGATTTCATAATTCGTGCCTGTCAGGAACTCATTACTTTCATTCAAGCTCAGCTTCACGCTGTCCATGTAACGCCATAACAACGATACCTGTGCGTCCATCCAAGGCATCATCCAAGTTGCACGGGCATTGTGACGCCACTCAGGCACGGGCTGACCACATGAAGGACCATACAGACCTTTACAGTCGTAAGTACCCAGTCCAGGTTGAGGCTCGGTGACCATTTCGTTCAGATAGGTACCCACCAACTGCATACCCAATGAACCATACTCGCCCATTTCGTAGGTATAGTTTGCATTGATATCAACACCAGACGTTTGTAGATAACCCGTATTCAGTGTGGTTGACGTCACATAGCCATCTGTACCAAACAGCGTACCGGCGCGGCTACGGTTGAACAGGTCACAGTAATAGCTGTTACCCGTTGCAATACATTGGTTGATGATGAGGTTTGGATCGATAGAACCAATGTAATCTTCAACTTTGATGTTGTAGTAGTCCAGTGAAACAGACAGGTTTTCAACCGCTTCCGGCGTAATCACAATACCGACGGTGTAAGTGTCAGCTTCTTCAGGTCGCAGATTCGGATTACCACCATATTGCTGCACACAAGTTTCTGCAGGACATTCAATGATGTTGCCATACTGGGCTTCAGTCACGCCGGTGCGAGCACACTGTTCAAAGGTGGCTGAAGGGTTAGTACCCGCACATGGATCGGTACCGGAGTAATTACCCAACCCTTGTGAGGAAAACAGCTCAGACACATTAGGCGCACGAATCGCATGGTTGAAACTGGCGCGGAAACGCAGATCATCATTAGGCGAATAGCTCAGCTCAAACTTGTAAGTAGTTGCATCGTATTCAGATTCATTGCCTTCGTCATCGCTATTGGTGTATTCAGAATAACGCAGGCCAGCATTGATACCGAGATACTTCGCCCACGACGCATCTTCCACCAGCGGAATATCAATTTCGGTATAAACCTCGTCGACTTCAATCACGCCGTACGCGTCTTCAGTACCGTAAGATTCCGCAATTGCATCTGCTTCGAAATCCAGCACTTCTTTACGGTGCTCATAACCCACAACCATCGCAGGGCCCGTTATCGCCCATGGCAGAGAAATGTCGTAGTAATCCAGGTCGATTTGCGAGAAAGCGCTTAATACATCGAGGGTTTGCGTGCTTTCCGTAGAGTTCGATGTAAGGATGTAGTCAAATGCTTCATCTGAAATACCGCTGTAGGCGAATACATCAATAGGCACACAGGCAGAATCGCTACCATCAATGACTGAATTACAGGTTGCAACACCGTCTACGTCTGTTGCTAGCAACGCACGCGCAGCCCGCTCAGGGTTAACGTCGTTCATGAACGTTTCCTGATACAGCGCGGTTGTACGCAGGTAGCTTACGTCGTAAGTAATACCGTCGTTGATGTCACCGCGCATACCCAGATTAAAGCGGTAGTCGGTGTGACGAAGATTGTCGCGACGTGGGCGGGCATTTTCACCATCAAGTCGATAACCCACATAGGCATCGATAATCTCACTGGTGCCTGCCGACGTGCCACACAATGCCGCAGCCTGCTGGCTACTCATCAATGGGTTATCACAGTTAATGGCATAGTCGTCACCAAACCACAATGCAGACGGTGCAATTTGTGAGAAGCTCTGATCGTCCATAAACATGAAGCTACCATACACTTCGTCAGTATCTGTTACCGCATAGTGAGTCATCATGCCGGCGGTGTAACGTCGATCGACCCGTTGAATATAATTCAGCGGATTGTAGTTATACAGGTATTCATCGCCGTAGGTATCCCACTCTTTAGAGCCATCTTTGACGTTGTTATACGACCCGCCAGTCATTGGCCCGCTTAACACAGAAAACCGGCCCCAGGGATTGTTTCCTGAACCACCACAGGCATAACCATCTAAGGTACTGTTTGCGGAAATAGCGCACGCAGAATAGTCTCGCTCACTTTGCAATACAGGCTCTGTACGACGATAGCCAGCATAGAATGTGATATTCCCTTTACCATCGACAAAGTCGGTACCAGCAGCAAAGTTAAAATCGTACTTCTCGCCGTCCCACACACTGCTGTCTGGCACTTCGTAACCATAACTGGTAACCAGATCGCGCGTGGCACTGTCGTCGTTGTTATGCTGATAGCCACTCCCCTGAACATCAAAAATGATACCGTTAAGGTCGTCTTTCAGAATAAAGTTAACTACCCCGGAAATGGCATCAGAACCATATACCGCAGACGCACCACCGGTAACCACATCAACCCGCTCTACCAGCGCTGACGGGATGAAGTTAACGTCCATCCCCATGGTAGGCAGCATGCGCTGGCCATTGACCAAAGTCAGTACGCGGTTTGAGCCAAGGTTTCGCAGGTTGATCTGTGATGTACCGTCAGAGCCGTTAGACACGTTTTCGTTCGCGTCAGCAGTAAACTGGGGCATTTTATTCAGTACAGATTCAATGCTTGTTGCACCCTGGAATTTAATTTCCGAGTCATCCACAACAGAAATAGGGCTGTTGGTTGTGTATTCAGCGCGTTGTATGCGTGAACCGGTAACCGTTATGGCCTCTACTTCTGCACCCTCTGATGCGGCTTCCTGAGCCTGCACCATCAAGGGCGTAGCATTCATCATAGCGATGGCAGCTATCACTCCTTTTTTGATTGCAGAATGTTTAGTCATTGCTTCCTCACACGTGTTGAGCTTTATATTTTTATTGTTGGGAAGACCGTCTCTGTGTCTTCCTACGTGTACACTAAACACTCAATTACGAAGCAAAGTCAAATATATTATACGATATTCTATATAACATATCTTTTAATGGCCAAGCGGACTACATTTTAGTTATTTAAATTCAATGAGTTATTCCGCTTTGTAAAAATTAGCCAACGAAGGAACTATTTGTAAGTTATCTTTATTGATTTTTGCTCGACAAAATTTTGCGTGTAGAAAGAGTAAGAGGTGAGTGAAGAGAAACGGTAAAATACTCAGATGCGGTTCAGTGCCCGCTCTTTTACCGGTAACGCGCCTTTCTCCTAAAAACCTTCTTGAGTTACCTGACAAATTCAAATATCGTATACTGTATAACAACATAATAACCAACGTAGCACCCAACACGGCAGTGTTGTCTGTATGCACATTGATGCAGTGCAGGTAGAGTGCAACTACCCTAAAGGAAACGTTATGTGTCACCTGTGTCTAAAAACGGATCGCCGACAGGTCCTCAAAGGAATGACTGCACTTGCAGCGCTTTCTACCGTATCGCTTACTGCCTGCTCTCGTCAGGAAACCGCAGCGGTGGCAGCCAACCCACTGCCCAAAACTGCCAGCGCCCTACCCCTGAACGATGTACGCCTGCTCGATTCAGACTTTCTGAATGCGGTTACCGCAAACAGCAATTATTTGATGGAGCTCGAACCTGACCGCTTCTTACATAACTTCCATAAGTTTGCAGGGCTGGAACCTAAAGGGGAGATCTACGGCGGTTGGGAAGGCGACACCATTGCCGGGCACAGCCTTGGCCACTACATGTCAGCTTTAGCATTACTTCATGCGCAAACCGGCAACGTCGAAGCGAAAACTAGACTGGCTTACATTATTGATGAACTAGCCCGATGCCAGCAGGCACAGGGCGATGGTTATGTGGCGGGATTCACCCGTAAACGTAAAGACAAAACCATTGTGGATGGCAAAGAGATATTCGCAGAAATTAAAGCAGGCGATATTCGCTCTGCCGGTTTTGATTTGAATGGTTGCTGGGTACCCTTCTATAACTGGCATAAATTGTATGCAGGTTTCTTTGATGCGCAGACTTACTGTGGCCTTGAAAGTGGTATCCCGGTAGCGGTGGGCCTAGGTAAATACATCGAAGACGTTTTTGCGAACCTCACCGACAAGCAAGTGCAAACCGTTCTGGACTGCGAACATGGCGGCATAAACGAGAGCTTTGCTGAACTGTATGCGCGCACTCAAGATAACCGCTGGCTGGCTCTGGCTGAAAAGCTCTATCACAAAAAAGTCCTCTCCCCGCTGGCGAACGGCAAAGATGAACTGGCTAACATTCACGCCAATACGCAGGTACCCAAGCTTATTGGTCTTGCCCGCTTATATGAATTGACCGGCAAGTCCAGCGATCAGAAAGCAGCCCACTTTTTCTGGGAAACGGTAACTAATCATCATTCTTATGTGATTGGTGGTAACGCCGATCGTGAATATTTCTTTGATGCAGACAGTATTGCCAATCACATAACCGAGCAAACTTGTGAGGCGTGCAACACCTACAATATGCTTAAACTCACCCGCCATCTTTACAGTTGGCAGCCGGATGCAGCCTATTTCGACTATTATGAGCGCGCCCACTTAAACCACATGTTGGCACAAATCGACCCCGCTACCGGCATGGTGACCTATATGACACCGCTTATGTCAGGTGCTGCCCGCCACCATTCCAGTAAATTCGATAGCTTCTGGTGCTGCACGGGTTCTGGCATGGAAACCCACGCCAAGCATGGAGATTCTATTTGGTGGCAGGGAGACGATACCTTATTTGTGAATCTGTACATTCCTTCAAAGGTTGACTGGAAGGCCGGTCAGGCTGCCATCACCATGGATACCGCTTACCCATACGCAGGTGCAGTGAATCTCACGGTGGATAAAGCGGAAAAAGCATTCCGCTTAGCCATGCGTATTCCTGCATGGGTAGGTGACGACTGGACACTAACCGTGAATGGCGAACCCTCTCAAACCGAAAAAGAAAAAGGCTACGCCTATATTCAGCGCCGCTGGAAAGCCGGTGACAAAGTGGCACTGGAACTACCACTCCCATTGCGTCTTGAGGCCACACCGGGCAACGACAACGTTGTGGCCATTCTGCAAGGACCAATGGTGATGGCTGCGGATTTAGGAAGTAGCGACGAGCCCTGGAATGGTACCGCGCCGGCCTTAGTAGGCAGCGATTTAATTGCCGGCCTGGTCAGTAAGAATGCTGATGAGGCAGTGTATCAGTCTGAAGGCATTGGTCGCCCGGCAGACATGAAGTTCTCGCCTTTTTATGCCAACCACCATCGTCGTAGCGCGGTGTATTTCGAAAAATTTACCGACGCCGAATGGGCGGATGCTGAAATTGCTTACGCTGCCGAGCAAGCGCGCCTTAAAGATCTTGCCGAGCGCTCTGTGGATGTCATGCACTTAGGCGAAATGCAGGCTGAGCGGGATCATAATCTGGAATCAGAAATCAGTTACCCTGTGGTGTACCGTGGCCGCAATGGCCGTGATGCGCGAACCGGCGGCTTCTTTAGCTTCGACTTTGAGGTCGCACCGGGGCCACTGAAACTTCAAGCGTCATACTGGGGTGAAGAACGCGCACGGGAGTTTTATATTCTGATCGACGGGGAAAAGGTCGCCACACAAACACTTGATTTTGATAAACCCGGTAAATTCTTTGACGTGGTGTACGACATTCCAGAGTCTGTTACCAAGGGTAAGAAAAAGGTGAATGTGCGTTTTGAACCCAAAAAAGGTAATACTGCCGGCCCAGTGTTTGGCGTACTGCTGTTCAAACCTAAAATACAAAGCGCATAGTTGTGGCGCCTAAGCGATTGCGCTAAGCCCAATGATAAAAAATCGCCCTGCTTTTGCAGGGCGACGTTGTTTATTGCACTACACCAATGGCCACTGGCGATTCACCTTTTTTCACTGGCGGCGTTTCATTGATCATGAGCACCGTACCTTTTACGGTAGCCTTTAATATTTGCTTACTGTTGCCAAAATAATCACTGACTTCACCAACGATTATTCCGGGTGTTACTTGCGCGCCAATTTCAACCTTAGGCGTAAAGAAGCCATCGAAGTCGCTTCCAACATAATCAATGGTTTCGTAAATGACGGCGTCGTCGTTCGCAGGCACTTCCCCAGGGATCATGTTCAGGAAAATCATCGCATTTCGGGCAACGTCCAATGCGAACTGAATCGATGCTTCTTCGCGCTGCTGATTATCGCCAATTTCAGTGGTTAAACTCGGCTTACCTCGCGTCATGCCCGTATTTGGAAACGAAATTGAGTTTTCAGGGTCACGCGGACGGTCGCCGTACATGATGATTTGTTTCATACCGGTGGCTTTCGCAAATTCGAATGTCAGCGCATCCAGCTTCTCATCACCCACAAACGGCGAATAAACGTGATCATAAAGTTTCTGATTCGCGCTGCCAGAGTGCATATCGATAAAGAAATCCGCCTTTTCGATAAACTCACGGGTCAGTAGCGCTGCAATTTGCTCAGTAGCGGTACCGTTTTCGCTACCCGGAAACTCGCGGTTCAGGTTCTTGTTATCCTTCGGGTTCAACGCCAGACGACGGGCATGGAAACCGTCCAGATTCGCCAGATGTAAAATGATCACCGTGCCTTTCACCGCTTTAGGATCAAGCGATTTTGCCAGGCGTTGCAGCGCAAACATCGACGGATATTCATCGCCGTGGGTTCCGGCGGCAAGCAGTAAAACCGGTCCATTCTGCTCACCGTTCACCACGGTAACAGGAAGTCGTATATCACCTTCCTGCGCGATGTAAGCACGTTTCTCGCCTACACCCGTTTTAACGCCAACAAGGGTAAAAGCCTCTTTAGCAAATACGTTTAAACTGAAACAACAAAGTGTAGCAATCAAACTTTTGCTAACAATGCACGATATGCGTTTAGATAACATAGAAAATGCGTCCTGATTAATAAAATGCGATTGGAAACGAGCAGGGCCACTGAAGGCTGGCCCTGTTGAATAAAGGATTAATTAAAATGCGTATTTTACGCTCAGTCTCGCCATGCGCGGCTTGCCGGGCTGTGTCCAGAGGGCAGAGTAAGAATTGTCGTAATATTCTTTATCAAACAAATTATCGATAACCAGACGCGCCGTCAGTGCTGGCGTTAGCTCAACAGAGCCAGCAACATCAACGGTTGTGTAGCTTGGCAGAATATACGAGGGATCAACAGCATCACCGAGTCTTTCGTCGACATAAGTCAATCCGGCGCTTAGGCTGGTGGGGTATCCGCTCACCGTTAGCTGGTGGTTCACAGTCACATTCAGCGAATTCTCCGGTACGTTCACCAATGGCGTACCTGCTGGAATTTCAATCCACCAATCAGGGCTAGTGATAGCGTTCTGGTTCGCAGCATCGATGTAAGCATAGGAAACCGTTAACATTGTGGCGTCGCCCAATGCCGCATTCAGGTCGATTTCCACACCTTCACTTTCTACTTCGCCCACTGCAAAGTTGGCACCGCTAACCGGATCTACCGAAAGGATATTCGACTTCTCAGCGTGGAAAACCGCAATCGTGCCGGTAATTGATTCATTGTCGGTGCTGAACTTTAAGCCACCTTCATAAGAGATACTCTCTTCAGGTTCAAAAGAATTGCCGTTGATATCGGCGCCGCTGTTCGGTCTGAAACCCTCCGAGTAACTTATGTAAAACGAGTAATTGTCGTTAGGTACATACACGGCGCCCAACCTTGGACTTGTCGCGGAGCGGTCTTGAGATGTCACCACATCGCTAATTAGGTTATGACTATCCAGGCTGAAATCATCAAACCGCAAGCCCACCAGCAACTTAAACTCATCAGAAACATCGATTTGGTCCTGAATATAAATCCCATAAGCTTGCTGGTCTTCCTGTACATCCGTAACCAGGGAGAGAGGCGCATCAGCGGGAGAAGATAACCCGTATTGTGGGTTCAGATAATCGACATTGTAAGTGGTATCGTCAGCAGTTGTCCGCCACCGGTTAAGCGACTGGTGGTAATCATAGTCGTAGGCGTCGGCGCCAACAAGAACGTGATGCGTAACATTGCCGGTATTCAGCTCACCACTCAGTTCAAAGCGGCCTGATAAATCTGTGGTGTCGTAGTCGCGATACCGACGCTGGCGACTTAATGTTTCGCCATCAATTAATAGTTGCTGACGACCCGGAGCCACTTCAGGTTCAGTGGAATACCCTTCGAACGATGAATCGCGGTAACTAATACCACCGTTAATACTCCAGTTCTCATTAATTTTACTCTGCATGGAAACCTGGTGCGCAATGCCTTCGATAGTCATTGGGCCATCTGAAGGCTCGCCGTAGAACGTATCGATAGGCACAAGCCCAAACTGGCTATTGAGGATAGGGATACCACGGTCGAATAATGCTTCCTGGTCGATAATTTCTAATTCGTAGAAGAAGCTGGTGTCTTCATTCAGTTGATAAACAACCGACGGCGTAAAAAACAATTTTTTACTGTTCAACGCATCCCGGAAGCTGCCTGCATCTTCGTACGCGCCATTAGCGCGAAATGCGATATCAGCTGTCACAGCGTTAGTGTAGTCACCTTCTACGCGATAGAGATCGTAGCTACCTACAGTGGCTTCAACATACCCTTCTTCAGCGAAGGCTGGTTTTTTAGTGATGATATTAATAGTGCCGCCTGGTTCACCACGACCATAAAGTGCAGAGCCCGGCCCTTTCAGTACTTCGATAGACTGGATACTGGACGCATCGCGTTTCCCGGTAAAACCGCGACCGGTATTGAACCCGTTCACCAGATACCCGGAAGGACGGTTGCCGTCGCCCGCAAAACCACGAATCGCAAAACTGTCCCAAAGGCCACCAAAGTTATTCTGACTCGAGATACCACTGGTAAACTTAAGTGCACTTTGCAGGTCAACAATGCCCATTTCATCTAACATTGCTTCGGAAATAATGTCGACAGATTGTGGCAGTTCCTTCAGCGGTACATCGCCTCTGTATGCCTGACGTTGTTTCACAACGGAAATATGTTCCAGACTATCGCCATCATTGTTGTCGGTTTGGGCCCAAACTGGCAATGTAGAAAAGCTCGTCAGCACGGCTAGCGCTAATAGGCTTTTCGCAGGTTTTACATGTAACTTACGCATTTTAATTTTTCTCGTAATAGCTTTAATTTATAGGGGAAAAAACAGGGCGACTATCAAGCGAAGCCTCACTGTATTCAATTCCATTGAACATCAGCGGATAATAAAACTGGCGCAGCTCGGCGTGATAATCTCTGACCTGCTGTTCGTATTCCCAGGCAGCAGGCGCATCAGTACCCGCCCAATGCGTGAGTGTGCGCTGAAACAAAGTGGCAGGTGAAAGCCAGGCAACCTTACCCGCAGCAGCATATTTGCTTTCTGCGGTTTGTTGGTAAGCCCGAGACAGCGGCAACGCCGTTTCATCACCAACCTGCTGAAACGCGAAATACCATTTCCATTCAAACAACGCATTCACTTGTGTCTTCCCTTCCCATTCAGGATGAGAAGCGACAAATGCATCCATGGTTGTTTCAATGGGCAAGTCCCACGCGTCGTTCACGGCTTCTCGTTGGGTCATCAGAATATCGCCGCCTTCGGGGCCGTGATACCTATGATCGATAACCTCATTACCTACAGCTGGAATGATAAAGGTTGAAAGCAGCCAAAAACCGAGAAGGAAAGATGCCAAAACCGGGGCAGGATAACTAAAGCGGGCTGCCCAGTAGGCGAGCAGCGACCAGATGAGCATGTACACAAACACACTGAAAGTCACCAGCAGGATTAAACCGAACGACACGCCGTTGACTGCCGCGCCACCGATAAAGGGCATAATTAGCACCAGCCACAAGCTCAATAGGATTATTGCCGTTCTCAAAGGCCAAAGGCTCAACGAGCTGCGTGCAGTAGTTACAAGAAAATCCAGTCTTCCGGCAGCACGTTCAGAAGCGCGTAGATCATGCAGTAGTAAAATCAGTAATAGCGGCGCGAACACGGCTATTACAAAGGCAAAATCAATGCGTCCAGCCAATGCCAGTTCAGGATTTTGAGTATCGGACTCATGTATTTGTCCTTCCAGAGCCAGCATACGCACCCGGTGTTTCCACGGATAAACATCGCGTACACCTAAGGCAGCAAAAGCCAGCGGTGATGGAGGCGCATACGTTAGATGGAAAGTGTAATAAGCAATATAACCGTAATCATGATGTTGTTTAGTGACATCAGCACGGTCGATTTCGTCGGCCTCAAGCAGTCGCTCGATGGTGGCTGATTGCTGAGCCACTTCGACACTGCCAGTCCAGACGGAAAACAATGACAGTAAAAAACCTGCCAAAAGAATAAACAGAACGCTTTTTTTACGTAAAACAAAGGCGGCTTCACGACGGATATCTACCCAGCTCATAGTCGTCTACCTGCAAATATAATCATACCCACGACGACAGCCAGGGCAAAAAACAACTGTACGATGGCCATCGCACTGTTAGCGAAACGCGCCTGGGCTGAAAGAGGCGTGAAATGAAAATCATCTAACATCTGCCAATTCACGGCGCTTACTGTTGCCGCTTTCTTCGCCTCAGCGCTAGTGTATTTATTCGCATCCTGCTGGTATGTCATACCTTCAGCATGCAGTTTATTCAGTGTTTGAACAAAGTCGAAGCGCACAGCCTCCGCTTCGCGCAGGAATCGTTGATAGTTTTCTAAATCTGTACCGGCCAATTTCATCGATGCGGTTTGCACTGCAATAACCGGAGATATCCAGCCAAACCGCCGAGCGATATCGGCTTGTGCAGATTCACGCTGCATCTGTTGTTCAGCAAAGTCATTCAGAATTTCGGTATGATGCGCTTCCGACCGTTGCGATACGATACCTCTAAAATTCACCGGGAGCTCTTCTACACTATCCACATCGTATTTTGCTAAAAGGTTATCTTTCATGGCTTTGAAAGCGGGGTCGTTAGCATTGTGCGCATCGCCAGTTTCGCGAATGCTCTTAAGCACAGCAAAGTCAGTCTCAAGCTTTCCTGGTGATTCAACAGCAACGCTGGCGGTGTTACTGGCAATACGCGGTAATACCAGACACAGTAAAATCCATACCGCTGTTAAACCGCTAAAACTGGCACTGTTGGTGGTTGTGAGAGTTGATACCAACAGTACAATGCCACACCACACCGCGAGATAAAGCAGATAGCTAAACAGAAACGCGACAACGGGCAACAATGCTGCCCCGTTAGTAAGCGATATGCCTGCGCCAACAATCAGCGGCGCCAGCACCATTAATCCAGCTCCGGTTAACGCAGTAGCTTTACCTAAGATAAGGGTAAGTGGCGACACGCCCTGTACTTTTAGAAAATCCAGTGTTCCCGCTTCGCGTTCCCGGGTCATTACACCGAATCCCAACACAATCAAAAGCAATGGCGTGAGCACTTGCATTACGTAAGCCGGGGTGAGCTTACCGAGCCAGTTTAACCCGCTACTCTGCTTCTGATCGGCGAACGTCGCACCGTTCTGGCGATGTCCTTCAAGAAAAATAGCGTTCCCGGTAAAAGAATCGATACCAGGATCAAGGGTACTCAACGGCGTGGGCGTTCTGAAAACGTAATGACCATAGTGCACCATCCGATGAGGGTGGCGATCGGGTTGTTCTTCAAAAGTCTGTTTCGCTTCAGATTGCATATGCTGGCGCTGTTCAGCTTTATGGCTAACCGACGATTGAGTAACCCATACCGAAGCAGCAGCCAGAATAACCGCAATAACGAGTACCGTTTGGGCAAGTGACGAGCGCCCCCAGTACCGCCATTCATCTTTGGCAATTGCTAATACTGTTGAACTCATTAGTTTACCCCTTGGGTAAACGCTTTATGCACGATTTCAGAGTCGATGGTGCCGTTTTCTGGCGCATCGAACATGCCGACAATTTCGCCATTACGCAGCAACCCTATTCGGTCAGCCACATGACAGGCGCCATAGACATCATGCGTCACCATTAAGATCGTTGCGCCCTGCTCTGCAAGCTGCTTAACCAAACGGTTAAACTCATCGATGGCAACCGGGTCGAGACCAGAGGTGGGTTCATCGAGAAACAAAATGGGCGCTTCACGCAGTAACGCCAGTGCAATTGCCGTCTTCTGGCGCATGCCTTTGGAATAACTCCCCAATGGCGAGCGCCAGGAAACTTCTTGAAGAGCCACACGCTGCAATGCACCGGCAATTTCGTTGTCTGTCATTGCCTTGCCAGACAGAGATAAAAAGTAACGAATATTTTCGATGGCATTTAGGTGCGCATACAGCATCACAGATTCAGGCAGATAAGCCACCTTGTCGCGCACAATTTGCGGTTGTGAATGTACATTGACTCCGAACAGCGAAACGGCGCCTGATGACGGCGGCATCAAGCCGAGAAAGGTTTTGATAGTGGTGGACTTACCGGCGCCATTACCACCCAATAGAGCCAGGACTTCCCCTCGATTTACACTGAAGGATACATTTTTTAATATTTTTTTAGATTTCACACTTACGCAGAGATTATCTGCGTTAATCACGACTTCAGACATTTTTTTCGGGCACCACAGGAAACTAGTGACGTTATAATATAACAGCCAGTTTGGTCTGCGCTAGTCTGATTGTGTAAAACGCTTATTTAGATCTTGGTATACAGAAAGGAAAAATATGAATAGCTACATTAGTAAACAACAATTTACAATATCGTTGATTAATTTACCCTGGATAAAAATACCATGAAACAGCCACTTTAAGAGATAAATCGCATTAAAGAGGCATTTAATCACATGTTCACATTTTTCTGTTAAGCAAACTGCCCTGCCGCCCAGGCACTGCTCCAGGCCCACTGAAAATTATAGCCCCCTAACCAGCCGGTTACGTCTACCACTTCCCCAATGAAGAATAAGCCGTCGACTTTCTTACTCATCATGGTTTTTGATGATAGCTCGTCGGTATCCACGCCGCCCAAGGTAACCTCTGCTGTGCGGTACCCTTCTGTTCCATTTGGGGCCACGTGCCAGTCGGAAAGTGTGGAATCAATTTGCTCAATCTGGCTATGAGTAAGGCGTTTTACCGGCTCATTTGGCCAGTCATTCATCTCGATGAAGGTCTGCACCATACGCTTAGGATAGTAACGGCCAAGCACTGTTGAAAGCTGGGCATCGGGATTGTCTTTTTGTGCCTGAGTGAGATATTCGGCCGCGCTTTCCGTAGGTTGTAAATCGATGTGTAGTGTATCCCCCGGATGCCAGTAAGACGACACCTGCAGCATGGATGGGCCGCTGAGACCACGGTGAGTAAACAGCATCGCCTCACGGAAGGATTTATCATTACAGGTTGCTGAAGTATCAACAGCAATACCGCTCAATGCCTCCAGTGCCTGTTTATCACTATCGTGAAGCGTGAACGGCACCAGTCCGGCGCGGGTTGGTAGCACTTTAAGGCCGAACTGTTCAGCAATTTTGTAGCCGAAGGGCGTCGCGCCAATTTTAGGCATACTCAGCCCGCCAGTGGCAATGATCAGCGACTCGCATGCATAATCGCCCTGCGATGTTTTTACTGCAAATCCGGAATCGCTTTTTTCAACGCTAAGGATTTCGCAGCGTGTGGTAATCTTTGCACCGGCTTTCTCACATTCACTTACCAATATATCTACGATGTCGGAGGCGCTATTGTCGCAGAACAGCTGCCCTAAGGTTTTCTCGTGATAAGGAATACCGTACTCGCTTACCAAAGCGATAAAATCCCATTGGGTATAGCGGCTAAGTGCAGATTTACAAAAATGCGGGTTGTCAGACAAAAAGTTAGCCGGCTCTGCATACATGTTGGTGAAATTACAGCGGCCACCACCTGACATAAGAATTTTACGCCCCACTTTCTTCCCGTGATCCAATACTTCTACGGAACGTCCGCGCTTGCCCGCTTCAGCGGCACAGAATAAGCCCGCCGCCCCTGCGCCGATGATAATTACGTCTTTTTGGATCACTGATAAATTCCGCCCGATTGAAAGGGCGAATTATAGAGGGCTGGTGGCAGATATTGAAGTTAAACGGCTAAAACGATGAAGGCCTCCACAAGGGAGGCCTTAATTTACGTCAATGGGATCAACGTTTGTGCTTACTCGTATGGAACATAGAACTCTGCAGAACAGCCTGAAGAGTCACAAACTTTGTAGGTTGCGCCTTCAGCACCGTCTACACGACCACGGTCTTCATAACTACCACGACCACGATAGGCAGGTTTAGTACCAATCATCACGCCGTCTTTGTAGATAGATACTTCGCTGTCTACCGCACCTTTGTAGCCGAAAGCAACAACATAGCGGTTTCCGCGAATTACGGTACGACGCAGCATCGTTTCGATATCGCTTTCACCCGGTGCTGCTTCAACAGTCACGACCTGCATCATTGAGTCTGTTTGACCTTCTGAATCAGTCACCATCAGTGTCACTTCATAAGAACCGGCCTCTGCATAAGTATAAACAGGACTTTGCTCCATAGAAGTGCTACCGTCGCCGAAGCTCCATTCCCAAGTGGTAATATCGTCATCAGGGTCAGTAGAGGTATCAGTGAAAGAAACCGTCAGATCACTAACAGCGTAGTCAAAGCCTGCAGAAGGCGGAGTCTCAGTGTCACCTTCGCCAAGCATGGTCAGCGTAACCGCCCACTGGTTCAGGGTACCTGTGTCGTAACCCACGTTGTCGCTCACGAACAGTGTCCAGTCACCCATGGCCATTTCGCCGTTGAAACCTTCTACTTCATAAGTTTCGTAGATGTCGTCAGCACTGCCGCCTTCGCGGTTGTGCAGCACGTATTCAGTACCAGAAGGCGATGTCAGTGTAACGATAAGGTCGCCAATCCAGGTATGGGTGATATCGACGAACACTTCAGCACCGAAGATTACAGATGCATCATCAACAGTGATTACCGACGTGATACCCGCTGGATCTGAGTCTGGGATATCTACTGGTGTTGTATTACTGAAGGTTTCATCGTAAAGGCCAACTGGCAGTACAGACAAGCTAAAGCTTTCAGAGTCAGTAAGTTCACCCGAAGTACCTGTTACGCTAAAGGCATAAGTGCCCCAAGGCGTTTCTTCTGTGGTTGGTACATACAGCGTTACCATGTCGCCAGGCATCGCAGTCGTGGTAGACAGGTAGGCCGTACCTAATGAATCTGCAACTGACAGATCAACTGTGCCTTCCCAGTCTGAAACAGCCGTTACCATGAAGGTAAATTCTGCCATTTCACCTGCTGTCAGTTCGATGTCTGAAACAACAGGTTCAAAGCCGAAGCGAGGTGTTGGATCGGCATCTGCCAGAGCCTGAGCAACGTTCAAGCGCTTACCGCTGAGGATCTTCTCAGCCATCGCTTCATTGTCGTCGCCGGATTCCATCAGGATTTCTTTCACTTCCAGTGTTGTCAGTGAAGGATTCGCCGCCAATACCAGCGCCAGTGCGCCAGATACATGAGGCGTTGCCATGGAAGTACCAGACAATGTTTCATACTCGCCATAGCCATATGCAGGTGGGATTGTTGAGTAGACTGAAACACCTGGTGCAGCTAAGTCTACGGTAGTAGGGCCATACGAGTAGAACGAATCACCGTCAGTACGATCTGTTGCTGCTATTGCAAATACGCCTTCTGATTCATAACTGGAAGGATAATGCGGACTAGTATCGTTGTTGCTACCGGAGTTACCGGCTGCGGCAACAAACAGAATGTCAGAGGCTACACCAGCTT
Source organism: Alteromonas sp. ABV4_515 (assembly GCF_056160345.1). Lineage (NCBI taxonomy): Bacteria > Pseudomonadati > Pseudomonadota > Gammaproteobacteria > Alteromonadales > Alteromonadaceae > Alteromonas > Alteromonas sp. ABV4_515. The sequence continues at coordinate 180,656 of NZ_JBSWWZ010000004.1, forward strand.
CGATAGACATTTCCAGGGCTTCACTGTAAGCACCACCACCCCAGCTGTTATTTGTCGCCTTGATGTTTACACCGGCTTCCTTCAGCGCAGTAAAGTAATCAATACATTCAATAGCATCATCTGTATATCCGCTGCCGCTCGCGTCGAGGAATTTACATGCCGCAATAGAAACAGTGTGGTTTACACCTACAACACCGATAGAGTTGTCACCAACAGCACCAATCGTACCCGCTACATGTGTACCGTGGTAGTGATCGTCCATTGGGTCCGAATCGTCATTTACTGCGTCGATACCGTAAACGTCGTCGATGTAACCGTTGCCATCATCATCAATACCGTTTCCTGGAATTTCTCCTGGGTTGGTCCATGCATTGGCTGCAAGATCTTCGTGCATGTAGTCAACACCTGTGTCGATTACACCGATAACAACGTCAGATGAACCAGTAGTAATATCCCATGCTTCCACAGCACTGATATCTGCACCAGCAACGCCACCGTTGGAGCCATCGTTGTTCAGGCCCCACAGCAAATCGAAGTCTTCGTCGTTAGGAACGTAATCAGCTTTCAGGCGGTAGTTAGGTTCTGCAATCAGGATTGCAGGATGGCCTTTGAGAGTTTCAATCGCTTTCTTAACGCCCATGTTGCCAATATTTAAGCTGGCAGCACGGCCTTTCATAAGCGATTTGATTGGCGCAGCGCCGGCCTGAATTTTTCCTTTACCTGGATTGATTAGGGCCATTGCAGCATTGCGATCGGCTTCTGTCGCTGAAGCTTTATACACAACAATAATAGAATCGTCTTCATAGCTTACTGTTTCAGTAGGAGCCGCCATTCCAAGCGCTGGCAGCATCGCTAACGTCAATGCAGAAAGTTTCTTTTTCATAGTGTTGATCCATATGTATTTTATAGTTAGGTGTGTGTAAGCACACTTTAGGATCGCCACATATCAAGTATTAGCAGGGGTAACAGCAGGTTATTGTTGCCACAAAGTTTTTTACAGATCCATAGCAACATTTCCAAATTACGACTTTTTTATGAAACATATTTTTCGCATATACGTGCAAGCCGCATTCGCTCGTTTTTTAAACGCAGTTAAAATTACAACAAAATGATTATGGAAGCACAAAACGATGAGCGATACATTTAATGGGTTAGTTTTGACCTGACAGGGAATAGTTGGGATGAGGAAAACGCCTACATGGACTCTTATTTTCCTTCTACCTTTCATTATTTTCGCAGTTGTCCACTTCAATAGCTAATAAGTCTCCACAGTCAACCTTTTAGCAGGGGTAACGACTTCACTGGATTCTTCTCTTTATAGCTTTTCCGACAATTATTGATTCGTTAACAAAGAGCAGATTTTATTTGCTCTGTTTGACTACACTTGTCTAATGGTAACCAGATGAGTTACACGTATTAGTGCGTGTTCCGCAAAGATACCTTCGAGCAGTTATAGCATCGAGTTCTAGGTCTACAACGTGACTTATGAGCTAATGCGGTGATTTGAATTGAAAGTTGTGCTTGTTTCGAATAAATACAGGCTATCGTGTTATTACGTGTACCACAATATAGATTATGACAAACAAAATCCGGCGATTTCTCTACCGGATTTTGCGTTTGCTCATCTCAAACTCTACTGTAATCACTCACGAATTGTTGCGACCACGACAGTAGTTCGATTCGGTTTCTTGAGTGCGTTTTCCGAAAGATACTGTAAATGTGCGTTTTTACCGTATTGACGCTGATATGCAATTGGTCGGCGATTTCCTGGTTTTGCGAACCCTGTGCAACCAGTTCAATAATTGTCACCTCGCGCTTAGTCAGCTTCGGATGCACCATCGATTTAGACAATTCCTGAGGGCGATTTATTGCAGCGCTTGCTTTACGGGTTTGCTGACGCAAACGACGTAAAGCTTCGTTAATTGAATTACGCTTAAACCACACATCCATTTTCGCCAGGCGACGGACCCCTTTAAGCAATAGTTCTGGGGTATCAGACGTATAGAACGTGCCTTCAACGCCAGCGATAATTGCTTCGCACTCGTCAATGTCACCAGGTTGAAGATTAAAAAGAATCCAACGGGCATAACCTTGATAGCGATAAAATGCCCCTAATTTTTCATCCGCCAAGGCGGCGTCATAAAAAATCAGATCTTGATTAGATGTCTGCTCGAGCTGTTCAATTGCAGTAAGTTCGGTAACTTCGTAGCCGCAGGTTTGTAGTAATTGTTTAAACAGCATTACCTGTTCGTCGCTGGCTTCATCAGAAGATAACGACTTTGATATCAGGTAGACGCCGTATTTTTGGCCTTTATTCATCATGTATTCCCTCCTTGGGACCGTTCGAGCGTTTCTGATCATCCTGCGAGATCATACGCTGCAGAATAACGGTTGAAAAACCGTGGAGTACTTCCTTACCCCCACCATATATAGGCAAACTACGCTTAATACGAGCATAGCAGAACGAATGGATTAGTGCACAATAAGTAAGAAAAAATAATGACGTAGACAGTGCTTACAAACATTGTTCAAAAGCACTATTAATGTTGGATTTTCAGTATATTACGAAGAAGAAAGCGAACAGCTGCCGACTAAAGTATTAGTCGACAACCGATTTACATAAGATAGGCATTAATTAATTACAGGACTTTAAGCATAGATTCCGCATCAGATACTTCAAAACGGCCCGGATCTTCAACAAAAAGCTGTGTCACTTCACCGTCTTCCACCACCATAGAATAACGAACGCTGCGTGCGCCGCCGAAATCACCGGTGTTCATGTCCATACCAATGGTTTTGGTGAAGTACGCGTTGCCGTCTGCCAACATGGTAATTTCTTCGGCGTTGCTAGCCTGCTTCCACGCGTCCATAACAAACGCATCGTTAACCGATATACAGACAATATCGTCAACGCCCTTTGCCTTAATTTTGTCCGCCAATGCCACATAACCAGGCAAATGGGCCGCAGAACAGGTTGGCGTAAACGCACCTGGTACTGCAAACACGACTACTTTCTTACCACCAAAGATGTCATTGGTGTGAGGATTGGTGGTTTTTCCGTCCTTTAACAAGCCAAAGGTGACTTCCGGCAAGGTACTACCAACGCTAATCATACTTCTCTCCTACTTGGGTGATAGATAAACATCAAAACGGTGTTTTTTACTTTTGATCGCCATGGTGGGCGCCACGCCTGCCAGCGGCTCGGCATAGTCAGGACGTTTCACCACAACCCGTTGTTTTGCCAGTGTTCTGGCAGGTAACAGTAATCCGTCCGCATCGTCATCGCTGCCGAGTAACTGCTGAAAAACACGCATTTCTTTCTTTACTAAAGCAGATTTTTTCCGATGTGGAAACATTGGATCGAGATAAACTGCATCAATCTCTTCATTTAACACTTCCATTTGTTCAATGCTGTTACCGTGAATTAACCGGAATCGCTTGGCAAATTCACGGTCTTGCTCTGCCAAGCGCAACAAACCATCGTCGAGCAGTGCGGCGACCACAGGTGAACGCTCCATCATCACCACCCGGCAACCCAACGACGCCAGAACAAACGCATCGCGGCCTAATCCTGGTGTGGCATCCAGGACCGTCGGTGTGTCAGCGCCTTTTACGCCAATCGCTTTGGCAATGGGTTCTTTCTTACCACCGCCATGCTGTTGGCGATACAAACTACTGCCAGAAAGAAAGTCTACAAAAACCCCAAGTTGTTTGGGTTCAGCAAAATCTTTCACCGACAGCTTTCCATCTTCGACGATTACTGCAAGACCTTCTGGCGGTTCGCTTATCACCGGAAAAGACCATTTCTCTGCTACCTGTTGTAGCTTGTTTTTTTCATCTTCGCTTTGCGCTGGGGCAATAAAGACAGAAATGTTATGCATTCCCGTATTGTTCCTTAAATCCAATCCAACGATTAATGATAGCTTGTGCATGACTCGGGTAATCCTGCCATAACCGTTCGGCGATATTCTGTACTTGCGGGACTAATTGCCCGTCACGCACCAAATCAGCAATGCGCATTTCAGCAATCCCGGTTTGCTTAGTGCCCATAAGCTCTCCGGGGCCACGGATTTCCAGGTCTTTTTGGGCAATATAAAATCCATCACTAGACTCGCGCAGTACGCCAAGTCGCTGAGTGGCGGTTTTCGACAAGGGTGCCGAATACATCAATACACACTGACTTTCCACCGCGCCTCGCCCCACCCGTCCACGTAACTGGTGAAGCTGTGCGAGCCCGAGTCGTTCTGGGTTTTCAATGATCATAATACTGGCATTTGGCACGTCTACGCCCACTTCAATAACCGTAGTGGCCACCAGCAAGTCGAGTTCGCCGCGCTTAAATTCGTCCATCACAGACTGCTTTTCGGCCGGCTTTAGACGACCATGCACCAGCCCAACCCGTAAGTCCGGTAGCGCGGTACGAAGCGTTACGGCGGCATCTTCTGCGGCCTGACATTGCAACACTTCCGATTCATCAATTAATGTACATACCCAATAAGCCTGGCGCCCCTGGTTATGACACGCGTCGTATACCCGGGCAATCACATCGCCACGACGGGTATCGGGTAATACCACGGTGGTAACCGGTGAACGCCCGGGAGGCAGCTCATCAATGACTGAGGTATCCAAATCAGCGTAAGCCGTCATCGCCAGTGTTCGCGGAATCGGCGTTGCAGTCATAATTAACTGATGAGGAAAACGGCCCTGCTTCTCGCCTTTTTCACGCAGCGCTAATCGCTGATGCACACCAAACCGATGTTGTTCATCCACAATGACAAGTGCGAGCTGTTGGTATTCCACTTGCTCCTGAAAAATAGCATGGGTGCCCACCAGCATTTGAATATTGCCACTTTCGAGGCGAGTGAGTACTTCCTGACGAGGTTTGCCCTTAAGTTTACCTGCGAGCCAACCGACTTCGATACCTAACGGTTCGAGCCAGCCACGAAAATTACTGGCGTGCTGCTCTGCTAGGAGCTCAGTAGGGGCCATTAGCGCAACCTGGTAACCCGCACCGATGGCTGACAACGCAGCCAAAGCCGCCACCAATGTTTTGCCTGAACCCACATCGCCCTGCACCAAACGCATCATTGGGTAAGGTTGACTCATGTCTTTTTGAATGTCGGCCACTACCCGTTGCTGCGCGCCTGTGGGCGAAAATGGCAAACTATCCAGCAACTTCCCAATTAAGTCATGATTTATGTTGATAGGTATGCCGGGTTGGGCTTGGGCTTGCTGGCGAACCTTCAACACGCTGAGGTGGTGTGCCAACAACTCCTCTAGAATCAATCGCTTTTGTGCCGGGTGCAAACCTTCTTCCATCATCTCCAATGACACATCCGGTGGTGGACGATGCACAAGACGAAGGGCATCGGCCAGCGTCACCTGCCCTTCATACATGCCGTCTGGCAACAAATCCGTTAAGCCGCCCTTTTCCAGCAATGCCAACGATTGTTCGGTAAGATTTCTTAAGGTGAGTTGTTTAACGCCTTCGGTGGTGGGATACACCGGCGTCAGGGTTTCTTCTACGTCATCGTCGTCTTCGCCAATTAACGAGAATTCGGGGTGCATCATTTCCAGCCCCCACTTACCCGTGCGGATTTCACCGAAGCAACGAACTTCATTCCCCGGTGTCATCATGGTGCGCTGAACAGCACCGAAATGGAAAAAACGTAAAGTGATTGTGCCCGTTCCGTCTGAAACTTTCACCACAAACATACGTTTCTTGCCGTACTGGATGTCGGCAGATTTCACTTCACCCTGAATGCTGACATGCGTGAACGGTTTACAGTCTTCGATTTCGTAAACCTGAGTGCGATCTTCGTAGCGGGACGGCAAATGAAACAGCACGTCTTGCACCGTATTGAGACCAATTTTTGACAATTTCTCAGCCACCTTGGCGCCAACCTTTTTCAGATCAGTGACCGGTGTATGAGCGAGTGACTGCATGATGTTTAAAGAAATTAACTGTATATAGGCCCAGTGTAAGGCATTCACAGTCGGTTTGCGAGAGGCTGGCCCTGCAACAGTGTCAAACCTGTATTCAGGGCCAGTAAATTCTACGAGACGAGTTACTCTACCAGCGCTTCAGCGGCTGCCAGAATAAGCTTTGGTGAAGGACGCACCTTGTAGTCGGGGTTTACATAGCTGAACTGCACGACTCCCTGCTTATCGACGATAAATACTGCGGGCGCAGGAAGTACTGGTTTACCTGAACTGTCGTTGGTAAGCGCGATGTTGTAGCTATCGTACTTCTTAGCTGTTTCGGCATCGACGTAATAGCTAATCCCAAATCCATTCAGTGCCGACAGCGAAGCGTCAGACAATAACCGTGCTGCAAACGTTTCCTCGAGCTTTTGCTCGTTCAGTTGCGCTAGCGACTGAGGCGATACCGCCAGAATTTGATAGCCCGCTTTGGTCAAAGGCTTTTCAATGTCTTTCAGACCTGCCAATTGCGCGCTGCAGTAGGGACACCAACCGCCGCGATAAAACACCACCACGGAGGGCTTTTGCATCAATAGTGCTTTTAAACTGAACGGCGAACCGTCGGTATCGGTCACCTTTACATCGGGCACAGACATCCCTTCAAGCAGCGGTCGTACCTCCGACGCGCTTGGCGCGGGCGCCGCAAAAACGTGAAAAACACTACTACAGAGCAGTAGTACAATAAAAGAAACAGAGCGCATGATAATCTCCTGATTAGTTGAAGTTAAAAAGACCCTCTCGGGCCTTTTTTTATTTCAATTTATCAGTAAATAGTCAAAAAGCTTGCGTTTATCGAGGAAGCCAAAAGACAAAGCCGCGTTAAACGCGGCTTAAAAATGCGTGATGCGCAGGCTCAACACAATTTAAATCACTCCGGCAATTCCATAATGCCGTCGATTTCGATTTGAGAACCTTTAGGCAGTTCTTTAACGCCAATGGCTGCGCGAGCAGGATAAGGCTTGTTAAAGTACTTCGCCATGATCTCGTTAACAGTAGCAAAATGAGACAGGTCAGGCAGGAAGATGTTTACCTTAACCATATCGTTAATTGTTCCGCCAGCCGCTTCACAAACCGCTTTTACGTTTTCAAAAACCTGTGTGGCCTGCTCAGCGAAATCATCAGAAATGATTTCCATGGTTTCAGGTACTAGAGGGATCTGACCAGAAAGGTACACAGTGGTACCCGCTTTAACTGCCTGACTGTAAGTACCGATTGCCTGAGGCGCATTGTCGGTATGAATAATTGATTTAGCCATGATGAATCCTGTTCAAAAAATTAGTGTCGGGACTGACTGTGACGCGAGACCTTTTGTACTTCTGACATCGTTCTGATCTTCTTCATCACACGCGCAAGATGTACGCGGTTGTATGTCGTCAATTCAATATCAATAAAGTAGATATTACTTTCTTTTTCTTCTGTCTGGAGCCCGATAATATTGGAGTCGCAACCCGATATCATATTCGTCAGATTAGCCAGTGTACCTTGGTGGTTGTACAGTTCAATACGCAAAGAAGCTTTAAATTCACCTTGCGGCGTATCGTCCCACTGCATAGGCAGTACACGCTGCGGTTCTTCTTTTGCCAGCTTGCGGATGTTCTTACACCCTGTTTGGTGAATGGTCATACCGCGACCCGGGCTGAGTACGGCCACAATCTCATCATCAGGAATAGGATGACAGCAACGGGCATAATGCACTAACAAGCCTTCGGTACCACGAATAGCGACATTCCCTTTTTTGTCCGGAATTTCTGCCGATTCACCAAGTAGGCGGCGAGCAACGATGGCACTCAGCTCATTGCCCAATCCAATATCGGTAAGCAGGTCGTCGAAGGTTTGATGCTTTGTTTCCGCCACCACACGTTCAATGTCTTCCTGGGCGATGTCATCTAATTTCACCATCCCCAATGCATGACGCAACAAACGGTTACCCATGTTCACCGCTTCCTGAGAATGTTGCCTACGCAGATATTGACGAATTCTGGTACGTGCGCGTGCGCTCACTACAAAGTTTAGCCAATTAGCATTCGGCTTCGCCTTTGGCGAGGTGATGATTTCGACAGTCTGACCATTTTCCAGCGGCTTGCTCAAGCTGTAGTTTCTGCGTTCTACCCGCACACCCACACAGGTGTTACCGATATCAGAGTGCACCGCATAAGCGAAGTCTACAGCCGTCGCGCCCATAGGTAACTCAATGATGCGACCATCCGGTGCAAATACGTAGATTTCTTCGGGGAAAAGATCCGTTTTAACGGATTCGATGAACTCGAAGCTCGAGCTTGCGCTCTGTTGCAGTTCCAGCAGCGATTGCATCCACTTACGCGCGCGTAATTGGGCGGTGGTGTCGCTATCGCCGGGCTCTTTATAAAGCCAGTGCGCAGCCACCCCTTTATCTGCCATTTGGTCCATTGCCTGAGTACGAATCTGCACTTCCACAGGAATACCATGAGGGCCCACCAACGAGGTATGCAATGACTGATAACCATTAGTGCGCGGAATGGCAATGTAATCTTTAAAGCGAGTTTCAATGGGCTTGTACAAACTGTGCATCGCGCCAAGTGAGCGATAACAATTGTCCACGCTTTCAACCACAATCCGGAACGCATAGATATCCATCACTTCATTGAACATCAGCTCTTTATTTTTCATTTTGCGGTAGATGGAATAAAGATGCTTTTCGCGGCCGACAACCTTACCGTCAATCTTGTGTTCACTGAGACGGGTTGTCAGTTCCTGACGAATATTATCGATGATTTCCTTTCGATTACCACGGGCCTGCTTTACTGCGGATTTCAATGCACGATGACGCATGGGATACATGGCCTGAAAGCCCAAATCCTCAAGCTCGTTCTTCACATCGTGAATACCCAAACGGTGGGCAATGGGCGCGTAGATTTCCAGGGTTTCCCGGGCAATACGACGGCGTTTATCTGGGCGTAACGAGCCCAGCGTACGCATATTGTGAGTGCGGTCAGCCAGTTTGATGAGAATAACCCGGATGTCCTGCACCATGGCCATCATCATTTTACGGAAGTTCTCTGCCTGGGCTTCCTGCTTGCTGCTGAAGGCGATTTTATCAAGCTTACTTACGCCTTCCACCAGCTCGGCGACAGTATCGCCAAATGCTTCAGCGAGGTCTTCCTGACTGTAATGCGTATCTTCGATAACATCGTGCAGCAACGCTGCCATTAATGTTTCGTGATCCAGGTGCATGTCGGCAAGAATGCCAGCCACTGCAACCGGATGGGTGATGTAGGGATCACCACTAGATCGCATCTGCCCGTCATGGGCTTCATGAGCTAAAACAAAGCTATCCTGCACCAGCTGAACGCGATCAGCAGGCAGATACTCAGAAATTTTTTGTTTTAAACCCTCGAATAAATACACGTGTAGATCACTTTCCTGCAAATAAAGCTAATAGAAACAGAATAATGGAGTATGGTGGGGAATGCCACTAACAAAAACGCCAGCGAACTTTTATTTTAGTTCACTGGCGTTAGTAGTCTGTAATGCAGTCGGTATTGCCGATTACTGTTCAGACAGGATATTCGCTACAGAAGCGAAATCCGCACTTTCCTGTCTTTCCTGATCGCGCAGATCATCTTGATCTAGCGTATCAACATTTACCAAACCTTCTTCGATTTCACGCAATGCGGTAACCGTAGGTTTATCGTTCTGCACATCTACCAGTGCATCTTTACCTTCGGTAGCCAACTGGCGCGCACGACGTGCTGCAACCAGTACGAGGTCAAAGCGGTTACCAACTTTATCTACGGCGTCTTCTACTGTTACGCGGGCCATGTAATTCTCCGAAAATGAAATTAGGCGTAAAACTTAAAAAATGGCCGCGTAGTATACAACACACAACCACGATGTAATAGTACTTTTGAGATCTGTTGGAGCCGCGCGCTTCACTGGCTAAGGGAAGCCAAGCATTTCAAACACGCCGTGAACCCGTCCCTGGGGGCTCCCCTGCAGCATCCCTGCTGCAGAGGGTTTGAAATGCTTAGCTTCCCACGCTGATCGTTCCGCGCGCCTAGTCAGATCCCTATAATCCTGAGCTAGCTTTTCTCACCAATGAGATCAGCAATCAGATCCACATGACGGATCAGCTGCTTTACGGTACGCATGCGCTGCGAGCACACAATGGCTTCCAATTCAGACAGCGCGGTGGAGAAATCGTCGTTCACCAGTACATAGTCAAATTCATTATAGTGCGACATTTCAGACACTGCTTCTTCCATACGGCCATCAATCACGCTTTCTGAATCCTGACCCCGATTATTCAATCGCTGGCGCAGTACTTCGGTGGACGGAGGCAGAATAAAGATGCCGCAGGTATCTGGCATCAGCGCTTTTACCTGACGGGCACCCTGCCAGTCGATATCCAGAAAGACGTCAATGCCGCGATGCAAGGTTTGCTCAATGGTAACCCGAGAGGTGCCGTAGTAATTACCGAACACTTCGGCGTACTCGAAAAATACACCTTGCTCGATGAGTTGTTCGAACTGTTCATGAGACACAAAGTGGTAATGCACGCCATCAACCTCACCCGGACGCGGTGCCCGTGTGGTGTGAGAAACCGAAACCTGCATGGGAAAACGTTGATTTCCGTCATGCTTTTCAAGCAATGCTTTTATTAAACTGGATTTTCCTGCGCCAGAGGGAGCAGCCAGAATAAATAAATTACCGAGTAAAGAAGCCATAGTCTGTGCTTTTTTTCATCATGATGTGGTGATTTCAGACCGCAATGGTAGCATAGCCCCATCATTTGAGTAATCGTGAAATCATTCACGCTATCAAGAGCAACACTGAAGCACATTTATGACTGCAGAATTATTACCGTACGTTGAAGTAAATACTGGTGAAAACCCACAGGCCTGCGTGATCTGGTTACACGGCTTGGGCGACTCGGGCAATGGCTTTTCGCCCATTGTGCCAGAACTACATCTCCCAGAGTCGATGCCGGTGCGGTTCCTGTTTCCACATGCGCCAGAGCGGGCGGTTACCATTAATAATGGCATGGTAATGCGTGCCTGGTACGACATTAAAAGCTTCGATTTGGATAACCGCGCAAATTTAACCGGCGTGCTGGAATCCATGGAGCAGGTTAATGCATTGGTAGAAGCACAACACGAGGCAGGATTTGCCTATGACAAAATCGTGCTGGCCGGATTCTCACAAGGCGGCGTGATTGCGTTGCATCTGGGTACCCGCATCAAGCATAAAATTGCCGGTATCATGGCGCTGTCAACCTATATGTGTAAGCCAGAATTACTGGCTGACGAAGCCGTGCAGGAAAATAAAGCCACGCCAGTCATGATGGCGCACGGCGTGCAGGACCCTGTAGTCCCTGTGGCATTAGGAAAAATGGCATTTGATGCACTGGAGCAGAACGGTTTCTCGGCTACGTGGCAAACCTACACCATGCAGCACAGTGTGTGTTTGCAGGAAGTCGAAGATATTAGTGCATGGTTACAAAAGGTACTTGCCTGATTTTTTTGCCAAGCAGACCACACAGAATAAATAGTCCTGATATCGGTTATGGGAGACAACCGGTGCAGGATTTTCGCTTTCAGTTACAATCTCCCTGTGCTTTTAAAGTAATTAGTGAACAGTTTCAGGACGTCGTATGAGTCAACAACCTATTGCCCGTAACACCATCCGTATCGCCACCCGCAAAAGCGCACTGGCGTTGTGGCAGGCAGACTATGTGAAAGAACAATTGCTGATGGCCCATCCGCATCTGCACGTGGAGCTGGTGCCAATGAGCACGCAAGGTGACCGAATTCTTGACACGCCATTAGCAAAAATCGGGGGCAAGGGTCTGTTCATTAAAGAACTTGAAGTCGCCATGCTGGAAGGGCGTGCAGATATTGCCGTTCACAGCATGAAAGATGTGCCTGTTGAATTCCCGGAGGGCTTCGGACTACATACGATTTGCCCTCGCGAAAATCCATTTGATGCATTTGTATCTAACACTGTCGCGACCATTGATGATTTACCGCACGGTGCAGTAGTGGGTACATCAAGCCTGCGTCGTCAGTGTCAGATCCGCAAACATCGCCCAGACTTAGTTATCAAAGATCTCCGGGGCAATGTGAACACACGTTTGGCCAAGTTAGATAACGGCGAATACGATGCGATTATTCTGGCTGCAGCTGGGTTAATTCGCCTTGGCATGCAAGACCGGATCGCCCATGAACTGTCGCCTGAATTATCACTCCCTGCTGTGGGTCAAGGCGCAGTAGGCATTGAATGTCGTAACGACGACATCGAACTCATCGCCCTGCTCGGTGCGCTGAACCATGCGGATACTGAAGACCGCGTGACTGCCGAGCGTGCCATGAATGCGCGTTTGGAAGGGGGTTGTCAGGTGCCTATCGGCAGTTTTGCCACGCTCGCAAGCGACACCCTCACGCTAACAGGTATGGTGGGCAGCGTAGACGGTAAAACATTACTTTATGCGTCTGCCACCGGCTCACGTGAGAAAGCCGCGGTACTCGGCGTTGAAGTTGCCGAATCTCTACTGGCTCAAGGTGCTGGTGAAATTTTAAAAGCGCTTCACGACTAAGGCTGAATCGTTACGCAATGATACTGATCACCCGCCCCGCGCAGAAACTGACGAAAAGTGTCGCGTGTTTTCGTCGGGCGGGTATTGCCACAACCGGCTGTGCACCGGTTACCATTGGGCCTTGCGATCACGCAGTTACTGCCTGCCAGCACACCTTGATAAACACCCCGCCAGACTATGTCATCGTTACCAGTGCATTTGCAGTAGCCGCCCTTCCCCCTGCTTCAAAAATCCGTTCCAACATTTTATGGTTTGCCGTAGGCAATGCCACGGCGGTAGCTTTGCGGGAAGCGGGCTTTAATGCCGGGGTGCCAGAACAGCAAAATTCAGAAGGGTTACTGGCACTTTCGCAACTTCGGGATGCAAAGTCGCGGCAAATCGTTATTATTAAAGGACAAGGTGGTCGAACCACTTTAAGTAATACGCTCCTTGCACAGGGCAATCACGTAGAAGTATTCGACGTGTATCATCGGGAAAAGTTAGATAACCCCGTACTAACAGATAATTGGCAGTGGCAGCAGATCACAGGCATAGTGGCTACCAGTGCAGAAATGGCGGAACAGTTGTTTCGCTTTTATGATGGAAAGACTTTACAAGCACAACGCTGGCTCACCGTCAGCGAGCGGATTGCAACACACTTAAAAAGCCTGGGCGTGAGTAACGTTGGAGTGTGCAATGATGCCAGTGATAACGCGCTGATTGCTTGGATAAAGGATAATTGGGAGTAAACCATGGCTGATAACGATAAACAGAAAACTGACTCAGTACTTGTAGTGCCGCCGGAGAAATCTGAGGAAAAGTCGCCGCCGAAAGCGTCTGCTCATGCATCAGACAAAAAGGCAGCGTCGACGGCAGACAACAAGCCACCTAAGCATCCCTCCCATGCTGGTTTGTGGATTGCCATTTTGTTTACCCTTTGCGTAGCGATAGGTGTGGGCGCAGCGGGTTATTGGTTTATCTGGCAGAAAGATACCGGCAATGCCGAACTTATCAGCGAGCAAAAATCACAGAAACAGACTCTGGGCGCTCTGAACAATGAAAACGAACAACTTCAGCGCCAACTTATCGAACTGGAGAAGAGCAAGCAGGCACTGGCTAGCACGGTAAGTAAACTGTCTGAGCAAGCCGATGCGATGCAGTTGCAAACCGAACAGTTACTCTCTCAGTTAAACGATATGGAAGGTCGTCGCCCTGCTGACTGGCTACTCGCCGAAGCAGATTACTTAGTACGTATGGCGGGTCGTAAAGTGTGGCTTGAGAAAGATACCGACACGGCCATTATGTTATTGGAGAATGCCGATCAACGCTTGAAAGAGTTATCTGACCCTTCTGTGATTCCGGTTCGTGGGCTCATTTCCCAGGATATTCAAACCCTGCGCCAGGTGAATGGTGTAGATCGAGTTAAACTGGCCTTGTCACTTTCAGGCTTCCTGGCGCAAGCCGATAGCCTGCCAGTTAAAACTTTTACTCGACCAGAAGACAACACCAACGATGAAGCGCTGTCAGAGTCAGTCAGCGACTGGAAAGATAACTTAGCCAAAGTCTGGCACGCCATTGTAGATGACTTTATTTCGGTACGCCGCACCGAAGCTCCCGTCACGCCACTGATGACCACCGAAGAAATCTGGTTGTATAAAGAGCAGCTGAAACTGCAGGTGATGCAAGCGCAGTCTGCCGCTATGTCGGGTGACAATGATCTTTATACCCAATCACTGGCGAATGCACAGACATTACTCAGGGAAAAATTCGATACCGCCACAGCAGAAGTCGTCGGTGCACAGCAAACACTTTCAGAACTCGCATCAATGGATGTGAAAGAAAATATGCCGGAAGACCTAGCGTCAATGGCACCACTGCAACGCTTGCTTGAATCTCGTGTAAACAGTGCCTATGGCAACAGCGAGGCGTCGCTATGAAACGATTGATTTACGGCATTTTACTCGTGGTGGCCGTACTCGCCGCCATGCTGATTGCGCCGCAGGTTATCGGCGACAAAGGTTATGTCTTAATTTCCATGGGTCAATGGCATATCGAAATGTCGGTAGTTAGCCTGTGCATTACCGTATTCGTTGCTTTAATTATCTTATGGGTGCTATGGCGCTTCGTTGGTGCAACATTAGGGTTATTTAAAGGGTCAAAGCAATGGTTTGGTGGCTTATCACGTCGTAAACGCCAACGTCGCCTGTATCAAGGTATTCAAGCCATGGTGGAAGGTGACTTCGCGGCTGCGAAAAAGTACCTGCAAGACACCACCGATGGCGACTTCGATGGCGTGAATTACCTGGCTGCGGCACAGGTAGCTCAGGCGCTGAACGAGCCCGAGCGGGTTCGCTATCTGCTAGAGCAAGCTGCCGAATACGATAATGCGAAAACCGCAGCCCACCTCGCCTCTGCCCGTTTAGAAATAGAACAAGGCAAGCCGCAGGCAGCGCTGGATAAACTTAATGAATTAGACGAGAAGAAGCGCCAGCATCCGCAAGTTATTCGTCTTCGCGCCCGGGCCATGGCAGAGTTAGGCCACTGGCAAGAACTCGAAAGTGCGTTACCTGAATGGCGTAAGCAATTAAAAGACGATTATGTCGTATGGGCGCAAAAAGTCGCCAAAGGCAAGTTTGCTGAAATCGCCAGTAAGCAAGGCGCGAACGCGCTGCGTCAGCACTGGGACAACATGCCACGTAAACTCCGCCACGACGATGCGTACCGGGCTGCTTATGTGCAGCAATTGCTTGAGCAAGGCATGCACCACGATGCCGAAGCCTGTCTTGTGGAATGGCAGAAGAAAGGACCAAACCCTATTCTATTGCCTTATATGGCAGAACTCAGCATTCCAAATCCGGCTGCTGCAATTCGCTTACTGGAAGACTGGATTAAGAAAGACGGCACCAATCCACAGCTGTTTTCGGTACTTGGTCACCTTGCAATGAATGCCGGTGACGATATCCTGGCCGAGAAGGTGTTACTGAAAGCTGTGAAATTGCGTGAGAATCCGCGAGATTTTGAAGCACTCGCTACCATCAGTGAACACCGCCATGACGATTCTGGCGCACTCGCCATGTACAAGCGCAGTATGGAAGTTGAGTAACTAAACTACCCACGAACTACTCTCGCTTTCAAATACAAAGAAGCCCGCAAATGCGGGCTTCTTTTTGCAAATTCGGTATATTGCCGAAAATGCGATTACTTTTTGTTACGGCGTGAACGTGCGCCGAAAGCCGCCATGCTAAGCGCCAGCAAACCGAAAGTAGCAGGCGCATTAACATTAGAGATTGGTGGTGGTGGCGTTACCGCGTTAATACCTACACCTGTGGTGAAATCATCCCACGAAGTAATGCCACCTGGATCAGTTCCGCCTACGCGCAGAGCAGAAATATAGGTATTTGGGTCGAATACAACACCAAAGAATTCGGTACGACCAGTGCCTGGCGTGGAGGTGAAATCAAATACTGTTTCAACACCGGTATTTGCATCGGTAAGTGTTAATGTCATACCACCGCCGTCGTTGTCAAATACATCGAAACCGACTGCATTTACCCATGTAGGGAACTCAACATTAAATTCGATCAGAGCTGCTCCGTTACGATTACCACTCACATTGTAACCTGACGAAGAGATCATACTCCCATTGCCCGTTTCTGAATAAGTGTTACCCAATGCAGAAGTAAAGGTACCGGAACCATTTGCACCGGCAAGAGTATCAATATCGAAGCTTGCCAGTTCAGCCTCCCATGCTGCACGTGCTTCAGACGGCGTCATTGGTACGTCGGCAGTTGGCGTGGTAGAACCTTGAAATAACAGAACGGCGTGTGCGTTACTCGCCAATAAAGCAGCAGCGGTCGCGCCTGCTAATAATAATTTATTAAATTTCACAACTAATTCCTTTTTTTCCATGTTAAACAATGAATTCGGATTTAAAATCCGAATAAATCCGCAATTTTTTAGCAAAAATTGATCCATTAGAAAAAAGGCATTTAATTTCAATAATTAACTATTGATTTAAACTCTCTACAATAAAAATATGTAAATAAATCTGACACTTCCCACTATTTATTTACGAATATAAAAAATCCGACCCCATCACTGAAATCGGATAATTAATAAAAAAGTGCTAGTTCAATGAATTACTAGAAGAAAAAGTTAACACCTACGGCAATTAAATAAGCCAGCACGCCGTAACCCACATATAAACCCCACGCGAGTTTATTGCTGCCGGTTTCACCTTTCAACATAGCGACGGTTGCTACACATTGCAGTGCGACTACATAAAACAAGACTAGGCCCAGTCCAGCGCCGGTTGTCAAGCCGTCAGCCTGGATACGCTCAGCCAAACCACCGACATTGTCTTCAGCGCCATCCATACCGAATAGCGTACCGAGTGCACCTACGAAGACTTCACGGGCAAGAAATGACATCAGAATGGCTACACCGTAGCGCCAGTCTAGCCCCATGGGCGCAAACACCGGCTCGATAAAGTGGCCAATCTGCCCCAGCCAACTGTCTTGCAAACTCGAATCCATTGGAAAATAACCTAGGATCCAAATCCCCACTGATACCATGAAGATAATTGGTGCAGCACGGCGGACAAATTGCAAACCACTGTCGATGACGCGAAATGTCAGCGGCTTCCAGTGCGGTAAGCGATAGGTTGGCAGTTCGAGAATAAACGGCATATCCGATTCTTCAAGATCCCGGGGCAGGAAGCGATTAAGAAACTGGCTCACGATCAACGCGACCACGATACCGAAGAAATAAAGGCCGAAAAACGCTGCGCCCTGCATTCCAAAAATGCCCAGGAAAGTGCCGTCTTCAGGCACCAGTACCGCCACCAGTAGTGCATATACCGGCAAACGGGCCGAACATGACATTAGCGGGATGGTAAGCATAGTGATCATGCGTTTATGCGGTGATTCAATAGTACGGGCTGCCATAATGGCAGGAATGGCACAGGCGTGTCCGGAAAGATAAGGAATAAAGCTACGGCCAGATAAGCCAACCGCGCTGAGTGGACGGTGACACATTAACGCCGCACGGGCCAGATAACCGCTGTCTTCCAGCAGGCCGATAATCAAAGTAAGTACCATAATTTGTGGCACGAATACCAAAAACGAACCTAGCCCGCCAAAAATCGCATCGTTAAAGAAATCAGTGACAATGCCCTCGGGGGTGACTGCACTTACGCCCTCAGCGACACTACCAATGAGCGATTCCATCCCGTCCATCAAAGGTGCTGCCAGCGTGAAGATACTTTGGAACAATACAAACATCACAGCCAGGAACACCACTGAACCTGTCCAGCTATTCAGCAAAAAGCGGTCGACACTGTTTTGGTTACGTAATACAACGTCCAGTTTCAGGCCGTATTTTCCGGCTAACTCCTGACTTCTGTGAACTGCAGATTCACCTTTGCCAATAGAATTAAACGGCTTGTGCTCTTCCGGCTCGGCAGCAATTTCCAGCATGCTGGTTTTAAATTCGTGCAGGCCATCAAGGGTACGGGCAGACAGCGCCATCACCGGACTACCGAGCTCTTTGCTTAACGCTTTTGTGTCGACATCTTCGCCAATCCGGCGTACTTCGTCGATAAAATTGAGGGCAAATACTACAGACTTGTTGTTTTCACGCGCCAACTGCTGAACCTGCAGTCCAAGCACCAAACTGCGCTCTAGACGGGTAGCATCAAGCACGCACACCACCAGCGAGGTGTCATCCCGCTCAATGGACTGAGTGATTTCCCTGATCGCAATTTCTTCATCGCGGCTGAGGCCGCGCATAGTGTAGGTACCGGGAAGGTCAACCACTTCAAAACCTGCACACTGACCCCGTTTTACTTCTACCGTAACACCAGGATAATTAGCAACTTTCTGTCGCAGGCCGGTTAATTGATTGAATAAAAGACTCTTGCCGGAATTTGGCTTTCCGACCATAAGAATGCGTTGCATGGAATACGTACCCTGTTACTTGTGACAGCGGAAAAACGAGCGTTAGTTACGTGCTTCGATTTCAATTTGAGCGGCGAGATTTTCTTCGATTGCAAACACGCTGCCACCCAATTGCATGACAATAGGGCCTCCCAATGGGCCTTTTCTGACGCACTGTATGTCTCTGCCAACTTGAATGCCCATCTCAGAAAGTCGCTCTTTTACGTTCTCAGCCAATTCAGATTTCACTGAGATAATGAGCGCCTGCTGTTTGGTATTAAGTTCCCACAATGTCATAGGATGTCTCTGTAGTTATTAGTGATTACCTGTTTAAAAACAAGTTCACAAAATCCAACAAATCGGATTTTAAAAATTTCAGGAAGGGTACAAGAAAGTGGATAAATGAACCAGAGACATTACTCATCATATCGTCGAAGTTCACATCTCTAACGTTGAGACAAAGCTTGTGTTCTTTTTCAATCCGTGATTATAGTAAAAATAGAACTTGTCGGAGTGCTTCGTTTTCTGATGAAAACAAGCTGAGACCGCATTGCGGGATCCGTTGAACCTGATCAGGCTAATACCTGCGAAGGGAACAAGCATGCAAAATCACGTAGTTTGTCTACAGATTCGTCTGTTGGCAAAACCAAGCCCGGCGTTCGTCTGGTTTTATGATTTTGTGCTTTGTGACTTCACTCCTGACAAGCATTTAATACCGACCAAGGAACAAATGCTATGTCAACACGACGCTTAAACCGCCAACAGGCACAATCGTTTATCCACTCACTTCAGGGTGAGAATTTTCCTAACTCCTATCGTCACTATCTCACCGATGAAGCGCACACTATGCGTGTTCCGGTGCGAATGATTGCGCAATCGCCTACACGCATCGACGCCGATTCAGAAGAGCTTAATCCCCCCATTCCCGTATATGACGCGTCAGGTCCCTTCGGTGACCCGGAATGCGAAGTGGATGTAACAGCAGGTATTGCGGATACTCGCGGCCCCTGGATTACCGAGCGTAATGATACTGGCGTTGTCGACAAGTCTGAATCCGATTACACCCAGGCTAGAGACAAAGACATCACGACAGAGTCTATTCGCTTTAAAGCGCGCCCGGTTATTCGCAAAGCACTGCCTGAGAAAATCGTGACGCAATTACACTATGCCCGCCGCGGCATTGTCACGCCGGAGATGGAATTTATTGCCATCCGGGAAAACATGGCTCGCTCTACCATTCATGACGACCAGCTCTTGCGCCAACATAAAGGCGAGCCGTTTGGCGCTACCATTCCGACTCAAATCACCGGCGAATTTGTGCGCCAGGAAGTGGCGGCAGGTCGCGCCATCATTCCTGCCAATATTAATCACCCTGAAGCGGAGCCGATGATCATTGGGCGTAATTTCCTGGTGAAGGTGAACGCCAATATTGGTAATTCTGCGGTGACATCGTCTATTGAAGAAGAAGTCGAAAAGCTGGTGTGGGCCACCCGTTGGGGCGCAGATACGGTAATGGACTTATCAACAGGACGAAATATTCATGAAACCCGTGAATGGCTATTGCGCAACAGCCCAGTACCGATAGGCACGGTGCCCATTTATCAGGCACTGGAGAAGGTCAATGGCGTTGCGGAACAGCTTAACTGGGAAGTCTTTCGCGATACGTTGATTGAACAGGCTGAGCAAGGCGTAGATTACTTCACTATTCATGCTGGCGTTCTGTTGGCGTTTGTACCCATGACCGCTGAACGGGTGACCGGCATTGTTTCCCGTGGCGGTGCCATTATGGCCAAATGGTGTCTTTATCATCACCAGGAAAGTTTCCTGTATGCGCATTTCCGCGAGATTTGTGAGATCTGCGCGGCCTATGACGTGAGCTTGTCGCTAGGTGATGGCCTGCGCCCCGGTTCGGTTGCCGATGCCAATGACGAAGCCCAGTTTGCTGAGCTGCGTACCTTGGGAGAATTAACCAAAATCGCCTGGGAATATGATGTGCAGGTGATGATTGAAGGCCCTGGCCACGTGCCGATGCACATGATCAAAGAAAATATGGATGAGCAACTTAATCACTGCCACGGCGCGCCATTCTACACTCTTGGGCCACTTACTACCGATATTGCACCGGGTTACGACCACTTTACCTCGGGCATTGGTGCTGCGCTAATCGGCTGGTTTGGTTGTGCCATGCTGTGCTATGTCACCCCGAAAGAACATCTCGGGTTACCTGACAAAGAAGATGTAAAGCAAGGCTTAATTACCTACAAAATTGCGGCCCATGCAGCCGATTTGGCAAAAGGTCATCCCGGCGCGCAAATCCGCGACAATGCAATGTCGAAAGCCCGCTTCGAATTCCGCTGGGAAGATCAGTTTAATCTGGCGTTAGACCCGTTCACCGCAAGAAGCTATCACGATGAAACGCTGCCACAGGCATCGGGCAAGGTCGCCCATTTTTGCTCTATGTGCGGCCCCAAATTCTGCTCGATGAAGATTTCTCAGGAAGTGCGCGATCACGCCCAGTCACAGCAGGAAAAACTGTCTTCAGAAGAGAAAAAGCATGGTATGGCCGCCATGGCAAAACAGTTTTCTTCCACCGGCGGCGAACTCTATGTAAACGCAAGCACTCTGGAGCGCTAAATATGAACCCTGTAGTGCTTACTATTGGCGGCACCGATAGCAGTGGTGGCGCCGGACTACATCAGGATATGCGCAGCGTGCAATGTTTCAACGTGGTTCACCGCAGTGTGGTGTCTCTTGTTTCTGCGCAAACCCAAAACAAGCTACTGCATTGCGAAGCGGTATCTGACGATATGTTCCTCGCGCAACTTGATGCGGCATTCTGCCCCGAACCACCCGATACGATTAAATTGGGTGCACTGGCGAACGATGCGCAGGTCTATCAGCTAGTCACTTTACTAAACCAACACCCCGATATTCCTGTGGTGTGGGACCCGGTGCTGACAACCTCCACAGGCGGGAGTCTGAGCCAACTCTCATTCGACGGGATTGCCACCTTGATAAGTCGCGTGACAGTACTCACACCTAACCTGCCTGAACTGGAATACCTTACCGGATTTGCGCTGCGAACCAACAGTAATGAGCTTGAAGCTGCCCATCAATTACTGACCTTGGGCTGCAACCATGTTCTGGTAACCGGAGGCCATCGCAGCCAGCCTTCGCCCTTATGCGATACACTTTACAACTCGGAAAACACCTGGCAGTTTCTTCCTCACAGCAAAGCCGCCCGT
Organism: Alteromonas sp. ABV4_515; assembly: GCF_056160345.1. Taxonomy (NCBI): domain Bacteria; kingdom Pseudomonadati; phylum Pseudomonadota; class Gammaproteobacteria; order Alteromonadales; family Alteromonadaceae; genus Alteromonas; species Alteromonas sp. ABV4_515. Next base: position 202,369 of record NZ_JBSWWZ010000004.1, read on the forward strand.
ACCTTGCGCGGTTCAGGCTGCTTACTTGCGTCCGCTATCGCCAGTGCGTTGGCGTTACACTATGATGCAGAAGATGCCATTTGCTACGCCGAAGCTGTGGTAGCCAGCGGTTTCAGCGTCGCGACGCCGGCGAACGATGAAATTAGCCACTTAATGAAAAGCCCTCCGCCTCCTCAGTCACTGCATTTTCCGCAAGTGATTAAAGGTCTGGGGCACAAACCCTTTGCACTAAAATTTCCGCCACTGCGCGTGGCAAACCCTGGGCTCTATCCTGTGGTAGACAGCGTGGAATGGTTGAGACAACTACTGCCTTTGGGCTTTGATATTATTCAATTACGCATTAAACGCGTGTCTGATAGCCTAAGTGAACAAATTCGCGAGGCCGTTCAACTGGCGGAAACCTTTAGTACCCAGCTTTTTATTAATGATCATTGGCAACTTGCCATTAAGCACAATGCCTATGGCGTACATTTAGGGCAGGACGATCTCGAAGCGGCAGACTTAGCCGCTATCTCTCAGGCAGGATTGCGACTTGGTATCACCACGCATGGCTATGCAGAGCTATGTCGGGTGTTACCGTTAAAACCCTCTTACATTGCACTTGGACACATCTTTCCAACCCGAACCAAAGCTATGCCTTCACAACCCCAAGGCACACAACGCCTGGCTGACTATCAAAGACTTTGTGGAGAAATTCCAACCGTGGCCATTGGTGGCATTGCGCTGCACAATATCGACAGTGTTGTTGCTACCGGCGTTTCTTCCGTTGCCGTGGTTACCGCCATCACCGAGAGTGCTGACGTACCCCGGGCGGTAGAAGCACTGAAAGGGAGAATTGCACATGCTTAACGCATCGGAATACTCCCGATACAGTCGTCATTTGTTGCTTGATGACTTCGATGAACACGCTCAGCGTCGTTTGAGCAACGCCAAAGTTACCCTGTTTGGTGTGGGCGGACTGGGATGCCAGGTAGCATCGGCACTGTCGGCTGCCGGTGTGGGGGAGATGGCACTGATAGATGACGATACCATCGAGCTGAGCAACCTGCCCCGGCAGTGGTTATTTACGGAAAAAGACATCGGGCAGAAAAAGGCAGAAGTTGCCCGCACCCGCCTGTTGGCAATGCAATCTGCCTGCACTTTACATTGCATCACCAACTTCAACGATGTCGCCACCCGCGATGCGCACCTGACAACATCGCAATTGATCATCGACTGCACCGACTCGTTTACCAGCCGATTAGCAATCAATGCGCTCGCCGTCACCCACAGCGTACCGTTGATAAGCGCAGCAGCGAGTGGCTTTATCGCCACTGCAACCGCTTTTAACCCTAGGATTACAGGCCCTTGCTATGCATGCCCAGAATATAACAGTGAGCAGTCACTTACATGCTTCGAGCAGGGCATATTCAGTCCGGTAGTGGCCATTGCCGGTCAACTTCAGGCCATGATGGCATTGTCTTACCTAAGCGGTATTCGCGTCCCCGAATGGGGTTCGCTTCATCACTTTAATGGTCAGAACTTGCTAATGCGGCAGTTCAACATTCAGAAGAATCCGGATTGCCCAACGTGTTCCAAAATCCACAGGAGTGAAGACCATGCGCATTCACTGTAACGATGAACAGCTTGAGGTACCAGAGGATTGCTCACTGGTCAGTATCATCCAACGATTCAACGAGCAGGAAGGCGCGTTGGCTGTGGCCGTGAACCAAACGATTATTCCCACATCTCGCTGGCAGCTGCAAACATTAGAGGAAGGTGATGTGGTTGATATATTTACATTAGTTGCTGGGGGTTAAAGCATGCTTAACATTGCAGAACAGTCATTCTCATCACGATTACTTACTGGTACCGGTAAATTTGGTCACCCGGATATTCTCAAAGCGGCGCTAGTTGCTAGCCGAACCTGTATGGTTACTCTGGCCTTGAAAAGATTGAACCAACATCACCAGCAAGACAGCACATTGCAGGTGTTAAGAACGCTTCCCGTTACCCTGCTGCCAAATACTTCTGGCGCCGCTACAGCAGACGAAGCCGTTTATGCCGCGAAACTCGCTAGAGAGCTGCTTGGCACACCTTGGGTAAAACTGGAAATTCACCCCGACCAGCGCTTTTTGCTTCCCGACCCGGTAGAAACGCTGCGTGCCGCAGAACAGCTGTGTGAAGCCGGCTTTCACGTGCTGCCGTATTGTCATGCCGATCCGGTACTGTGCAAACGCCTTGAAGAAGTGGGCTGCGCCGCCGTGATGCCGCTGGGAGCACCTATTGGCACCAATCAGGGTTTGCAAACACGGGATTTCCTGCAAATCATCATTGAACAATCAAACGTGCCGGTTATTGTTGACGCCGGTATTGGCCGTCCCAGTCAGGCTTGCGAGGCGATGGAAATGGGCGCAGATGCGGTGTTGGTAAACACGGCAATCGCAACATCCAACGATCCTGTCGCTACTGCATCGGCTTTCGCTAAAGCCGTAGAGGCAGGCAGAGAGAGTTTTCTGGCCGGCGCCCCTTTAGCGCAACGAAACGCATCGGCAACGAGTCCGTTCACCCAGTTTTTGGAGACCTTGTCATGAGGTCGGCAGATGCACTAAGGCAATATGAATGGGATGATGTTTCGCTAACACTCTATGCTAAGACGCAATGCGATGTGCACTCTGCTCTGCGCCACCCGGCTCCTGGATGGCAAGAGTTTCTAGCACTCATTTCACCTGCAGCCGAAGCCAGCTTACCGAGCATGGCAGAAAAAGCCAATGCACTCACTCGCCAGCGGTTTGGTAATACCGTGTCGATGTTTGTGCCCCTTTACCTTTCTAATTTGTGCGCAAATGAATGTACTTACTGTGGTTTCACCATGAGTAATAAAATTCGCCGGGTGAAGCTAAGTCCAAAGCAGATTAATGACGAGGTCCGGGCCATAAAAACTATGGGGTTCGACTCGTTGCTACTGGTTACCGGCGAACATGAAACCAAAGCGGGGATGGCCTATTTCAATGAAGTAATCCCGCTAATCAGGCCACATTTTTCTCATCTTGCTATGGAAGTACAACCCCTCAGTACCGATGATTATCGCAAGCTGGTGAAGCTTGGCGTAGACAGTGTACTGGTATATCAGGAAACCTATCATCGAGCCCATTACGGGCAGTACCATTTGCGTGGTCAGAAGCAGGATTTTGATTGGCGGCTAGAAACGCCCGACCGCCTCGGCGAAGCCGGAATGAATAAAATAGGACTGGGCGCACTACTCGGCTTATCTGACTGGCGAACGGACAGTGCATTGACGGCAATGCACCTTCATCTGTTGCAAAAAGCGTTCTGGAAAACCCGGTTTTCAATCGCTTTTCCCCGCATTAAACCCTGCGCCGGTGATCAGTTTTCGCCCGTAAGCGACATCACCGATAAGCAACTTGTTCAACTTATCTGCGCTTACCGGATTTGCTTTCCTGAAGTGGAATTAAGTTTATCAACCAGAGAGAGTGCAACGTTTCGCGATAGTGTGGTGCCGCTGGCAATTAACCAGCTATCTGCCGCATCGCAAACCCAACCCGGAGGCTACAGCGAAAAAAGTGATGCGCTAGAGCAATTTTCTACTGAGGACACGCGCTCGGCTAACGATGTAGCTGCCAACCTTTTAGCTCAGGGCATTGAGCCAGTCTGGACCGACTGGCTGCAACAATTCGGAAGATAAAATAAAGCGGGTGCGAAGTGTCGCACCCGTTTTATTGAAAAGTACGTACGGTAACGAAATTAGCCGGCTGTCACTGGACTTGCCAACGCTTTCAGCTTCGTTTTCAGTAACGCAACGAACCCAGCTTCATCTTTCGGGCTGTCAGGATGCGAAGGCCATACTGCCATGAATTGGTAAGACAATTCGGTAGCAGGTTTAAACTCGATAAGATAATCGTGCTCAGCTTCAAACTTGCGGCTAATGTCATCAACTTTGTAAAACAGCGCCATGCCCAATTCGTCGTCCTCGCCTAGCAGGCTTTGTTTACCGTAAGTGGCAATCACGCCGTAGCCGTTCATTTCAAGCTCTACATAGTTAACGCCAGCGTGCTTCACGACTCCCGTCACCAGGTTATCTACTGGCTCAGATAAGTTCACCGTCAATAACGTTGAGGGATCGCCCGCGTTAATCGCGTAATGTGCCGTGGCATCAACAGTTTTACCCGCGACTTTCCAACCATCGTAATTTACGGTGAAACCGGCAGACAGCTTGTCATCGTTATCCAGTTTCCACGACATTTCAGCCACGTTTTGCATGTGCATAACGTTGTCGCCGTCCATACGACCGAACGAACCTAACCCAAGCGCTTTACCCACTTTCAGAACGTCAGCGCCCCACTCGCTCAGCTCATGGTAATTGTCGTAACCGTCCTGACCCACCTGGTGTAATACGGGTTCATTACCGGTTTTCACAAAGATATCGGTACCGTTGCGCCAATCCAGATACAAACGGTAGCCAACTAGGTCATTCTCCCAGCCCGGTCCTTCGTAACGTAAATAGTACGAATGGTCGGTGAGCTGCTGCGGCGCAGTAAAAGACTCCACATTCTCGAAACTAAATCCTTCCGCTTCATATTTACTGCCGTTCCATTCACCACCGTTACGTACAGATAGTTCTGCATAAGCGACATCCGGTGCCTCGGGTGCATTGTCCACCAGTGCAATAGGGGCTTTCTGACCGGGTTCCAGTGTGACTAAAACGTTAAGAACATCCTCCCCCTGTGCATTTTTTACCCACTCAGAAGGAAAATCAGCGACTTTTTTTGTCACCGCGTCGGCGTCAGAAAAATCGCTAGCCGGAAAAGAAAGCAACTGTGGCAATGCAGCACCCCCTTGTGGATTCGATACCGATAAAGATGCAACCTCAGATTGCTCAGAAGTCTTTACTTGCGGGCTCTGTGAAGCAGTTTCCGCACTTTTATCCGGGCTGCAGGCGGCAGCAGAAAAGGCCAGTAGAATACTCAGCGATAGTGTCTTTTTGTTCATCTTGCGCTCCGTGTAGGGGTCAGTAAGTCAGCAAATACTTTGCACTAATATATTGACAATTGCCACCGGTGGCAATTATTTTAAATATTGTTAACATTGTAAATCCGGTGTGCTAATAATGGTTTGAGCGGACATAAGTGCTCGTCAGCCGTTTACAACACCGGCCAAATTCGACGCTTAATTAGAAAGGAAAAGTCATGCCCAACTTCAGTCTGAAGGGAAAACGCGCACTGGTTACCGGCGCAAGCCGAGGAATTGGTCAAGCGATGGCGGTCGCTCTGGCAGAAGCCGGTGCAGATGTGATCTGCGCCAGTTCCCGTGAAGGTGGTTGTGAAAAAACCATCAACATCATCAAAACGAAAACTGACGTTATGGTAGCCGAACTCCACGCGGATTTATCCGATCTCGCTGCGGTAGAGAAACTGGCAGACGATGCACTGAGCGTGTGGCGGGGTATCGACATTCTGGTGAACAACGGTGGCACGATTTTCCGCAGCCCAGCGGTAGACTTTCCATTGGAGCAATGGCAGCACGTTTTGCGGGTAAACACCGATTCAGCATTCCTGCTCAGTCAGAAAATCGGCAAACAAATGATTGAGCAAGGTAGCGGAAAAATTATCAACACCGCATCGATGCTCAGCTATAGCGGCGGCATCACCGTTCCTGCCTACACCGCCAGCAAACACGCTATCGCCGGACTCACCAAAGCACTAGCGAACGAATGGGGTAAATCCAACATTCAGGTGAATGCCATTGCACCTGGCTACATTCGTACCGACAACACCCAGGCCCTGCAAGACGACGAAGGTCGCAGCAAAGAAATTATTGCCCGTATCCCGGCAGGCCGCTGGGGAGAAACCGAAGACCTTAAAGGCGCACTGGTATTTCTTGCCAGCGAAGCCAGCAACTATGTGAACGGCCATGTACTTGCCGTTGATGGCGGCTTTTTAGCCCGATAACAGAAAAGAGACAGGCACCATGAGCACCGAACACGAAATTCGTTACGCTGTAGGACAGCGAGAAGTTAAAGGCTACGACACGCAAGAATTGCGTGATGCATTCCTGGCAGACAAGCTGATGCAGGAGGGCAAAATCTATTGGATATACAGCCACTATGAGCGCTTCATGGTGGGTAGCGCTGTACCCACCAATACGCCACTGAAGCTGGAAACCCTCGACGACCAGTTGAAAATGCACTTCTTCACCGCCCGCCGCGAAGTGGGTGTTATTAACGTAGGCGGCACCGGCACCATCACTGTGGGTGATACCGTTTACGAATTAGCGCGCGAAGAAGCCCTGTACATCGGTATGGGTAATGAGCATGTTGAATTTGCATCAAACGATGCCAGCCAACCTGCCAAGTTTTATCTGAATTCCGCACCTGCACACCACGCTTACCCATGTAAGAAAGTAGGTAAAGGCGACGCCAACGTGCTTGAACTGGGCAGCCCGGAAACCTGCAACGAACGCAAAATCAACCAGCTTTTGATCAATACCGTGGTTGATACCTGTCAATTACAAATGGGCCTTACCCGTTTGGCGCCAGGTAGCGTGTGGAACACCATGCCCGCCCACCAGCACGACCGTCGTAACGAAGTTTATTTCTACTTCGACATTGCTGAAGGTCAGGCGGTGAGTCACTTCATGGGCGAGCCCAAAGAAACCCGTCATATCTTCGTTGCCAACGAGCAAGCCGTTTTGTCTCCACCTTGGTCGATTCATTGTGGTTGTGGCACAGCAAACTACGCGTTCATTTGGGGCATGGCCGGTGAAAACCTGGACTATGACGATATGGATAAATTTCCGCCTAACGAGCTCAGATAAGAAGTCGAGGTGAGTATGTTGCGCCTTAAGGTTACACCGCTGTTCCTTGTTGCCACTCTGGTAACCCTGCTTTTCGGATGCGGTAGTAAACAAACTAGCGATGTGACCATTTTACGTTTAGGTCATACGCTGGACACCCAGCACTCGGTACACAAAGCCATGGTGTATTTTGGTGAACGCCTGAGTGAATATTCTGGCGGCACTATGCAGGTTGCGATTTATCCTGGCAGCCAACTTGGTACCGAACGTGAAATGATCGAGCTGCTGCAAATCGGTTCGTTAGACATGACGAAAGTGTCTGCCAGCCCACTGGAAGGCTTTGCGCCTGAAATGCAGATTTTCAGCTTGCCCTATGTGTTCCGCGACAGCGACCACTTCTGGAAAGTACTGAACAGCGACGTAGGTAAAGGCCTGCTTACCGGTGTCGAAGCGTTTAAATTGAAAGGGCTAGGTTACTACGACGCAGGAAGTCGTAGCTTTTATACGACCGATCGCCCTATTCACTCACCTGCCGATCTTCAAGGCCTGAAAATTCGCGTGCTTAACAGCCCTACAGCCGTAAAAACAGTGCGCGCGTTGGGTGGGGCTGCCACGCCAGTCTCTTGGGGCGAGCTATACACCGCACTGCAGCAAGGTGTAGTTGATGGCGCAGAAAATAATCCGCCAAGTTATTACCTGTCCCGTCATTACGAAATTGCGCGCTACTACTCGCTAGACGAACACACCTCGGTACCTGACGTGATGCTGATGTCGCTTCGTACATTTAACAATTTCACCGCCCAGCAGCAGCAATGGGTGCAACAAGCCATGGCAGATTCGGTGGTATACCAACGCAAGCTGTGGCAGGAATCTACGCTGGAATCACTGGAGAAAGTGAAGGCCGATGGCGTTGAAGTGATTTATCCAGATAAACAACCTTTCGTCGACGCCGTAAAGCCGTTCCATGACAGCTTTAAAGGTACCGATGTGGGTAACTTGCTTGAACAAATTAAGGCGATGTAATTCATGCGACAGTTAGTGAAGTTAATCGACAAAACGCTGGCCGCAGCGCTCATTCTGGCCATGGCCGCCATTCTGCTAGTTGTGGTATGGCAGGTAATTTCTCGCTACCTACTGCAAGATCCGGCCTCTGTTACCGAAGAATTATCCCGGTTTCTGCTTATCTGGATCGGTATTCTGGGTTCCGCTTATGCCTATCGCCAAAAAGTACATTTAGGCTTCAACCTCATCGTCAACAAACAGTCTGAGACCGTGCGCCGCTTAATCATGACATTTGTTGAACTGCTCGTGGTCGCATTCTGCGTAATGGTATTGATCATTGGCGGTAACGCGCTAGTGAGCTTGACCCTAGAGCTGGACCAAATCTCTGCCGCTCTTGGCGTACGTATGGGCTGGATATACACCGTGCTGCCTATTTCAGGCGCCATTATGGTGTTCTACGCCCTCATCAATATTTATAACCTCTGGATAGACGCATCGCAGGAGCCGCTGTAATGGAATTAACTGCAATCATTCTTATCGTCGGTTTTTTCTTCTTTCTGCTGATTAACGTGCCGGTATCCATGAGTATCGGTCTGGCCACTCTGGTTGCCATGCTGTTCAGCATCGAGTTTGAACCAGCGGTGACTACCATCGCACAGCGTATGGCGGGTGGTCTCGACAGTTTCGCCCTGCTGGCCATTCCATTCTTTGTCTTATCCGGTCTGATCATGGGTCAGGGTGGAATTGCCAAGCGACTCATCGAATGCGCCATGGCGCTTATCGGTGCCCTGCCCGGTGGTCTGGCATTGGTTAACGTGGTGTCGTGTATGCTGTTCGGCGCTATTTCCGGCTCAGCCGTGGCGGCATGCTCGGCTATTGGTAGTTTTATGCTGCCAGAAATGAAAAAGAAGGGCTATGACCCTAATTTCTCTGCCGCTGTGACTGCCGCTGCTGCTACCACAGGCATGCTCATTCCGCCCAGTAATATTTTAATTGTCTATGCCATTGCCAGCGGCGGTGTTTCTATCGCCGCCCTGTTCATGGCGGGTTACGTGCCCGGTATTATGGTAGGACTCGCATTGATGTTGGTGTGCTACATCTGGGCAAAAATAAAAGGCTACCCACTGTCAGATCGTCTGCCGCTCAAAATTGTCGTCGAGAAACTCTTCGCCGCCGTGCCAAGCTTGTTCCTGATTGTATTGGTTATCGGGGGTATTGTAGGTGGGGTGTTCACCGCAACTGAAGCCGGCGCTATTGCAGTGGTCTATTCATTGTTACTTTCCGTAGGGATCTACAAGGAAGTAAAAGTAAAAGAACTGCCAAATATTCTGCTTAAATCTGCAGAAACCACTGCCATCGTCATGCTGCTTATTGCCGCTTCTACCGCTATGTCGTGGTTACTGTCTTTCGAGAATATTCCGCAAACGCTAAGCCAGGCGTTATTGGAACTTAGCGACAATCCAATTGTTATTCTGCTACTGATCAACTTATTGTTGATTGTTGTGGGTGCGTTCCTCGACATGACACCAGCAGTACTTATTTTTACGCCGATATTCCTGCCAGTGGCCATGCAATTGGGTATGTCACCGCTGCAGTTTGGCATTATGATCGTACTTAACTTATCTATCGGTTTATGTTCACCACCGGTAGGCGCGGTACTGTTCATTACTTGTGCAATCGCAAAGACCAAGTTGGAAAACATTATCAAGCCACTGTTACCACTTTACGCTGCCATGTTTGTGGTATTAATGCTGGTAACCTACGTTGCCTGGTTCTCCGAGGCTCTGCCTGCAGCCCTTGGTTTTTAAGGAAATTCGAAGCCCTGCCACTGGTAGGGCTTGCTGTTTTAAGACTATAAACAACAACTAATAAAGGCTAGAATGCAGTCGAACGAAAAACGAGTTAGCCTGAACTAAAAATAATAAGTGAAAAGCATGGATAAACGTCCGACTATCAATGATGTCGCCCGCCTTTCAGGGGTATCAAAACGAACCGTTTCGCGGGTAATAAATGGCGCCACGAATGTGGGTGCAAATACGCGTGAAAAAATTCAGAAAGTCATTGATGAGATAGGCTTTTCTCCAGACAAACAGGCTCGCGGGCTCGCCGCAAGTCGCTCATATCTTCTGGGTTTGATTTATGACAACCCCGATGCCCTGTTCATCGACCAGGTTCAGCGCGGTGTGCTGAGTGTCTGCTCTGAAAAGGGTTATGAACTGGTTGTTCACCCCTGCAATTACAATTCGTCTACGTTTGTGGAGAACTGCGTAAAGTTCGTCAAGCGCTCGAATATCGACGGCGTCGCCATTTTACCTCCTGTTTCAGAATCGAAAGAACTGGCTGCCGCATTACGTGAAAACAATATCAATTATGTCCGCATGGCTTCCGTTGATTTAGACGACCACGCCAACATCGTGGTTTCTGATGATCGTGCCGCTATCAGCGATCTCGCCCGTTATCTGGTGTCTCTCGGCCATCGCGATATTGCCATCATTAGTGGTCCGCAGGCCTATTACTCTTCATTAGAACGTTTAGAAGGTTTCCGCGACACGCTAAAAGAGTTAGGCATCGAACTGCAGCCCAATCGGATTATCGAAGGTAAAAATACCTACGAGAGTGGCATCGAATGTGCCCGCAACTTGTTGATCCAGACGTCTCGCCCTGCAGTCATATTTGCGAATAACGATGAAATGGCAGCGGGTGTGCTGAAAGTCGCCCATGAGATGGGCATTCGCATTCCCGAAGAGCTGTCTATCGCCGGATTCGATGACAACTTACTGGCCTCAAGAGTCATTCCTTCGCTTACAACGGTAAAGCGCCCGGTGACTGCCATGGCATCGCTGGCAGCGAAGAAAATTATCGCCATGATTGAGCATGTGCCCACCAATGAGATGGAAGACTATTTGGTGAAACCACACCTCATCATTCGCGAATCCACCCGAAAAGCAGAAAAGTAGCGGAATTTATCTGATGAAGATTGATTCCGCTACTTTTCTGACCTACAATGCCACCGGTGGCAGCAATGTTAAGAAAACGTTCCCAACCCGTTTCTCATTGCCGATGCCGTTCACATTGAGGAGTTTATAGTATGCAAGACCAAACCCAGCTGATTCAGGTTCACCCGCAAGACAACGTTGCTGTAGCGACAATGGATTTAGACGCGGGCACCCATAACGAAAATCTGGGACTGACTCTGACGGATGCGGTTCCGGCGGGTCATAAGGTTGCGCTAAAGGCTATGCATGCCGGTGACAATATCATGAAGTATGGCTTCCCCATTGGCCACCTTCTGCAAGATGTCGCTGCCGGCGCCCACATTCATAGCCACAATCTAAAAACAAACCTCAGTGGACAGGAAGCTTACACCTGGAAAACACCGGCAAAAAATGCCACCGGGAGCAAGCCATCAGATGCCACCTTTATGGGCTACCGCCGCGAGAATGGCAAAGTAGGTATTCGTAATGAGATTTGGATCATCAATACTGTCGGCTGTGTCAATCGCACCGCTGAACGTATTGCCTCTGAGTGTGAGCGCCGATTTACCAATGAATGCGATGGTTTCCGCGCATTCACGCATCCCTTCGGTTGTTCACAATTAGGCGATGATCTTACCGATACCCGTGCGATTCTTGCGGCGCTGGCTTCCCATCCTAATGCAGGCGCAGTATTGATTGTGGGCTTAGGCTGCGAAAACAACCAGCTCTCTGCCATGCTCGAGTTGGTTGATAAACCACAAGACCGTCTTCGCTATTTTAATTCCCAACAAGTGGGAGATGAAATTGAGGAAGGCATTAAATTGGTTTACGAAATGCTCAATACCGTGGGCAGAGATAAACGCGAACCTGTTCCAGCGTCAGAATTAGTACTAGGCGTGAAATGTGGTGGCAGCGATGCATTTAGCGGTATCACCGCAAACCCGCTGGTTGGCCGCATGACCGATATTCTCACCAATGTAGGCGGTACCGTACTGCAAACAGAAACACCGGAGATGTTCGGTGCCGAACAACTGCTCATGGATCGCGCCATCAGCGAACCGGTGTTCGAAGACATCGTGTCACTGGTAAACGAATTCAAGCAATACTTCCTCGACCACAACCAGCCGGTTTATGAAAATCCGTCACCGGGTAATAAAGCGGGCGGCTTAACCACCCTGGAAGAAAAATCCTTAGGTGCGGTGCAAAAAGGTGGTCAGGCAACGGTTTGTGGCGTACTTAAGTACGGCGAGCCGGTAAATCAAAAAGGTTTGTCATTGTTACAGGCGCCGGGTAACGACGCCGTTAGTAGTACCGCCCTGGCCGCCAGTGGCGCACACATTGTTTTATTCACTACCGGGCGCGGTACACCGCTCGGGTTCCCTGTACCCACACTAAAAATATCGTCAAATTCCAGAATAGCAGAACAAAAACCACACTGGATTGACTTCAACGCGGGACAAGTGCTGCAAGGCGTCAGTATCGACGACTGCGCTGCACAGCTGTACCAACTTTGTCTCAGTACGGCGTCAGGCCAGCTGACCTGTAATGAGAAAAATGGCAGTCACGAGATTGCCATTTGGAAACGAGGCGTAACCCTTTAATAAAAGAGAATGTTATGAAACCGATTTTACTACATGAAGACAGGCTGTTCCCCGTAGATGAAAAGACCCGGGGAATTGCCCGCGAGCTTTATCAGTCGGTCCGCGATTTGCCTATTATCAGCCCACATGGACACACTGACCCACGCTGGTTTGCCTACGATGAAAACTTCGGTAATGCCACCGAATTGTTTATTCTTCCCGACCATTACGTGTTTCGTATGCTGTATTCTCAGGGCATTACCCTTGAGCAGTTAGGCATTCGTCGCTGGGACGGCGGTGAATCAGAAGCTGACCCGCGCAAAATCTGGCAGTTGTTTGCTGATCACTACTATTTATTCCCTGGCACGCCGTCTCGTATGTGGCTCGACACCGTATTTAAAAACGTGTTCGGCCTGAGCGATATGCTGTGCTCCGATAATGCCATGGATTACTACGAGTTCATCACTGCCGAACTGGCGAAGCCGGAGTACAAACCCCGCGCGTTGATGGACCGTTTCAACATTGAACTCATCGCCACCACCGAAGGCGCACTGGATTCTCTGACTCACCACGGACACATTAAAGGTACCGGTTGGGACAAGCGCGTTATTACCACTTTCCGCCCTGACGATGTGGTCGATGCCTCCCGCGAAGACTTCGTGGCTAACGTAGCGAAACTCGGTGAAATCACCGGTGAAGACACCACCAGCTGGAACGGCTATCTGGCGGCATTGCGTCAGCGTCGTCAGTTCTTCCGCGAACATGGTGCAACGGCTACTGATCACGGTCACCCGACTGCCGCCACCGCAGATTTATCTGCCGCGGAATGCGAAAGCCTGTTCAGCAAAGTGCTGTCAGGCGACTCCTCTGCCGCCGAACAGGAACTGTTCCGCGCACAAATGCTCACCGAACTGGCGGGCATGAGTGTGGAAGACGGTATGGTAATGCAAATTCATCCGGGCTCTTTCCGCAACCACAACGAAAGCCTGTTTAAGAAATTCGGCCGCGATAAAGGTCACGATATCCCAATGCAGACCGACTACGTGAACGCGTTGAAACCGCTGCTGAACAAATACGGTAACGAGAAGAACCTCAATATTATTCTGTTTACGCTGGATGAAACCGTATACGCCCGCGAACTGGCGCCACTTGCTGGCCACTATCCGTGCCTGAAGCTGGGTCCGGCGTGGTGGTTCCACGACAGCCCGGAAGGCATGCTGCGCTTCCGCCATAACGTGACTGAAACCGCTGGTTTCTACAACACCGTTGGCTTTAACGACGACACCCGCGCGTTCCTGTCTATTCCGGCCCGTCACGATGTGGCACGCCGCATTGACTGCCGATTCCTCGCGCAACTGGTGGTTGAGCACCGCGTAGCCGACTGGGAAGCCGCCGAACTGGCACAGCAACTGTCTTACAATCTGGCGAAAAACGCCTACAACCTGGGGTAACGGAATGGCTCGTCTTAATTTTGCCACGCTGGCCGATTTACCGGCAGACGTTAAGCAACCACAGTACGATGTGAACGCCACCACCAGCGGCATTGTACATATTGGCCCGGGGGCGTTTCACCGCGCCCACCAAGCGGTGTACACCGATTTAGCCATGGCCCACGGCGGCAACTGGCGCATCGACGGTGTGTCTATGCGCAGCAAAACGCTGAAAGAAAAGCTGGCTGAACAGGATAACCTGTACGCGCTGGTCGTACTGGACAACGAGCCTTACACTCAAATCATCGGCTCCGTGAATCATGTGTTTGTGCTTGCCGACGACCGCGATGCGATTATGGCATCGCTGACTGCCCCGACCACGCACATCATTTCCACTACGATTACCGAGAAAGGCTACTGCCTGGATAATCAGGGCAATTTGGATGCGTCTCACCCTGACATCGTTCATGACAAAGATTTCCCCGAAGAGCCTGTTTCAGCCATCGGGCTGATTGTAGCAGCACTGGCGAAACGCAAAGCGACCGGTGCCGATGAAGTTACCGTGATCAGCTGCGATAATTTGTCGGACAATGGCAGCAAGCTTGGCGCCGCGGTAGTCGCGTTTGCCAAACTGCAAGACAGCGAGCTGGCTGCGTGGATTAAAGCAAATATCTGTTTCCCGAACACCATGGTAGACAGTATTACCCCGGCGACTGACGAAGCACTGGTTAGCCAAACGTCTGCGGCTCTAGGCGTTACCGATGAATGGCCAATACAACGCGAAGCTTTTACTCAATGGGTTGTGGAAGACAAATTCAGCGGCCCTCGCCCAGCATGGGAAAAGGTGGGCGTAACGTTCACTGACGACGTTCACATGTTTGAAAAAGCCAAGTTGCGTGTGCTGAACGGTACTCACTCTTCGTTAGCTTACGTGGGTTCACTGCTCGACATCGACACCGTATTCGAAGCCATTAGCAAGCCGGAAATCGAAGCGTTTATCCGCCGTTTACTGACAGAAGAAATTCTGCCAACCATTGAAGTGGGCGACAAAATGGATTTACCGGCCTACGCCGATGACATTCTGAATCGCTATCACAACCGCCATATTCGCCACATGCTGTCGCAGATTGCGTGGGATGGTTCACAGAAACTGCCTTTCCGTATTCTTAATACCGTGCGCGACCAAATAAAGGCCGGCGGCAGCATCAAACTGCTAAGCGTGCCAATTGCAGCCTGGATTTTGTTTATTGCTAAGCGTCAGCTGGCCGGCGAAACCATTACCGATCCCAAAGCTGAGCAACTGTTATCCCTGGCCGAAGCCAACAAAGGTGACGTTGAAGCGCTTACTGATGCCGTGCTGAACCTGAACGATGTATTTGCCGAGTTAACCGACAATCAGGATTTCCGCCAAGCGGTGCATGATCAAGTGAGCAAATTAGAAAACATCCGCGTTGAAAACATGGCGCAACAATTAGGAGAATTGTAATGAAAGGGATTCTGTCAGTCGTTAAAGGCACACCAATTCTTCCGATCCTACAAGCCGATACCGTAGATGAAGCATTGGATATCGCCCGTGCCGTTCAAGCCAGTGGCTTGAAAAACCTGGAAGTTGTACGTCGTACTGATGCCGCTGCCGACTGCGTTGCGGCTATCCGTGATTCTTTACCCGATATGGTAGTAGGTATGGGAACAGTACTTACACCAGAGCACGCGAAAGAAGCTGTTGATTCGGGTAGCCAGTTTTTAGTTACGCCAACATTAAGCTCCCGCTTACTCGACGGACTAATGAGTTCTGGCGTCCCGTTTATTCCCGGCACCAGCAATCCGGCCGATATCCTTATGGCCAGCGAGTACGGCTTGAAAGAGCTCAAATTCTTTCCGGCTCACCTGAGCGGCGGCGCTCCCATGCTGAAAGCACTCAGTAGCATTTTTAAAGAGATAAAATTCTGCCCTACCGGTGGGGTGTCTGGCGATAACGTAGGTGATTACCTGAAACTGAACAATGTGTTTGCTGTTGGCGGTTCATGGATGATCCCATCCAGCGATGTGAAAAGCGGAAACTGGGAAAGCATTACCCAAAAATGTAAACAGGCTATCGCCGCATTTGAAGAGTATCGCCCATGAGCAAAATCGTCATTTTTGGCGAGTGCATGGTAGAACTGGTTAACCGGGGAGCAGATACGCTGTCCAAAGGTTATGCCGGCGACACTTACAACACCGCCGTTTATCTGAAACGCTGCGCTCACGACATTTCGGTGAGCTATCTCACTGCCATCGGCGCCGACTTTCTCAGTGACGAGTTACTGTTCAAGATGGGTGAGGAAGAAATCAATACAGACCAGGTTTATCGAAGTAACGACCGCAACCTGGGCCTGTATATGGTGCGCACCGACAAGCATGGCGAACGTACTTTTGCCTATTGGCGCGCGAACTCTGCCGCAACCCAAACCATGAATCTGTTCAATGGCAGCCTGAATAATGCAGATGTATTCTACTTCAGCGGTATTTCACTGGCGATTCTGGATGACGCCCAGCGCTTAAAACTGTTCGACCTAGTTGATAGCGTGCGCGCGGCCGGCGGCAAAGTAGTCTTTGACCCCAATTACCGTCCTCGCCTATGGAAAGACCAACAAGAAGCACAGACCTGGATCGACAAAGCCTACGGTCATGCAGACATTGCCTTTCCTGGCGGCGATGATCATCTCGCGCTTTATGGTCATACCGATGTAGACGCCATTCATGCCCACGTAGCTGCATTAGGTGTCGCAGAGATCATCGTGAAAAACGGTGCAGTAGGCGTGCATATTTACCAAGGTGCAACCCATTGTATCGTTCCTGTAGAACGGGTTGAGCAGGTTGTAGATACCACCGCAGCCGGTGATGCCTTTAATGGCGGGTATTTGTCAGCGCGCTTATCTGGTAAAGATGTTACTGACTCTGCCAGCTTCGGTGCCAAAGTGGCTGCAACGGTAATTAGCTATCCCGGCGCCATTGTCGAAAAAGAAGCTTTCTACAAGCATATTGCAGCGCTCTCCTGATTGGGGGGCGTTTAATTCCCCCAAAGCTACTTCAAAAACCCGTACTTCCGTACATTGATTTATTTTCAAACAATCTCCATACTTGCATATGTCTGTCATATGTCACTTGGGGTATACCATGAAAACTGCATCTTTATTTAAAAATGGAAGAAGCCAGGCTGTGCGTCTGCCTAAAGACTTTGAATTCGATGGCATTTCAGAGGTCGAAATTATTAAGGAAGGTGACAGCGTTATACTTCGTCCGTTAAGAAAATCTTGGACGAGCTTCTCCGCCATTGATAGCGTCGATGAAGACTTTATGTCTGAAAGACCGGATGTAATTACTGAAGGTCGCGTAGTGCTATGAAACGCACCTACATGCTTGATACAAATATTTGCTCTTACATCATAAGGAAGAGGCCTGAACAAGTATTACAAGCGCTTCAGGCCCACGTACAAAACAAAGACAGAATCGTTATTTCTGCTATTACATATTCTGAATTAATGTTCGGCAGCATTGGTAAAAAAGCCTCCCCTAAACTTCCTGCTGTCATTTCAGAATTCATGGAAAGAATTGACGCGGTGGTCCCGTGGGATAAAGATGCTGTTGATGCAACAACACGAATTAAAAAGGAGCTTGCAAAAGCTGGTACGCCGATTAGTTCAAACGACGCTGCTATAGCCGGGAATGCCTTAGCCATAAACTGCACTATAGTTACGAACAATGTTAGCGAATTTAATCGTGTCAGTGGTTTGCAAGTTGAGAACTGGACCCACTAATTTAACTAAGGTGGCTTTATCTCTATTTTCACCCGCCTTCCTTGACTTCCCCACACTGTCTACTACTTTTTCCTATATACACATCACCACCCGAGCGGAACATGGACAAATCAGCGTTATATAAAGTAGGCGACAATCAATTTGTGCGCCTACCAAAAGGATTCAGATTCAAGGCTGTTCTTGATTTAGATATCAAGGTTGAGGGTAATGAGGTCACCATTAATCCGGTGACACAGTCGTGGATGAGCCTGAGTGATGTAGAGAAAGGTGAAGCCGACTTCATTGTGAACCAGGATATGATTGCACAATAACGTCGCCCTCTTTGCTATTCAAATCACTGCCGTCGGGGAACGCGTCCGGGTCTTCCGGATTACAGCGTTTCCCGATATACATATTTAGCCAGCGGATGCGCTTTCGCTTTTAAATCCTTAATGAAAAATTGCGCTACCCATGCAGCCCCCAGGGTATTTAAATGGGTGTCGTCACTTTTACCATCCGGATAGCGGGTGTAAATGCCAGGTGGGATACGTAAGAAAAATTTCACCGTTGCTTCATCGCCTGCTTCCTGCAGATAATCACAGGTAAACTTGTTCATATCAAAGAAGGTTACGTTTTCTTCTTTGGCCACTTCTCGCGCCGCATTCACATAATCGGTCATGGTGTAGCGCACATCGCCATTTTCTTCAAAATAGCGACGGCAGATAGAGCTGGCAATCATCGGTGTAGCGCCTTTATCACGCACATCCTTGATGTAGCGATGCAGATACGCAGGGTAGTCTTTTTCTGCCGAGGCATAGCGAGCAGGATCTTCTTTTTTCTGATCGTTGTGACCAAACTGAATAAGCACATAGTCGCCCTCTTTCATCTCGGACAACGCCTTGCCCCAGCGGCCTTCATCGATGAAACGTTTGGTGCTGCGGCCGTTGGCCGCATGATTCAGAATTTCCAGTTCCTGCGACATAAAGCCCGGCAGCGCCATGCCCCAGCCGCGCTCCGGATAGTACAGGTTGGGTTTCACCGACATGGTGGAATCGCCGATAAGGTGCAAGGTGGTACGGGTAGGATCTTGTGCACTGGCCGCGAATGACGTAGCGGCGATTAGCAGGGAAAGCATTAGTTTTTTCATTGCGAATCCTTTTTTATAAAAAAAGGCCATCATCGCTGATGGCCTAAGACACACTACACTCTGTTACATTCTGTAGCTCACACCCAGGAAGAACTGGCGACCTGTGGCCTGACTGTTGATGATGCGCATTGCATTAGCATCGATGTACTCATCAATGGTTTCATCCGTTAAGTTAATTCCTTCCAGAGTGAATTTCAGGTTCTCTGAGTATTTATAACTGGTTGAGAAATCGATATAAGTGGTGGCATCCATAACACGCCATTTACGCTCGTCGGTGCTGCTCAGGTTAGTATAAAACTCACCACGGTAGGCTGCTGACACGCGGGCGCTGAACACTTCATCTTCCCAGTACAAGGTGAAGTTTGCAGATTCATCAGACTGGCCGGTTAGCGGGCCTACACGACCTTCACCGTAAGTGACCTCTGAATCCACCAGCGTGAGGTTAGCCAGCACACCAAACTTCTGCATCCATTCAGGACCTGGTAGGAACGTAAGTGGCTGCTGGTACTGAATTTCGAAACCATTCAGATCCCCCCCTTCACCATTCACGGTGCGGCGCACCTCAAACGTTTCATCAATCACGTTGTCCAGTTCTGCACCCAGCAGTGAATCTGGCAGACCTGTTTCCGCCCAACTCACTTGCACAGTTTCAGTGGTAGGCAGTGATTCAATATCTTTCTGGAAATACGCTACCGAGAACAGCGCGCCCTCATCGAAGTACCATTCAACCGCCAGGTCTGTTGCATCCGCACGGAAAGGCTCGATGTAAGGGTTGCCGTAAGACACGCGGTAATCACCAAAAATCGACACGCTGCCGCCCGGGCTCAGGGTACCCAGATTCGGACGTGACATCACTTTTGCCCAGCTTGCGCGCAGAATTAACTCATCTGTCATTTCCAGCGCCAGGTTAACCGATGGCAGGGTGTCAGAGTAATCATGCTCAACGGTAACTTCTTCGGTACCGTTCACAATACCGGTTGATTCAAGATCGGTTTTTACATGACGAACACCGGCATTACCGCGCAGAATTTTGCCGCCCACTTCAGTGTTAAAGTCGGCCTGCACGTAATAACCCAGCGACTGTTCCGTTACCGAACGGGTATCGCCCGGACGCACATTGTAAGGCCAGCAGCCGCTGTTAACGAAGTCGCTGATGCTGGCGCCATCCGCCATGAAGAAGCTCTGGCCACCAAAAGACACCACACCACCGTCTGCATCGGTTACCACGTTACTGATACCACAAGCAGAATTGTCTACAGTGCCGTCAGAACCATCCACTGAAGCAAATGAAGCGTCAGCACGCACACCTTCGATTTCGTAGCCATATTCACGCCATGTTACACCGCCGCTTACCGTCAGTTCGTCGGTCAGGATATATTCCAAATCGCCGCGCACTGTATCGGTTGACGTTTCCGCGTCATAGATACGGTCACGGAATTCAGACACTTCCCAGTTAGCCGGATCCGTTGTGTCAAAGCTATAGCCGATGGTGGGGTTCAGCATATCGGAGAAGTCGTACGTGACCGCAGAGCTTGCTTCAGCATACTCAAGCGTTTTACGTTCGTCGTTGTCACTGAAATGCTCGTAAATCACCGTAGTTTCACGGTTATCCAATACAGATTTAGACGAACCAGCCAGCAGTGACATTTTCAGCGCATCTGTAAAGTGGTGATCAATGCTCACACTGAACTGAGTGAATTCCGATTCCCAGTCTGCCTGGAAGAACTCAGAACGTACATCCACATCAGCAATAGTGGCGGCATACATGGTGTTGTTGCCGTCAATTTGATAAGCCGTTACGTCAGACTGCTGTACGCCTGTTGCACCGGTACGGGCCAGCGAGATAGCTTCCATGAAAGGCTCATCGCGATGGGCGTCGATATTTGCATACAATGCATCAACAGAAATAATCGTGTTTTCAGAGGGGGCGAACTGGACAGCTGCGGTTAAACCTAAGCGGTCCTGATCGTGGGTTTTATCGGCAAAGCGCGGGAAGCGCGGGTGCCATGCGCTGCTCACTGCGGCAACATCTGCATCACTGGTACAGGCCGAACAGGCACCAAAGGTGTCGTCTTCCCAGCGCCCGGTATCAGAGCCCGCGTTGTTTACATTACGGTTTGAGAATGACGCAGAGAACAGTACGCCGAAGTTATCATCTTCGTTTGTCCAGGAACCAAGGGCAGACATACGCGGCGTAAGCTCTTGTGACTGATCATTATAAGCGCCCTGAGCATTCACGGCCACTACATTATCCTGAAAATCAAAGGGACGGCCGGTGCGCAATGCGACGGTGGCACCTAGCGACCCCTCATCAAGCTCTGCTGAGGTGGTTTTATAAACACTAAGCTGGTTAAAAAGTTCAGAAGCAAATACGTTGAAGTCGAAACCACGGCTGGTACGCACACCACCGGTACCGGCAGCCAGCGATTGCGCCTGCATGCCATTCAACTGTACTCGGGTAAAAGTAGAGTTCAGGCCACGAACGGTAATTTCCCGACCCTCGCCCGCTTCACGGGTAACGGCTACGCCCGGAATACGTTGCAGCGCTTCGGCCAGGTTTTGATCAGGGAAGTCGGCAATGTCTTCAGCAAGAATAGTATCAACCGAGCCGGCAGAAGACTGTTTCAACGACAGAGCTTTCGATAAGCTATCTGCATAGCTGCTGGCGCGAACTGAAATGACTTCGATATCGTCGGTAGCAGTGTTAGATGTAGTTTCCTGTGCTTGTACGGCCATAGATGTAATACAAGCTGCTGTAACTGCTAAGCTAAGTGGCGCTTTTTTGAAACCTTTGGCAAAGTTCATGAGTGTTCCTCACGGATAATTCTTCGTTACTATCTCACTACACCTTGATGTGTAGCCCGAATCCTCTCAGCCACTTTGGTTGACATTTACATCGCCACCGGTGGCTTTTATTTTTCCTGCAAAGCCGCGTTAGATACAGAGGTCTGCTTTACAATTGTTTTACATGCTAGATCCAATTGCTACCGGTGGCAATAGTTTTTATTGAAAAATTGTAAACACCGTCACAATTTATACTAAAGTCTGATAAATCCGTTGATTTCAATTAATTTTATTCAACTGTGGTGTTATTTTCTATTACTGAAAAATTCGCTACAGCGTACGTTTCTAAAGGCCTTGAGGCTTTTTTGTTATATTGTTCTGCGTAAATATAACAACTTGACAACATCTAACCCCTGAAGCATTATGCTACCGGTAGCACATAAAGTATTTAATTTGTTAATTTTGGAGAGTTCCAATGCGTAAGTTCTTTAGTTCCGTATTGCTCGCGGCGGCCACCCTAAGCGCGCCAGTTTCAGCCCTCGCTACCGATAGCGCAGCCTATCTGGACAATACTCAACCCTGGTCTGTGCGCATGGCCGAATCGGAAATGGTGCGCTTCCCCGAAGCATGGATGATTGATTGGGATGAAAAACCTCAATGGGACTACGTGCACGGTCTTAACCTGCTGGCATTTTCCAAACTCTACGAACAATCTGGCGAGCAAAAATACCTCGACTACATCAAGGCCTACTACGACCGCTTTGTAAATGAAGACGGTACCATCAACACCTACGTACGCAGCAAATTCAACATCGACATGGTTAACCCGGGCAAAGTGTTATTCTTCCTGTACGACCAAACCGGTGACAAAAAATACAAGCTGGCCGCCGACACCCTGCGCGACCAGTTAAACGACCATCCGCGTACTAGCGAAGGCGGCTTCTGGCACAAGAAACGCTACCCGTCACAAATGTGGTTGGATGGCCTGTACATGGGCGCCCCTTTTTACGCTGAATACATCATGCGCTATGGCGATCCGAAAGAACTGGATGATGTTTATAAGCAATTTGAGTTAATTGAAAAGCACCTGTACGCAAAGAATACCGGCCTGCCCCGTCACGGCTGGGATGAATCTCGCGATCAAAAATGGGCCGATAACGATACAGGCCTGTCGCCGAATCACTGGTCACGGGCTTTAGGCTGGTACGCCATGGCCGTTGTTGACGTATTGGAAGTGGTACCGAGTCAGAGCGAAAAACGAGAGTGGCTGGTTTCGCGCTTCAAGAACTTTGTCGATCACGCTGTAAAGTATCAGGATGAAACCGGGGCTTGGTATCAAGTCACTGATTTAGGCGACAAAGAAGGAAATTATTTGGAAGGTTCCGGTACCGCCATGCTCACCTACGCTATAGCTAAAGGTGTTAACATGAATGTGTTGCCGAAAGACTATACCACCTACGCGAAGAAGGGTTTTGCAGGTATTGAAGACCAAATGATTTCAGTTGACCCAACCAACAACGTGATCAGCTTCGAACAAATTTGTGCCGTTGCCGGTTTAGGAGGCAACCCTTACCGAGATGGTTCATTCGAGTATTACATGAGTGAACCCGTTCGCGCCAACGATGCAAAAGGTGTGGGCCCGTTTATCCTCGCTGCACTTGAACTGAATAAGTAAGGAGCGGCTATGCGGTTACGTCATGTAGTGCGTCCCTTATTGCTTTGTAGTTTCGTGGGGGTTGCCACATCCTCCGTAGCACTGGCTGCAACAGTAGCCAGTGAAAGCCACTCGGCTGCCGACGAGCGCCTGTGGATCAGCGATTTGCAGAACGGGAACTATAAGAACCCCATTTTGCACATCGACTACTCTGATCCAGACGTGGTGGCGGTAGATGGAAACTACTACATGACCGCATCCAGCTTTAATGCCGCACCGGGCTTACCGGTGCTGCACTCTACCGATTTAGTCAACTGGACACTCATCAACTACGCCCTGCCTAAACAAATACCACTTGATGTATTTGCTAAACCTCAACATGGGAATGGTGTATGGGCACCGAACATTCGTTTTCATGATGGGAAATTCTGGATATTTTACCCTGACCCTGATTTTGGGATTTATGTGGTTACCGCCGACGATCCGGCCGGTGAATGGAGCGAACCCAAACGCATTCTGGCAGGTAAAGGCCTTATCGACCCTACTCCACTTTGGGATGACGACGGCAAAGCGTATTTGCTCCACGGTTGGGCTAAGAGTCGTGCCGGGTTTAATAACGTGCTGAGTCTGCGGGAAATGGCGCCAGACACTTCTTGGGTAGGCGAAGACTATACCCACGTGGTAGACGGTAACGCCATTGAAGGCTACCGCACCCTAGAAGGCCCTAAGTTCTATAAGCGTAACGGCTACTATTACATTTTCGCCCCGGCCGGCGGTGTGGAAACTGGCTGGCAGTCGGTTTTCCGTTCTGACAACATCGCCGGCCCTTATTCTGTGCGCACAGTGATGGATCAGGGAAACACGCTGATCAACGGCCCCCACCAGGGAAGCTGGGTGCACACCAATAAAAATGAAGACTGGTTTATTCATTTTCAATCTCGCAAAGCGTATGGACGCATTGTGCATCTACAACCCATGCAGTGGCAGAATGGTTGGCCAGTTATCGGTACCGATTCAGACGGAGATGGCGTTGGGGAACCGGTATATCGCTACACTAAACCCGCTACGGATAGGCCCGGCGACCTAAAGCCGCAACCCACCAGTGATGATTTCTCCGGCGAGCTGGGCATTCAGTGGCAGTGGAATGCGAATCCGCAAAGTGACTGGTATCACATCGATACCTATACCAGCCGCCTTACCCTTACCGCACAACCAAAAATCAGAGACACCGGCGACAACCTTTGGATGACACCGTCGTTATTGCTACAGAAACTGCCAGCACAAACCTATGAGGTGCGAAGCAGCTTTATTCTACAGGACCCCGAACTACAGGCCGAAGGTGGCTTATTGCTGTTCGGTGAAGATTACGCCTGGATTGGCGTGAAGCCGATGACGAATTATAAACAGGAAACGGAAACGCACCTGGTATATGTACAGTGTAAAAACGCCCGCACTGGCTGTGATGAATCGGTTCACGACTATGGCCCTGTTAATGCATCGTCACTGGAATTACGTTACATAATGACCGACGATGCCACTGCCATTTTTAGCTACCGAACCAATGAAAAACAAAGATTTACCGTGGTTGGCGAGCAGTTTAAAGCGCGTCGAGGCCGGTGGGTCGGTGCAAAAACCGGTTTGTTCAGTGTGTCTGCAGATGCCGACAACAACGCGTCTGCCGGTGTGCAAATGAAGGCCCAAAGCAAGCGGGCATCGCTAGTGGTAGATGACTTTCAGTTTATACCAAGACGGAGATAACAGGTTCATGCTCCCCGTTATGTTTAACCATAAATCAATAATGCGAACAGCTAAGCTTGTGGCCTTACTCAGCACCAGTGGGCTGTTTACAACAGCCGTGCAGGCAAAAGACTACCCTGTAGACGACAGCTACAGCGTATCCCAGCGTTTCTATGCCTACCGCGATAAGCATCCAGAGCTCGTTGAGCCTGTACTTATCTTCACCGAAGGCCAGAAAGTGCTGTTCGACCGCCGCTATAAAGTGGCCGATGATCGGGAGCTGCATCTCGATGTATTCCAGCCCGCTGCAGACAAAGCCAATCAACAGGCCATTATGTTGATTCATGGCGGTGGTTGGCGTTCAGGTAATAAGAGTCACTTTTACGCCATGGCCAATTTGCTGGCTCAGCGTGGTTATGTGGTATTTACCCCGGAGTATCGGCTATCAATGGAAGCCCAATATCCCGCGGGCCTCAACGATATTAACGATGCGATTATCTATGTAAAAGCACATGCTGCCGCCTTTGGCTTCAACCCGAGCAAGCTTGCTATTGGTGGCGGCTCCTCTGGTGGCCACATGGCCGGACTGATTGGCAACACGGCCAATACAACACTGTTTAAGGGTGAAACTCCAGACGCGGACACCCGCGTACACGCTGTCGTCGACCTTGACGGCGTACTGGATTTCACCCACCCATTAGCCCTTGCCAACGAAAATAAGCGCAAGGACAAATCCGCGGCCGGTATGTGGTTTGGCGGCGCGTATGAAGATACGCAAGCCAAATGGGAAGAGGCTTCTACGGCAAAACATATCGATGCAGAGTCGCCGCCCATGCTGATCATCAGTAGCGGCCAGATGCGCTTTACTGCCGGTAAAGACGAGGTACTGCAAAAGCTCAAAGCGGCAGGTATCGCCAGCGAACATTTTCAGTACGACAATAACATTCATACATTTTGGCTGTTCGAGCCCTACCTTAGCGAAACGGTAACCCGTATGGACCATTTTTTGCGTAACATAGCGAACACCAATGCAACACATTCCTCGGGAGTAAACTAATGGGATTTCAACCATCACGACGCGCTTTACTTAAACTTGCAGGCAGCAGCGCAGCAGGCGCAGGCATACTCGGACTCGGCGGTTGTGCCAGTACCGTCAGCCAGCCCATCGTTGGCGGAGATTTCGACTGGAATGAAGACGCGCGCGCTATCCGCAAACGTATTGTTGCACCAACGTTCCCATCCCTTCATGTGCGCATTACCGATTATGGCGCGCAAGCAGGCAGCGACAACGATTCAACCCAAGCCATTGCCAGCGCAATCAAAGACGTGGCGTCTAAAGGCGGCGGTACGGTAGAAGTACCCGCAGGTGAATTTTATACCGGCCCGGTACACCTTAAATCCAACATCAATTTTCATATAGCCAAAGACGCAGTGCTGCATTTCATTCCTGAACCGCAGCGCTACAAGCCTTACGTGTTTACCCGTTGGGAAGGCACGGAGCTTATGGGCTACTCTCCACTTATTTACGCCTTTGAAGAAACTAACGTGGCGATTACCGGTGAAGGCACCCTGGAAGGCGGCGGCAGTGTAGATAACTGGTGGCCGTGGAAAGGCAAATGGAAAGATGCCACCTGGGGCGACCATCCAGTGGCAAACCAGAAATACACCCGAGATGTGCTGCGTCAGATGGCAGAAGATGAAGTACCTGTAAGCGAGCGCACGTTCGAAGAAAACTATCTGCGTCCGCCCTTCATTCAGCCTTATCGCTGTGAAAACGTATTAATTTCTGGTGTGACCATTCGTAATTCTCCGTTCTGGTTGGTGAATCCGGTGCTATGTACCAATGTGACCGTGCGTGACATCTACTGCCACAGCTACGGCCCCAACTCAGACGGTTGCGACCCTGAAGCTTGTACCGATGTATTGATCGAAAACTGTACCTTCGACACTGGCGATGACTGCATTGCGATTAAATCAGGCCGTAACGCCGATGGTCGCCGCGTGGGCAAAGCCTGTGAGAACATTCTAATCAACAACTGCACCATGGAGGCCGGTCACGGCGGCGTGGTGATTGGCAGTGAGATTTCCGGTGGCGTGCGCAACCTTTATGCGCAAAATTGTGAAATGAGCAGCCCGGATCTCGACCGTGCTATCCGCATCAAAACCAACTCTATTCGTGGTGGGCACCTGAAGAACCTGAACTATCGTCAGCTCCGGGTTGGGCAGGTTAAAGATGCCGTGGTGATTAACTTCTACTATGAAGAAGGCGACGTGGGTAACTTCACGCCGAAACTGGAAGATATCACCATCGAGAACTTGTATGTACAACATGCTCAACGGGCTTTTGTGCTGCGCGGTTATGATCATACGCCTATCACGGGCGTATCTCTTAAAAATCTTATCTTCCAGAAGGTTGATAAAAAATCTGTAATTGAGAATATAGACAATATCTCTCAACAGAATATTAGAGTTAACGGCAAGACCGTGGAGTTACCCGATGTCTAAAATGTGTAGTTTGTTAATGGTGCTATTACTGGCTGTAGCCGGATGCAGTGAGCAGAAGTCCACCCATTTTCTACCAGAAAATGTCGAGGCTAATGCCATCGTCGCTAACACTGCCATTGACGACACACATTTTTCTTCTATTCAGGCGGCGGTAGACGCCGCCCCGGAAACAGGTGGCTGGACCATTGCCATTACACCGGGTGAATATTACGAACGGGTGGTAATAGACAAACCTGACATCACCCTCATTGGTGCGGGTAAAGCCAACACGAAAATTGTATTTGACCGTTACGCCGGTAAAGCCGTTTCCCGCGACAGCGAAGAGACCTGGGGCACCTTCCGTAGCGCAACGGTGGAAATAAACCGCCCACGGGTACACATCGCCCATCTCACCATTGAAAACAGTTTTGATTTTCTCGATCAAGACGCGAAAGCCAAAGACGATCCTGCCAGAGTAAGCGGCATGCAAGCCGTGGCACTGCGAATTGGCGAATATACTGATCAAACCGTGGTAGAAGATGTCGCGTTGCTCGGGTATCAGGATACGCTTTACGTACAGGGTGGACGCAGCTATATCAAAGGTGGCGAGATTCGCGGCAATGTAGACTTCATTTTTGGGAACGGGAATGCGTATTTCGATAGTGTTGATATTTATTCCCGTCCTCGCGGCAAAGACATGGACATCACAGGCTTCGTTACCGCCCCCAGCACGTTAATTTCAGACACCTTCGGATTAACCTTTGTAAACTGCAAACTGCTGCGTGAAGAAGGCGTACCAGATAATTCTGTGCCTTTAGGTCGTCCCTGGCATCCAACCACCACGTTTGCCGATGGACGCTATGCAAACCCGTTTGCTAAAGGTAAAGCCGTGTTTATCGACACTTGGATGGACGCACACATCACCCAGGACGGCTGGGCCACCATGGGCGGCTCGACTAAAGAGGGCGGTAGAAAAGAATTCAGCCCGTACACTGAAGCGCGCTTTGCCGAGTTCAACAGCAGCGGTGAAGGTGCATTCACCAATGACAAACGCCCGCAACTCACGTCAGACAAGGCAGAATTGCATTCTATGTTCAACATCCTGAATGGATGGACGCCACAACTTACCGGTACGAATGATTAATCGGCGTTTTTCATTCGCCTTATATCGTTTAAATCTGATTAAGCAGAATTCGATAGCGACTTAAGTCGCTATTGGGTAGATGTAGAGGATGCACTCAGGCACACTGTGACCCTTAACGATTTATAGAACTACAAGGAACTCACATGTCATTAAGTGTAAACAGCTACTTCGACGATAACGTTAAATCCATCGCTTTCGAATCAGCAAACGGCCCGTGTACCTCTGGCGTAATGCTGCCAGGTGAGTACGTATTTAGTACGTCAAAAGACGAGCTGATGAAAGTGGTTGAAGGTGAGCTGGTAGTTAAACTTCCTGGTTCAGACGAATTTCAGTCTTTCAAAACCGGCACCGAATTCAATGTTGCAGCGAACGAATCTTTTGATGTGAAGGTGAGTGTGACAACAGCTTATCTTTGTTTTTATAGCTGATTTTTTATCAGGGCGTATCAATCTCGTTGATACGCAGTTATGATTTCTATGCTGTAGCCTACAATTTAGTAGGCTTTATTTTTAACGCATGGAATATTCTTTTGCACACTGCCGAATTCATCCAGAAACGTCGATTTATCGTCCGTCTTGGAAAAATGTTGCACAAGTACGGAACCCCTTCATTTCGTCTTGAAGCTTATCTTCTGGAGGTCGCTTCCTATCTCGGTGTACGCGCATCCATTATTGCCACCCCTACGTCACTCACCTTTGTAATCTGGTCTGATGGCCACGAGGATGAATATACTCACGCGGCACGCCTACAGCCTGGCGAGCTTGATCTAAATTCACTCTCTCATGTAGATGGGCTTGCCAGTGAACTGTTGGCAGGCGATGTTTCTTTAACAGAAGCTGATCGGCTATTGTCTGAAATAGATGCCATGCCCTCGCCCTACGGGAAGTGGATAACAGGCTGTTCCTTTACACTGTCTACCGGCGCTTTTGCCATGCTAATGGGTGCGAGCTGGCCGGAAATTGGCTGGTCCGGTCTTTTAGGGTTACTGTCTTATGTTTGGTATTTGTGGGCACTGCGTTCAAAACGAGTGAACATGATGCTGGAGCCCATGACCAGCTTTATGGCGGGTATTGCGGCCAGCGCGATTGGGCGCTATATCGACCCTGGCATTAATATTCCACTCATCGTGCTCTCATCGGTAATCGTACTGGTGCCTGGTCTTGCACTTACGATGGGCTTATCTGAACTCGCTTCCAGAAACATGGTATCGGGTACTGCCAGGGTGATGGATGCACTAATGCAATTGTTTAAGCTGTATTTCGGCGCCTTCCTTGGGGTTACTGTTGGATTTTCTCTGTTTGGTGAAAACATCTATGTGCCAGCAGAGTCATTACCAGAATGGGGAACCTGGCTTGCGGTATTCCTGCTAAGCCTTTCCCTCGTTGCTATTTTCCGTACACGACCAAAACATATTCCGTGGGGAGTCGCCGCCGCTTTCATCGCTTACGGTGCGTCAGTATGGAGTGCCGATTTTATGGGTGCAGGCATGAATACCTTCGTGGGTGCATTCGCGCTGGGTGTATTCGCTAACCTTTTTACCCGCATCGCGCGTCAGCCTCACACGATCGTTGGTATGCACGGCTTAATCGTGCTGGTACCGGGCTCTAAAACCTATATCGGATTGAATTCCTTTATTTCGGGGCAGGATTTTGTGGCAGCAGAGCATGTGGGTCAGGAAGTGTTTTTGATTTTTATGTCGCTGATTGCAGGTTTGATATTTGCGAATGTTGTCGCGCCGACGAAAAAAGCATTGTGAACGAAGTAATTTTCAAATAAAAAACCCGTGTACAAACTCAAATCGAGCTGACACGGGTAAAGGTCTGAAAGATGAGCCAATCAGACCTGAGGGACTGTTGCTAGCGCACGCGAAAATGCTAACGCAGTAACTTAATCAATGTGCGTCCTAAACGTACATTCAACGCACCGGCTGCTACCGCTTCAGCAGAATTCTCCGCGACCCTTGCCGCCAGCGAACCGCCAATTTGGTTAGCCAGTTCGTCGGTGGCAATATCAAACAGACTTTGTGCTGCCAGATTTTGTGCAAGTACTTTGAATAAGCGCCAACTGCCTGCCGTGCCGGGGCGTAACCCGAACACTCGGGCAATGCGGCGGATGGTACGAAAGCTTATCCACGAAATGGCCAGCGTCTGAATAAGGTGGTTTGGGCTGATAAATGCCAGACTGCCACTGGTAACGGACTCTTTTCGTAAGATCTCTTCTGCCTTTTTTGTTACCGGCACCGCCACCATGCTTTCATACAACCCCACCACATCGGCGGCATTCATCTCAGCGTGCAGTGCTTGCTGGAACTGTTTGTAGCTTCGGGCGGCGAAGCTGTCTTTACCGAATCTGCTCGCATGAGAATGGATAGTCTTTAACACCGCAGGTTTGTCATCGACCTGTTTTAGCGTGGGTAAATCCAGTGGCACGTCAATGTAGGCTTCCACGGCTCTAAAACCGCGCCACTCTCCAGCGATAAGCGCAAGCAGAGCCAGCACAAACGCACCGAGTAGCGATCCTAAAGCGACGGAGCTAATAGGATGATCGGCAAAATTTGTCGCGATAGATTGAATGGCATCGAACACCATAAAACCCACGAACGTGAGGCCACCTAAAATGGCAGTGATCACTTTTAACGAAAGGCCACGCTGTCCGTCGACATCCCACTCTGTGGTGTCCAGCTTTGCTGGCATATTCTGACTGGGAGCAGACTGCTCCAGCGGCGTTTCTATAATTCGCGAACGGTATTGCGGCGCTTCATAATCGGTATCACTCATGGTGCTTTACCCATTTCTATGTAAAAGAAATTGCAGTAACTTATCCAGTCCACGGCCATTTAGCATGCGTGGCAAATAGTCAGCTGGAACGGGTGGCTTAAGTGCAGGATAATGTTCATCTGCCGACATGCCTTTAATGGCATCAGGTACCGGCTCGAACTGCACTTCCACATACTGCTTATGTTCGTTGGTATAACGCAGCGACGCAGGCTTACTGCCTTCGTCGGTAACCTGCATGGCTGACACTAAAAAATGTTCAAAATCCACACCATCCCGAGCGAGTTTTGCCGTGGCGCCGCCAGAGACATCTTTCAACAAACTCAGTAAATGCTGCTTTTCAGATTCCGGTACTAAATCGGTTTTTGTTGCCACAAAAGCCACCCGACCAATTTCATTCTTACGCAGCACGTGTTTGCTGAACCAGTCAGGTTCGCCATATACAAACACATCTGCCAAATGACTCAACGTTTCTTTCAGTTGCGCCAAATGTTGCTTGCTATGATTTAAACCCTCGAACAAATCGATAAGAATGATTTGCCGGTCGGCCTCGCGAAAGGTGCTTTTGCGCAGTGGCTGTAACCATTCTTTCTGGAACAGAGTGAAGTTTCGGGTAAAAGCTTTCGTCCAGGGGTGGGTAATATCGCTGGTAATTTTGGCCGGTAAGGGTGTAAAGCCACTTTCCCCCCAATTAAATCCACTGCCGTCGAGCAAAAAGCTACCGGGCTGCAACATCGCAATACCCGCTTTCTTCGCGTTGAGAAGATATTCTCTGTAACCCTCAGTAAGGGTCTGCATGGCTTCGGGCGTTGGCTCGGCATCAAAATCCACACTTTCCAGCAATGCATGCCACGCTTTGGCGTAGAATCGCTGTGGATCGGTCATCTGCTGTGCCAGCGCCGAATCGGACCACTGGGCATACTCGCGCCCTAGCATGGGCAAATCTGTGATCCACTCGCCGGGATAATCAATAAACTCGAACACCACGTGAGTGTGTGGGAACAAATAGCGCTTCAGTTGATGAGTTTGCTTTAAACGCACCACCATTTTGAACCCGTACACATTTTCTGTGGGACTTGGCCAATTACCTGCTTCAAGGGAGGCGGTGTGCTCGTCGATGGGAAACAAAGGGAAATTGTCGATAGGTTCCAGCCACATGCTGTCGACCAATTCCATGGGCAGGTACTTGAGTAGCGGCAGACACTGGTACTGCTGTTCACTGCGATACTTAAGAATAGTCATCAGGCTGGTAAACAGCATAGATTTACCACTGCGGCTCAGGCCGGTGATAGTGAAGCGATGATGCTCGCGGGTAAACCAGTCCCCCGCCGAGTTCATGCTCTCAAGCAACGGCTCTAAGGGTGACAACACATTCTTAAGAAAACTCTTCATTCATACCTGTATCGGTTGTGTACTCACGGTGTCTTACCATGATATGGGGATAGCAGGTGAATTTAAAAGCGATTGTCACATTTGGATACAAATCCGAACTGCACTTTCAGTCAGTTTTAGTTAACCACGGTTCAGCTCACTATTATTAACCTCTAATCAAACTCTAATGAGCTGGCTAGCGTCACCATTACTGCGTACAAGAGCATTGACGGTAATTGTGTTACTCAATTGTATAACTGTTTGATATTTAGAATACTCATGGTTTTTAAGGATGGAATTTTGCAATGGAAAGCAATACAAGTATCAGAAACGCATTGAGGCATAAATGGCAGCGGGCCCGTTCACCGATTTTCATTGGCCTAATGATTTCAGTGCTTGGTATTCTTCTAGTGTCAGCATTTTATTTCAGCCTCTTCCAATTGGCGCTGAGATACCAGAATGGCTTTACCGGTGCTGAAGACTTCTTTATTTTCATATTTGCTCAAGTATGTCTGTTATTTGCTGCCAGGCTTACTATGTCCGCTATTAAGCACAACTCGAGACTCACCAGTGCTCTTGCAGACGCACTAACCCTGCAATTATCCGTAGGCCTGTTAACTATGATTGGCCTTATCACATCTATTCAAGCTACTTCTTTTCATGAAGAACTTACTGCCTTAAATGAATTACGCCACATTGCGGCTAACAGCAGAACAGATAGCTCACCAACCCTTGCCGCTAATACTGAAAATGATTCTGGTAACATTGAACAGGAAGCACGGCCCCCTGTAGCAATCTCATTTGAAACATTAGTTGGAACCGCTATAACATTCAGCTTGTTTACCGCTCTGGTTTCACATGCATTTGCCTACCGGCTGAGGGAGCGTGGTAGCGCGGCAACCATAGAGAAAAAACAAGACAGATTATTAGACGCGTTGCAATCGTTTGTACATCCCAAATTCGCTGATGATCTGGATAAATGTTATGAGCACATTCTTCCCCTGGCAACAAAACTCGAAAAGCAAGCTGGTGCCAAAGTCACTGAATTCAAGAAACTCGCTTCTTTAGAGGAACTAGATCAAAACGCTTTAGATGAAATCGAAAAAGAATTTGGCGACATACGCAAGGAACTTGAAGACGCACTGAGAACACTTGCGATTGGAGTAGGTGGCCTGGCAAGAAATTTTAATATAGCCGACCATAATGTTTCGTATCGCGCCAATATTCTTTATATGGTTTCGCCAAATGAAAAAGACATGCTGATTGCAGCTTTAAAGAACGATATTGAGAAAACACCCAGATTTTCCGGGCCAGTTCCGAAGCCCTCGACATATCTTGTCAACAGTAAACAACTGAATGTAACTGTTCCTGCGAACACTGATTTTAAAGTAAATTCCGTTGATAGTTTAGATACAGATACAAAAAATTTCTTGCTGCCGGCGTTTTACATGAATGACGATAATTCAAAAATAGATTGCAATATGATTGGCGCTCCAATGGCAGCAGGTACGCAGATACAGCAGTTTATACCTGACACGCATCAGGCTATAAAAAGCGCAACTTACCTACCCGGCACTTTGCAAAAGGAAGGGCTCAAGTACTTTACCAACGTTTCAAAAACCCGGTCTATTGTGTCTTTGCCAATAATGTCGAATCACTACACAGATAATCATCCTACAGAGACATTGCGGGGTGTACTTAATATTTACTGTGACAAACCCGGTATGTTCAGAAGTAACGATGAACATTTTAAGTTATTCGTGCAACTTGTGCGCCCGTTAACAAGACAAGGAGCTACCTTACTAAGAGCTTATAATTCGATGGTTCATTTACGAGGCGATGCGCTGAAACCACTTAGCAAGAGTATGCGCAAAATTCAATCACCGTAGCGCTTTCCAGAAATTTGTTGTACTATTTTCAAACTTTCTCAGGAGATTAATCATGGAATCATTACTAGACGCGCTCGACATGCACGAAGATGTAGAACGTCGTGCACTGCTTGATGATTTTCGGCAAGACATTGCTGAAGCAGCCCAAAAAATCGATTTTTCAGAGCTGAATAAACAGTACTCAGAGTAGTCTAAGCCCGGTATGTCTGCATTTTAGAGACGAAATATTGTTTAGGGAGAATATGCCTGGTGTGATTGGTTTGACTGGTTTGATGCTCAAACTCTTGAGAATTTTATGGATGACAAGGGGCAACCTACAACACAGAAACGTGAGAATTTTTAGTATTTGAATACATTCGAGAGTTCGAATAGCTTCGCCAGTACTTTTATTCATATATAACTTTGTCAAAGCACGATTCAATTTCTTTTCCAAATAGAAATATATTTCCTCCCCAAGTATCATTTCATCCATTCAATGTTACATGTAACATTACCCTCATAATATAAGCCTGATTGAGAATTTTATGCCTGCCAGACGCCCCACATTGCAGGATATTGCCGACATTGTTGGCGTTACCAAAATGACGGTAAGCCGTTATCTGCGCGCGCCTGATTCGGTGGCGACGGCAACGGGCGAGAAAATCGCGGCAGCGCTTGAAACATCAGGCTACATTCGTAACCGTGTTCCGGCCATTCTGTCGAAATCCTCCAGTAAAACTTTAGGGATTATTATTCCCTCGCTGTCGAACCAGGTATTTGCCGATTTAGTGCAAGGAGTAGAAACCACAACTGCCCAGCACGGTTACGATACGCTGATTGCTCACACTGGCTACAGCGCTGAAGTAGAGCAAGATAAGATAGACATGATGCTGTCGTATCAGGTAGACGGGCTTATTCTTACCGAAAGCGGTCACACTGCCCGTACGCTACAAATGCTGAAGCAGGCTGCGATTCCTGTGGTAGAAACCATGGAAGTACCATCATCTCCGGTGGATATGGCGGTAGGCCTCGACCACGAGCAGGCCGGTTATGATGTGGTGAACAGAATACTAGCCAGCGGTAAACAACACCCGGTTTACCTGGCTGCACGGATGGATACCCGCACCATGCTGCGTCAGCGCGGTTATGAAAAGGCCATGGTGGAAGCGGGCAAAACGCCAGTGACGGTATCTACCTCTGAACATTCGAGCTTTACCTTGGGCTCAGAATTACTCGCCCGTGCGCTGGCTAACTATCCGAAAACGGATGCCGTATTCTGCACCAACGACGACGTAGCTATAGGCGTAATGCTGTATTGCCAGCAAAACAAACTCCGTATTCCAGACGATTTGGCGGTAGTCGGCTACAACGCACTGAATATTGGTGCCGCAATGACACCGCCACTTACCAGTGTGATCACGCCCCGTGACAAGATGGGCGAGCAGGCAGCATCACTCATCATGACGGTGTTACAAGGGGAAACGCCAAAGGAAACGGTGATTACGCTACCTCACAGCCTTACGCCTGGAAGAACACTTTAGTAAAAGTAAGTACTCACTTCGACACTTTCACAAATTCCAATGCCACTTAGGAGTTAGCTACGCTTACGCCTCGTTCACGGAGCAAACCGATCACCCGCTCTACAATCGCATCGGGCGCGGTATCGATGGTTACAGTGAGAACGTCGTGCTCGTTGATACCAGGCCGTTCAAGCGCAGCAAATTGGCTATCAAGCATGTCAGGTTTCATGAAATGCCCCGCTCTGGTAGCCATGCGGTCGAGGATCACGTGTTTAGGACCGTCTAAAAATACAAACAGTAAGTTTTGGTTATCTTCACGAATTTTGTCTCGATAGCGCTTTTTCAGCGCCGAACATACAATGACACCTTTGCGGCTACGTTGCTCTAAGTTGTACACCGCATCGTTGATACGCGTTAACCAAGGAGCACGGTCGTCATCGTTGAGAGGCTCGCCTTTCGCCATTTTCTGCACATTGGCTCTAGGGTGCAAATCGTCACCATCAATGAAAGTCGCAGATAACGCTGATGCCAACATTTCGCCCACTGTACTTTTACCTGAGCCGCTCACGCCCATCACTACAATGGAAAACCCGGATGATTTCAGTGTTTTGCTCGATTCGCTCATACCGACTTTTGCTCCGCAATTGACATTTCGGTGTTAAAAATTTGTTTACCTTTGGCGGTGAACAGGTAACATGTTACCGGTAACTTAAAGAGTTGTGAATAACGAATTACATAAAAGAGAGTTCACGATGGATGCAACTATGGTTTCAAACCCGACTCACCTACTGCTCACTGGTTTAGGTGCGGTGATATTGCTCGTCATTTTAATTATCCGCCTGCGTGTACATGCGTTCGTAG
The DNA here is from genome assembly GCF_056160345.1 of Alteromonas sp. ABV4_515. NCBI lineage: Bacteria > Pseudomonadati > Pseudomonadota > Gammaproteobacteria > Alteromonadales > Alteromonadaceae > Alteromonas > Alteromonas sp. ABV4_515. The sequence goes on from NZ_JBSWWZ010000004.1 coordinate 239,268, forward strand.
CACTTATCCTGGTAAGTGTACTTACTGCAGCTATAGCGGGTATTGCGAGTGAGGACATTGTGCCGGTAATGATTGGTGGCTTTGGCGGCACACTGGCGTCGGTGGCATTGCTGGTTGGCTTGGGCTGCATGATAGGTAAGTTACTGGAAGTCACAGGTGGCGCCCAAGTGTTAGCCGACGGCCTGATAAACCGTTTTGGGAAGAAACGCGCGCCCTTTGCCATTGGTGTTGCGTCTTTACTGTTTGGCTTTCCGATTTTCTTTGATGCCGGACTCATTGTGATGTTTCCCATTCTGCTGAGTGTTGCTGCACGGTTCGGCGGCTCTACCATTAAATATGCCTTTCCGGCAGCCGGTGCGTTTGCCGTGATGCACGCCTTTGTACCACCTCACCCCGGCCCGGTAGCCGCAGCTGATTTACTGGGCGCGAACATTGGTTTACTGCTGTTTATTGGCTTGGTGATAGCTATTCCTACCTGGTATCTCGGCGCTTATCTATTTGCATTGTATGCGGGTGAAAAAACCGTGCTGCCGCTGCCAGAGATGTTTAAGAATATTAATTCTCAGGCAGGTGACTCGTTTCAGAGAACTCCACCCTCTTTCGCCACAGTACTGCTGGTGCTGCTGACCCCGGTTCTGCTGATATTCATGGATACCGGTTTAAACACTCTGCAGGTATCCGGTGTGATTAATGGTGACCAGACCTGGGTTCACATTCTGCGCACGCTGGGTAAGACACCGATTGCGCTGCTTATCACCCTTTTGTTGTGTTTGGCGCTATTCACAAAAAGTCTGGGCAAGGAAAACGTGGAAAAGCTGTGCGGTGATTCGCTGGCGCCCATTTGCAGCGTGATTCTGGTTACCGGTGCCGGCGGCATGTTCGGTGGTGTACTGCGCAGCAGCGGCATTGGTGAGGCGCTGGCAGACCTGCTTCAGGATACCGGCTTACCGGTAATCGTCGCGGCGTTTGTGATTTCTACCTGTTTACGAGTAGCTCAAGGTTCTGCCACGGTGGCACTCACCACCACTGCGGCGCTAATGGCCCCGATAGTAGCAGCAACGCCAGGCCTCTCAGAGGCAGATTACTGCTTTATCGTCATCGCCATCGCTGGTGGTGCAACGGTACTCTCACACTTTAACGACTCTGGCTTCTGGCTGGTTTCCCGTTTGCTGGATATGGACGAGACAACCACCCTCAAAACCTGGACAGTAATGGAAACTTTACTGGGCACCATCGCGTTTATCTTCGCCGGGTTGCTGAGTATGGTGTTTTGATTAACCTAATGAGACTGCTTTCCCGGTGAGAGCGGCCTCAAAAATCGCATTCACAATGCGGATATCTTTCAAGCCTTCTTCTCCGGGTACCGCGACTGACCGGTTCTGGAGAATGGCCAATGCATCATTATCCATCTGCAGTGTTTGCTGCTTGCCATCGATAGGCGGGAAGGTTTTGCCATCACTGGTGGTTCCGGTTACGCCGCTATAGCTCTGCATGGGTTTAAGCTGATACCAGCCATTCTCGCAGTTCGCTTTGAAGTGATTAAAACCTTTCACCACGCTGGTACCGCAATCGGCTTTCAGGCCATTACCAAAATCCATGGTGAACATGGTGGTTTCGTCCACTTCGGTAAATCGCTCGGGATACATTTTCTCTGGATGGTAGGCCGTAACAGAAAGTGGTTCTCTGCCAGTTAGAAACCGGGCGCCGTTAATGGCATACACGCCCATGTCGTAAAGCGCCCCGCCGCCCATGGCTTTTTTCATGCGCCAGTTGTCTGCCTCGCGCCCCTGCCCGGCGTAACCGGAAAAGCTTTCTATGCTCTGTATATTGCCGTAAGGCTTCAACGTTAAATAATCCTGGAAGCGGCCGGTATTAGGTTCGTGCTGCATGCGGTAACCAATCGCCAGTTTCACGTTATTCTTGCTGCAGGCATCAATAATTGCCTGGCATTCAGCTTCATCCATGGCCATGGGCTTTTCGCACCACACGTGTTTACCGGTATTCGCCGCTTTCACAGCAAAATCTTTGTGCGTACTCGGGGGCGTGACCACGTAAATCACATCAATGTCATCGTTGTTGGCGATAGCATCCATGGTGTCGTAGGTATATACGTTGCTGTCTTTGATGCCGTACTTTTGCTGCCACTGCGGGATTTTGCTTTCGGTACCGGTGATGATACCGCGCAGTTCGCAGTGTTCGGTCATCTGCAGGGAAGGGGCAAGCTGAGTACCGCTGTAATTGCCTAGCCCAAGTAACGCAACGCCAATTTTCTTGCCGGGCGAGCGGGCAAACACAGTGGGTGAGCTGGCGATAAGTAAACCGGAACCGGTCAACTGGATAAAGCGACGACGGGTTAACGCAGACATAGCAAACTCCCTTTAGTGTTCACAAAGTGTACATTACATGAAGGTTGTACGTTTTGTTAACAATTGGAGTTCATGGCGCAGCAGAGATAATTTCAGGATACGCCAGTGATGAGCGAACGCTACGGCTTCAGTCTGTAACAGCGCTCTGGTCGGCCGACTGAACCATAAATTTGCTCAGCGATAAGATCTTCCGTTTCCAACAAGTACTCTAAATAACGGCGGGCGGTGGAACGGCTTACACCAATTTTATCGCCCACCTGCTGAGCACTGAGAGCGGCTTTAGGATCTGACTTAAATACGTCCTGAATTTTTTGCAGCGTTAGGCCGTCTACGCCTTTGGGTAAACGCTGTACGCTATGGCTGTGCTGTCGACTGAAGAACTGATCAACCACCGATTGGGTGAGTTCTGGCGCGTGGGAAAGCTGCTGCTGACGGTTCTCGAAGTTTTTCAGCGCCTGTTCGAGGCGAGGTAGCAAAATAGGTTTTACCAGAAAATCGGTGACGCCAAGCTTCATGGCCTGTTCCAGTACCTGTACTTCTTTGGCTGCAGTAAGCAGAAAGACTTCGCATTTTTGCATTTGATCGCGGAAATCACGGAGAATATCCAAGCCGTTACCGTCGGGCAGATACACATCCATGAGCAACAAATCTGGTTGCATGGCGCTAAGCAACGCTTTGGCTGTGCGTGTATCGTTGGCCATTCCCATAATGGTATAGCGACCACTGGCAATTAACTGCTGTGCCAGAAACTGGGCAACTTCGGGCTGATCTTCAACGATAACGCAGGAATACGGCATAACTAACTCTGACCTTCGGGTTTGGGTATGTACACCGAAAAGCGTGCACCTCCCAGTTCGGATTCACCTATTTCAATGGTACCGTTACAGGCTTCAAGATAGGTTTTTACCAGATACATGCCCACGCCATGCCGGGCATCACTTTTACTGCTGTAAGACGGCGCAAAAATACGCTCTGCATTGGCGGGATCAATACCGTCGCCGCTGTCTTCCACATCAAATACAATGTTGCTCCCCATTTCCTCTAAAGTAACCGTTACTTGCTTTTCGGGTTTGTCAGAGCGCTGAGCAGCTTCGATGGCATTATCGATCAAGTTACCGAAAATAGAAACCAGACACTCCAGCAGCTGTTCGTTCTCGTAATTGTCGAGGTGAACGTCTTCATTGATTTCAAACGGTACGTTACATTCCCTTGCCTTGTGGTACTTGCCAAACAATAACGCGGCAATCAGCGGCGTATGCACCTGTTGCAGTAATTGCTGAACCTGAGCCTGCACGCCTTGGCTTTCCGCATTAATCAACTCCATAGCTTTGTCGGTATTCCCCATCTGCAGTAATGCCGCCAGGGTATTCAGCTTGTTTGAATAATCATGGGTTTGTACCCGCAGCAGTTCAGCGAAAGCTTCGACTCGGGCCAATTGTCGTGAGAGGTGCTCTACTTCATCGGCCGGACGCAGTGTGATGAGTATGCCGGTGGTCTGATTGTCTACTCTCATGGGCAGTCGAGATAACACCAGCGATTGCTGATTGGCGAACAGTTCAAACCCCGTAATATTCGGCTCGGGATCTCGAAGTAAAAACTCGGCATGCTGAGAAAAGATATCTTGCAGCATCTCGGGTTCGGCGCTGTCGGCCGGATAAAGCAGGTCTTTCGCCCGTTGATTAATACGCTGGATTTTACCGTCGGTACTCACCGCAATAATCCCGGTTCGCACAGTGTTGAAAATAGCATTCTGCTCGGCATACAAGCGGCCAATCTCTTCCGGCTGCAGGCCAAAGAGTTTACTGCGCACCTGACGGCCTATCCACATGGCAGCCACGATAGAAAGAATGAGTATAGCAACGGCAATCACAATGATGAGTAGAGTGCGCTTGCCTACAGCCATATCGACAGAGGCATCGAGATAGCCCACCGACACCAGCCCGATGATCTCACCACTGGCATTGCGTACTGGTGCTTTACCGCGAATAGACGGCCCTAACGAGCCCGTAGCCTGTGAAATATAGTAATTGCCCTGCAATGCTTCGTCGCTGTCGCCACCTATCATCGTGTCGCCAATTTTTTGCTCGATAGGATGAAACAAACGAATTTGATCTTCGTTTCCTACCACCACAAAGCTGGCACCGTAACCGTGCTGTAGCAATGCGAGTTCTTTGCGTAGCGCGGGAGGAAAATACTCTTTTTCTACTGCGGCGGTAAGGTCGGGTCGACTAGCCAGAGAGCGGGCAATAGCCAATGCTTGCTGACCCGTTTTTTCACGAATAACCGAAGCCACCTGATATTTGCTGACCAGTGTGAGCACCAGTAACGCTGACATACTCAGTAAAGCGATACAGGCCACCAGCCAGGTTTCCAGTTTCCCCTTAAGAGAGAGTTTCAGTTTCAACAGGTGGCCTCGGTTGTGATTGTCTTATTTAATCAGGTGTCGCTGTTGTTTTGTTTAAGCGACCTTTCATAAAGCCAAACAGTGGAACAAACAACACCACGATAGCAATGATGAAAATGGTCAGCGTAAGCGGACGTTCCCACAGCCAGTTCATAGAACCGTCTGAAATCAACATTGCACGGCGGAAATTGCGCTCAATCATATCGCCTAAGATGAAACCTAACAACAGCGGTGCCATGGGGAACGACAACAGGCGAAGCAACAAGGCAATACAGGCGAAACCAATCATCATGAACAAGTCGAAGGTATTGAACGATACCAGATACACACCAATCAAACTGAAGAACAGAATGAAAATGGTGAGCAACGGCTTCGGCAACACCAACACTTTGGCCAGATACGGAATGAGCGGCAAGTTCAGAATAAGCAGTACGATGTTACCGAAGTACATGGAAACAATAACCGACCAGAATACGTCCGGATTGTCTTGCATCAACAGCGGACCAGGTTGCAGGCCGTAAGCGATAAGCGCACCCAGCATGATTGCCGTAGTACCAGAACCTGGAATACCTAACGTTAGCAGCGGTACGAATGAGCCCGTACAGGCAGCGTTGTTCGCCGCTTCCGGCGCAGCCAGACCACGCTTGGCACCTTCACCGAAGTCTTTCTTGTACTTTGCGGGGGCCAGGTTACGCTCTGCTGCGTAAGCCATGAAGCTGGCAATAGTGGCGCCTGCACCTGGCAGTACGCCAATCAGGAAGCCAAGTACAGAGGAGCGTCCTACCGACGGTGCGATTTCTTTTACGTCGCCTTTGGTGAGCTTAAAGCTACCGAGGTTGCCTTTGCCCATGTCTTCGTCTTTCTGTTTGTCGGGCTTGATCACATTCATCAGCGCTTCAGACAGTGCAAACGTGGCCATCGCAATCAGCAGGAAGCTTAAACCATCGAGTAAATCAGGCTGACCAAAAGTAAAACGCTCGGTACCGGAAGACGGGTCGATACCAATGGTCGACAGCGCCAAACCAAAGATGGTCATCATCATGGCTTTGAGGAATTCACCGTTACTGGAGAACGCGGCGATAGCGGTTAAGCCCACAAACATCAGCATTACGTAGTCGCCAGAATAAAAGCTGAGTGAAACTTCAGCCAGCGTAGGTGCAGCCACCATCAGCATTACTGCACCGATAGTACCACCGGTAAACGACGACCAGGCGGCAATGGCAAGTGCCTTACCGGCCATGCCTTTGCGGGCCATAGGATAACCATCGAATGACGAGGCCACGGTACCGGCAACACCTGGCGCGTTAATCAGAATAGAACTGGTTGAGCCACCGAAAATGGCGCCATAGTAAACCCCGGCCATTAAGATCATACCCGAGCTGGGGCCGATGCTGTAAGTGATAGGGATCATCAGGGCAATTGCAGTGATAGGCCCTAAGCCCGGTAGCATACCAATGAAGGTACCCACCAGACAGCCCACCACCACGTACATCACGTTATTCCATTGAAAGGCCGCGTCTACGCCGACCATGAGTGCATCAAACATCATTAACTCCAGAAAGTGCCGGTGGCGAGATAGATATCAAGAAGTTGGGTCATGACGAGCCAGAATATGACAACCATAGGCACTGAGGAGAGCAACAGGATGCGTCCCCGGCGTTCACCCATGACCCAGAAACCTGCAATCAGGAACAGTAAGGTAGAAACGATGAAGCCCAGCGGCTCCAGCAGTGCGCTGTAAATCACCATCAACAAGATGACCAACGCAATGGTTTTAATATTTTCTTTTTTCAGACCCAGCGGCGCATGGTCGTCGCCTTCATCGCGGTACTTAATGTACTGCGCGATAACCCCCAGAAAACTGAAAATAACGCCGAGTCCGGCGTAAATTTTTGGCAGCGTGGACGAATCCACCGCTTCGTACTGCTCAAACGGCAGCAATGGAATTTGCCACGCATAAATGCCGTAAACAGTGAAGAACATCAGGAACAACAAAGGCCCTAATACGAATCTTAATAACATGGTGTTCTCCTATTGAATGAAGCCGAGTTCGGTCATCAGCTCCCTGAGCTGCTTTTCCTGGGTCTGTAGATCGGCTTCAAAGTCGTCGGTGGTACGGAATAAGTCCATCCAGCCGTTACGATCGCGTACTGCTGCCCACTCCGGGGTTTTCAGCAGCTTGCTATATAAGTCGATGTATTCCTGCACTTTTTCGTCAGGTACATCCGGATAGGCAAATAAGCCACGCCAGTTTACAAAACTGGTGTCATAGCCAAGAGACTTTAGCGTAGGCAGTTCAGGATAAGCAGGAATGGTGTCCGGCGCGGTGATGGCCAGAATCCGGGCCTGACCGCTTTCAGCAATTTCCAACGCTTCACTTAAACCGGTAGACAGCATTTGCACTTCACCGGAAAGCAGACCGGCTTTTGCCTGACCGCCGGCATCGTAAGGGATGTAGCGAATGCGTGAACCTTCAAGACCCGCCGCGTTTACCGCCAGCGCAGCAACCAAATGGTCCATACTGCCACGGGCAGAGCCGCCAGCGATGGTGAGTGAACGCACGTTTTTACGCAGTTCTGCTACTGCATCGTCCCAGGTTTTCAGTGGTGAATCAGCACGCACAATAAACGCGCCGTAGTCTGCAATGATGCTGGCGATGGGCTTTACATCGCGGTAGCTGTATGGCACCTGACCGGTAAGGGCACGAATAACGATAGGCGTTGAATTCACCATTAACATATCGCCCTGACGGTCAGCGATTTCAATCAAGTAAGCGATAGCACGACCGCCACCGCCCCCTGACATATTCTGGAATGAGGCGTTATCTGATAAGCCTGATTTCATCAACGCTTCACCAATACCACGGGCTGTGGTGTCCCAGCCGCCGCCTGGCCCACCTGGGATCAGAAAATGATCTTTGGCCATCGCAGTGTTGCTTAGGCAAAGCAGTGTAAATAAGCTAATCAGAAATAATCGCACACAATCCTCCTTAGAAATCGTAATGGAAGCGCGCTGTTAACGCGTTGCCGCTAGTTTCATTGCCAACCAGAGCGGCTGTACCCGGACCGGATACCTTGCTATGAACACCATTCAGCATGATCTTGGTGTCTGTATCGATGTAGTAGGACACCCCCAGCGTGTAACTTTCAGCTTTAGTTCCCTGAAACTCGCTGGTGGCGTCCATCGACGATGCACGGGCGGCGATTTCCCACGCATCAGCGACTCCTTTCGGCTGGTTAAAGCGACCTGCGCCAGCTTTATATTCTTTGGTTTCACCAGTGAGCATATAACTGGCTTCTACGTAGTAGCCTTGGTAGCTTTCACCATCGAGAATTGAAGCTGGGTCCTGCGTCGCAATGTCACGCACCGCGTATTCACTTTGCACCAGCAGACTGTCGTGCTGGTATGCGGCTTCAAGGCCGTATTGGCTTAAGTGATCCAGCGCGACCTGTTCTCCGCCAGCGGCATAGTCCACCAAACGGGTATTAGGTTCGCGAATGCCAGCGCGGGCAAATCGCGCACCCAGTTCGTCACCGCCGAATTCACGGTATGAACCCCAGCCGCCCAGGTGAACAAGCTGACCATCCGCCAGAGGCGTGTTCCAGGTTAAACGGCCGGTGTAAGCCAGTGTCATAGCACCATCTTCATCGCTACCACTGGCGCTGAACGCATCGTTCTTATGCACACCGAAGGCATAGCGCAAACCGGTACTTTCAAAGTACTGACTTGCCGCCACACCCCAGCGGAAGTACGGTGACATGGTATTCGCCACACTTGAACGCTCAATCAGCGCCAGGTGCTTTGAACTCGATAACGCCGCTAAAGAGATATCTTCACGAATTTTACCGAACTTAATGGTCGGGCCGTTCTCGAATCCGTGATACTCGAAACGCAACAACAGGATTTCTGCGGTTTCATCAGCAAACTCCAGAATCATTTTGTATTCAAAGTCGCCACGTTCGCCGTCGACAGAAATACGTGCACGACGGGGAAATAATTTGGTCGCCGTCGCGCCATCGTTTTCGGCATTATAGGCACCATCAAAGGCGTTAAAGTCGATCTGTAGTCGACCACCCACATTCAGCCATTTGTTGTCAGCTTCGGTGTCGGCTTTTAAAGAAGCCAGTTCGCTTTCCAACGAAGTAATTCTTTCTTCCAACGAAGTGGTGTTCTGGTTTGCCGACGACACTTCATCAGATTGCGCGTTAGCTTGTGATACTGCTGCCAGGCATAACAGCCCAAGTGATAATTTTTTCATTTGTTCGCTTCACACTCAGATATTAACGCGGCAAGAATATTGTTAACCGACAGTTAACACCATGTAATGGATGTAATTAACGATTAAATCGAAAGGGTGATTTTGGGCATATTGTTCGTGACTTTTATGGACGAAATTAAATTAACGTCGTTGATTCAATCCTTTATCAGCTGATCTTATTTTTGGCACTCACTGGCGCTTTCTGGCATGCTGAGAGCTTCAACGTGTATGACTACTTCCGCTTGATGAATCCAAAGCCTTTTAAGTTCTGCCCTTCTTGTGCCAGTGATGCGTTTCGGCTAACCGAAAACCGCTATAACTGCGACCACTGTGACTTCACCTATTTTATTAATGCAGCAACAGCGGTGGCAGGAGTTCTGGTTCACGACGGCAAACTTTTGTTCACTGTGCGAGGAAAAGCACCGGGCAAAGGAAAACTGGGCTTACCCGGAGGTTTTGTCGATTTTGACGAGTCGCTTGAACAAGCCTTAGTACGCGAAACCCGCGAAGAACTGGGTATTCATATTACTGACTGGAAATATCTGATGTCAGCGCCAAACGTCTACGATTATGCCGGAGTGCGCTATCACACGTGTGATGGCTTCTATATTGCGCAGCTGGATAAAAAGCCTGAGTTTATGCTACAGGCAGCAGAAATTGCCGCTGTAAAGTGGTTGCAACCTGAGCAGGTTAAGCTACAGGATATTGCCTTTCCTTCTCTGCGGCAGGCTGTGAAAATGGTTATTGATTCACTCTTGTAACGAATATGGCGCGCTGAATGACTGCGTTAACGGCTTTTTTCAAAACATTTACTATTGAATGACGTAACTTGCAGGACGCCATTGAAAGGATTTATTTATGCTGCGTTTTTTTAAAATTGTCGGGGTTTTGCTGGTTGGCCTGCTTGGCATTCTTATCTTCAATGCCGTGCGATATACTCCCGTTGAGAACGCGCCGTTAAAGCCAATGGCGCTCATTCAGCCTGACGCCGGCACGCTGGCAAAGCAGCTTTCCGAAGCCATTACCTTTAAAACTATTTCCTGGGAAAACGGTAACCCGGATGATTACGCTGGCTTCAGGGCATTTCAGCAGTGGCTCGAGCATACTTACCCTGATATGTTTGAACAGCTCAGCCTTACCCGTATCAACACTCACACCTTATTACTTCGCTGGAACGGTAAAGAAGGAAACGCGCAGCCGGTTCTGTTTTCCGCTCACTATGATGTGGTGCCGGTGAATCCTGGTACCGAGAATGAATGGTCTCATTCCCCATTCGCCGGTGATATTGCCGAAGGGTACATATGGGGCCGTGGTGCTCTCGACGACAAAAGTGCAGTAATTTCTCTGATGGCGTCGGTATCTGGCCTACTGAAAACCGGCTTTACGCCGAAACAGGATATTTATATCGCCCTCACCCATGATGAAGAACTCGGCAGCGAGGACGGCGCGGTGGCGGTGACGCAATGGTTCCGTGATAACAATATCAGCCCAGCGTGGTCGCTGGATGAAGGTTCGTTTGTACTCGATGGCATTGTGCCCGGTGTAGATAAAGGTATTGCGAGCATTAATGTTTCTGAAAAAGGCTATCTGACGCTGAAGCTTATCGCCCACGGTGAAGGTGGACACAGTTCTATGCCGCCGGTAGATACGGCAGTAACGGTACTTGCAGAAGCATTGGTGAAGCTGAAAAGCGCCCCGTTACCCGGCGGCCTTGAAGGGATCAGCGAAAAAATGTACGGCGATATCGCCCGTAATATGGACTTTAGTAAGCGCTTACTCTTTGCAAATCTATGGCTATTTAAACCGTTGCTGAGCAGCGTGCTTGACGATACTAAAAGCGGTAACGCTATGATGCGCACCACAACAGCCCCTACCATGCTCTCTGGTAGCGTGAAATCTAACGTGTTACCGGCAACAGCAACCGCCACTATTAACTTCCGCCTGCATCCCCGTGATACGGTTCAGGATGTAGTGAACTGGGTTACTGCCGCGATTGACGACGAGCGTGTAAAATTAGAGGTAGGCGAATTCATCGAAGCCTCACCCGTTGCCGCCACCGACAACGCCGGATTCACCCAGTTGGTACAAACCACCCGCGCGGTCTATCCCGAGGCAATTATCACTCCTGGACTCACCATTGCCGCCACCGACAGCCGCTTTTATGGCGATATCACTAATGCTTACCGGTTCAACCCAATGGTGATCAACAACGACGATTTAGCGGGTTTTCATGGCACCAATGAACGGGTAAGTATTGAGAATCTGGTAAGAGCAACACAGTTTTATACGGCGCTGATGCAGCAGCAGTAGAGAAAGGGAAGTGGCAGCACTTCCCTTTTTAAAATAACGGCTGTACTTATTTCCAGCTACGCATCTTACAGCCCTTCACTGCGTAAAACAGAATAAAGGCATAGCAAGGTACGGTCATCCAGTAAGCGTGTAACACACCTACAGATTCAGCAAGGTGACCGTAAAACAATGGCAGAATGGCGCCACCAGCAATACCCATAATGAGCAATGCTGAGCCGCGTGCGGTGAAATGACCTAAACCATCTAATGCAAGCGGCCATATAGCTGGCCATACAATGGCATTAGCAAGGCCAAGCAACGCAATTGCGGTAATTGGATCAGGCAATGTTGCGGCCCCCGACCAGCCCCACAGCACATTTGATATGCCATGACTTTCAATATCCAGTAACGGAATAATGACAGCCAAAACGATGCCGAGAACATTCGACAACATGAGCATTTTTTGTTGCGACATGACTCGTGGGATCAGCACCAGACCAAGTAGATAGCCTGCCACCATAAATAGCATCGTGTAAGACGTGAGGCCAATAGCGCCAGGCACGCCAAGTTCTGAGCCCGCTAAACCAATAGTATCTCCGGCAATAACCTCAACGCCAACATAGAAGAACAGCGCCACCACGCCCAGTACCAGTTGCGGAAACTGCGTGATACTGCCAGTACCCTGCCCCACTTCTGAGAGATGTTCATCTTCGGCTTCAAGATCCAGTTCAGGCAGACCTGAAAAACGCAATGCAATCGCAAGTAAAATCAAGCCAACAGCCATGCCAACGTACGGCTGAACCAGACTGTCAGCAAGTTCTGCAATCTGACTTGCACGTGCTGCGGCATCCATTTCAGCGACACTTTGAGCGGTGATACCCGCAAAGGCACCAAGCACAAGTGCGATAAAGATTTTTGGCGCTAGCCAGCCAGCCCCTTTATTGAGCAAGCCCATGATTGAAATACGGGCAGCGGCACTCTCTGCAGGACCAATTTTAACGATATAAGGGTTTGATGCAGTTTGAAGGATTGTCAGACCGGAACCGACGATAAATTGCGCAAGCAAAAATAGAACAAAGAGTTGCCCCTCTGCTGCAGGCACAAATAGCAAACAACCCAGCGCCATTAAACCGAGTCCAATTGACATGGCATTCCGATAGCCCACTTTATTCAGCACAAAAGACATGGGCAACGCCATAACGACGTAGGCAATATAGAAACTAAAAGTGATGAACAACGCCTCGCCACTGCTCAACTGACAAACAATTTGCAGGAACGGAATCAATGCACCGTTAAGCCAGGTTATAAATCCAAAAACAAAAAACAGTGTGCCTATGATTATCATAGGAAATATTGTCGACGGCGCTTTATGCGTTGTTGTCATTTTCTTCTTCCTTCTTATTATCGTTATCAGCTACTTTTGCTGCTTGCCGTCTCGCCAAATCCCGGCGATTTGAAGTTCAGGTGTTAAAGACATAAATGTCGCCTGGCATCCTGGCTTGAGGTTGCCGATGAACGACGACAGGCCCAGGTATTCTGCTGGCGTCGACGTTGCCATTCTCAATGTGGATTGCAAACTGATACCGAGATCAAAGTGAGTATTTCTGACTGCTTCTTCCATAGTAAGGACAGAGCCAGCCAGCGTCCCATCATCCAGTTTTAGCGTTGGGCCATCACGTACCACCTTCACGTCTTGATAAACGAAATGATCGATATCACTTGCGGCTGGTGCCATAGCGTCAGTGATCAACATCAACTTTTTGTCACCTTTCAGGCGAATCGCCAGCGTGGCACTGATGGGATGAACATGTTGATGATCTACAATCAGGCCACAATAAGCCTGTTCACGATACATTGCCGTTCCAACCAGGCCAGGCTCACGACTAGTAAGCGGCGACATGGCATTGTAAAGATGAGTCGCAGAACGCGCCCCAGCGTCAAATGCTTGCAAGCAGTTTTCTGCATTCGTGTTGGTATGGCCCAGAGAAACAATAATGCCAAGATCTGTTAGTTTGCGGATATCGTCGGTGGTTACCGATTCCGGCGCGACCGTGACTACTACTTGGCCCAGATCATCACGAGCGAATATTGCTAATTCCTCATCTGACAACGGGCGAATGTGCGACGCGCTATGCATGCCTTTTTTAGCGGCACTCAGGTGTGGCCCCTCAAAATGAACGCCAGGTATAGCTGATGGCAATATTTTGCGAGCCTCAGCTATCGCATCCGCGCCTTGACACATAACGGTTAGGTCGTCGGTGATGAGGGTAGGCATGATGCTACCTGAACCCGTTTGCAGGTGAGCATTGGCCATTTTAACCAAGCATTCAACCGTGGGCTCACTATTGAACTGCACTCCACCACCGCCATTTACCTGGATGTCGACGAACCCCGGCACAACGAGCCCATCTATTTCAGTGGCCTGACCGGGTTTCTCTGACTCTCTAACGGCAATTATCTTGCCGTCAGCGACCGAAAAGCAGACATTTTTTCGAAGCAAATCGCCATCGAAAAACTGTCTGGAAAAATATTCTTGCATACTGTTATACCGTTTCAGTAACTTTCTTTAGCCCTATCGGACTGTCGGGATCCATCTGCATATTTCTCGCGGCCTGCTCGATATCAAGATAAAAACGCTGCATGGTAAGCAATGGAGCCACAAGTGAGTGCACACTTTCATCAGGCAGAAAAAGTGCTTTAACATTTCCACCGCGACGCTTTATCTCTTCAATTTGATCCCGGTGAAATGGTAGCGATGCATCATTAACTGAAGCGTCTAATGTTGCAACCCCACGATTGAGCAAAGAAATGGGGCCGTGTAAAAACTCTGCCGAACTAAACGCTTCCGCCTGAATTCCACAAACTTCTTTCAGTTTTAGTGCGATCTCGCGGGAGATAGCGTAGCCAAATGCCCGGCCAAGCACTACACAACGCTCAATGGCGCCAAGTAAAGTCTCGTCTAATACCGGTTGCAGAGCAATGGTTTGTTCCATTTGTGCAGGCAATCCATCAATTGCCGCTTTGAGGGATGCGTCATTTTTCCATTCGGCCACGATACTAAGCAGTGCACTTAGTGAAGCCAGGTAGCTTTTAGTGGCAGCCACTGCAACTTCAGGACCAGCCTGCAACGGAATGAAGATATCAACGATGTCGGCCAGTGGTGAGCTTTCATCGTTAACCAACGCAACGCAGAAGCCCCCCGCATCTTTTGCCATTTGAGCCTGCGCCATAATATCTGGACTGCGCCCAGACTGTGAAATGACAAATACCAGTGCACCTTCGAGTTTTAGTTTCTTACCAAACACACTGGTCACAGAAGGAGCCGCAGAAGCCACAGGAAGACCTAGCTCTGTTTCAATGAGATACTTACCATATACACCAGCGTGGTCTGAGGTACCTCGACCAATCATATAAACAAATTTCGGTGCGAGCGTTTTAAGCTGCGCTGCTAACTGCTGATACAGCCCAGCGTTCTTTTCCAGTTGGCGTCTTATTACTTCTGGCGTTTCTAACGTTTCTACGGCCATTTTGGTTGGAGTATTCATAGTTTAACCTTATAAAAATGTGTTTCTTGCCAGCCTGACAGCACCTGCTTCCGGCGATAATAAGGCAGGTTTGATCTGTGATTGAATGTGATTTGGCAACCACTCTTGCCAAAGAGGTGCGAGTCCGCCAATCATGGAAAAACGAGCAGGCTGAATTTCTAACAGTCTTGTGATTAGACGAGTAAGATAATCTGCACCTTCATGCATTATCGTCATACCCAATGGGTCACCGTTTCGTGCGTGTTCAATCACGAGAGGCGCCAAAGTGGCAAAATCTCGGGACTTGTAGTGGAGCGCCATCGCGACAATATTGGATGCCGAAGATACGCCAAGACTTTTTGTAACCGCGGAGGAAAGTGCCGTGGTTTCTTGAAGGCCATCAAAGCCTTCCAGCGTATAACTAATCGCTTTCCATCCCAGCCATGCCCCACTCGCCTTGTCGCCAATTGGAAAGCCGTGTCCACCAAGAATAAAGTGCTCGCCGTTGGCCTCCGCGAATGCAGAGGAACCGGTACCGGTGATCAGAATGGAACCTTCTTTCCCCTCATGTGCACCGGCACTGGCTATATGCAGGTCAGTAGTAATTCGCGCGTCTCGAAAAGGCAATTCCCAATTCGCTGCGATTTCAGCATATTTGGGTACCGACACACCGGCCAACCCCATATGCACATATATTTCGCTGATGGCTTCTCGGGGCAGTCCAGCGGCCTCAATAGCAGTCGCGCTAGCTTCTAAAATCGAATTTAGCGCTACTTCGCTATTTTGTGCTGGGTTACCTGAGCCAGATAACCCTTCGCCTAGCAATTTGCCACTTGCATTTTCGAGCCTGGCAAAGGTTTTCGTTCCCCCGCCATCGATACCCATGAACAGTTTTCTTGGTGTCACTTTTGTATCCTTCTTCTCCGCTGATTTGCGCTAATGCAAAAGCGTATTGGCAACTTAACGGGTCAGAATACCGACACCACCGATGGCTATAGTGCTCGAGCCTTTAACCGGCTTAGGCAATACAAGACGTAAATAGCGACCCTCTTGGATGCTTCCGAAGCGGACTTTCTGCTCACCTCGGTTGGCGGCGATGTTGGAGAACTCATCTTCTGCCACCGCTTTCCAGCTTCCCGGCTTACTGCCAACATACGCTGTATAATAGGCAGGTGGGCCTGCGTCATACGGATTCTGCGATGCCGGGCGCAAAGTAAAGCCAGTTAGAGAATAGGATTTACCCAGGTCAACAATGATCTCAATGGGTTTACCTGGCATTCCGCTGTAGACCGGCGAACTCCAACCTGCATCACCCGATAGCAAAAACGCATACTCTCCTCCAGCAGGTACAAGCACTTTCCAGTCAACTGGGGCCACATCAAAGGCTTGTGTAGTCACAGCGCTTTCCACTTCACCTTTACGTGAAAGTGCCTTAACCACGCCGCCATCTTTCAACGGAAATGGACTTTTGTAGACTTTCGATGGCTGGCTGCCATCAGTGGAATAGAGGATGGTAAGATTCGGTTCGGCATTGATAACTGTGACCATGCCTGATTGATCTCGGATAATTTTTGGCTCTTCGATAAACTCCGGTAACCGGAACAAACTGATCTCCGAAATCACTGGCGAAGCCTTTGCTGAAATGATTTTCAAACGAATTTTGTCTGCCACTATAGGCGCATCGAGTTTCAGTAAGCGCTGGTGACCAATGTAAACCTTGCGCGCTACTTCCTGCCATTGTCCAGCGACGCGAGCTTCAACCACAAACTGGTCAATGCGCACGCCGTATTCGATCACTTCTCGAATACGAATAAAATCAAACGTCCGCGCTTCGGGTAGCGTCAGCGTGATCCAGGCGCCTGCGGTGTCACTTTCATCCGCTGCCCACACACCACCGTCAAACAACACGCGTTTAGCACTGGTACCGGCAGCAACAGATGACGCTTCCACACTGGCATCGGCAGCAAAGTTGGTCTTATAGGTTTTATCCAGAATGGCCTTAAAGCCCTTCAGCGAATCAACATCGGCTTGATAAATCTGGCCAGTGCGATCGGGAGGCAGGTTCAAAAGCAAATTTGTACCTCGAGCAACAGAAGTCATGTAGAGGTTGAATAGATTAGCCGGTGAGCGAACGCTTTCGTTTTCATCTTTATGCCAGAACCATCCTGGGCGGATAGATGTGTTCGTTTCAGCTGGGTTCCACAACTCTCCAAGTCTCACACCACTGTTACCTTTGGGCATGGTGTAAGGCGTGCGGTCCATGGTTGGCCAGCACGGGTCGCCGGCAATGCCTTTTTCGTTACCAACCCAGCGCACGTCCATGTCTGCATCCGCAAACATTACAGCATGAGGCTGGTTACGACGGACAATGGCACGTACCTTATCCCACTGGTAATAGGTAGCCGCTTCGATTTTTCGGGTTTCACGGGCGCCACCGTAGTAACCATCACCACCGTTCGCGCCGTCGAACCACACTTCAAACAACGGGCCGTAAAGGGTAGTCAGCTCTTCCAATTGATTATGATAGTACTCGACATAGGCTGCTCGACCATATTCGGGGTGATTACGGTCCCAGGGCGAAAGATATACACCAAACTTGAGGCCTTGCTGTTTGCAGGCACTGGCAATCTCTCCCACGATATCGCCTTTACCATTCTTGTATGGCGAGCTTTTTATACTGTGGTCTGTGTATTTTGAAGGCCACAAGCAAAAACCATCATGGTGTTTAGCCGTAATGATGAGCCCTTTCAAACCACCCGCTTTTGCCGCGGAAACAATTTGCGCAGCACTAAAATCAGTTGGGTTGAAAATTTCAGGGCTCTCGTCACCGTATCCCCACTCGCGATCGGTGAACGTATTCACGGAGAAGTGGAGAAACGCGTAGGTTTCGAGGTCCTGCCAATCACTTTGGCGCTGTGAAGGTAAAGCACCGAAAGGCTTAATACCGACGATTTTACCTGGTTTAGACTGCTTACCAGTGACTGAACTACAGGCTGACAGCCCATAAATTAGTGATGTTCCCACCACAGAGCCGATCATCAGCTTACGTCGGTTTAAGTCCATGAATTCTCCGTTTATGTTACGTAATTAAGTTCGGCAACCATGTCATATGTGTCGCCACGATAGAAAGACTGGGTATATTCGCAAGGTCTTCCATTCGCTAAAAAAGCACGTCTTTCTATGTAAAGGCCCGGTGAGCCCTCGGGTATATTGAGTTTCGCTGCCACCTCACTTTTAAATGCAATCGCTCGCAGACGCTGCAGAGCACGCACTGGTCGGTTACCTGCTTTTTCCAGCGCGTCGTAAAGGGATTCACCCACTGCATCTAAACTGGTGAGGCACTCCTTATCAATTGTTGCAATCTCGTACGCCATAGGGATGTCATCGGCATAACGAATGCGAATAATCCGATAAACACTGGCTCCCGGGGGTATACCCAAAGACATAGATTCCATGGGTGATACCAATCCCTCTTCTTTAGAGATAATTACCGAGTGAGGCGTGTACCCTCTTGAAAGCATGTCTTCTGTAAAGGAGGAAATTTTTAAAAAACTCTTTTCTACGCGATTGGCAACAAACGTTCCTGAGCCCTGTCTTTTCTCAAGCAGCTTTTCGTTCACCAGAACGTCTATGGCTTTACGAATTGTTATTCGGGAAACCTGCAGCGCTTCAGCAAGATCTCTTTCGGGCGGAATAATGTCGCCTATGGCTATTTTTTTACTGACAATCGCGTTTTTTATCGCCTTCTGTATTTTCATGTACAAAGGTGAAGGATCGTCTTCTGGTATTTTTCCAATCAGATCGACAAAGGCCATTCTTACTCTCCAGTTTTATGCAACGCTAGTCAGGCAAGTTTCGACAGAGTTACTGCTTAATATTTGTTCACGCGCTAGCATATCGCAAATTGGTATTAACTCTAAAGCAAGTTAATACCCGTAACGCTCGTCAAAATGCCAATCCAAACAGTAAAAATCACCTTTAGTCTAAAACCAATCTAGTACCACTGATTTTAATTTCATCTAAATAGTTCTTTCCGTCAAGCATAAAGTTCAAAAAAAGGACAAAAAATTAAATAAAAATACTTTCAACCTGCATATGAAATACCATTTACAGTATTGGTTATATCCATAACAAAAGTGAGGATTATTTTTTTAAATGCATAAAAATCAAAAAGTTAAACTATTTATTTCAACAAAATGTCGAAATTATTAAATATTATGAATTGACACCATGTGACCAATGTGAATATATATTAACCAAAGGATACCTATTTGAGTCCAATTTATTACCATAACAGGACAATAAACGTTTCTTTTATTTGAAGGGCATACAGGGAAAACTCGCATCTACTGTCAGCAGATAACTGTTGATGAGGTTAGTTAGATGACCGGTTTCCACAATATATATTTATAAATATTGGGAATATCATCGTGACTAAAACACGCACATTCAGACCGTTTAAAAAGACACTACTCGCAACGCTCATTACAGGTGCATGCATACATGCAGGTGTATCTGCTCAGGAAACTGACGTGCCAGATAATGATGAAGTAGAGAAAATAGAAGTTTCTGGGATCCGTAGTAGCTTATTCAGCGCGCGCGAACTCAAAAAAGACAATGACACTATCAGCGATGTTATTGCACTTGAAGACATCGGTAAATTACCAGACGTCAACGTTGCAGAAACACTTTCTCGCTTACCCGGTTTCTCAGTAGATCGTCAATTCGGTGAAGGCGAAAAAGTCTCGATACATGGTACTGACCCTGCGCTGAACCGAATTTTTATTGACGGCCATGCCATCGCATCTGCAGACTGGGGTGGTAACCCCAACGACGTATCAGGCCGAACCTTCAACTACGCTATGCTGGCACCTGAGATCATTGGTCAGGCCCGAGTATTTAAAAACCCGGAAGCCTGGATCGATGAAGGGTCTGTTGGTGGTACCGTACTCATCGATACACGTAAACCATTTGATTTAGACGCGAACACGTTTTCAGCTTCTGTTGGTTATTCTTACAATGACCGCTCTGAAAAAGGTAATGGTCGTTATTCAGCCTTGTATAGCTGGAAAAACGATGATGAAACCTTTGGTGTGCTGCTTTCCGCTCAATACGATAAGAAAACACTATACCGCGCGGGTATTGAATACTTTGGCTATTCTGGCGGCAACATTTTCGCAAACGCATTTGATACTACCACCGATGCTGAAGGCAATGTGACAGGTGTGACTGGTGCCAATATCAACGGTGCTGCACCTACAGTGGAATCTTACAACGAGCTAATGGATGCACGGGTACCTTGCTGTATTAACTTCGCCTTCTTCAATCAAGAGCGTGAGCGCCTTGGTTTAAATGGTGCACTGCAATGGAAACCAAGTGACGACTCGGAAATTACTTTCACCACTATGCAGATTTATGGTGACTACACCAACTTCAACCAATCTGAGTACACAGCAGCTTCTTGGGTAGGTGGTGATGCCACCGATCTGACGGTTAATCAGGGTATCGTTACCTCAGGAACTATCGCCGGCACATCATCAAATTCTGCGCAGCTAGACCCAATCTACCGTGAATCAGAGGTTGATACAGAAAGCTACAACCTTGCAGGTAAGTGGACAAACGATATCTGGAAAGTATCCGGTAACGTGGGTTATACCAAAGCAACCGGTGGTAAATCGCCTGAATATCAAACTAATTTCCATCATCAGGGTGGTTACAGTTTCGAATTCGATCAAAGCCATACCTTCCAGCAATACGTTGCCGATCCTTCAGATCCAACCACCTTCTCGCGTACTGACCTAACTGAAATGACAGTTAATGGTGTAACTGACGACTATTTGCAAATAGGCGTTATTGCCGATCTGCTTTACAACGACGAAGAAACTTATGGGCAGATTGATTTCGAATATAACGTCGCCAGTGGGTTTTTCACCAAAGTACTATTTGGTGCCAAAGCGAGCACGCACAAAAACTGGGTAGATGCCTCCTCAACTCGCGTTTATCTTACCGAAGCGACCGATTTGAGTGACTGGGATTGGACACTCTCTCCATCTAGTTTATGGGATGGTCTGGGAGCTGGCGGCAACTCAACGCAATATGCCATTCTCACTAAAGACGGCATTCTCGACATGATGAACTCTGGTGTTCAAGGCCCACTCGAATACAACTACGGCTCTCAATTTGAAGTTAAAGAAGACGTCGTTGCCGGTTACCTTCAAGGTAACTTTGAATGGGAGGACTTCAAAGGTAATGTAGGTGTGCGTGTAGTTAGAACCGAAGATGTTTCTGACTTCTGGCAATATGATTCAGATTCCCAAACCTGGTCTGCAGAATCTATATCAAACAGCTACACCAAAGCACTGCCTTCTATCAACGTCGTTTATTCAGTAACTGAAGACTTCCTGTTAAAAGCCGGTGCAGCGAAAGTAATAGCCCGTCCACGCTACAGCGATCTTGCTGGTGCATTTGAATTAAGCGATACCACCTTGACTGGCGGTGGCGGTAACCCTGATCTCAAGCCGTATGAGTCAACCAACTACGAAATGTCAGCTGAATATTATTTCCGTGAAACTGACATGGTTGCAGCGGAAATCTTTTTCCGTGACGTATCGTCTTACATCGTAACTGATACAACAGAACAAGAGCTGTACAACACGCTAACAGGCAATACAGGTACCTACTTTATCTCGTCACCAATTAATGCTGAAGCGGCGAAAGTATATGGCTTAGCGCTTCAGGGGCAGTTCGATTTGGGCTGGGGCTTTGGTATTGCGACCAATGCTACGTTTGCAGATGCTGACGTACCCAGTAATGAATATTACATGCCTTACCTATCAGACCTGACAGTAAACGTAACGCCTTACTATGAAAAAGGCCCCCTGCAGCTTCGTCTGAACTATGGCTACCGAAGTGAATATTTCACGCAAATTGGTCGTTTGGCATCGCAGGACTATACCGCGTCATACACGCAGTTAGACTTCTCTGGTACCTACGAGTGGAGCGAGAACCTTTCTTTCACCGTACAGGCTTCGAATTTGCTTGATGAAACATACTACCAGTACTCATCTGTGACCATCGCTCCTACGAGCTTTTACAAAAATGGTCGTCAGTTCTCACTGGGTGCGAGCTTTAACTTCTAATCCGATTCGGGGGCGCAATGCCCCCTTTCCGCTGTATACCAGCAACAATGAATACAAAACCAGTTCGAGTTATTAAATGAAAAAAATTCAAAAAAATCTTCTGGCAACCGCATTACCACTAGCCTTGTTCAGTCAGACAACAATGGCAGCGAACGCTGACCAACAGGACCTCTCACTGATCCCTTGGCCTGCCGAAATTGCTTATGAAGGTTCGGAATTTACCCTGACGTCAAAAACAGCTGTTTGTGCCGCAGACAATATTCAGACTTCCGCAGACATGCTCAAATACTTTATGAATAAGGCCCAGGGGCTCGCACTGACGAAAGAAAGCTGTTCCAAGGCAGGCGTTCGCTTGCAACTAACCAAAGAAGAACTCGCCTCTGATGAAGCGTATATTCTTGATGTAACAAAAAAGGGCATCACTATTTCCGCCAACGCGGAAGCGGGGTTATTTAACGGTATCGCTACGCTTGCGCAATTAGCGTCTTCAAACGCAGATTTTGGTAACAATGCCACTATTCCAGGTGTTCATATCGAAGACTGGCCAGCCTTCGATTGGCGAGGTCTCATGTTGGATCCTTCCCGCCACTTTGTTCCTGTGGAATCGGTAAAGTCATTTATTGACCAAATGGCACAACTCAAATTCAACAAGCTGCACATCCACTTAGCTGACGACCAAGGTTGGCGTATTGAAATTAAAAAATACCCCAAGCTGACTGAAGTTGGTGCGTGGCGTAAACCACCTTCGAACGGTAACCCAGAATACTCCCAGGGCACCTACGGTGGCTTCTACACCCAGGATGATATCCGCGAAATCGTTGCTTACGCAGCGGCAAGACAAATCACCGTAATCCCTGAGATCGATATGCCTGGTCATGCCCAGGCGGCCGTTGCCTCTTACCCTGAGATCGTTGGTGTAACCAGTGACAAGCCTGAAGTATCCGCTGACTGGGGTATTAACTACTATCTGTTCAATCCGAACGAAAAAAGCATGGCATTCATCAAGGACGTACTGGATGAAGTGATGGATTTATTCCCCGGCGAATACATTCACCTAGGTGGCGATGAAGCCCCCAATGACCAATGGGAAGCGTCGCCGGAAGTTCAGGCGCAAATGAAATCACTGGGCATCGAGACAGGTTTTGAAATGCAGGGCTGGTTTATGAGTCAGCTAGGCAACTACCTGGCAGAGCATGGCCGCAAAATGATCGGCTGGGATGAAGTATTAGAAGGAAATGTGCCTTCTTCTACCACCATCATGAGTTGGCGTGGAAACCGCGGCGCAATCGAAGCGGCCCAAAAAGGCCACGATGTGGTTCAGTCATTGTTCTACATAAATCATCTTGCCACACACCGTGCAGACGATCCGTCGGGGCGTATCTCTGTAACGGGCCTATCAAAAATTTACAAAACGGATATTACGCCTGCCGCTCTTACCGTGGAGGAAAAGCAGCATATTCTTGGTGTTCAGGGTCATCTGTGGAGTGAATACATCATGACGCCCTGGTATTTGGAATATCTTG
This sequence comes from Alteromonas sp. ABV4_515, assembly GCF_056160345.1. Classification (NCBI taxonomy): domain Bacteria; kingdom Pseudomonadati; phylum Pseudomonadota; class Gammaproteobacteria; order Alteromonadales; family Alteromonadaceae; genus Alteromonas; species Alteromonas sp. ABV4_515. The sequence goes on from NZ_JBSWWZ010000004.1 coordinate 262,771, forward strand.
CATTCCCACGCGCTGCAGCCATAGCTGAAATTGCATGGACGCCGGTAACGGAAACCAGCTGGTCATCGTTTCTTGACCGCATGCCTGAGCAAATTGCCCGATACGACGAGCAAAATGTCGTAGCTGGCGACGGTGAATACGCTGCCGACTTTGGCCTTAAAGACGGTCGAAACAGTATGCTAGCCAGTGGCACTGGCGAGCTGGTTATTTCCAACCAACTGCAATCGGGAAATATCCGCTATACCACCGATGGTTCAGAGCCTACGGCTTCGTCACCGCTTTACAGCAAGCCGATTAAAGTTGCTTTTGGTGACCGGGTGCGTTCAGCAACTTTCGATGACCAAGGTCGTGTTCTGGCGAAAACCCGCAACTACACGCCTACTGAAGAAAAACTCAGAACCCGGGTATCCGGCGAATTCAGAACCTGCTACGGCGGTGATTTTGGTCTGCGTGTGCCACTTACTGCTGACTCCGGCGCCCAGTCTCCGGTTTATGATATCGACATTTTCCATGACTGCTTTGTGTATCCAGAGGCAGAAATGTCCGGAATTTCGAGCATGAAAATTGATAAAGCCAGACTGGCACGAAACTACGCACTCGCACACGAAGCCCACATGGTGAAATCATATCCCTGGGAATCGAAGTTTGGTGATCTGATTGTTTATCTGGACAAGTGTGAAAGCGGTGAAGAAGTTGCCCGTGTTGCGTTGGAAAATCCGGCGGTATCGCCTAACCAGAATCAACTGACAGTTCAACTTGAGAAAGATATCCAGGGTGAGCACGACCTCTGCTTCCTGTTTGCCTCCCCTCTAGATGGCCCATTTCACGCCATTGGCAGCGTGACACTGCAACCGTAAATAAATACATCAACAGCGCCGCGTAGACGGCGCGTTTTTCCAAACTAAGATGTTGAGGGAATAATGCAACATACCAGATTAAAACTTAGTGCTATCGCCAGCGTAATCGCAGCGATTTCCGTGACAGCATGTACTGAACAGAAATCTGAGCAAAAGATGGTTACCAAAGAACCATCTGTAATCACTCAGATGACATTGGAAGAAAAGGTTTCACAGCTTCAGGATGTCGCCAAAGGCATCGACCGTCTGGATGTAGTGGGCTACAACTGGTGGAACGAGGGCCTTCACGGCATCGCCAGAGCCGGTGAAGCGACTGTCTTTCCCCAGGCAATCGGCCTTGCCGCCACCTGGGACAAACCGTTACTGAAAGAGATTGGCAACGTGGTCGGTGTGGAAGCTCGCGCCAAATTCAACAGCATTCCAAAAGATCAAACCCACGCCCGATACTACGGCCTCACAATTTGGTCGCCTAATGTGAATATCTTCCGGGATCCCCGCTGGGGCCGCGGTCAGGAAACCTTTGGTGAAGACCCGTCACTCACCGGTGCATTAGCCGTTAATTTTGTTCAGGGTCTGCAAGGTCCTGATCCAAAAAATCCGTTAACCATCTCCAGTGTGAAACACATTGCTGCGCACTCAGGCCCGGAAGGTATTCGTCACGGGTTTGATTCAAAAGCCACAGATTATGATTTGGCCGCCACCTTTTTACCGGCTTTCCAGCAAGTGGTTCAGGAAGGTCAGGTGGGTTCTGTAATGTGTGCCTATAACGCAATCAAAGGTGTACCGGTTTGCGGCGACCCGAATTTGATTGACGGTACTCTGCGTGATAAATGGGGCTTTGAAGGTTATGTAGTGACTGACTGCGGTGCGGTGTACGACATGAATGAGTTCCACCACTACCGTTCATCCATGGCACAAAATGCTGCTGAAGTGATTAACGCGGGCGTCGATCTAAACTGCGGAACAGGCTTCGCATCACTAACCGAGGCTGTTGAAAAAGGCTGGGTGAAAGAGTCACGTATCGATGAAGCGCTGGGCAGACTCTGGAACATCAGAGCCAAACTGGGCATCGATGGGCAACCAACACACTACGATAATATTGGCGCTGACCAGCTCCATTCTGCAGCCCATGCTGACATCGCCCTGGAAGCAGCCAGAAAATCGGTGGTACTGCTGAAAAATGATGGCGTCCTGCCGCTTGGAGCAGAAACACGGGTCGCAGTAATTGGCCCTAATGCCGATCTGCTCGAATCACTGCGCGGCAACTACAGCGGCATTATTGCTGGCGCCGTAACGCCGCTTGAAGGATTGCGCGCTGCATTCGGTGCGGAACAAGTATCTTATGCTCAGGGGTCGCCCCTGGCAAACGGCCTGGGTGTTGCGATTCCGGAAACGGCCCTGAAAACCGCTGACGGTGAGCCGGGACTTACCGCCACCTATTATGCCAATACAGACTTTTCCGGAAAGCCGGTTGCTACAAGTACATCTCGCACCGTAAACCTTGATTTGCAAAACACTTCACCACTTCCTGAACTGAAGGGTAAACCCTACTCAGTGCGCTGGTCGGGCATGATTGTGCCGCCGGGGCCGGGCGACTATGAATTATCCGTCCACCTGGAAGATTGCTGGGAGTGTAAAGCTGATTTCCATGACGCTTTCACTCTCTATGTAGACGGTAAGCCAGTAGTGGAACATCCAGAAAAAGGCGCGCCGCTATCTGCAACGGTTCATTTCGATAACGGCGAACCGCAACCACTGCAACTAGATTTCTCTCATAAGGGCGGAGACTGGGGGGTGCGCCTGCAATGGCAGGCACCGGCAGAAGTACAGGTAGCCGAAGCCGTAGCCGCAGCGAAAGCAGCGGACGTCGTGGTTGCATTTACCGGCCTGTCTCCTGATTTGGAAGGCGAGGAACTGTCGATAGTCATCCCGGGGTTTGACCGTGGGGACCGAATCAAACTGACACTGCCCGAACCTCAACTTAACCTGCTCAAAGCTCTGAAGACCACTGACAAGCCGCTGGTTGTAGTTAACCTTTCTGGTAGTGCTGTTGCCCTTAACTGGTCTGATGAAAATGCTGCTGCGGTGTTGGAGGCCTGGTACCCCGGAGAATCTGGTGGTAGAGCAATTGCAGATATTCTGTCCGGCGAATACAACCCATCAGGCCGGTTACCGCTTACAGTTTATCGTTCTGAAAACGACTTACCTGATTTTGCAGATTACAACATGCAAGGCCGGACACACCGTTACTTCACCGGTGATGCACTTTACCCCTTCGGCCATGGCCTGAGTTATTCCTCCTTTGCTTATTCAAACGCTGCCCTTTCTACTGCAAGTATTCAAGCTGGCAGCCCGCTGACTGTGACCCTGAATATTACCAATCAGAGCGACATCGCTGGTGAGGAAGTGGTTCAGGCATACCTTCTTCCGCCAGAATCGGAAACAGGCTTACTGCATGAACTGGTTAATTTTGAACGTGTTTCTTTGCAAGCCGGTGAAACAAAAGAGATTAGTTTCACAGTACCTGCAGACAAACTCAGTTTGGTAAATGCGACGGGGCAACGGGAAATTACAGCAGGTGAATATCAACTCTTTGTTGGTGGCTCACAGCCCGCTGACACAGCCGGTCAGACCCTTAGTTTCACTATCACCGGTCCCACTGTTTCAGCAGACTAACGGAGCAATCGATGACAACACGTCGCGATCTATTAAAAAGTATCCCTGCTATGGGACTGGGCTCATTGCTCACTGGCTTTGTGCCGCTAGCAGCGAACGCCAAAGGTGGGCGATTTGAGGTTGTGGGTGATCATTTTGAATTGGACGGTAAGCGCTTTCGTATCTTAAGTGGTGAAATGCACTATCCGCGCATTCCCAGAGCACTATGGAAAGATCGTTTCCGTAAGCTGAAAAGCCTGGGGCTGAACACAGTGTCAACCTGCGTATTCTGGAACGCCCATGAAAAAACGCCCGGCGTTTACGATTTCTCCGGTAACCTGGACGTGGCGGCCTTCATTCGTGAAGCGCAAGAGGAAGGTCTGTGGGTGTGTCTCCGCCCCGGACCATACGTATGTGCAGAGTGGGATAATTCCGGTTTCCCGTCCTGGTTTATGACCGGCGATACCGTAAAGCCAAGAAGCCAGGACCCATCGTATATGGGCCCTGTAAAAACATGGCTAAATCGCTTAGCGCAAGAAGTTAAGCCGCTGCTTTTGTCCAATGGCGGCCCAATTATTTTCACTCAGATTGAAAATGAATATGGCTCTTACGGCGATGATCATGAGTATATGCGCCAAATGCATGAGGCACTGTCAGCCGCAGGCTTCGACGGCCTATTTTATACGGCCGATGGCGCGGATGTGATGGACGGCGGTGTCTTACCAGGTGTTACTGCGGCGATGAACTTTGGCACCTATTCCCAGGCTCATCTTGAATTTGCCAAGTTCCGTAAACGTCGACCTGACGCACCATTATTTTGCGGCGAGCTTTGGGGCGGTTGGTTTGATCACTTCGGTGAATCCCATGCACAGATGCCTGCCGAACCGTTGTTGAAAAGCCTCGAGTGGATGATGGAACAAGAAGCTTCAATTAGCTTTTATATGTTGCACGGTGGCACATCCTGGGGCTTTTACGCCGGCGCGAATTTTCAGCCAGACAGTCACTTCGCGCCAGATATCTCCAGCTATGACTATGATGCATTAATCGACGAAGCGGGACGTCCAACTGAAAAGTTTTATAAAGTTAAAGCGCTGTTCCAAAAGTACCTGCCTGCGGAACAATTTAAACCCGAACCTGCGCCAGAAAAGGCACTTAGATTTCCTCGCGTACCCCTTAGCCAAACGGCCTCTCTGTCGCAAGTCGCCGAGCACATAGGCGTAAAAAAACACCCCCAAACATTAGAGTCCCTGGGCTATGACCATGGCTTAATGCGCTATGAACACCAGCTCACTTTCAGCGGCAAAGGCATACTCAAAAGTGCAGATATCCGCGACTATGGAATAGTAACGGTGGGAGGTAGCCAACAGGGCACACTGGATCGCCGCTTCGAGCAGACAGAGTTAACCATTACGGGTACTGAAGGCGACACCGTCGACATGCTTATTGATGTGATGGGCCGGGTGAACTATGGCCCCTGGGTTGGAAAAGATCAGAAGGGTTTAATTGGCCCGGTGTCCCTCGATAGCAAGGAACTTAACGGCTGGAAGCATACGGCCTATCCTCTCGATGATCTATCGGCACTCCAATTCTCTGAGCTACATGTGAACGGGCCGGCTTTCTACAAAGGCAGCTTTACATTAGACGAAACAGGTTACACCTATATCGACGTTCGTGAGTGGGGAAAAGGCTATGTATGGGTGAATGGCCGTAATCTGGGACGCTACTGGTCTGTAGGCCCTCAACGTTCACTGTTCGTGCCTGCTCCATGGCTGAATCAAGGTGAGAACGAAATCGTAGTTTTAGATCTCGAACCAGCCTCCGGCTGTGGTGTGACAGGCAGCCCTAATCCCATTTGGGACCGTGCTTAAACCACGGCAATTTTACAGGAATATTCATGCTTACAAGAAGAACAATGCTGAAAGGGATGCTCGCCGCTGGCGCTGTATCTCCTGTCTATCAGTCCCTGGCAGTCTCGGGCAGCGCGTTACCGACTATGCGCCCACCTAAATCTGAAAGACGCTTTCACAGCGATGCGGTTGAAGGCGTTATCAAACAGGTTAAGCCCAAAATCGCTGACAAGAAACTTGCACAGCTATTTGAAAATTGCTTTCCGAATACCTTAGACACCACGGTATTTCACTCTATTGCAAATAACAAAGACGATACCTTCGTCATCACCGGTGATATCGATGCCATGTGGCTTCGGGATTCGTGTGCACAGGTCTGGCCCTATTTGCCTTATGTGCAACAAGACCCAGCGCTGCAAAAACTATTCAGAGGCCTTATAAACCGTCATGCACAATCTATTTTGATTGACCCTTATGCCAATGCGTTCATGCGTGATCCCACAGCCGATACAAATCTAGAGTGGTCGGCTAAAGATTATACTGACATGAAGCCCGGCGTTGCGGAAAGAAAATGGGAAATTGACTCGCTTTGCTATTCGGTGCGTCTTAGTCATGGCTACTGGAAACAAACCGGCGACCTGGCCCCTTTTGATCCGCAATGGAAAAAGGCAATGACCACCCTGGTACAAACGCTGAGAGTTCAGCAGCGCAAAGACGACAAAGGCCCCTATCACTTCCAGCGTGTGACCAACACACCAACTGAAACGTTGCCATTTCACGGCTACGGTTATCCCACTCAGAAAGTTGGGTTGATTCACTCAGGTTTTAGGCCTTCTGACGATGCCTGTCAGTACCCATTCCTGGTACCGTCGAATCATTTTGCCGTTGTTTCACTGCGCCAATTGGCCGAAATGTCTGAAGCGACTGGATTGCCCGCAAAATTTAGACAGGAATGCCTGGCGTTTGCGGATGAAGTGGAAAATGCATTACATACACATGCCGTAATCACAGATGCAGACGGCAATAAAGTTTGGGCATACGAGGTAGATGGATACGGCAACAGTATTTTCATGGACGATGCCAACATTCCCAGCCTGCTCAGCCTGCCCTATCTAGGTGCGACAACATCACAGGATAAACTTTATCGCAACACCCGTAACGCTATTTGGTCTTCCCGCAATCCGTACTTCTTCAAAGGCACAAAAGGAGAAGGTATCGGCGGTCCTCATGCCGGACTCGACTTAATATGGCCTATGTCACACATCATGAAAGCGATGACCACGTCAGATGACATCGAAATAGCCGAGAGTTTACACACGCTAAAAACCACCGATGCTGGTACAGGTTTTATGCATGAATCGTTCAACAAAGATGACCCATCCACCTACACTCGCCCCTGGTTTGCCTGGGCGAACACACTTTTCGGTGAGTTAATCCTGAACATTCATAATACCAAACCGCACTTACTCGGATAGGAGACCTTCATGCCTTCACGTAGACAATTTATGGCAGGCTCGGTGGCATCCACCGGCCTTCTTGCCGCAGGCTGCACTGTAACCAATGTAGCGAAAACCCCGAACGGCGCTGGTACAGATTACATTACAGGTAGTAAAACCGTAGGCGCGGTGAATGCCTTTATCGGTACTGGCGGACATGGGCATACTTATCCAGGCGCCACTGTCCCTTTTGGATCAGTACAATTGTCACCTGACACGAGCAACCGTGGCTGGGATTCATGCTCGGGATACCATCAGCAAGACGGTTCTATAATGGGCTTTTCCCACACCCATCTGTCCGGTGTTGGTTGTGCCGATATGCTAGATGTACTTGTGGTACCGCAAACTGGCAAGCCTCACATTAAGCCCGGACCACTAGACAATCCAGATGCAGGCTATCGCTCCCGCTACAACCGTGAAACCGAAACGGCTAGCCCTGGTTACTACAGTGTGGAGCTTACTGACAGCGGCGTTAAAGCAGAGTTATCCGCAACTAAGCGGGCGGGTATTCATCGCTACCATTTTCCGAAAAGTGCTGACGGCCACATTCTTATAGACCTTGTGCACGGCCAACAAGACTGGTGGACCGATCAGAACGAAACCCGCGTGAAGAATGCGCACTTCCGTGTGATTGGTAACGATACTTTAGTTGGCGGACGACAGGTATTTCAGTGGGCTAGAGGTCGCTGGATTTTTTTCGCAATGAAATTTTCCCGCCCTTTCGCCGATATCTCATTTTTTTCTAACAACGAAAAGCAGCCCGGTGTTAAAGACCGATTAGACGGCGAGTATCTGAAAGCCCTGCTCAGTTTTGATGATGCCGGCGACGCTCCATTACTTGTAAAAACCGGCATTTCAGCTGTTGACACCGATGGCGCTTTGAAAAATTTGGAACGGGAAATTCGCGGGTTTGACTTTGATTGGGTGCGCAGTGAAGCTGCTGCCGCATGGGAAAAAGAGCTATCACGGGTGCAGTTCGAAGCGCAAAGCCACACTAAACAAGTTATTTTCAGTTCGGCTCATTACCATGCGCTGCTGGCGCCAACATTATTTTCTGACGTGGATGGCCGTTACCGTGGTATGGACAACGAGATCCACGAACTAAAACGCGGTGAGGAAAACTACTCTACCTACTCCCTATGGGATACCTACAGAGCTTTGCATCCTTTTCTGACACTAACACGCAGCGAGCGGGTTCCCGGACTGATGAGTTGCCTGGTGAGAATGGGTCAGCAAAGCCCTGCCGGCGCACCAATCTGGCCATTGCAGGGCCGTGAAACGGATACCATGATTGGGTATCACAGCGCGTCAGTGCTTGCTGAAGCCATTGTGAAAAAGGTACCCGGCGTAGACGTAAAGGCGGCCTATGAATTTATTCGCCAGCGCGCGTTCGTTGATGATGTGCATGGTTTTGGTCTTTATCGAGAGATGCATTACATACCTGCTGATATGCACAATGAGGCGGTATCTCGCACCCTTGAGTTTGCTTATTGCGACTGGGCAGCGGCTAAAATTGCCGATGCCGCTGGCGCGCATGATGATGCAGAAGTACTGAGAAATCGTTCAAAGTACTACCGAAATGTTTTCGACAAATCTGTGGGATTTGTTCGCGGTAAAAAAGAGGACGGTAGTTGGGTAACGCCTTTCACCCCTGATTCATTGGGCCACGACCAAACAAAGTGGCGAGACTTCACCGAAACCAACTCTTGGCAGGCAACCTTCCTAAACCAGCATGATATATACAACTATATGGAACTGTTCGGTGGTGAAGCGGGCTTTGAAGCCAAGCTCGATGCTTTGTTCACCGCTTCATCTGAGATGAGCGACGGTGAGTTATCTGACATCTCCGGGCTGATAGGCCAGTACGCGCACGGCAATGAGCCCAGTCATCATGTTGCATATCTTTATGCCTATTGCGGCGCACACTACAAAACTCAACTACGGGTAAAGCAAATCTGTGACGAAATGTATCTGAATGCTTTCGACGGGCTCGCCGGCAATGAAGATTGTGGCCAAATGAGTGCCTGGTATTTAATGAGCGCCATAGGTCTTTATCCGGTGGACCCAACAACCGGACTGTATGTTTTTGGTACCCCCATGTTCTCCCGTGTACGTTTAGAGGTGTCCCGAAATACCTGGCTGACAATTGAGGCTGAAGGCGTCTCTGATAGCGCATTTTATATCCAGTCGGCCACATTCAACGGACAGCCGTACAGCAAAACTTACATCGACCACAGCACTGTCATTAAGGGCGGTACGCTCAAATTCATCATGGGCGATAAGCCAAATAAGAATTATGGCTCAGCAGCCGATGACCGCCCACCGTCCTTTGTGTAAGAGTAAATACCATGCCTAATAGAAGAGAATTATTAAAATTACTGACGGCGGTCAGTGGTGCTACCACCGCTGCGGCCATTATGAGTCCGGTCGCTATGGCCAGTAAGCCAGTAACAGCCACTGCGGTAAGCAATAAGCCGTTATTTCCGACTCTTGAACTTGAAACGCTAAGACAGATATGTGCGCTGACCATTCCAGCAACGAAAACGCCAAGCGCTGCAGACGTTAACTGCCACCACTTTATTGATCACCAACTACGAGTGGTGTTTTCCGAAACGGAGCAACAGGCTTCGTTAAGCGTTTTAAGTAAAATCAGTAACGCCGGAAAGCAATATGGCAACACGCTATTTTCTGGTCTCGATAAGACACAGCAAATAGCTCTGCTTACCGATCTGGAAGCCGCTTCTGCACCGTTCTCTGAAGCTGACCGTAGCGCTTTTAAGTTTATCAAAGGCCAGATTGTCTTCGGGTATTACACCACCATGCAGGGCGCAACTAAGGAGCTTAAATACGACCCCATCCCAGGCGGATTTAAAGGCTCGATCCCTCTTTCAAAAGTGGGCTCCGCCTTCAGCTCCAAAGCTTATTACTGAGGAATCAACGTAGTATGAACAAAGACATGATCATTGATGAATCTTCAGAAATTTATGACGCCATTGTCATTGGCTCAGGGATCACCGGTGGATGGGCTGCCAAAGAATTCACAGAAAAAGGTTTTAAAACTCTGATGATAGAGCGCGGTCGTATTGTAGAGCACCGCAAAGACTACATCACGGAAGGCAAGCCAGTTTGGGAATACCCGAATAGGATGAAGGTCGATCGCAACCTGATTGAAGATCAATATTCGGTACAGCGCAGGTGCTACGCATTTCACGATGGTACCAAACACTTCTTCGCCAACGACCGTGATTATCCTTACACAACGGAAAAAGATACCGGATTTGCCTGGATAAGAGGGAATCAACTCGGAGGAAAATCACTGTTATGGCACCGCCATTCTTATCGTTACAGTGAATACGATTTCGAAGCGAATAAGAAGGATGGTCACGGCAATGATTGGCCTATCAGATATAAAGATCTCGCCCCCTGGTACGACTATGTGGAGAAGTTTGTCGGGGTAGCTGGCAGTATCGAGAACTTGCCTCAGCTTCCTGATGGGATATTCCTGCCACCATTTGAGATGACGGTGCCGGAAAAAGACTTTGTGGCCAAGATGGCCGTTGAAGAACCGGATAAGCCGGTGATCATAAGTCGCGGCGCGCATCTTACGAAGCCACAGAAAATTCATCTGGATGTTGGACGAGGACCTTGTATGGCACGTGAAGAGTGTCAAAAAGGATGCTCATTTGGTGCTTATTTCTCAACACAGAGCGCAACACTGCCCGCAGCAGCAAGAACAGGAAATCTGTACATTGCTCCCAACAGCGTGGTTGAAAGCCTAATCTATGATGAAAAAACTAACCGGCTGCGCGGCGTAAGAGTTATCGATAGCGACACGCTGAAACAACGAGAATACTTCGGGAAAATCGTCTTCTTATGCGCCTCCACCATCGGTAGTACCCAAGTGTTGTTGAACAGTAGGTCAAAACATTTCCCTAATGGTATGGCTAATAGCTCAGGTGTACTCGGTCAGTATCTCATGGACCACAATTATAACGCTTATGTTTCAGCCACAATTGACGGTTACGACGATGAGTTTTATACCGGTCGGCGACCCGCTGCGCTCTATATTCCGAACTTTCATTACGAACCTGGGCGTTATCACAAAAACTTCAAACGAGGTTATGCCCTAGCTGGAAGTGCCAGTCGTTCTGACTGGCAAACAATGGGAAGTACTGACGGATTTGGCGAAGACTTTAAAACCAAACTTCACAACCCAGGTGGATGGAATATTGGGTTGCAGTCGCAAGGCGAGATGTTGCCAAGAAGAGAAAACCAAGTCACGCTGAACACCAGCAAGAAAGACAAGTGGGGTATTCCGCAGTTGCACTTTAATTGCCAATGGTCAGACAATGAAAATGCGATGGTAGACGATGCACTGGAAGTAGCCACAAGGATGTTTACCAAAGCGGGATACAACAACATTAAAACCCATGTACTGGGGCAACCTCCGGGTCTTGCTATTCACGAATTGGGAACTGCTCGCATGGGGCGAGATCCTAAAGATTCTGTGTTAAATGGTTACAATCAATCCCACGATGTGCCGAACTTATTCGTCACTGACGGATCGAGCTTTTGCTCATCCGGCGTGGGAAATCCATCAATTACATTCATGGCGCTTACCGCCAGAGCCGTCGACTATGCGGTCGGCGAAGTTAAAGCAGGGAGACTCTAATGACACGATTTACCAAGTCCACTATCCACAAAATGTTGTTCGCAGGCACACTTTCAGCCAGCTTAATATTAAGTGGCTGCGGTGAAACAGAACCTCAGATCAATACTGGTACTGAAGGGCCGGCAGCATCAGCAACAACACAATCTGCTAAAGCAGAAATGGCTAAGGTTCCTGGTATCAGTGTTCAGCTTTATTCCGTACGCGATGCATTGAAAACCGACTTTAAAGGCACGCTTCAGCAAATCGCTGACATGGGGTTTGATGGCGTTGAATTTGCGGGTTATTTCGGTGAATTTGCAGATGACCCTGCCGGATTGAAAAATTGGCTGAGCGATATTGGCCTCGTGGCGAGTGGTGCGCATGTACCTATCGAAGCCCTGATGGATGATTATGAAAATACAGTTACTTTCTATCGCGATTTGGGTGCGAGTGTACTGATCATTCCATCAGAGGAAAGAGCGTTCAACGACCAGGTTCAAGCGTTTGCAGACGACCTCACCATGCTTTCTGAAAAACTAGCGAAGGAAGACATGAAAGTGGGCTTCCATAATCACCTCGAAGAATGGGCGCCCTACCAAGACACCACATTTATCGAATACCTTGGCAACCATACGCCGAAAGACGTGGTTTTACAGCAGGATGTGGGCTGGACCATTGGCGCTGGTAAAAGCCCAGTAGAATTCGTCAAAGCCTTCCCGGGGCGCGTTCTCACGACTCACTTTAAGTCTTATGCCGCAGAAGGAAGCAGCCTTAAGCCAATCATTGGCCAGGACGACATTGCATGGCCGACCATTTTTACCGCTACAGTGAATGACGGTGGTGCAGATTGGATTGTGATTGAGCAAGAGGAATATCCCGATGGCCTGTCTCAAGTAGAGGCGTTGTCAGCGACTAAATCTGGCTTCGACAAATTTTTCCCGGATTTATAATGCGAAATACTACCATTTTGCTCACCATGTCTTTTCTCACAGCGCTGGCTTTTCCAGGCCTCGCTGCGGAAAAACACCTTAAAATACTCTCTCAGAGCTTTGTGCTTAGCGGTGAGCTGCCGTTTGAGCAGGTGCATGCGTCAACCATTACGCAAACTACCAGCGGCGAACTGCTTGTAGCTTGGTTCGCTGGTGAAGCGGAGGGCAAGTCTGATGTCGCCATCTGGCTGTCTTCCGGTAAAAATGGTGATTGGTTGGCACCTGTTAGAGTAGCCAAAATAAGTGATGAACCGCACTGGAATCCGGTGCTTTTTACTGAAAAGAACGGTGATATTTTACTGTTTTTTAAAGTTGGCCCCACGCCTGAAAAATGGACAACCTGGCTGCAAAAGTCTACCGATAATGGAAAAACCTGGGGTAAAGCACAGATAATTGAAAAGGACAGCCCACTTGCGAGAGGACCGGTGAGAGCTAAGCCAGTACAGTTGTCCAACGGTGCTTTGCTTGCTGGAAACTCAGATGAGAAGGATGGCCACTGGAACGTATTCGCTGATGTCTCATTTAATCAGGGCACTTCCTGGTATGCCAGTTCGTTTATTTCGACAGAAAATGTGCGTATTACCGACAGGGGAGCAATTCAGCCAACAGTCTGGGAATCTGAGACTGGCCATGTGCATATGCTGACGCGTAGCACAGAAGACGTCATTTTCCGCAGTGATTCGAAAGACTACGGAGCCAGTTGGTCTCCCCTTTACCTTTCGCCACTTCCTAGCAACAACTCGGGTATCGATATAGTCAAACTTCCAGGAGGTGAACTGGTGCTTACGCTCAATAACCTTCCCACTGACGGCGTGCGCACGCCAATTAATGCAGCAGTTTCGTTTGACAATGGCAAAAGCTGGCCAGAAATAGTCACGCTAGATGAAACACCGGAGAGCGAGTTTTCCTATCCAGCTACCATACATTCCGGCAACCTGATATTTGGAACCTACACTTGGAATCGTAAAAATATCGCATTTTGGACAGCAGAACTCACCGAAGAATAATCTTTCTTGCTTCAATAAGTTTCATGTAACCCGTCTCCGTTGGGTTATTTTCGGCGCGATCACTTGGTCGCGCCATTTTATTTTATCTTGCCGACATATAAGAAACCGCCCTAATCAATCCCCGCAACTCTGCTAAACCTTTAAGACGGCCAAGATACGAATATCCCGGCTTCAAGCCTTCTTTTCCCTGTTCATCAGATAACGTGTGACCGTGGTCAGGACGCATAGGAATTTGGCAACCAATGGACGATTCACAATTAAGCAGTGCCTGTACCAGCCCTACCATGTCGTTGTCGCCGTCGAGGTGAGCGGCTTCGTAGAAAGAACCGTCTTCCTCGCGGGTCACATTGCGCAGATGGACAAAGTAAATGCGGTCTTTGAACGCATTTACCATGGCAATCAGGTCGTTGTCACCACGGGCACCGTAAGAGCCGGCGCACATGGTCAGGCCATTTGCCGGGCTGTCTACGGCTTTAAGTAAACGTTCTGCATCGCTTTGAGTGGACACTACGCGAGGCAGGCCAAATAGTGAGAACGGCGGATCATCAGGGTGAATACACATTTTCACACCGGCTTCTTCCGCTATTGGGATGATAGCTTCGAGGAATTCGCACAGGCTGGTGCGCAGGCCGTCTTCCCCCATGTCGATAAACTGTTGAATGGTATCGCGAATACCTTCGCGGTCGTAAGAGCCCTCACCACCTGGTAAACCGGCAATGATGTTCTTCTCAAGACCTTCACGCTCTTCTTCGCTCATGGCGTCGAAGCGCGCTTTGGCTTTTTCCAGCATTTGCGGCGTGTAGTCTTTCTCTGCATTTTTGCGCTGCATCACGAACACGTCGTAGGCGGCAAAATCAGAGTACTCGAAACGCAGCGCATAGCTTTTATCGGGTAACTGGTAAGTCAGGTTTGTGCGGGTCCAGTCCACAACCGGCATGAAGTTGTAACACACGGTAGTCACGCCTGCTGCGCCTACATTGCGAATAGACTGCTTGTAGTTTTCGATTAGCTGTTTGTAATCGCCAGTACGGCTCTTGATATCGTTGTGAACAGGAATGCTTTCGATAACATCCCAGTTCATGCCTGCCGCTTCGATTTCAGCCTTGCGGCTTTTAACCAGTTCCAGAGGCCACACGTCGCCGGTGGGAATTTCGTGCAACGCAGTAACAATGCCGGTGGCACCCGCCTGACGAATTTTTTCCAGAGTAATGCTGTCGGATGGTCCAAACCAGCGCCATGTTTCAATCATATCTCAATCCATTTTGGTCATGCCAATTTTAGTTAAGATACAACAAAAATCCCCTACCAACAAATCTAAAACCCACTTTGGCCTTACCAAATTGCATTTTTGGTTCTGAATGAATTTACGTTTTGGCGTCGTTGATCATGTCAGCAGTGCGCTGGAACGTGTAATGCAGGCGGGTGAAAATACCGTGTAATAGAGCCAAGTTTTCTTGAGGCGCGCCTTCCGAGCGCAGTTTTTCCAATATGCGCTGATTAATACCAGCAAGGTGGTCACGCTTATCCCCTTTCGATGCAGCCAGAAATGATTCTGCTAACGCTTGCTGCCAAAGGCGTTTCATCTGCGTAAGCGAATGCTCACTTACGCCAGTTAACTGTCGCTGCATACGCATGGAGACATGCCCCAGATTCAGCCCGGTAAGACCAAGATCGGTTAGGGTTCGATATCCGGAAGTCATATTCTGCTCATAGCTGGTTAATCGTAATAAGCGATCTGACATTCGCGAGTTAAACCATTCCTCATCATGACCAGGGCTACCTAATTTGAGCAAATCCTGGTAGGTGACAGACAGCAAACGCCGCTGCATCCACTCTGCACCAGGGCCCGCAAACAGTTTGAAAACCCAGTATAACAGCATGATGCCAGATAAAATGGCCAGCGCGCTGCTGGCAGTGAAATCAATGGACAGTGAGTTACTCATGTCATTGGCGGGCTGCACAAGAATGACAAAGGGGATGCAAAAACCAATGCCCAGCGTGATAGTAGTTCGGTTTGCAAGCAGCATTAAACCCAGGAAAAAGGGCGGCGCAAGAATGAGAATGAGCATGGGAAAGTCGCCACTGCTCTGCGCTATCAGGTTAAGGGCATAGAAAATAGCCACCGGCACGGCCACGCAGGCACCAATTAAAATACCTCTTATTGCTTTGGTGACAATGACCGGCGCAAGTCGCGCAAACATGATAGAAAAGATAACCGGTAGAATAATTAGCATAACGGAAGCGGGTGAACCGGTTCCTACCCACAATACCGCGCCCAGACTAAATACCAAAAAGGACCGAAACCCTGTGGTCAACGCCACCAGCCAATCGCGGTGAGGTTTTAAACTTTCTGCTCGCAGGCTAGTGGGCTTACCTTGCTCTAGCGCCCGGTAGGCACGCAGAATAAGCACCAAATCTGAAACCAGTTCCTGAGCGGTTTTACATAGCCTGAATTCCAGCGTTGTCAGCGGCTGAGACTGAAAAAGTTTGCTCCAGTTCCGACGCTGTTTCTGCGCAATTTCATAGCATTCATCGAAGCTCTTCAAACTGCCGATGAGGGCAAGGTCGCCACGCAATTGTCCTAGCAACGACTGCATGCTGTCAGATAGCAGTTCAGGGTTATTACGCTGTAGTCGTCCGAAAATCTGCACGACCGCAATCAACGACAACACCTTATTACAAATTACCGTGGCCGCCCGAGACTTACCAGGCCCCGTCGGCCCTTCAAATTTCACCGCGCTTGAGTCGTCGTTAAGCGCTGTCAGTGATTGCAAAACACTATCGATGTTCTTATGGCGCTCTTCGTGGGAACCGTTGGGGTCTAACTCCAGCGTAAGATAATCCATAGTCTGATTAATCGCATTTTTCGCATGCACTACCAGCACGTTTTCTACCCGCTGAGGCCACAGGAATACCGCTACTACCATGGCGCACAGTGAACCTATGATCAGCTCGGCAACCCGTGACTGGGCGATATCAAAAATACTCTGGCTGCTTACCGTGGCCGGTTGTGACATGGTGAGCAGGATGATGATGCAAGGCGTCACGCACATCATGGCAAAGAAATAGATAAAGTTTATCCGTCGCATGAACGCTGAAAGACTGGAGTTCAGCAGCAGCCAGAGTGCTAAACAGGTTAACGCTACTTCAGGGAAGCCGCTGAAGTAATGCAGCACCAGTAAGGCATACGCGCCGCCGATAAGGGTTCCGAGGATTTGGCAAACCGTTTTCTCCAGCACCATGCCAGCTTCTGGGCGCACTTGCAGAAATACTGCAGAGACCAGTGCCCAGTACGGGCGGTCGAGATCCATCCACATGGCCACGTAGAGTGAGATACTCATGGAGATCACGCCTTTCAGCGCAAAAATCAACGACGCACGGCTTGGCTTAAGATAAGTCGCCAGAATGGGAGACAAGATTTACTCTCCGTCTGATGCTAACCGGATTGATGCCGTCATCCCCGCCACCAGCCGGGTATCCTTTGGAATTTCCTTAAGTTCGATATCCACGGGAACACGCTGCGCAAGGCGAACCCAGTTAAAGGTTTGCTGCACCTGAGGCAATAACTGCCCGTTGGCAGAGGTATTTGTATCGGCAATGGCATTACCAATGCTTTTCACCGTACCGGTAATGGGTTTACCGCCACTCATCAGCGTAATCGTCGCTTTCTGGCCTTCATGAATAAGGGGCAGCTTGGTTTCTTCAAAATAGCCGGTGACATAAATGGAGTTGGCTGCGACTACGGAGAGCACCGGCGAGCCCTGAGACACGTAATTACCTTCCCGCAGGGTCAAATTCACAATTGTGCCATCTACCGGTGAGGTAATGGATGCCCGTTCCAGGTCGATTTGCGCACTGGCCAGATTGGCTTTGGCTAAATCCAGTGAGGCTTGTGCCATGTCAGCACTGATGCGGCTACTTTCTAATTCTTCTGCGCTGATACTGTTGCTTTGATGCAATTTTTCCCGCCGGCTGAATTCGTGCCGAGCCAGCTCCAGTGCCAGAGTTTCGTTTCGAACCTGGGCCTGTAATTCGTCCACCACAGCCTGATAACGTTTAACATCGACCTGAAAAATCACATCGCCTTTCTTCACCTGCTGATTGTCTTGAACGGCGAGCTTTGTCACCCAGCCAGACACATCCGGCGCAATGGTAATAATATCAGCCTGCACTTTGCCATCTCGGGTCCAGGGTGAATACAGGTAATGATCCCACACCCAGCGACCGGACACGACGGCCGCAACGATAACCGCTAACGTAATAATAACTCTGATGATTTTTTGCATTTTAACCTGCCAGCAATTTCACCGTGAGGGCCAGATAGCACACAAACAGTGCCACTTCGAACCAGGGTGGTTTCCACAATTTCTGATAAAGTCCGGTAGCATACAAGGCGTAGCGGGTGAGCAAAGACAGGACAAACGCCAGCGGGATCATAACGACCATTGGGCTGAAAAGCATACCACCGAAAGATAGTTCGCTAAGCACGGGAACTCCGGATAAATGGCTTTGCTGCTAACCCGGTGCTTTTTCGGGTAAACAAAGCTGAATCAACTTAAATAATATTGTTATTCTAGGGCAGAAAGGATCAATTACCTATAAGGCTAACGTCATGATTTCGCCAATATTTACGATACGGGCTTATCTTACTTTATCGTTATGTTTATTTTCTGCATTGATTAGCGCTAAACCCTTGCCCGTTATTTTCGACACTGACATTGGCAGCGACATCGACGACGTATTTGCACTCTCTCTTATACTTAAAAGCCCGGAACTGGATCTTAAACTCATTACAACGGTGTCTGGCGATACACACTACCGAGCGAAGGTAGCGGCAAAATTTCTGCAAATTTCCAAAAGAACAGACATTCCTGTTGCTCCCGGCCGCCCCGCGCAGGCTACGGCGGAGTTTCTTCGCCCGTGGATAAACGATTTTTCAACGACAACCTACCCAGGCCATATAAAAAAAGACGGCATCGCA
This sequence comes from Alteromonas sp. ABV4_515, assembly GCF_056160345.1. Lineage (NCBI taxonomy): Bacteria > Pseudomonadati > Pseudomonadota > Gammaproteobacteria > Alteromonadales > Alteromonadaceae > Alteromonas > Alteromonas sp. ABV4_515. The sequence continues at coordinate 281,254 of NZ_JBSWWZ010000004.1, forward strand.
GAAATTATCAGTTTGCTAAAAGCCGCTGAAAACCCTGTTACCATTATTGTGGCCGGGCCCATGACGAATATCGCCGAAGTCTTACAGCGCGCACCAGAACTGGCAACAAAAATGCGACTTGTTGGCATGCACGGCAGCATTTACAAAGGTTACGATGACAAACCGGTGGCAGAATACAATGTACAGAGCGACGTAGCCGCTTTTCAACACGTACTAAACGCCAATGTTGCTGATATTAGTATTGCGCCGCTAGACACATGCCGAGACATGCTTGTCGATGGTATTCAGTATCAAGCGCTTAAGAACAGTCACGACCCACAGCTTTCTGCATTATTCGACATTTACCCCATTTGGGCCGAGCGAGTTACCTGGGACAAAGCCGATTACCTCGATGCGCGCACGTCTGTGCTTTTCGACACCGTTGCTGTGTATCTCGCCCTACCCGACCATCCATGGCTTCCCACAGAAAGCGTAAGTCTCATGGTGACCGATGACGGCTTCACTCAGCCTGCCGAAAACGGCGTAAAGGTAAATGCTGCACTGCGCTGGGAAAACCTGCCGGCTTTTAAAACCTGGTTCACCCAACGCATGCTAAAGCACTAGTCTTAGGAAATTAAATCATGCATCCAGTTCAGTGATGGCAATTGGCGGTCTGGCTGATAGAAGAGACGATTCAGTCGACCAAGCAGATTTACCGTACGACTAGGATCATGGCCTTTCAGACGGTCACTTTCGGTCGCGAGGAATTCCCAGGGCTGTAAATCCAGCTCGTCGATTTCCTCACGAGTTACGCCCAATCCCTTAATGGTAGACAATATGCGCTCTGTTTTACTTTCTGTGAGCGGAATAATGTCGTTGCCATACATATCACGAAGCGGCGCATTCACGGCTTCCAACGTATGGTTAATGGCGGCCCACACAGCATCATGGTCGAAGGCAGCATTGCGCGGTGCGTAGTACCCTTCTACTTCCCATTCCAGTTCGGCGTTGCTTACTGCAATAGAGCTTTCCGCCTCGGGAGAAAACGATAAATCCGGGCGCGCACCAATGTTGTACGTATCAACACTCAGCGCTACGCAAATAACCAGGTCGCCGCAAACGTCTGGGTTCTGATAAAGGGCTTCAAATGCCGCCCGTTTTACACCCATCCAACCGTGCACACGTGAAGGCTGTTCAACGAACTCTCTTACGTCATGGGGTAAATCTTCACCGTAACGGTCGATGAGCAATGGCAGTGGAGATTGATCAGGCGCCTCTTCGGGCATCCACACTTCATACTCCTGACGGTTGTCTCCCTTGCCCCGACTTTTAATGCCGTAAGACAGGTTTACCGGACGACAAATACTGCGATCTTCATCCACTCTATGGAAATACTCAGAGCGCATGCGTTTAATAAATGGCGCTTCAAGACCGGCCAAAGCAGCGGTGGGATAGCGATAACCAATTTCACTGTGCTCTACCATAGAGAGGCCCGGAATGGCATTGGCGAGCTTGCTTCTAACACCTTGGAAGTGATGTAGATTAGGCATCACAATACTGCGCTCGGGCTCGATGGTAAGACGACTACCATCGGCAGCAATAAACTTAGGGGTTTTATTGAATACATAGTTTTTCAGACCCTGCGCCTCTACCGCCAGATCGCGGTACCGGTGCAATTCACTGAAAAGTGCAGTGTGATTACGAATATGCTTGAACAACGGGCGATATAACGTCATATACTTCTTCCATGCTGCGACAACAATTTCAGTTTGCCACAAAAATTCACTGTGGCTACGCCTATTTTTACGTTCGCGCCTTACTATGCGGTTTACCCGCCAGATATTTTTCTCTGAAGTGGCTAAAGTAGTCTTGCAAAATAGCTGCTGCGGCAGGCTCGCCCGCCAGCTTTAGCACCTCAATGCCGACTTCAGCAGTACACAGTTGAAAATCCCTTGTGGCTTCCCGCAATGCGTAATCTGACAATGCCTGAGGCTGTATACCCAAAACAGGCAAATTCTGAAGGTACGCGCTCTTACGGAACATGCGTCCGGCCTCACGCCAGGTACCATCGAGCATAATAAAAAGCGGGGTTTTTCCTGTCGCTTCAGGGGCAATATGAATACACCGTTCAGGTGCAGCGTTTTCATGAGGAAAAATGATTACTGGCATGTATCGCTTGTCGTTTAGCAGTGCCAATAATTCAGGTTGCGGCTCGGTTCGCGACCAACTGAAGGCAAAGTTGTGTTTCGCCACATCCGCAATTAATCGGCCGGTGTTGGAAGGTTTGTATGACTCGCCTTTGGCCATCAGAAAAAGAAAGGCGCTTTCAGCAACCGGCGCGGGACGCACCGAGCAAATACACTGTTTCTGTGGCAGTAAACACCCATCACAACGAACAACCCGACTCCCACGTGTAACAAACGGACGGGTAGAACGTGACAGTTCATCCAGGCGCAAGGCCATTACAGAATTATGCAAAGTCGGATTAGCCAAAGGGTACGTGCTCGAAGTGAAAACTAGGTCAATGAAAGAAGCGCGTAGTTTACCAGTTGCATGACAACCAGCAAATGCTGCGCGCTCAACAAAATTTAGAACGAGTAGAGAAAAGCGGTGTAGGCAAATTGACTGTCGTCGGCATAATCACCTGCTTCCAGGGCATCGCCTTTATGCAAGTAAGCGCCACCAAATTCTAATCTTAAATCTGGTAGCGCTTTATAACGCCAGCGAACTTCAAGTTGCTGACCCATAAAGTCATCAGCACCCGCTTCCACCTTGTCATACCAAACGGCTTTGTAGCCCACCATAACTTCGTGTTTATCGACTTTAGTGACGCTTCGCAGGCCAGGCGCGATAATATTGCTACGACGAAACCCTTGATAAACGTCGGTGGGGCCAAAATCGAACCGGCGTACACCGTACAAACTATCTGGGGAATGAACAGTATCGTCATCACTGTTGTTGTCACCGCTGGCGAAGTCTATTTCTGCGCGTACAAAGGTCGAATCGTTCACTTTTCTACCAATATGACCATGGGCCATCCAGGCTCTCACATCCAAATCTGTCATATCGTCTGCAGCCGTAGTTTGCCGGGTCGTGCCCGTCTGACCAATCAGTTCAGCATTGGCCTTCCAACCATTACCGATGGTTGTAGAATACTCCGCCGCTAAGGTATACAAATCGCGATTGCGAGTGGCTAAATCCGCTCCGTCACGCTCTTTGAACCAGTAACTTTGCAGGTTCCAGGCTTTGTCTGGTGATGTGGCGTAGAAGCCGAAAAACTTGCGCTCACTGTAGCTCTTATCGAATGCCCGTTCATTGTCCTCGATGAGTGCAGACGCTGACGGCAAACGACTTACCGGCAGCAAGTAGAAACCGCGAATTGCCCATTTTTGGTATTCTGTATCAACAGAAATGCCGTCAAAGGCATTTTGTGTATTACGATAAACACCCCGGGCCAGTAAACGGCGGCTGCCGTGATCCAGCGTCATACGCCCTACGGTTACCGACTTCACATATTCATTTACGTCACTGTAACGCAAGAAAAACTGCAGTGGTTCAAGAGTATTTACCTGCGACGACATTAAACTGGGGTCATTGTCATCGAGAAATGCACGGGAATCCTGAATTTCCACCGTTGCATTCCAGTGCTCCCACTTCGCCTGCCCTTTCAGTAACACCCGAGACGATATTCGATCATTCGACCGGCTTCGCGTACTGGCATCAACGGGAAAGATCGGATTCTGTAGCGTTTCATAGCGTAACCGGTAGGAACCACTGAAATCAAAGTTGATATCAGACGCGTAAGACGGTGCAGCCAACCACGCAGACGCGCAAAGGAGTGCGCCTTTAATAAGAACTAAACGGGACAACATGGAAAAACCTTTAAGAAGTAATACTAACCGGGATTGCTAACAGACTTTTATCTTAGTACAGATTTCAGGCAGTTGCTGCCTGGTGGGTGGCATAGGGCTGATAGCAGGGTAGAGTATGCGCCTTAGTGAAGAAATAATAAATGGGTTCAGGATCAAAAAAGGTCAGACACCATGAGTGACCTGACCTTTCTTTCGTCGTTACATATTACTTAACAGACAGTGTGCCTTTCATTACGCCGATGTGGCCAGGGAAAGAGCAGAAGAACGTGTACGCTTCACTTGCAGACAGTTTGCTTACGTCAAACGTTACTGACGTTTCTTCACCGCCGCCGATCACTTTAGTATATGCAATAACGCGATCGTCACCGGCTTTCAGGTAATCTGCTGCCAGGCCAGCACCAACGCCGTCACCAGCAATGGCTTGGGCATCAGCTGTCTTAGACAGAACCCAGTTGTGGCCCATTACTTCTTTTGGCAGAGTACCAGTGTGCTTCAGGGTAACTGTGTACTCTGAGCAGCTAGCAGGCACTGACATTTCAGCCATGTTGAATTGCATCATGTCGTTACTTTCGATAGTCGCGGCGCACTCTTCACCGAATGCAAAACCACTAAACAGTACTGTTGCGGCGACAATTAGTTTTTTCATCGTTTACTTCCCATTTATAAGATTGTGGTTGTTTTACCAAACATTAACTTTCGTGTATAGGTTTCACCCGCTTTACTTAAGCCGAAATAATGATTGCCTGCGTCAGAGACAAGGGTGCAGGTTGCAGTAGATACGTCGGCGCGGGTTAGAACGGTTTACTTGTGGTGAAAAAGCCGATGCCCGGTCGACTTTTCGCTGGTTTACACCAGCAAGAATAGACATGCTACCGAGTTTCTCACTAGGATGACAACTAAACTATGTGATGAATTTCATCATCCTATCGGGCATAGTTAGTTCACTAACGCATTTCAAACAGGTAGTAATAGCCCAGCCCCACCACAAACGCTGGAATCCCCGAATACACCGTTGCTAGTAATGCCGCTTTTGGCGACAAAGCAATGGCAGGAAAAAGGGCGTCTCCATCGTTACTGATGGCATTCCCTATTTGGGCGGAAAACGGTAACGCGCCGTTGAGATAAAGCGTGGTGACCAGAATTTGTGGGCCGCAACCTGGCATAAATCCAATCAGAACCGCAAGTATTACAGCCCCCACTCCCAGCGAACGGAAACTGTCTACCAGGTCAAACTCAAATAACTGCATACTGATTTCGAAAAGCATAAATGCCAGGGTTACCCAAACTAGTACGAACTGCGTATCTAAAGCGGCTTTTCGCTTCCAGTCTGGCGGTTGAGAAGTTGGCGCTTCGCTCGTCATCGAGGCGTAATCTTCTCCCTCGCCGTCGATAGCCCAGAGCAGCAAACTGATTAACGCCATGCCCGCCCCAACAGCGGTGATCAGCGCACCATCAACAGGCAAAAAATCTGCCGGATTAATCTGCAGCGATAATGCCACCGCAATAGCGAGAGCGGGCAGTGAGACTATGAGCCAAAACTTGGTAGACACGCGTGTAATACGGTTGCTCAGGAATCGTTGTTCTTCAGGTAAATCAGCTCCACTATTCCCATTGGGCTTGTTGGACTCTGGTTGATAATTATGAAACCGGTTCACCAGCAACCCTGTAATCGAGCCAACTACCATACCAATTGCCATCACTTTCAGCCCGTCTAACGGACGTTGCGCTAACAATAAAAACGCGGCGTCGCCCATGGTACTTGTTAGCACGGCAACCACGGCTCCAAAGCTGGCTACACCACGAGTGTATTGGGTGACGACGATTATTGCTCCACCGCACCCCGGCAACGCACCAAGCACCGCCGCAATAAACACTTCCGTTAGCGGGTGGCGACTTATGAACCGATTAATTGCTTCAGTGGAAACGCGCTGGGTACAAAAATAATATACCGCTAAAGATGCGTAAACGTAGGCGCCGACTTGAAAAAAGGCGTCAGCGAGCACCTGTGTCGTTACTTCACGGGTAAGCGGCCAAAACAAAAAGCCCAATACCAAAGCTGGTACTAAAATGCGTTTGTTCAGCAGATTTAATGGGAAAGCGACGCTTCGTCTTAGCGGCTGCGTAGTGCTGTTGGGTTGACTCATTGATTCATTGCGCTTCGCGCGGAAAAAATAATACTAAATAATTTACCCGCGAACATCTTGTGAAGATCACCGCTGCAGCACGCTTCTGCACCCGGTCTGGTAAGGAGAATTATTATTTTCAGCAAAACTCGCTGATTTCCTGACGCTTACTATACTTAGCTAAAAACACCTTTCAGCAAATTAAGTGGTGTTGCATATCGATACAGGCCGGAGGCCAGATAAGGAAAGTTTCGTGAATTTGCTAAAACGATTTTCGCTTGTGCAGTTAACACTGCTTAGTGCCGCATTACTGTTTTTATTCGCTTTGTTTTTGGTAGGAAAAAACATTCTTACCACAACTATCAAACTTAACGGTGCCCATGAGGATATTCAGCTTATTCGTCTTTTAGATGCGCTTGAAAAAACAGCACATCACCATGCGGTTGAACGTGGCTTGACGGCGGGCTTTCTTGGCTCTGGCAGTGATGAGGCGCGGGCAAAGATGCTTGCACAAAGAGACAAGGCCGATGTTGCGGAATCGCAACTTCAAGGTCTATTAAAAGAAGACTGGCCTGCTGAATTTGCGGTGTCCAGCAAAACCGCGGTGCTGTCGAAAATTCTGCAATCGAAAGGAAAGGTTCGTGGCGAAGTTAATAATCGCAATGGCAGTAATGCATTTACCTATTACAGCCTGCTGAATAAATCCGCCTTGGATGCGGTAACCTCCCTTACCTTCAATATTTCCAGCGCTCAAGCCGCGTCTGAACTGGCCAACGCGGTGCAGTTTGCCTGGCTAAAAGAGCGACTTGGCCAAGTACGTGGCAAAGTAAACGGAGTATTAGCTAAGCAATCGCTAAGTCAGGCTGCGCTATCTGACATCAGCAGTTATAGCAATGACATTGGCTATATTCACCGACAGCTTAAGAACATTTTATCCGGCCAGGAGCTTACCGCGTTTTCAAATGTCTCCGACTCGTCTAACAGCGGGCTTATGGAAAGTGTTGTAACGGCACTTCAGAAAGGCAATGTGGATTACACCGTACTGCCATCATCAGCCGATTGGTTTAAAGCTTCCACACAACAAATCGGCGCGGTAAAAGGCCTCCTTGACGAACAGTGGCGCACCATTGGAAACACTGCAGAAAAGAAAGCCAGCGATGCGGATTTCCAGCTTATCACAATCATAGTGCTTTCTATTATTGTTACGGTTTTAATCGGCGGTATTTATTTCTATATGATTTCAATGCTATCGAAACAACTTCAGAGCTTATCTGACAATCTGAATAGAGCCAGTGACGGCGATCTCACCGTCCGCCCGCAACTGAACAGTGATAACGAGCTGGGTGTCATTTCTGTTTACATTGAGAAGACCATTTCCAATATTAAAGATCTCATTGTGCATCTGAAAGAATCGTTGATTGTTTCGAACCGGATTGGCGATGATTTATATAGGTCGACGGAAGTGATTTTGCATGATGCCGACGATACTTCGAGCCGTGCAATGACAATCTCTTCAGCTATAGAGGAAATGGCGGCCACCAGTGAAGAAATCGCCCGAGCGACCTCTAACACCTTAGATGCCAGCCAACAATTGAAGGACATTGCGCAAAGTTCTTTGCAAGCCAACCGCAATATCAAATCTGCCATGCAAGGGCTGACCAAAGAGATGGACGAGGTGTCTGCGCAAGCGCAAACCATGGGGCAACAAATGTCCGAAATTGGCAGTATTATCAATACCATTAATAAACTCTCAGAGCAGACTAACTTACTTGCGCTGAATGCGGCCATTGAAGCAGCGAGAGCCGGTGAACACGGGCGTGGCTTTGCTGTGGTTGCTGACGAAGTGCGCCAACTCGCCACGGCCAGTCGTGAGTCCACCGACAAAATATCCGATCTGCTTGATAACCTGACCAATGTAAGTAACGCCGTGATTAGTGGCATTAACAGTAATAACGAGCGTGCGACCGCTTCACTGGCGACCACAGAAGAAGGTGAAAAGGCAGCAGAACAGGTTCAACGCCGTGCAGAAGAATTGGAGCAACAGGCAAATTCAATGTCTGCAGCGACAGAGGAACAATCTACTACTGCTCGCGACATCGCTAAAAACGTAACAAGTGTGCAGGAAGCTGCCACGCACGAAGCAAAAATGGCAGAGGCATTAAACCGGCTAGCTGAGGAGTTAAGACAAAATAATCAGGAACTCGACAAAACCATGGGGCATTTCCGCCTGCGTTGATACCGACAATGGTCGATGGACACCTCAAAGCTATCATGTGTCACCAATACTGGAATTGGCTTGACACTCTGGCCTATCTCGTTGAATGTTGTCAGTTAATCTAGTTAGTTAACTGACCACATTTAATAATGAAAGTAGAAGCCGTAAAAGTCCGTCGTTTATACATGGAAGTCGCCACGCAAATCGAAGCGCAGCTTCGCACAGGAAGTATAAAGCCGGGTGACCGTCTGCCATCTGAGCGCGATCTTGCGGTACGCTTTGAAGTAAGTCGCCCCACCATTCGCGAAGCCATGATCGCCCTTGAAATTGCTGGTTTGGTAGAAATTCGCACAGGTTCAGGTATTTACGCCCTTGAACAACACGAACTCAATGGTGCGCAACTCGACGATGCCCCTGGCCCCTTCGAAGTACTTGAAGCCCGTTTATTAGTTGAACCGGAAGTGGTGAGTTTAGCCGCAGCTCGGATTAGCGATGAACAGCTTGCTGATTTAGAAGAGGCGATTTGCACAATGGACAACAGTGAAGCCAGCGAAAAACAAAAAGAGCAGGCTGACGAGCGCTTTCACAGCACCATCGCCAGCGCGACGGGCAACAGTGCACTGGAATCTTACGTGAAATGGTTGTGGGGATTACGCAACCAATCAGCGCTCAGCTCCACCTTTCACCAGCGGCTCCGTGATTTAGGCGTTCACCCGTACGTTGACGAACATCGCAAAATTTATCACGCACTTAAAGCACGAGATCCTTCCCGCGCAAGATTGGCGATGTATGTTCATATCTCCAATGCGATTGAGCAAGACATGAATGCCCTAGAAACCGATAATAAATAGAGAAAGGCTAAATGGCGTTACAGGTATCGGTAAGAAAATCGATAAATGCCCGGGATTTGTTAGACAGCAGCCTGCGTGTAGGGTAAATCACCGAGAGTGTCGCGGCGGTCACATCAAAGTTCACTTTGGGGAACACTTCTTTCAGCGTGCCATCTGCCAGTTGTTTTTTACAATACTGATAAGGCACTAGCCCAGCGCCAAAACCGCTAATTACCGCATCCCTTACCGAAAGTGGATCATTCACCCGGAACACCTTTGAATATAAATCGATCTGACTTTTGGTTTGATCGATTCTTATCGGGAAACGACGCATGGCATATCGAGACTCTGCAATTCGGACGTGAGACTGCAGGTTAACCATTTCGTCATGCAGTCCCTCTGCCTGTACGTATGTAGGAGAAGCAACACAACACAACCGGCTGTGGTACAGCGTTTTCACAATCAAATCTGAGTCGTTAAGCGCACCGACCACCACCGCCAGATCGATTTGCTCTTTGATGATATCCAGCGCCTGATTCGTGACCACGATTTCAAGAGCGATATCAGGATAAAGCGCGGCAAACTCACTTAACCGCGGTGCCATAATTTCTCTGGAAAAGGCGATGGGCATTGCCACTGTGAGGCGGCCAGATGGGTGGCTCACAAGTCCCTGCATGGTGTGTGAGGCTTCATCAACCTGCTCCAGAATACGGATGCTTTCGCGATAAAACACCTCGCCTTCTGTAGTCAGACGTACGTTTCGCGAATTTCGCTCCAGCAGCCTTACACCAAGGGCTTTTTCCAGCTGACTGATGATTTTGCTGACTGAGGATTTCGGCAAATCCAATTGATTGGCAGCGGCAGAGATCCCCAGTGTTTCAGCCACCTGAACAAACACGGGTAAATGTTCAATATTCCACTTTCTTTCCACTGCCAGCACCTACTTTTCATTGTTTCCCAAATGCGAACAATGCGTTTCTTTTGAACAGATTGTTACAACATCTTAACACTAATAACATCCACTCTACTTCGAAAGCAAGTAATTAGTTGTAGCCATGAATCTGAATAAAATTATAAATACACCACGGCTTACAGGACTCCATCTGCGAGTGCTGGGAATTTGCTTCCTGTTAAACATGTTAGACGGCATGGATGTGCTGGTTATTTCATTCGCCGCGCCATTCATTTCTGATGCCTGGGATGTGTCACCGGGTGCGCTAGGCATTGTGTTTAGTGCCGCTCTGGTGGGCATGGCACTGGGCGCTGTGCTCGTTTCCCCCTACTCTGACAAGCTGGGCCGCAAGAAAATTATCGTCGGTAGCATTTGCACCATCACCGCAGGCATGTGGCTTACTGCCCTTTCAGATTCAGTAATCGAACTGGCCTTCTTCCGCTTTGTGGCGGGTCTCGGCATTGGCTCAATGTTGGCAAGCCTCACCTCGATGGTGTCGGAATATGCACCAGATAAATACCGGAATCAGGCAATTCTCATCCTTCACGCCGGCTATCCCATAGGCGCAATTATCGCCGGCTTTATGGCAGCACATATTCTGCCGCAATGGGGCTGGCAGCCACTGTTTGAAGTGACCGCTTTGATATCTCTGTGTGCGCTACCGCTGGCCCTGTTTTTATTACCCGAGTCGCTGGATTTCTTAATTTCACGGCAACCAGCCAAGGCTCTGGAAAAAGTAAACCGTATTTTACTCAGCTTAAGGCATACTGTGGTGTCCAGCCTCCCCCGTGTCGAAGCCGAAGCCACAACCTCTGCCAGACTATCCGCTCTGCTCACAAGCAATTTGCGCAGTGCTACGCTGCTGCTGTGGCTAGCATTCATGATGGCTTTTGCCAGCCTCTACTTTCTGTTGAGCTGGGTTGTGAAACTTGCCGTTGATGCCGGACTCCCCGTAGAAGATGCCATGCTGGCGGGGATCTCATTAAACCTGGGCGCATTCTTTGGCTCTGTACTGCTGGGATGGCTGTCTTCAAAAATGGGGCTTATCAGGGTTATTTCAGTGTTCTTCATTTTAGGTGCCATCGCGTCTGTGATGTATGGCACTGTCGACATGAATGTGGCCGGCGCCATCGTTGCCATTTTTGTTCTGATGTTTTTTGTGCAAGGCGGTTTCACCGGTTTATATGCTGTGGCGGCCCGCCTCTATCCCACGTCGATCAGAACCACCGGTGTTGGTTGGGCAATCGGGGCTGGACGCGTTGGTGCCGTCAGTGGCCCTGCATTGGCCGGTGTTCTGATTGGCGCAGGCATTCCCGTGGGATGGATGTTCATTATCTTCAGTATTCCCCTGCTGGTCGCCACAGCAACCATTCTCAAAATTAATCATCAACCCGTTAAAAAGGACTGAATCATGGCCAGAATTATTGGCGGCATCGGTGCCTCTCACACGCCAACCATTGGCTTCGCAAAAGACAGACACACCAAAGCAGACGCTCAATGGACCGGCACATTTGACATTTTTGAGCCCGTCACCGCCTGGCTGGAAGAGAAACAGCCTGACGTCCTGTTTGTGATTTATAACGACCATATCACCTCTTTCTTTTTCGACCACTACTCGCCTTTTGTTCTAGGTGTCGACTCAAAATACGAAACCGCTGATGAGGGTGGTGGTCCCCGCGAGTATCCGCCTGTAGCCGGACATGCTGAATTGGCCAGGCATATTGGCCACTCTTTGTTTGCCGATGAATTTGACTTGTCTTTTTTTCAAAACAAACCCGTTGATCACGGCATGTTCTCGCCACTTTCCATGATGACTGACCGCGGTAACGCCTGGTCAGGTGCGGTTGTGCCGCTTCAGGTGGGTGTATTGCAATTTCCAATACCCACCGCAAAGCGCTGTTTCAACCTCGGTAAAGCTTTGCGTAAAGCCATTGAAAGTTACCCTGAAGATCTTGATGTGGCGATTGTGGCAACCGGCGGTCTGTCGCATCAGGTGCACGGTGAGCGCTGTGGTTTTAATAATGAAGCCTGGGATGAGAAATTTCTGACCTTACTGGAACACGATCCCGAAGCGCTGACCCACATCACGCATGCGCAGTACGCAGAACTTGGTGGGATGGAAGGCGCGGAAGTTATTATGTGGTTAATTATGCGCGGCGCGTTATCTTCTAATGTTACGTGCGTGCATAAAACCACCCACTGCCCGTCGATGACCAATATGGCCACCATTATTTTTGAAAATCAAAGCCACACCAGTGAAGCCACCAGAGAAGCACATCGTATTCACGTTGGCCATCAGCTGAAAAACGTTGAGCAGATTGAGGGCACGCACCCGTTTACGCTGGAAGTCTCTCATCGTGCGTATCGCCTCAATGACTTCCTGCATCGTCTCATCGAACCTGCACATCGCCAGCGCTTTGTTAATGAGCCACAGGCATTATTTGAAGAATTCGACTTATCAGAGCAGGAGTGTGAACTGCTTGATCAGCGAGACTGGATTGGTCTTATTCATTATGGCGTAATCTTCTTCAGTCTGGAAAAGATGGCGGCAGTACTGGGTATGACCAACCTGGATGTGTACGCACAAATGAGTGGAAAAACACTGGAAGCGTTTTTGGAAACTCGGAAAGTCGCGATGACCTATTCGGTATCGGGCAAAAACAAATAAGGAACGCTTATGTTTTATCGACACAAAACCTCACTGGTCGTCGCTTGTATTGCTATTTTCAGTGCCTTTCTCAGCGCCTGCGGTCAGCAGGCAACTGATAAGAAATCAGAAGCTAAAAGCGAACTACCCGCTGCGGATTCCACATCATCACTGAACTCTCCACCATCATTGAACATCGTTACACCAGTAGCGAGCTGTGAAAGTCTGCTGACGTTCGATTTAACTGAAATCGGAGGTGAAGGTAGCAAGATCACATCGGCGTCAGAGCAAACCGCCAACGGCAAAACAAGCTGCGTGGTTGAAGGCACCATGGCGCCTGCAGTGGGGTTCAAAGTGACGCTGCCAAAAGATGCCTGGACGCAGCGCTTTATGCAACTGGGCTGCGGTGGTCTATGCGGTATGATAAACATGAATATTGGTGCTGCCGACGGCTGTACTGCCGTGAAATCTGATGAGTTTGTGTTAGCCAGTACAGACATGGGGCACTCGGGTATGGGCGGCGATTTTGGCCAGGACCCGCAGAAGCGCATCGATTTTGCCTATCGCGGTGTGCATATTACCGCGTTGGCGTCGAAAGCACTGATAGAAGAATACTACGGCCAGCCCGCAAAGTACGCCTACTTCAACGGCTGCTCTGATGGTGGTCGGGAAGCGCTGGTTGAAGCACAGCGTTATCCGGATGACTTTGACGGCATCATCGCCGGTGCGCCGGCAATGAACTTTTCTGTGCAGAACAGCTTCTTCCACGGCTGGCAGGCACGCTCGAATACCGGTGCCGACGGAAACGCCATCTTACACGCAGCAGATATGCCGGTACTTTATAACGCAGCCGTCGCGGCTTGTGACAAACAAGACGGACTTAAAGACGGCATTATTGCACAGCCTTTCCAGTGTGACTTTGATCCGCAGGTTACCCTATGCAAGGAAGGTGACAGCGAGAACTGCCTGACACAGGAAAAAATAGATGCCGCGAAAAAACTGTACGACGGCCCGAAAGATCCCGCCACCGGAAAGGCATTAACGTTGGGCGGCCCACAACCTGGCTCTGAACTGTCCTGGGTTGGCGTATATGTGCCGCGGGCAGGCAGCGAGCAGATATTCAGTACAATGATTGCTGATGGTGCGATTAAAAACCTGATTTATCAACATAATCCACCTTCAGAATACACCCTCGATGATTTTCAGTTCACCGAAGACAACTTCAATAAAATAAGGCCTCTGAACGGTTTGTACAGCGGCACAAACCCTAATATCAATGCCTTCCGTGAGCGCGGCGGTAAGCTGATCATCTGGCACGGAATGCAGGACCCGCATATTTCTCCGGTAAATACGGTTACCTATTATGAAGCGGCAAAAAAGGTATCTTCCGGCGGCAAGGACGTTGGTGATTTTATGCAGCTCTATTTATTTCCGGGCATGTATCATTGCGATGGCGGCACGGGTCCACATGATTTCGATTTACTCACCCCAATGATGGCGTGGGTAGAACAGGGCATAAAGCCAGAGGTGATTATTGCCAGTCATGACGGCACCGCAGGTAAACAGCATGCCGGCCCGCCCCGAAAAGACGATAAGCCAAAAGCCCCAGCGATAATGGGTTCACCTGACGGAAAAGCCGCGACGGTGGTAGACGTTAACTATGTGAAACGAAGCTGGCCCGTTTACCCCTACCCAACAGTTGCAGCGTACACTGGCGAAGGCGACTGGCGCGTAGCGGCAAATTACAAACCGGTTACGGAGCCATCTATGCCCTATTATGACTGGGCAGGCAATCGCTTTTTCAAGCCCGATAGCCAACTGAACTGCAGCGTGATTGAAGGTTCATTTCGCTGCGAAAAAGCCGCACACTAAATTTGCTTCCCTGCTGTGCTGTTGTTTGCACCAGCAACAATCTGACAGTGAATTAAGCCTCGTCATCTCCCAGAGATTCGAGGCTTTTTTATCACCGCATATTATCCCCGCCATTGTTTCCCATCGGCGAACAAACTGTTTCAATACGGCCAATTGTTACACCAAGTTAACGGTTTTAACATTTCAGACAAGTCTGGAGATCGCAGTTTCTGCTGCCTAACCAGACAAAAACAAAAATACATAAAACCATGAGCAGGTGTAACCATGAATCCTACCCAAACGAAGAAAGCGCGCTCTCCCGGTGCGGTATTATTTTCCCGCAAAGGTCTGGCTGTGGCCGTGACCATTGCTTTGCATGGCGGACTGACAAGCCTCGGTGCGTCGGCACAAACTGATGACAACCAAAATCAGGGCAAATATAAACTGGAAACCATAGAGGTAACTGCCCGTAAAGTGACTGAAAACTTGCAGGAAGTGCCTATTTCAGTGACATCATTCAACGGCGATGCTCTGGAACGCCGCCAAATCTCCGGTACTGACGACATCGGCAAAATTACCCCTAACCTGCAATTTACTAATAATGCGCCTTTAGCAGGTAACAATAATTCTTCGGTTGTGTTTATTCGTGGCGTAGGACAAATCAGCTCAAGGGCCAATACGGATCCGGGCGTCGGGTTGTACATTGACGATGTGTACATGGGACAATCCGTCGGCGGCACCATGGAAATGCGAGATATCGAAAGTGTTCAGGTACTACGCGGCCCGCAAGGTACCCTGTTTGGTCGCAACACTATTGGTGGCGCGGTTATCATTAATACGCAGCAACCCGGCGATGAATTTGGGGGCAAAGTCAAAGCCGGCATCGGCAGTGACAGCTTAATGGAACTCTCCGGTGCAGTGGATATACCCTTAGCAGATGACTTGTTCAGCCGCTTCACCCTTGGTACGAAAAAGCAGGATGGCTATGTTACCCGCGCCTACGACGGTCTGGATTTAGGTGACACCAATAACACCACTGCAACGGCTAAATTTTTATACGAACCCGCCGGTAACTTTACCGCTAAGCTAAATTTTGACTACACCGAAGCCGATGAAAACGGCTCTCCGCTGGTGTTTGCCGGTTACAACAACAATAACGACGTGAATGAAACTGGCGCGGCGGCCAACCCCGGCTGGTTTGCAGCAAACCAGAGTGTAGCGGCAGGTTGCAGCGACGCCTGGGTTGCACTGCCTGGTCCTCCTGGCCGCCCGGTCACGACCGCTGAAGGCTCGGCGCTGGACGTTTCAGGTCTTGTGACGGTGGGCGGTGGTCCCCGTGGTTACGTGGGTGAGAATACCGATTCGGCCTGTGCGAACAATCAGTGGAACAGCGGCCCGTTTACCAGCAATGGCACCGCAGAAGTTGGCAGTGAACTGAAAAACTGGGGGACATCTCTACACCTCGAATATGCCATAAACAGCGACTTGCAGCTTAAATCTGTTACGGCATACCGCGACTTAGCCTGGACCGGCAAACGGGATGCTGACAACACGCCATTTACTATCCTGCACACCGATTTTGATTCCTCAGGCGACCAGTTCAGTCAGGAACTGCAACTGACTTACACCGGTGATGACCTGTCGGCCATTGTCGGGGCGTTTTACTACACTGAAAAAGTGACGGACATTCTGACAGTACAGGTAGGCGACCGAGGTGACGGCTTTACCTGTGGGGAAGGCACAAACCGTTGCCACCTCGACAGCGACAACAATATCACCGATAACGAAGCCATGGCTTATTTTGCTCAGGCCACTTATGACCTCACCGACAAGCTGGCCGGTACGTTCGGTATTCGTTATACCTCAGAAACCAAAGGCTCAATTCCTGATCAGTTCGATTACGCCGACCCGGACACCAAATACCTGGAAAAGAAGCTGTATGAACATGACTTCTCGGCCACCACAGTGGCGGCGAACTTAAGCTATACGGTATCCAAAGACACCATGGTGTACACCAGCTATTCCGAAGGCTTTAAAGGCGGCGGTTGGAATTCAACCTTTAACTTCGCCCTTGAGCAGTCTGACCTTGACGCCGGACACCTGTTCGATCAGGAAGAAGTGAAAACCTATGAATTAGGCTTTAAATCTGACATTACCAGCGAATTCCGCTTAAACGGTGCGGTTTTCAGCTCTGACTATTCGAACCTACAATTCAGTTACCGGGTATTCATTGCGCCGTGGCTGTTCAATGCAGGAAAGGCTTCCATTGATGGTGCCGAACTGGAATTCACCTGGATCCCTCACGATAACTGGATTATCGAAGGCGGCTTAGGCTACCTCGATACGTCTATTGATGAAGCGGTTCAAATAGAAGTACCCGGCCGCCCGGTAAGTGCAGGGCCCGCAGAAGGCAATCAGTTACCTTTCGCGCCTGAATTACAAGGGAATATCGGTATTGGTTACTACGGCGAAATTGACGGCTACGGTATTCAGCCTCGCATTGATATTTCCTACAGCGACCCGGTATATTTTGATGCGGCAAACACCGAAGCCATTGCGCAAAACGATGCCTATACGCTGGTTGATATTTCGGTAGTTATCGAGTCGCCGGATATGGACTGGAAGGTAGCGTTGGGCATTAATAACGCCACCGATGAGATTTACCGCGTATCTGGTAACTCATCATTAGGTTCAGGCAGTGGCTATGCTGAAGCCGCCTACGCCAGACCAAGAATGGTATTCGCAAATTTAAGTTACGAGTTCTGATAAGCGAATACTTATCTACAGTGATAAAGGTGCGCTGATTTAAGCGCACCTCTCTTGTTATCAAAACACCCACACACCAAAGATATTCGCGGTAGGCGTACCACCATTGGTAAGGTCAGTTTCAAAAATCAGCTGCATACTGGCGTTGTCAGTAAAGTTATGGCCCACGGTAAATTTGATGATATCTGACGAAGCATTATCAATCAGGTTATCCACATTTTTGTAGTGCGCCCCACCAGCCAACCGGGGTGAGGCTGATAAACCACGCTACTTTCCATAGTTCTTTCTCTGTTTCCGCGGACATACGACATGCCCATTTGCCATTGTTCACCTGGCGCGCTGCCGGGCAGGATATAGCGGGTGAAGATCAGCGGTGCGGTTTCGTTAGTGGTAGAGACAATATCACTCACTTCCCAAAAAATCGGCGTGTCATCACTTCCCCAACTCGCAACCCGTTTGTGCTGTACCCCCCGTCCCAATTTGCCAGTTGTTATTAATGGAATACGCTGCGCGGATAGAAGCCACCTCAATCTGCTGTTTATTCAGGGTACCGATATTCAAATCCAGATAACTGGTTTGCACTGCCCAGTTTTCGTTAAGCGCCAGGTTAACACCGGCTACACGGGTCGAAATATCGGAAAAACCGCTCTCACCCAAAGAGAAAATTGATTCGCTAAAAACGCAGTTCCCTTTGCTGTTTCTTCTCAAACGACTACAAACACAACGCCGTTGGTCCCGACAACCGGACCACGATAACCGCCACCTCGAGTAAACTCAGTGAAAAAGGATTACCTGCTTACCTGGGTATCAGGCAGCAACATAAACAGCGATAATGTTACACACACTTCCCTGGCATGGCGAAACGTCTTATCTCAGTACAGCCTCAGCCGGTGGCTTTACTGGCGTTACTCTTGGCTTAGTGGCTACCACGGGCGATTAAGTACTCAGACTGCCATCATAGCATTTGACCGTGAGGTGATATTCACCTCACATTTTTCATCCTACTTTCAGCAGCACCACACCCGATATAATCAAAAATACGCCGATGTAGCGCAGCAGTGATGTTGGGTCGCCAAAGGCAAAAACGCCCACCAGAAACGTACCGGCAGCGCCTATGCCGGTCCATACGGCATACGCGGTGCCCAGAGGAATATCCCGTTGTGCCAGATACAGTAAGAAACCGCTGACACCCATAAATGCAATCGCCATGGCGATGCCACCCCATTTATACTGACCGCTTTGAGATAACTTCAGGCCTAGAGGCCAGCCAATTTCGGTTAACCCTGCCAGCACCAGATAAATCCAACTCATCGTTTTCCTCATTAAATGATGAACTATTGGGCGGCATACTATCTTTATTTATAATGAAGACCAGTTAGCAACCATCACTTTTACTGATATGTTAAACCTTGAGTATATCCGCATGTTCGTTATCACCGCAGAACAAGGCTCGTTTTCTGCCTGTGCCCGCAAGTCAGGGAAAGTGCAGTCGGCGGTAAGTCAGGCAATCAATAACCTTGAAATTGACTTAGGCGTGACATTGTTCGACCGCACATCCAGACAACCTATACTCACGGAAGCAGGAACACGCTTACTGAAAATGGCCCAGGGTCTGTTAGTGCAAGCTGATGAGCTGTCGAAAACAGCCGCGGCAATCAGTCAGTCTCAGGAAACGCGGCTGAGTATCGCCATCGACGACGGCATGCTGACACCTGCCATTTATGCGTTAATAGCCAGACTAGAAAGCCGGTTTTCTACACTGGAATTAGACTTCGCTACCCTTCCTTCTCATGATATCGCTCTCGCCGTTGAAAACGGTGATATTGACTTGGGTCTCATGTTTTCGGAAATTGAATCCATGAAAACCACAGACTTCTTCTTCGTTGCCAATGTACCTTTTATCGCGGTGTGTCACCCGTCACACCCCCTCGCAGATGCCTGCAAGATATCTTCAACGTCACTGCTACAGCACAAACAGATAGCCGTTCGCGGCAGCGCAAAACGTGAATCTCAATTCTTAATCAGCATGGCATCTAACGTGTGGTGGTGTTCAGGCTACCAGCACGCACTGTCACTACTTCTGCAGGGAATTGGCTGGGCGTACTTGCCAGCGTTTATGGCAAAAGATGCGCTGAAAACCGGCAAACTTACGCAAATGGACATGGTTTTTGATCATAAAACCTGGAGCGTGCCGGTAGACATCATCACGCCACGGGGACGCCAGCACGGGCCCGTGGTGCAATGGTTCAGTAATGAGTTAAAGAGGACGCTGGCAACTGAGTTTTGATTTGGCAGATCACGAAAGAAAAGCCACTGGTTCCCTGTTTCCCTAACGCCCCCGATGCGTTTCCCAATTCACCCTATCGTTGTGTGAATGTGTGAAGCCAATCTGACGCTCATATTCCATACAAGCTTTGCTTCTGAAGGCGGTGATATACGTTCTGCGTCAGCTACTGCTCTCGTTATGCGTTGTTTCTATCTCTAGCTCACCACCAACCCAAGAGGACTGAGCAGGGATTCCTGTTGCCAGTCGCAAATTTTCACGCCGGTTAAATCCATTCTGCGAATGTCGAGGCCATGTAAATCCACATGGCGGAGGTCACAGTTTTTCAGGCTGAATGTGCCCCAGCTGTCTGAAGAAAAATCTCCACGACTGAGGTCTGCACCATCCATACTCACGCCGCTGAGATTCGCGCCGCGCCAAATGTTTTCTGAGAGTTCGCATTTTTCGAAAAGCTGCCCCTCGAAGTCAACATAACTTAAGTTACAGCCGGTAATGAATACTGAGCAGAAGTAAGATTTTGTGGTAATGAAGTTAGCAAAAGACGCCTGCCTAAAATCAGCGCCTTTTAAATCACAGTCTCTGAATTCAGCGCCGAATCCGTCGGCGCCACGGAAACTGGCCAGTGCCAAACGACAATTTCGGAAGCTGGTATCGCGAATATCAGCAAATGAAAAGCTGCAACCTTTGTCGCCGTCGGAGGTGGTAAAGGCACAACCGGAAAACTCTGCGCCTGATAGTTTTGCACGGGTAAAGTCACAATCGATAAACCGGCAATTCTCGAATTTTACGGCTTCGAGGTCTTCATCAAAATGTTTTCCCTCAAACTGCTCGCCCTGGTAATGCATAGTGGATTTCCATGGATAATGCTTTGCTATTTAACGAATGCCCATCTGGGACGCGGAAGCTGCAAAGATTCAGATAACAATGGGCTAATAACATAGGTGAACTATTAAAATGTCAATAATAGGTTGTTAGTTAGCGAATTTAAAAACGCATAAATAAACCGCACCTGCTCAACTATCAGGTGCGGCTTCACTTTTGTTACTGATTCAATTAGAAGCTATAACGGGCACTCAGTACAAAACGTCTGTCCAGTTCCTGAACAAAGAACGTGTTGTTTTGTGTACGTCCATACTGACGCTGACCTTCTTCCAGTAAGTTGATGACATCAAGGCTCATGGTGAAGTCTTCAGTGAAGTCATAGCTCACGTTTAAGTCTAACTGCTTGTATTCATCAATGAACAGCGGGTTACGCTGTGATGATACAGAGCGGTTAACTTCCGCAAGGAACGCATCACGCCAGTTGTAAGCAACACGCGTAGACAGACCATTCTTCTCGTAAATTAATACGAGGTTAGCACTGTCACTCAAGCCTTCCAATGCGAACTGCTCGATAGCCGGGCTTGCGCCCACATCGTAACCGATATCACCGTCTACGATTGTGAAGTTAGCCTGGTAACCGAAACCACTGTCACCAAAGAAGTGCTGCCATGCGAATTCGTAACCAGAAATACGGGCACTCTGGTTGTTCACAGGTTGAGTAACCTCAAACTGCATTTCTGGGTCGCCGGCTTGTGGCTCAACGTTGTTTGACGCAAATACCGCATCAGCAAACGCCTGACCTTCTTCAAACTCACTCGCACCGCCAGGGAAGTTTTCTGGATTAGTCAGCAGTGCTGTCATTGTGAAGAAGTTACGCTCTGTTACTTCCACACCACGAGCTTCGAGTTCAGCAATCGCTTCAGCAGATACGGTACCTGGTGCACCTGAAGTTGCATCAAGTAACCCGAATAGACCTTGAGAAACCTGTTGTGTACCCACGAAGTTGTCTACGTCTTTACGGTAGTAACCGATAGATACCATAGACGCATCACCGTAGTAATACTCTAACGACAGGTCGAAGTTATTTGACTCCAGCGGATCAAGAGCAGCGTTACCGCGGCTACCAGAACCTTGTCCGCCCAGGTAGGTAGGACGACCAGGTGCACCCACTGTAGTAGCGGTGTACATCTGATTGTAGGCTGGACGCGCCAGTGTCATGCTGTAAGAAGCACGGGCTTTCAAGTCGTCAGTCAGGTTAATTGAGAAGTCGATATTCGGCAGGAATGCTTCATAAGAATGTTTCTGTGAAAGCGCTTCTGTTTCGTCACCCAGTACCATGCGGAAATCGTTATCTGATACCCAGTTGATTTGCAGCGGTACAGTTTGTAAAGAAATAGACTCTACATCTGTTTTTTCATAACGCGCACCTACAACTAAGTTGGTTTCAAAACCACCCAGTTCACCGTCCATTGACGCCATTGCGTACAGAGACAAGATATCTTCTTTTACAGTGTTGTCGGCAGAAGAAATCGCGTTGAAGGTATCCAGCGTGTAACCGTACATTGGTGCAATAACATCAACCAATTCAACGGCATTACCTTTGAAAGAGACACTACCTAATGGAATGGTTGTTGAACCCGCAGGAACGGCAATCGAATCTGCGCCCGGCACACCGGTAATTGCAGTATC
Source organism: Alteromonas sp. ABV4_515 (assembly GCF_056160345.1). Taxonomy (NCBI): domain Bacteria; kingdom Pseudomonadati; phylum Pseudomonadota; class Gammaproteobacteria; order Alteromonadales; family Alteromonadaceae; genus Alteromonas; species Alteromonas sp. ABV4_515. The sequence goes on from NZ_JBSWWZ010000004.1 coordinate 303,284, forward strand.
TTCAAACGCACAAGCGGTACAAGTCACTTCCAACAGACCTTCAGGAATGTTGCCAACATCAGCTACACCCCAGCCACCCAGTTGCGCTTCAGACTCGTAACGGTTTTGGTTCATTTCAGTAGAAATGTATCCCATACCGAAATCAATTTTCACGTCTGCGCCCTGGTCCCAGGTACCATCAAAGCGGAACTGATCAACAGTTTGTTTCTGGTTAGATTCGATAGCACGAGCAACCTGAGGACCTACGTCCGGCATATCAAAGATACCGTTGTTGTTACCTTTAATAGAATCGTCAACCACAATGCTCACTTGTGGGAAGCCTGAAGACAGGTCAACCGTCTGCCAACCTGCGGTCGCACCGGCCACGTTCATACGAACAACGTTTTTGCCAGAAGGGCCATCACCACCACTTTTCGCTTCTGATGAAGCAACGTCGAAACGCAGGTTCAGTTCGTCAGATACCCACCAATCAGCATTGAAGCCAAATGAGTGCATCTCATCTTTCGCTGCCAGGGCCAGGTTTTGGAAGAAGAAGTCTTTACCGCCGTCGATGTCTTCGCTGAAACGAATAGGTGTGGCAACAATAGGGTTACCGTCAAATTCCATGTCAGTGAACTGACGAGCAAACCACACACCGTCGGTAATTGACGTAGATTCCATGGTGTTACTAGCGTAAGTTGCATCTGCAGTAAGTGTTAATGTTTCAGAAGGCGCGTACTGCAACGTGATCATACCGTTCAAACGTTCACGGCTGTCTTCGTTTACGCCATAACCTACGTTAGGCGGCATCGCCACCAGCTGACCTTCTTCGGGCGGATTGGTAACAGTAGCACCGTCTACCAGACCAAAGGTACCCGGTGAAGTGGAATCCCAGTTAAACAGCTGATACTGAGACACGTTCATCACCCGGCTACCGGAATCACGTTCCTGATAAGAACCGAATACAGCAACACCAAAAGTATTGTCGTCGTTAGACCAATTCCCCATACCGCTCAGTTCCGGCGTTACGCCTTCACCACTTTCGTCTTTCATCGCTTTCGCGCCAAAGGACATGCGGTTTTCGCCCTGGGACAATGGTTTGATGGTGTTAATGTTGATAGTTGCACCGATACCGCCTGACGGTACGGCTGCACGACCCGTTTTGTATACTTCAATACCACTTACGCCTTCAGAGGCAAGGTTAGAAAAGTCGAATGAACGGGTAGAACCGGAAGCACCCTGGTCGTCGGAGTTACCGGTGATAGATGCAACGTTTGCCGCAGGCATCTGACGGCCATTTAACGTGATCAGGTTAAAGTTACCACCGAAACCACGTACGGTTACTTCAGAACCCTCACCGTTAACACGGTTAATAGATACACCAGTAATACGTTGCAGTGATTCTGCCAGGTTTGTATCTGGGAACTTACCCATGTCTTCTGCCGAGATAGCATCGACAACACCTGATGACTGACGCTTAACATTCATTGACTGTGATAAGGAACCGCGCACGCCCCTTACTTCGATTTGTTCCATTTCTTCTGGTGCTTGCTGTGCATACGCTTGAGAAGCAACGGCAACGCCCAGTGTGCCCGCTACTGCATATGCAAGTTTTGTTTTTTTAAACATATCTTGGTTTCCAAAAAGAATTAACTAACACAGTTGAAATATGTGTCCCTTATTAAGCGCCCTTTGACACCGATGTCATCAATATTTGATCATTGGCCGCTATACCCATCACACATTCCGCTTCACGCTGAAATTTCCCTTAATCGCAGCGATTGTTACATTTAACCCCCTATTAAGTTAATCAATTGTAACAACTAGGTTATATATTAAACACTGGTTACTAAGCAAGCATTTTGTTAAGAATCTTAACAAATGACATCGGTGGTCATTCCAGTATCACGACACGCTGTTACCATAAACGGCTATTTTTCATTCAATGCTTTTGAACTTTATGATGATGAAGCAATTTCTGGTTGTTATCTCGGCAATCCAGGACTGGAAAAGAAAGGTGCGTGAGCGCAAAGTTAATTTATTGTAAATTAATTGAAGAGGCGTTATATTCGATACAACTTACAGACGGGAGACGATCCAAATGATGTATTTTCTTTGTGATTTTTTAACGATGTGCAATCCAGAAGTTATTGAAAAAGATGAACAAGAGGAAGCCCCTGAAATTTCTGAGTCATCCTCCTCCTAACGACCCATTTTTCCTAAAGCAGCTTTGTATGTTAACAACATCAAAGCTGTTTTTTGTTTAACTGAATTTGCTTCTGAAGATGAAGTAAACCGCACCCACCAGGCACAACCCGCGCAACAGATAATCTCGATAAAGAAAAAGCCAACTCCCGGTGAGTTGGCTTTGGATGAGATTAAAATGCCCAGGAGGCAGCCAGACCGAGTGAGCGCACTGAGCTGAGCCCCCAGGTTTGGTGGATTGAGGCGAAGCCGCGGTTATTTTCACCGGGAGCAAAGCCCGTAGAGACGGGGTACTTCTCATCGATACGGTTATTACAGAATATCCACACCAGTAAGCCTTCATCGGTTTCAAAACCGGCACTGATGTTAAACGTAGTGATGGCATCGAGCTCAGTTGAAGGCGATGCAATACCGTAATTAATATCAGACCGGTAATAAACACTGGCATTAAGGAATCCGTAAACCGTTGCCGTAATTTCCTGCTCGTACTGTGCCTTCAGCGTGGATGTGAAATCTGCTGCCAGTGGTGTGGAATACCCGGATGCATCAACGAAAGCATCATCAGGGCCACACTCTGTTGAGTCTGGTGTACAGGATGCCTGTGCAAATTCATCGAAAGTTGAATCCAGCAAGGCTGCGTCCCAGTAAAAAGTCAGATTATCACTTGCCAGTGCTCTTACTGAAATTTCAGCACCCCGCAAGTTACGGTGGCAGCATTCTGGATGATGAACGCCACTGAAAGGACTTGTTTTTGAATGTTCGTGCTCTTTGCCGACTTGCAGATCTTACTGCCAAAGATGAATATACTGCCGTTTGCAAGGAAAGTGTTCCCAGACAGCCGTCTTCGCACGTTTTTATAGTGAAACGGCTTTCACTGCCAATAAAATCAACACGCCGCCTGTTACCTTATCAATGATCCCTGCTTTGGCCTGAATCCTTTGCACTACCGCCTGACTGGACATCACCACGGCAATCAGCGTGTACCACAGCCCATCAATTAATGCAGGGGTTGCAACGATAACCGCGGTTTCCGCCATGTTGTCGGCCACGCCGATAAACTGACTGAACAGGGCAATAAAAAAGAGTGCGATCTTAGGATTGAACAATGATATTGCCAGGCCATCCCCTGCTGCCGCCAGTGCAGAGACTTTTTTGCCAGACTGTAATTGCGCCTGAATGCCACCTTTCGACATCAGCGATTTTACGCCAAGATAGGCCAGATACCCGGCTCCCAGCCAGGTGAGTGCTTTAAACAAGGCCGGTGAATGTTGCAGTAACACGGCCAACCCTGAACTGGTTAATAACGCATAGAAGAAAACGCCCGACGCATGAGCCCATGCAGTACAAAGCCCGTTAAAGCGCCCGCCGGACAGCGCATGTTTAGTCACAACCGCCAGACTCGGACCAGGAGACATGGCTCCCAACAAACAAACAGAAAATAAAGTGAAAAATACAACGATGGTCATGATGCCCCTCCAATTTCCTGCATTGTAGAAGCATCACAATCATAACTGGAAATCATAAGATATCATTACAGTTATGATTTAAAGTAATACCGAAAAGCGGTCAAAGTTGGATTGAGCTTTCGCAATGGGCAATAGCGTCTTTTACCTGCTCCCGCGCCCATTTATGTCTGATATCGTTATCATATTTTGGATGCCAGATGAGCCAGTACTGGTTTTCGTCAACGTCGAAAGGCAATGGCTTATACACAATATTCCAGCTGTCTCCCAAACTCTCAGCAATGTGCTCTGGCATCACCATTAGCCCTTCGAATACTTGCAAATGGCTTAATGCCGCATTGAAGAAGGGCACCCGCAAATGAACCCGGCGCTGTAAGTCTTGCTGTCGCAGAATGTCATCAACAAAGGTATCTTTATCTGCCCCACCGGTAATTTTAATATGCGGATAAGCAATCAGTTCATTCACGGTGACATGCTTTTTTGAAGCCAGTGGATGTGACTGGTGCATCACCAGCACCGAATGGTCCGCGCCAATGCGGATACCAGAAATGCCGTCCGGTTTATGCGGCAACATGGTGGAAGCGATATCGATATTGAGTTCGTGGAGCCGGTGAATGTATTCGGGCTCCCACAATCGCAAGCTCACCGTCAGGTTTGGCGCCTGCATACTGAGCCGCTTGCATACGTCCGGCATGACATACTGGGCGACATAATCACTCGACGACAGCACCAGCTCACCAAACCAATTTTCAGGGTCGAACACGGTTTCTGCCAATAGCAAATCAAAATCGTCCATCAGGGTATCGAGCTTCGCTTTCAGCATTTCAGCTTTTGGCGTCATGACAAGCACATTACCATTGCGTACCAGCAACTCGTCCTGCCAGATATCCCGAAGCTGCGCCAGTTGCCTGCTCACCGCTGACTGGGTGATATGAAGACGTTGCGCTGTTTTACTCACATGGGCTTCCTGCAACAATACATGTAACGTGCGAAGCAAGTTGAGGTTGGTATTTCTGAGCATGATGACGGGCTCTGGTGCGACATTATGTCGCATTGTAGCAGACCCTGTGAGAAGGAATAATCCGCGCTGATTTTTAAACTTTCAGTCAGAGATTTTATGCCTTCCAAAAACGCCCGGTTTCTTCCTGTTTCTCCCGTTTTGCTTTTTCCGCTTTCCACTTTGTTTATCGCGTTATCGCTGAACGCTCAGGAAACGGATGCGACAAATGCAGACAATAACCGCAAAGGCGACATAAGCTTTTCTGTTGGTGAACGAATTGAGGTGACAGCGAAAGCATCCGCAGACGCCAGCCGAATGCTTACCTCTGTAGACCGTTTATCCGGTGATGCGGTTCGCCAACCAGATATTGATTACGCCTGGCAGTTGGCGGGCAGAATGCCCGGTGTGGTACTGACCGAATTTAACCAGGGTACAACCAGCGGAAAACTTTCATTTCGTGGATTTAACGGCGAGGGCGAAGTGAATGCGGCCAAACTATTAATCGATGATATTCCGTCAAACGCAAACAGTGGCAACATGCCCTATCTCGATATGATCCTACCCATAGAGATTTCCACCCTGGAGCTGGTGCGGGGCACGACTGACCCACGCTACGGTCTGCACAACATTGCAGGCAATGTGAACTTCATTACCCGCACCGGGGGCGATTACACCGACGCAAGACTGTCTGCAGGTAGCTTTGGCAAGTATGATGTACAGGCAGCACTTGGAAACGAATCGGGTGATTTCAGCCAGAATTACGCCATTGGCTATCGAGAGGGTGACGGATACCGGGATCATGGCGAGTTTGACCGCACCAGTCTTGCGGGCAAATGGGGTTATGCCATTTCCTCTACGTTGTCTGCAAATGCCAGCGCGCGTTATTACGACAGCGATGCGCAGGAAGCCGGCTACCTCACCCGCGAAATAGCCTATTCAAATCCCCGTGCCACTAATGACTATAACGCGTCAGATATGGGGACCCGGGAAATGCAGCAATACAGCCTGGGACTGCACGGCGAACCAGCGAATAATATTACTTACAAAGTCACCAGTTGGTTGAACAAGCTTGAAGACGACCGCTACGTGACTTTTTCGGCTGGAGTCAGCCAACAGAACCGTTACACCGAAGAAGAGCATTACGGTGTGCAGGCTTCGGCAACTTTTACTGTTCACAATTCGGGCCTGAGTGGTCTGTTTTTTGAAGCCGGTGCCAGCATAGAGGGACAAGACAATATTTCCGCCCGCTACCTGAGTACCAACCGTATTGCCGACACCCAAACCAGAGATCAGCATTTCAGACTTCGTGTTAAAGGCGCGTACATTCAAAGTGAAATAGCGCCGGTAGACTGGTTGCGTATAACTCCTGCATGGCGGGTAGATAAAGTAACCGGTGATTTTGAGGACCGGTTAAATAATGTGACGGCACCAGTAAATGACTACGGTACGATTAGTCAGCCCAAACTGTCTGTGGCGGTGTTACCTACAGATGCCATTACCCTATTTGCTAACTGGGGTGAAACCTTTCAAATTGGTGTGGGCTCAGGCGCTTATCTTATTCCGCCTCGCCAGACCAATCTGGAACCTTCAGTAAACCGTGGCTGGGAGGCGGGTATCGCCTACAAATCAGATGCCAGCACGAGTGCCCGCCTTACGCTTTGGAATCAAACAGCTAGCGGCGAACTGAAACGTCGACTGAACGATCCAAATGGTGATTTTGAAAACCTGGGGGCCACTGAACGGCAAGGTATTGATTTGCAGGGTTCGTGGTCGCCATCGAAAGATTTTTCTTTGTGGGCAACGCTAGCCTGGCAGCAAGCCGAAATTGAAACGCCCGCTCCGGATCAACCCGAACTGGCGGGCAACGATATTGATCATGTTCCTGAGTGGGTTTACTCTGCCGGTGCCGATTATTATCTGAATGAAGAAATCATGCTGTCAGCGGTATTGCGTGGCCAGACAGATTACGAACTGAACTCTGCCAATAACGCCGGAACGTTCGGTGACTTTACTCTGCTGAATCTGCTGGCCCGATACCGCGTATCAGAGAACACCGATGTGATACTGGAGTTGAAGAACGTAACTGATGAGTATTATGAATATGTTTGGTGGGATGGTAGCCAAAGTCTGCATAGTCCGGGTGAAGGGCGCGCCGTCGCAGTTTCAGTCATGCTGAAGTTCTGACGACATGGGCATCAACTGGCGAAAGGTTCACAGACGAATCCACCTGTGGTTGAGTTTGTCTGTAGGAATACTATTTACCGTCATCGCGCTTTCCGGCGCGATTCTTGTTTTTTATAACGAACTCGATAGCGCCCTAAATTTACCCGCTACGCAGCCACAACAAGCTGCAGTCTCGCCAGACTATGACACCGCACTTAAAACACTGCGTACGGCCTACCCTGATAAAACCCGTTCATGGCGCTTTGAAGTCACAAACGACGCTGGTGTTATTCCGGCCCGCTATTACAATCCAAAAGAGACGGCAGGAGAAGACTTTGCACCTATGATGGTGTGGCTAACCGCCGATGGCACCACTGTTCTACGTCGTGACTTCTGGGGGCAGTATTTTGTTACCTGGATTTACAATCTGCACTTTCGTTTATTGCTGGGTAAAACCGGCGGCATCATAGTGGGATACCTGGGGCTTGCGTGCACGTACTTGCTGATAAGTGGCTTGATTGCATGGTGGCCCAAACAGGGACAATGGGCGAGGCAACTGCGTTTTAAGCGCAAGACGAATAATATCGGGCTGCTATACGACTGGCACAAAACTCTAGGTTTATTCAGTGCTATCCCGCTTCTACTACTCTGTGTGACTGGCGTCATGCTGGCACTACCTACAGAATCCCGCTTTATGCTAGAACCTGTTTTTGGCCAATCGCAGTTCGCAAAATTTGCCCCGGAAAATGCCACGTCTGCACCACCCGTTATTTCTCCAGCACAGGCACTGGGTATCGCAAAACGGGCTTTGCCTGACAGTAAAGGCGCCTGGATTGAAACACCGGATGCCGAAGGCCCCCGCGCGCACTACCGCATTCGTTTGCAAGTATCAGGCGACCCTTCCCGCCGCTTCCCTCACAGTTATGTTTATATCGATGGCGTGTCCGGAGAGGTACTGGAGGTTTTTGACTATCAGCAACAAGGTGCGACGAATACCATCATGAACTGGCTGCATCCGTTACATGACGGCACCTACTTTACCCTTGCAGGCCGGATTTTGTGGATACTCACCGGCGTGCTGACACTGGGGCTTTTTGTACTGGGTATCTGGCGCTGGATGCTGCGCACCCGCTATATCTAAAACCAACAACACTAAAACCCAAGCTTTTCAAACCAAAGCTACCCTAACCACTGATTCAGCACCACGTGGGTTTTGATTTTGATAATGTCGTCGATGGTATCGATATGCTCACGGATTTCATGAAGCCGGCGCATGGTGTCTGCTTTTATCAGCACGATAAGATCGCACTCGCCGGTAACACCATAGCACGACACCACCTCTGGAATGGCGCGAAAATAGGGCACCACGTCTGCACACCGCGCCCGCTTATGCTGAATTTCCAGATAGGCGGCAACGCCCTCTTTTTGCGATTCTGACAACATTACCTGATAGCCGCGGATCACATTGTTCGATTCCAGTTTCTTGATCCGTTCTGTGACGGCGGAACGTGACAGGCCCACTTCATCGGCAATCGCTGAAATACTGGCTCGGGCATTTTGCCGGAGCTGAGCAAGAATAGCCTGATCGAATTTGTCCATCGTGATTCCGTCATTTTGCAGGTAAAAAGTCTTTCTGCCGTCAAAATGACGGCAATAACGCGCTGAATGCACGCAAAGTAACACGTTATGAAGCGCAAAAACGCAGTATATTACGCAATTGAAATTAACGCAGTACGATTGGGTTTGTTTATCACCATGCACGATGCAAATAACAAAATTGGACGCTGGCAGGGCGCTGGGCTGCTAACCACCACTTTGCTGGGTACCAGCGTATTTATTCTGCCGCAGATGACCATTAACACCGCTGGCCACTGGGCAATGATCAGTTGGCTTGTGCTAACAGTGGCAATACTACCCGTTGCCATGGTGTTTGCTAAACTCTCTTCCCGCTACCCTCATGCTGGCGGCCCGGCCTATTTTGTAGAAAAGGCGTTTGGTAAATCTGCTGGCAGAACTATCGGTATGCTGTTCTTGTTTGTGGTACCAATTGGCGCGCCTGCTGCCATCATTATGACGTACTGGTTTATCGAAACGCTGTTTGGTCTCTCACCAGACTGGGCGCTACCTGTTCAGCTGGGTATTATCGCGCTGCTATTTGCGCTTAATTATCGGGGTATTCAGTTTTCTTCCACCTTGCAGCTTATCCTTACCCTGGTGATTACCTTAGTGGTCATCGCTATGTTGGCAGGTCAGCCTGTGGCGTCGGGAGAACTGATCCCTGAGGCAACGTCTACGCCCTTTGATATGAATCCTATGCTGGCCGCCATGGGCATCGCGTTCTGGAGTTTTCTCGGCATAGAAGCCATTTCCCATCTGGCCGACGATTTTAAAAATCCCGGGCGGGATTTAGTGCCCGCTATCATGACTGGCACATTGCTGGTGGGATTAATTTACCTGGGTTGTACCTGGCTGCTTATCGACACGCCAGTGTCAGATGCTCTGAGCATGGTCATCGTATTTGACCAGATATTCTCCGGTGGTGGCGCGGCGGTTATCGGTGCACTCGGTGTGGCAGGCGGCCTGGCAACCACAAATGTGTACACAGCCAGTCTGGCGCGGTTAACCTGGAGTTTAAGCAACGATAGAGTTTTACCGGGTTACTTCCAGAACCTGAACCAGCACAACGTGCCTCAACGGGCACTGCAATGCGTACTTGTGGTCATGACACTCACCCTGGTTGTCACCCATTACGGTGCGTACAACCTGGAAGACCTGATTGGTTGGGTTAATGGCGTGTTTGTACTCATTTACCTGGCAAGCATGCTGTCGGCTGTCCGTCTTTTATCATCAAAGCACCGTCCACTGGTAATGCTAAGCTGCCTGTTTTGCGCCACTATCGCTGTGGGACTGGGCACAAAGATGCTTTATGCGCTGGGATTATTTTGCGTGTGCGCGCCACTGCTTTGGTATCAGCAGCGGCTTGCAGACAGCAAAGCTGAGCGCCAGTTGCAGCGCTAAACTTTACCCCGCGTGCATTTATTCCGCCTGCTGTTTAAAGGCGGGAATGTATGGCTTTACGATAAGCGTCGATAGCGGGTAGCAGGGTTGTCACAATAGTTGCTGCCAGTACCGCGCCAATCACTATGGCATTGTGTACGCTGAAGAAGTTGGCTGACATAAACAAGCCGTACTCACTGGCCAACCAGCCTTTCGATACCGAGAAGAGCACCGTGAGCAGACTGGTAGACACTATGCTCGCGGCGATGGCAATGAGCAGGGCTTCGGTGAGCAACAACATGAAAATGGTGCCGCCACCTGCGCCGAGAATACGCAACACAGCAATTTCTTTTTCTCGCTGCTGCATGGAAGCCAATAGCATGGTGGACAAGCCAAACAGTGATGACACCAGCACAAGCACACTGATTATCCGCAGCAAATTCTCCACGGTGCCCATCATCTTCCACAACTCAGCCATGGCCACGCCCGGCAAAATGGCCATCAACCTGTCGTCCTGATAGTTGTTCAGTTCTCGCTGCAAAGTAAAGGTCGCGAATTTTGATTTCAGTCCTAACATCACCGCCGTTACATCATCGGGTTGAATAAGCGGGTTACTGGTGTCATCAGGATTCGCAACAATCGGTTTGAGCTTAGACGACGATAAATGCATGGCCTCTATGCCTTCCAGACTCACATGCACGGTTTTATCTACCGGTGTGCCGGTGGCTGCCAGAATGCCGGTGATGGTGAACGGCGACTGATCATGATTAGTAAAACTCACCATGCCGGTACCGTGGGCGACGACAATTTTATCGCCTATCTGATAGCCGAGTTTTTTTGCTACATCCGCGCCAATGACTGCACCAAACACACCAGAAAATGGCTGCCCGGAAGCAAATGCCAGAGGCTGTTTATCGCCGTATTTATAGTGTTCGAAATAGTCCTGGTTAGTACCCAGTACCCGGAACCCGTGATGAGAGTCGCCCAGCGAAATCGGAATAACCCACTCTACCTGACTATGCGTTTTGAGCATCTCCACGCTTTCATAACTAATATTATTGGTGGGACTGCCCATACGAAAAATGCTGTAAAGCATTAAATTCAACTGACCACTGGGCGCACCAACAATAAGGTCAACATCAGACACAGTACGACTGAAGCTGCTTTCTGCCTGCATTCGCACATGCTCAACACTGAGCAATACACTGATACTAATCAGCAACGATAAGAACGTGAGCACCACAGATTTTGCACGGCTTTTAAGGCTGCTTACGGCAAAGGATAACAACATTATTCAGCCTCCTTCAGTGTACACAGCGTACTTAGCGATACCGATGAAGACAGGTATTTCTCCAAACTTTTATCATGGCTCACAAAAATTAACGTGGTGTTTTGCGTTTCACACAGCGCGGTTAGCATATTCATGAAAGCATCGCGGGCATCAGTATCCAGCGCCGATGTAGGTTCATCCACCAGCAGAATTTCAGGCTCATTAATCAGTGCCCTGGCTATTGCCACTCGTTGTTGCTGCCCCACACTCAAACTACCAGCAGACTGATGAAGCACTTCCGGAGGCAGGCGCAGCGCTTCAATCATTGCGGCAGCTTTACTATCAACACTGGCTTTGTTGTCAGCAAAGTAGGCGGCCAAACGAATGTTTTTCAGCACGCTGAGATGCGGTACCAGATTAAACTGCTGAAACACCACACCAATATGTTTAGCGCGAAATTTATCGCGCTTACGGGTGGGCAGCGAGGAAAAGGGCTGGTCGAGCAAAGCAATCTCACCGCTCTCAGGCTGCAATACACCGGCAAGCAGGTTAAGTAGCGTGGTTTTTCCTGTGCCCGAGGGACCATGCAGGAATACTTTATCGCCGGTCTGCACCTCCCAGTGCGGAATAGACAGGGTAACCTGACTCTTCGGATACCGGTGTTGCACGTCTTTGAGACGTATCGCCACTGAAAGGGATGAATTTCTGTTTTGCTGACTATTCAAAGAGGACTCTTATCGTTACTATAATAATTACGTGATGTTATAACATTTACGAATTTCACTAACCAATAGCGACACTTTTAATGAGACAAATCCTGAGACAATTTGCATCTGTCATCTGCGCAGCAACGCTGCTTTGTAGCGCTTCGCTTTCCGCCACTGAATATCAGCAAACCGAATGGATTGACCTGATGCCTGAATCGGATCTGGCTGCACTGATGGACCCACCAGACTATCTTAACAACGTGGCTGATGGCTCACAGCAAGACTCGGTGGATGCGTTTTCGCAACAGCAATTCAGTGATGAGAAAGCGCAGCGCTTTCAACAAGCACTGAATTCTACACAGGTCATTCCTGAGTATGATGGTCGCGCTATTCGTATTCCAGGCTTTATCGTGCCATTACAACAGAATGACGAGAAGCAAGTCACCGAATTTTTTCTGGTTCCCTACTTCGGCGCTTGTTTACACATGCCGCCACCACCGCCTAATCAGATTATTTATATCAGTTTGAAGGAAGGTCTGGAACTTGAAGATTTGCAGCAACCTTTCTGGTTTGAAGGTGAAGTCGATATTCAGACTCGTCATCATGAACTTGGTACCGCCGCTTACACACTGAATGTGGACAACTATGAACTCTATGAAGAATAAAACACTTAACGGCGTGCTGTGCGTCGCCGCTCTCGCCTTGTCTTCAAGTACGCTGGCCTGTGCTTACCACGGCGATAGCATGGCAGGGTTTGCGGCTTACCACCCGATGATGCAGCGACACATGGCCGACACACAGATGGAATACATCAGTCTGAAAGTCGATCAGATTGTCAGCACCCAAACCGCTAAAGAAACCAACAGCAAGCTCTCTTTGTTTGTACCCACGTCATATTACGATGTAAGTGTAAGCCTTGCGGGCAGTGAACACGTGGAGTTGCTGTCTGAACAGTCTTTTGATGTCACCGGCCTAATCAAAAAGAACACCATGATTTTCCGCACCCTTGAAAAGGGTGAACACGCAATTACCGTTAGGGTGAAAGCAAAGCGTGGCTCGGTGCCGGTAGAAATTGAGAAAACGGTGAAAATCCAATCCGTATGATGTGTTCTTTGCCGGGCTGGAGTAAAGTCAGTCTTATTGTGACGCTGGCTCTGATCACCGGTATTGGCATCGGCCTACTGCTGATTGAAAACGGTGGTTCCAATAGCACTATCTGGCCCTGGTCCTCCGATAACACTGAGGCAGGTAGCCTCTATTCATCAAACGACAATGCCCTAATCCAGCATGTACAATCTTCGTCAGTGATACAGCTTGGCTGGAAAGCACTAATGCCACAAGACGAGGCAGCCTTGATGGAAAAATACCAGCCCGACAAGTCCAAGCCTTTATCGGATCAAGTGTTTCAGTCGCTTCAGGCATCCTTTGATAGCCAATACCAGTCAATGCAGACATCGATGAATACGGTGCAGGGGCTGAATAACAAACCTGTCGCAATGAACGGTTTTATTGTGCCGGTAGATGTGAACGACAGTCGAGAAATTCTGTCGTTTTTCCTGGTGCCCTACTTCGGCGCTTGCATTCACTTTCCCCCTCCCGCGCCAAACCAGATGGTTTATGTACGCACGCCAGAAGGGTTCACCCTTGATGGTAGTAGCGATGCCTACACGGTAACGGGGCTGCTTCAGGTGGCAATGTTTGAAGACCCTATGGGTACTTCGGCTTACCTGATGGATGCTGTGAATATTAAACCGTTTTCAGGCAAGCCAGATGATGTGCGAGATCATGAACTGCAAACTTACTGAAGTTAAGCTTGCCGGTTCTTGAGGATAAAGGAAAAACTAAATATGTTTAGCTTCCAGTTAAAGGTAACGAAACACTCACCGCACAATGGTCACTTAACATAGCGTCGGGTGCCATGTTCTCATAAGGCCACACGCTTATTTGCTGCTGAATACCGGCAGTATTAAATCCACCAGCCCAAATGTGGTCGATGGGAGCCGGATACCAGGGGTGACAACCAACTGAATTTTCGGTGGCTAGGGTGAGCTGAGATTGCGCAGTTACACTGGCTTTTATTTCACTGGCAAAAACATTCCCGGCTTCTGCAAGGCGATGATTAAAGTCGCCAAGAATCAGGTAAGGCAGCCCTGCCTGCTCGTGCTGTTTGATCCAGCGCTTTAGTTCGGGGATCTGCCGCGCAAGCAGATTGCAGGACCGGCTATCTTTTTGCCGATAATCTTCAACAAAGCATCCGCTTTTCAAATGAACAGCCAGTATCGAAAGTGCGCCGTTTGCAATAGCTACATCCACTTCCACGCCATAGCGTAAACCATTTTCATTCAGTCCTAGTGCTGCAAACTGCTCAGTTTCCGTCACACTCAGTGATTTTCGGGTAATCACCGCCACTTTCTGCTGGGTTGAGGTTCTTCCGTTTTCCCGGCATTCATAGCTTTTACTGTCTGCCCGTGAAGAAAAGTGAATATTCCATTGTGGCTCTGGAAATACTGCGCGCAGCGCTTTTACAGATGCCACTTCCTGAATCGCAAATACATCAGCATTCACAGTTTCGGCGTATAGTTTTAAAGCAGCGTATTCCGCAGAAGAGCGAAGCCGGCAGCCCTGTGCGCTTTCAGCGGCAAAATGTTCCATGTTCCAGGTCGCCACTTTCAGGCCGCTGGCCGTGGGAATGCCAGTATCTGGTACTAAATCCGTCTTATCAGGATTAGAAGAACAACTTACGCAAGAAAAGAATGCGGTAGCGAGCGAGATTATAGACAGGTGCGTATTCAAGACAATTTCTCCATTGATGTCACACCTATTCTATATTCACATGAAGTCCAGTGTCATCAGCAGGCGTTTCTCACCCGGTTGAATCATGGGTGAGCGATGCACGATTGCGCCGTCTTCATTACCAGCCCAGGCAGAGCCCTTTAACAACGCAATATCGCCGGGCCGCATCTGTTGAATGTTATCTGGTGATAACAACAGTCCAGATTTGTCATCGGGTAACCCATTGCTGCCATGCCCAAGCTTACTCCGGTTTACCTGGCTGTCTTCCAGCCACTGGGTTGCCTGCCCCGCATAAGTGGTAATAAACCGGCATGGCACCCTGTCGATATGAAAGCGGGGGCACATTGCTTTGTCCAGCGTACGAATGCGTAGTCCTACATTCTCAATCTCAAAAAGATAACTGAACATTTCAATCATTTGGGCGATGTCTTTGGTCAGCGCTTCGCCCCAGGATTGAAGTGCCGTATTTTTCTTTAGCGCTTCCAGCGGATCAGTAGCAGATACCTCTTCGGTAACGTTAAGCGTTTCTTCTTTTGCCAATTGCTCTGCCACAAACAGACTAAGCGAGTCGACATTGTCACGCTGCCAGATTGCCAGATTCACGTCGTCCTGATAGATGTCGGCCAGAATTTCCGGGATATCACCACAAGCGCTTCGACGGGGTTTGTTCAGTTTTATCGCAGCCCCCATTATGCTGCCTCCCAGGACGGAAATGGATCATCGAGGGTTTGCCAAACGGCTTTGCCCTGAATAAGCATCTCATCTTCCAGCAGGCAGGCATCCAACGCAGCAGTAATCCCCTGCTCATCTAGGTTCTGACCAATAAACACCAGTTCCTGTCGCATATCACCAAATGGTTCTACCCATTGCTCTGCAATACTTTTCAGGTAGTCTTCGTCATCTGGCCACTGGGTTTTGTCAATAGCTTTCCAGAACATGCCGCCAAAACCATAACGTGCAATGCCGCCGGCCTGACTCCATGTGCCCGCAAATTCAGGCCGTGATGCCAGCCAGAAATAGCCTTTTGAACGCAGTAACTTGCCGAAATTTTCGCTACCGTGAAGAAACGCGTGAAACCTATCAGGATAAAAAGGGCGACGCGCTTTGTAAGTGAAACTGCTGATACCGTATTCTTCCGTTTCAGGCACGTGTTCGCCACGCAGTTCCTTGAGCCATCCCGGCGCGAGCTGGGCTTTTTCAAAATTGAACAAGCCGGTACCTAATACTTTGCGAATGTCGATACTGCCATTGGCAATGGGAATTATTTTCGCCGAGGTATTTAACGTTTTCAAAATAGCGGTGAGTTTATCGACGGTCTCAGTATCCACCAGGTCGGTTTTACTCATGAGAATGATGTCAGCAAATTCCACCTGATCGATCAGCAGGTCTGACACACTTCGCTCATCTTCCTCGCCCAGTGACTCGCCGGCTTCCTGCAAGTATTTGGCTTCATCAAAATCACGTAGGAAATTAACTGCATCAACCACCGTGACCATGGTGTCGAGTTTTGCAACGTCAGACAAAGACACGCCATCCTCGTCGGCAAAGGTGAATGTTTCGGCTACCGGTAAAGGCTCTGAAATTCCTGTAGATTCGATCACCAGATAGTCGTATTTGCCGCTCTCAGAAAGCTTGCGTACCTCAATCAGGAGATCTTCTCGCAAGGTGCAGCAAATACACCCGTTGCTCATTTCCACTAACTTTTCTTCGCTGTGGTTCAGTGAAACATCATTTTTCAACAATGATGCATCAATGTTGATTTCGCTCATGTCATTCACGATCACGGCGACTCGCAAGCCATCGCGATTATTCAGAATGTGCGTTAGCAACGTGGTTTTACCGGCGCCGAGAAATCCGGACAGCACAGTAACGGGTAGTCGATTCTGTTTCATGGTGGTGATGCCTGTTTTTTGTTAAGTCAGGGTTTACGTTTTAGCAACGGTGGCGACGTTGCCGGTAATTCTGGATATGCGCATAAACAATAAATAGAGAAGCGACGATAGTGAGTACGGTTTCTCCTATCTCGCCAACTACATCGTGAGCGACGGTACCCGCCAGGGTAAGCAGCAGGAGCCCGAGCAGACCACTGCCCAGAATGGCCGCGCTTTTGTGATGTCGATAGCCCGCGGTAAGTGCAAGGACCCCGATAGGAAGCACAAAGAAAAGAAGAATTTGATGAAAGACCTCGTGATCGAGAAATGCGACGCCGCCCAGCGCAGGTAACGCGATAAGAAGAATTGGCGTGATAATGCAGTGCACCACACAAAGAGAAGAAAGCGCTATGGCAATTTTGTCACCGATAGCCTGAATTCGTGGCATGGGATCTCCGGGAGAAACAGATGATGGTTGCATAGTCATTTACCAGCTAATGGTTGCTGCCTGGGGCGTTACATCTGTCATGCCCTGACCGCTATCCGTCACCCACTGCACTTCGAGCGAACTTAAAGAGGGGGCCAGCCCAAACATATTTATGGTGAGCGCTGAGATATCACCATTACAGGAAAGCTGATAGGTAAGGCTGATATCTTCATGCTGGTGCTGTTCATGTGCTTCGTGAACATCATCGCCAGCATGTCCGGCGTGACTCTCATGATCTTCGTGATGCTCAGCATGAGGTATATGGATGTCCTGCTGAGCTACTTTGCAACTTCCGCTAATGCTGGCGACATTCCTGAACTCACTCAAGGCCGTTTCCATAGCGTGCACTTTATCTCTTTGCTTCTGATCCTCTGGTTCGTGCTCGAAACCCAATAAATTAGCTGCCGGTATGGAAAATTGCAGTTGCCATTGACTGTCGTCCTGAGCAACTAAAAGCTGGCCGTGGCCGTGCACATGTTTGTCTGCAGCGTATGCAGACATTGAAAGCACCATCGCCGTGGTAGTGCCAATGACGGTGAAAAGCCGTTGGGATGTGAAAACGTTAATAGTATTTTCCTCTATGTTGGGATTTTGACGTAAGGACGGCCAGAAAGCGTGAGAATGCCGTCCTTACCTATAGCTGCGCCTATCAGTGGGCTTCGGCAATCCCTAACCAGCCCAATGACACAGGAACAAAGTCGAGTTCCACTTCACTGGTAATTTCAGCCGCTTCAATATCAATAATCACAATATGAGACGCGATTGGGTCGGCCACATAAACCGCATTAGCGCTCTGTGACACGGCCATCGAAAAATTCACATCGTCTGGCATAGATGCAATATCCTGCTCACTGATATCGATACGATTTTCTAGCTCCCAATGAACATGGTCGTCGTGGGCGTGGGCGGCCATCACTGACAAATAGCCTTGGCTATCGAGAATCAAAAAATGTGCCCCGTCATAAGAGAATCCGTAAGAGATGGGGCTGGCATCCGTCTGTGGTTCCCAGTCAATCTCTTCCATTTCACCATGGTCTGTATCGATAGCGACTAACACTGCCGCCCCGCCGCCGTGGGCCGACGCAACACCAATGAAAGAAGCGGCATCATGGTGGGTATAAACCGAACCAACTCGAAGATCGCCTACCGCATCGATGTTGTCGATTTTTGAAGAGGTATACACTTCGTTTTCTGCAGCAAGCACTAATACACCGTCGCTACAGCCGAATACGGCAAAGTCGTCCGTTACCGCAGCGCCATGCAAATCAGGACATTCACCTTCGAACAGCTGCTCCTGTTCATACTCGCTATCATGCAAGTGATAAACACCAACGCTATCTGGCAGCACCGCATTCGCCGATGTGGTAACGCTGTCTTCCCGTCTTACTGAAGCAAGTAACATATCGCCTACTGGCTTTGCCACACCATGCATGTTCACCGTGAAATCAAGGGTAGCGATTTCGGCAGATTCATTGGCAATGTTACTGTCGGTCACGACTTGAACCATCGCGGGCAAGCCTGAATCAGCATCACCGTCAAAAAACACGGCTAGCTGGCCGTCGTGGCTATCTACGTGCGTTGGTCGACTGCCGCTGAGTGTAAACGCTGACGCTGTTGGTGCTTCTTCGTAAGCATGAAGGTGGTCGCCATGGTCTTCCTGCCACAAACCACCATCGACAAATTCCACCAGGTCATTGGTGCGACTGGTAATCACAGCAAAGCGGCTGCCCGCAGAACTGGTTAGCGAACTTCCTTCGTAAGTAGTGGTAAATGTATCCAGCAGCGAGTTGTCTTCGAGGTTATAAATGGCCAGCGTGTTAGACGCGGCATCCAATACCGACAGACGACCCGCATTTTCTACATGCTCTTCCTCACCGTGGTCGTGAGCATCATCACTGTCTTCCACTACTGAAGGTAATTCGTTGATTTCAGTTTCAGCATCACCACATCCAGTAAGTAGTAATGCGCTTACCAGGGTTGCCAGGTAGGTCAGTTTTTTCGTTGTATTCATTTTCGATTCCATTGATGAATTTAGCGGGAACATCAGAAATACCCTCTCAGGCCAATACCGATACTTCTGCCCGGTCTTGGAGCCAAATCTTTGAGGAATGAAGAGTGCACTCGAGCCTCAGTGTCCGTGAGGTTGGTGCCCTTAAGGTATAACGACACATCTTGAGACATCAGTTGCATGTCATAGGAAACAAAGGCGTCTACCAGGGTATAGCCGTCGGTTTCAGTCTCAAATTCACTGATGCGATCCTGTTTGGCGTAATGTGTCACATCCAAGTTTGCGGTTAGCGTTTCGGTTTGGTAACTCAGGTGTGTTCCAAAGCGCAGCGGCGGCGTGCGAGGTAAATCACCACCGTCCTTCAGACGAGCCCGAACATAATCAGAAAATACCTCAGCTTTAAACTCAGGCGTGACCTGCCAGGCGACCTGCGCCTCAAAGCCATGCAAAATTGCGTCGTCTGCCCGGAACAGGTAAACCGGCAGTTCGTCACTGTGGTCATGGGTCTCTTCGTCTTCCTCGCCGTGATCGTGGTCGTGACCACTTTCTGCGTACAATCCGGTTTCGATTTGGTAATAGTAGTTGTCTATCTGATTGTAAAACGCGTTTAAGATAAACCCAACTTCACCTTCGGTTTTACGGAACGTCACATCGATATTGTTAGCCGTTTCCAGGTCGAGGGCATTCTGAGTTAATCCAAATGCACTTTCTTCGTCGCCAGTAAGCGCAAACAGCGCACCGACTTCATAGGTACCCGTACCAATGTGTGGGCCAAAAGACAATAATTCAGACGCAGATGGCGCGCGCTGCGAACGGGATAACGACACACCGATGTTGTAACCCGGGGTGAAATCCCACACCACACCGGCAGACAGAGAGACTGGCGTAAATTCCTGCGCAACATTAAACACGCGAGTCACCGAAGTACCCTCTTCCTCGTGCTCATGGTCGTGCTCTTCTTCCTCGCCTTCTTCGTCGTGTGCATGGGCAGCCAACTGCGGCAGTCGTGCTTCAGCGGCATCCAGCGTTACCCTTTCAACACGAGCACCAAGCTGCACAAGAAAGTCGCCGAAATGGCGTTCTTCCATCAACCCTAAGGCAATCATTTCTGCCTCGGACGGCGGCGTAAAGGCTTCTTCACCTACAGCCATCACTTCACTGTTTTTATAGTGCAGGCTAAGACCGCCATTCCACCCGCCAAACACACTATGGATCAGGTCAATTCTTACCTCATCAGTATTGTTTTCGAAAGTGGTACCCACTGCGCCCAGCTCAATTTCAGCATGTTCGTAATCGGTGTGACCGGCTCGGAAACTTACACGATCAAGCCAGTTATTTTTCAGGTTATATTCACCCAGCAGTTGTACTTTGGTTTGCTCCAGATCTGCCAGCACGGCAACCTCTTCGTCGCCACCGTGAGAATGCCCGGGAATGCCGTATTCACGGTTAAACCGTTCAACCGCAACGCCTACATAGCCGTTATCCATGAGATAGCTGCCACCCAGCGTCAAACCATTGGATTCTTCTGCACTGTTTTTAACAACGTGTTCGCCATTTTGGCCGTCTTCGTCATTATCTGGTGCAACGGGAGTATCGTAGTCATCAGATTCACGCCAATAGCCATCGGCATATACCGCAAAATCTCCGGCACCAGAGGTCACGTTGAACGAGCCCAGTTTTTGATTATTGACTGAATCGGTTTCCAGCAACCACTCACCGCGAGTGTCGTTATCGGTGGGAACGCGGCCATCAACCACATTCACAACACCACCAATGGCGCCACTGCCATAAAACAGCGTTGCCGGGCCGCGCAGCACTTCTATTTGTTGAGAGGTAGACGCTTCTGATGCAACCGAGTGATCCGGACCGACGCGAGACACATCGCTTACATCCAAACCGTTTTGCGCAATCAGTACTCGCGGGCCGCTCAGGCCACGAATAATTGGCGTACTGGCCACATTGCCATGAAAGTTAGATTGGACACCCGGTAGGTTCTCCAGCGTGTCGCCTAACGTTGCAGCTTGTTGACGTCGAAGTGTTTCGCCTGAAAGGACGCTGACGGGCGACGCAGATTCCATGCTTGATAAGTGCATGGGGGTTGCCGTTACATCAATAACCTCTATGGAGGTAGATGCTAACGATAAATTGACTTCAGTTGGCTGAGAACCAGCAACCGTGATGTTTTGATGCAGGTGTGCAAAGCCTGGTGCAGAAACATGAATAATGTAGTCGCCATTCGCGACTTGAGGAAATTTGAACAGCCCTTGACTGTCGGACTTCACACTTATTCCCAATGACTCAATTTCTACGGACGCATTTGACAGCACATCACCCGCTGCATTCTTAACAGTGCCTTGCAGTCCTTGTGCAACAGAAATAGCGGGCAGCAATGCAGCTACTGCCACCGCCAACTGACTTACTCTGAACATTGCCTCTCCAATGAAATGTTATATTGTAACAATTTACACAATGTTATAATGTAACAATTACAAACACAACCTCTGTCATGCTCAGTACAACAGAAATTGGTCTGAGAAATAGATGCAGGATAGTTATGCTGACTAAAGATGAATTACTGGCAGCGCCAGAAGATCACTATATGAACGACGAGCAATTAGCTTTTTTTAAACAGTATTTGCTCGATTTAAAACAAACCACCATGAATCACATTGAAGAAGTGAAGACGACCTTAAGTTCACCGCCAGAATTCAGCGATGATGTGGACAGGGCGCAGTATGAAGAGGAGTCTCGTCTTGCGCTGCGTATTTTAGACCGTGAAAGGCTTCTATTAGGGAAGATCGCCAAGTCGTTGAAGCAAATTGAAGACAAGAGCTACGGCTACTGTCTTGAAAGCGGTGACCCCATTGGTATCCCACGACTGCTTATCCGCCCAGTTTCTGAGTATTGTGCTGATATTAAGCAAATGAATGAAGGAAAAGAACAGCATTACTATTCAGGCAGAAAATGACGCGTTTAGCGTACCTGACTAACGCATTTACTCTGAAGTGATTATGAAGATTCTGAATGTTGGAAACGAGTGCTCCCAGGTATTAACTACCTGGGAGCAACAATTAAAAGATTGTATTAAAGTTTAGCGATTCCCTGAGCTTTGATACCGCAGGCGCCGTGGCTACGTTTTTCAAGGTAAGCCACTTCCAGCGACTCCATCATTGGTGTGTGATGATCGATGGATAAGATATGTTTCTCAATACGGCCAACATCAAAGGTGGTGAAGAAATTTTTCAGAAAAACTTCTTCGCTTTCGTCTTGAACAAGCACCCGTGCGCCGGTTTGAACAGTCACAATCTCATCGTCGGATATATGATATTTATTCTTAAACGCTTCAACTTTAGCGAGATAAGCCTGGGCGCGTTCTGGCGAATTGGCGAGGATGGTTGGCAACTTTGCGGCTTCAGAGAACGGGATCTTCTCTTTGCCCAGAATATACATGTTGTCCTGACTAAAAGGCGTCCAGTTTTTCGATGCTTTTTCAACGATAGCGATTTGGTCGACATTCTGTGCACGCTCAAGGTAAGCAACACCTGTAGCCGGATAATCAGTTAACAAAGCCAGATTAATTTGTACCTGCGACTGGAAGTCGTTACCAATAACAGTAAGAAGCTTATTTTCGCTTGCTACTGTCTCGGCGGCTTCACACAAATTACTGGGCAAATAATAGTAATCACCTTCTGTGATTGCTTGTACCGGAGAAGATGCGGCGGCTGCCACCAACATTGCTGCACTAACTAACTTTTTCATAATCCGTCCTGAATGTTCGCTACGTTGACTGATTAAAAACGTAGCACATTCGCTTGGGTTTGCAGGTTCTAAAAAAAATACCTTTTTATAAAATTAAGAACCTTTAGGTATGAGATCTTATATGTTTTTCTTTGTGACTCAGGCGTTTGTAGATTTTGTGCACACTAACAGATAAGCGTAAAGAAATGCAAAAAAGAAGGAGGGGGAGCGCGCCAACCCACTGGAAACCAAACCGAGGAAGGCGCTAGGGACCGTAAAATTATTGGAGCGAGTTGCCCACACCGATAACCAGCGTGGCGAGAACCAGTAGCGAAATACCTGCTAGCAATAACATTCTGCTTTTCTTATTGCTGCCTTTCCATTCCATCAACGCTAAACCCCAAAGGGTTGAGAAGATGATGATACTGGCCATGTGAATGGTCCAGCTGGAAAACTCGTATTTGCCCATGTTGCTTTCACCCATGGTGTAGAAGAAAAACTGGAAATACCAGAATGCTCCACCCAGGGCGGCCAGCAGATAGTTTTTCAACATCGTGCTGCCAGGCAACTTCTCAATGCTCGTATTGGTATGACCGAGGAATTCACGCGCAGTTCCATTTTTTATGATCAAATAAATACACCACACGGCATTAGTAGTTAAACCACCAAGCAAAACCACGCAAAGTACAGGTAATCCCTGCCACAGATGGTCTGTACCGGCTTCAAGGGTGAGTTCGCGAATAGGCTTTCCGGCAGCGATACCGAAGGCAAAACAAGCCGACATCACACCAGAGAATGCGGCAATGGCCAGCCCCTTTTTCATATCGATGGTTTCAGCATCAGACGTTGTGCCCAAACTCCGATTTTTCTCTGCAGTTGCTCGTGCCACCACAATCACGCCCGCAAGGGTCATTAAGGTTCCGCCAACGGCGAACTGTCCTGCTGTTGTGGCTAATACCGCGCCAATAGTACCGTCGAAGATTGGCGGACCGAGCGTACCTAGTACCGTGGTAAGGCCGAGTACAATAGCCATACCTGAAGAAATCCCCATGTAGCGCACAGCCAAACCAAACGTAAGGCCACCGAAGCCCCAGCCCAGCCCCCATAAGAAGCACTGCTGCAAGGTAGACATGTCTGTTGCGCCTAATACGCCGAGCAGATCTTCTGTTTGGATCCAGGCAAAAAACCACGGACAAAGAAACCAGCTGAATATACCACCCGCTAACCAGAAAATTTCCCAAGACCATCGCTGAATGCGTTTATATGGAACGTAAAAACTGGCGGAGAACAGCCCCCCTAACCAGTGAAACAAAACACCTAACATTGGATTCGGCGTCATACCTAACTCCCTCAACCACCCGCATGTAATTTTTTAGTAACGGATTTACATCATTGAAACACTTGAAGGGCCAGCATACACAAATTTTTAACGCCGATCACATACTTTTAGTCAGTTTCAATCATATTTTTGCAATTACGAAAGCTAAGCGTGATTGCAATTGAGTATTAAGTTACATAGCATGATTGCTAAGTTGAGGAAAATCGTGATGTTAATGATAAATTAAAGGCACAAAAAAGGGCCTTAACGGCCCTTTGAAAAGAAAGGTAAATGTTAGCGAAAACGCACGTGGTCGCGATTGAGTTCGCTTATCTTGCTGCACCCCATCAAACGCATGTCACGCTCGATTTCAGCCACCATTTGCTTCATTGCGCGTTCTACGCCTTTTTGGCCCGCAGCTGCCAGTGCAAACAGGTAGTAGCGGCCAAGACCAACCGCTTTTGCACCCAGCGCCAGCGCTTTAAGCACATGAGTACCGCGCTGAATGCCACTGTCGAAGATCACATCAATTTCATCGCCAACAGCATCAACAATTTCTGCCAGGTGATCGAATGAACTTCGGGAACCGTCTAGCTGTCGTCCACCGTGATTGGAAATCACAATACCGGTACAACCAATATCCACAGCGCGACGGGCATCTTCTGCACTCATAATGCCCTTAAGGCAGAATTGTCCATCCCAGAACTTCACCATCTCTTCCACATCTTTCCAGTTCATGGAAGGGTCGAGCATATTAGTAAAGTAGTCACCAATAGAACTGCTAGAGCCACCCATGTTGATGTGCGCATCGAGTTGCGGCAAAGAAAACTTCTCGTGGGTGACATAGTTGATGCCCCACATCGGTTTGGTGGCAAACTGCCACAACCCTGCCAGGTTCAGACGAAACGGAATGGAGAAACCAGTTCGCAAGTCGCGCTCGCGGTTACCGCCAGTGATAGAGTCTACCGTTAACATCATTACCTCGATGCCAGACTCTTTTGCCCGCTCCATCATGGCACGATTAAGTCCACGATCTTTATGGAAGTAGAATTGGTACACCTGAGGCGTATCGTACTGTTTGGCGATTTCTTCCATGCTCACAGTACCCAGAGACGATACACCAAACATGGTACCGAACTGTTCAGCCACTGCTGCAACAGCACGCTCGCCCTGATGATGGAATAACCGCTGTAACGCCGTTGGTGACATATACACCGGAAGCGCAAGCTTCTGCCCCATCACTTCAACACTTAAATCGATGTCTTTCACACCGGTAAGTACCCGGGGAATGAGGTCACATTCGCGAAACGCTGAAGTGTTGCGTTTTAGCGTGGTTTCGTCATCGGCTCCACCGTCGATGTAGTTAAAAATCGGCCCCGGAAGACGCTTTTGCGCCAACTTCCGAAAGTCATGAAAGTTATGACACTGGCTTAATCGCATTGCTCTTTTTCCATTTCCCTGAACAGGTAACACTGCATAACATACAAAACAGCCCGCCGTAGCGAGCTGTAAATTTACATACTGATTACGGCGTGATCAGACAATACCAGAACCGGTGGCGTTTGGATCCTGCGGACGTTGTTTCGCCATACCTTCGCGGTAACCTGCAGCGCGGTATACACCCAGAGGATTGATTGGCGCACCTTTACGGTAACGGGCCATTGCCAGAATAGGTGAAACGTCGAGATTAAATACGTTTTTCAGTTCCAGCGATGCCATTAATGCGTCGTTGTCTTCCTGATAACCATACAGCGCTTCACGATTCACCAGCAGTGCTTTTACATAAGAACGTTGCACTTCAATAGCAGAGTTGATCAAGCTTTCTGCCGGGTCAGTTACGTTGTGCGACTGATCAAGCATGTAAGCTGGACCAAAACCTTCCTGACCACGGTATTCGGCATCGACCAGTTCGTTGAAAATCAGAAACTGCTGATACGGATGCAGTGAACCGCTATCCAGATCGTCGTCACCATATTTACTGTCATTGAAGTGGAAGCCGCCCAGTTTTTTAAACTGAATCAGGCGCGACACAATCATTTCAATGTTGGTATTCGGTGCATGGTGACCCAGATCTACCAGCGACTTACATTTGGGACCTAAGTGCATAGCAGCCAGCAGGTTTGAACCCCAGTCTTGGATGATGGTGGAGTAGAATGCAGGCTCAAACATTTTGTGTTCGATGTGCATTTCCCAATCGTCAGGCAGACCTTTGTACACTTCTTCCATGCTCGCAAGATAGCGCTCGAAAGCGCGCTGGAAGTGAGACTGACCAGGATGGTTAGAACCGTCACCCACCCACACTGTCAGGCTTTTCGCACCCAGTTGCTTACCGTATTCAATAACGTCCAGATTGTGCTGAATGGCCAGGTCACGGGATTCTTTCTTGGTGTTGCTCAGGCTGCCGTACTTGTATGAGTATTCCTGACCTTTTTGATCCTGGAAGGTATTAGAGTTAACCGATACCCATTTTAGTCCGTATGCATCAGCTTTCTCTTTCAGTTCAGAGAAATCGTCCACTTTGTCCCATGGGAAGTGTGGTGAAACGCTGTCGGTACAGCCAGACATTTCATTGATAACAGCGCAGTCTTCCAGCTTTTCCCAGATATTACGTGGCTCACCGGTGCCCGGGAAGCGGGCAAAACGCGTACCGCCGGTGCCGGTGCCCCAAGAAGGCACGGCTACCTGAAACTCACCGGCTTTTGCCGTAATGGTTTCAATATCAATATTGTCGCGGGCAAGTTTGTCAGCCAGCGCAGCATAATCGGCGTCCAGGTGGCTCTTTAACTTTTCGTTTTCGTCGTTAATAACGGATGCATCAATTCTTCGTAACATAACTCACCTCTTATCGCAGGAAGGCTTCATGCAGACCACCGTCTACACTGATCACCTGCCCGGTTGTTTTGCTTAGTTGACCGGATACAAGAAGATAAGCCGCTTCGGCCTGGTCATCCGGTGTAATAGGTTGTTTGGTCAGGGTGCGCTGGGCGTAGAATTCCGCCAGCTTGTTGCGCAGTGACTCAGTGGTTTCGCTTTCATCATGGGCAATGTCGTACTTGGTTAACGAGGAAATCACGCGGTCTCGGGGGAACATGTTACTGCCCTGCACTACCGTAGCCGGTGCCAATGCGTTCACGTTTACCAGTGGAGACAAGGTCACTGCCAGTTCACGCACTAAGTGGTTTGCTGCCGCTTTACTGGTGTCGTAAGCCAGCGAACCTTTCTTCGAAACGGCAGCGTTAACACTGGTTGTCAGCACCATGGCACCTTTCAGACCTTGTGCTTCCCAGATCTTCTGTGCAGTGGAACCGACCACGTAACCGCCTTTCACGTTCACGCCAAAGCTGATGTCGAAGATGGAATCATTCTTCGCCAGGTCGCTGCCTTCAGCAATGAACACACCCGCAGTAACGATGACTTTATCCAGACCGCCGTAGGCCAAAAGTACTTGGGTAAACAATGCTTCAACGGTTTCACGCTTGGTGATATCTACCTGCATAGCAACCGCAGGACCACATGACGAAATGCCTGTACCGGCAACGCCGATGCCCTGACCATATTTATCTGTAAGCTCGCCAGCGGTACGCTGCGCGTTTTCCAGGTTCAAGTCGGCACAAACAACGTGCGCGCCTTCTTTAGCAACGCGGTGGGCTGTCGCTTTACCAATACCGTCACCGGCACCAATCACCACAACCACGTCGCGAGCCAGAGGGGCTTCAGCCGGCATACGCTGCAGTTTTGCTTCTTCCAGCGCCCAGTATTCGATATCAAACGCTTCCTGAGCTGGCAGCGCGGTATATTCAGAAATCGCTTCTGCGCCACGCATTACTTCAATGGCACAGTTATAGAATTCTGCAGTTACACGAGATTCACTCTTGTTCTTACCCCAGGAAATCATGCCTACACCCGGAATCAATACCACTGTTGGGCTTGGGTCACGCATTGCTGGAGAGTCTTCGCGTTTACACGCTTCGTAGTACGCAGTGTAATCTTCGCGGTATTTTTCCAGGCCCGCTTTAAACTTGGTGATCAAGGTATCGAAGTCATCATTCTGTGGGTCGAAATCGACAAACAGAGGCTTAATTTTGGTACGCAGGAAGTGGTCAGGACAAGAAGTACCTAACTCAGCAAGACGCGGCGCATCAACACTGTTCACAAATCGCAGCGTGGCGTCGTCAGTTTGAACAGTACCGATAAACTTCACTTTGTTTGAAAGTAAGCCGCGCGCTACAGGTAAGAAGTCCTTCAGCAAATCGGTGCGTGCCGCATCGTCTAGCGACTGGTACTTCTGACCACCAAAGGTCATTTCGCCTTTGTCATGCTCTTCGATGTAGCGCGCTGCGGTTTCAATTACCCACAGAGAAGTTTCGTAGCAGCTTTTACTTTCAGAAGACCAGTTGGTGTGACCGTGTTGGCCCAGCAAAATGCCCCAGATATCGGGGTTCGCTGCATAGGTGTCTTCACACAGCTTCGCCGCTTCCCAACCAGGACGCATCCACGGTACATAAGCCAGCTTGCCGCCCCAAATCACTTCTGTCAGCTCTTTCTGTGCTTTACAAGATGCCACTGAAATCACCGCATTCGGGTGCAGGTGATCAACGTGCTTTTCGTCAATCATTGAGTGCAGAGGCGTATCGATAGACGATGCACGTGGGTTCAGGCAGAAGTTACAGTGCTTGAACATACCAACCATGCGGTCTTCGCCGGCAGACTTGTAACCCTTATCGCTGTAATCCTGATACACACTGTCCAGTGCATTCAGTTTGTCCTGGTACAGTGATGAAAAGTTTTCTTTCTTTGACGTACGCAGGTCGCCGCCAGAACCTTTTACCCAAAGTACTTCCACATCTTTACCGGTAAGCGGATCTTTTTCCATCAGTTTGGCTGACGTGTTACCACCACCGGTATTGGTAATGCGCTGGTCTTCGCCCAACTTGTTGGAGCGGTATACCAGGTTATCTACGGGATCGAGTTTGTCGGCAACCTCGTCTTCCCACAGATATTTGACGTGTTTGTATTCATCTGGCTGATAAGGCATTTCTGAGCATCCTGTGAAGTTATTTAGTGAATCGGGTCTTCATGGCAAAGCCGCTGATTGAATACAAATCAATATACATCCATTGCAATCTTTGTCAATCATTTCCAATCACAATATAACAGAATTGTTACATTAATTTTAAAGGGAATATACCTTAGACTAGATAGTATTGATGTAAAAAACCGCAGTTGTTAACAGTTTGGTACCAAATATGAAACTTCAAAGAGGGATTTGGGCAAGCGTAAAGGAAGCGATAGCACAGAACGTACTATCGCTTAGAGATTAATCAGAACCGGGCAGCTTTAGTCGCAGTTTTCAACCACAATCACATTCACACCGTGTTCGCGAATACGGTCGAGCGCTTCAGGGTCTGCTTTGCTGTCAGTAATCACCGTATCGACTTCGTCCAGGCCACAGAAAATAAGATTGCCGCGAATACCTATCTTACTGCTGTCTGCCAGTACAATGAGCTTGTCAGCGCGTTTACGTAACTTCTGTTCAGCCAATATGAGTAATGGATCGGTTTCCATTACGCCAAATTCACTCACACCAGGCGAACCCATGAACATTTTGCTGCCGCGATAATTCTGTGTGGTGTCGTTCTCGAAAGAACTCAGAATAATGCTTTGCTTACGGTAAACCTCGCCGCCAGGTAGCGTTACTTGATTCTGGCTATTTTCAAGCAGTTCGTGGGCAAGCACGAACGAGTTAGTCAGAATATTCATTTTTCGCTCTACCAGATACTCAGACATCATGAAGGTAGAGCTACCGCCGTTGATAATAATAGACTCGCCGTCTTCGCACATGTCGGTGGCGGCTTTAGCAATCAATTGTTTAGTACTGGCATTGCGCTCCCGGTCCACCAGAAAAGCATTTCCTGAAAGACGGATATTCGAGACGGTTTTGTTATCGAGTACCTGCGCACCACCACGAATTTTTCGAATCTTTTTTGCACTTGCCAGTTTGTTAAGGTCGCGGCGAATAGTCGCTTCGGACGAATTCAGCTGAGCGCAAAGGTCGCGCACACTGATGAAAGTACTCTCATCAAGGATGTCCAGAATGAGCTGGTGACGTTGCTTCTCCAGCATGGTATTACCTGTGTAATTGTTATATGTGTGGGAGATAATATAGTCACCTGTGCAAATGCGATCAATCAAATACGCGCATTTTGATTGAAAGTGATACTTTTAGTTAATATATGAAAACCATTTCGCCCGGTACGCTTCTAAACCCTCAAATGCGGCAGGCTCGCAGGTAATCACATCCAACGCTGACTGTTCATTACTGTTGTAGTGCACCAGGCTTGCTGCGCCCATTACCGTGCCGGTATTGTCACGAGACAGCATCACTTTTTGCTGTGGGCGCAACTGCGACACTAGCTGACATAGCATAGGGTTTTTCAAAAATGCCCCTTCTATATATATCGTGCCCGTTGAATTCAGGTCGCTCAATCGCTGATCAATCAAAAGTGCGCAGTAGAGTGTGGCAATGGCCTGTGGCGCTTCTGGTGATGGCGGACACAATAGTTGTGGTGTCAGACCGCCAAACGGGCCGTTACCCTGACTGAAATCTGGCGTTACCATCCAGCCCTCATCTAACGCCTTTTGGATATCCGCCGCTTCGGCGCTCATACGAATATTGCCCCCCAGGGTAGTACAGATTTTTTCATATTCCCGGCCGCCCATGAAACGGGCACAGCTCACCGGGTTACGATGAATATCCACATTTGCCAAAGTATCGCGATGCTGTGCCAACGTTTCGGTGCTGCCGTTCACCTGCATCAGAATGGTCCAGGTACCTGTAGAAATGACGTTGAAGCTTTCGCCATCTTGGGCCATCGACAAATAGCGCAGCAAACTGGCGTTACTGTCGTGAATTCCCGCAAAGATTTCGCAATCCTCTGAGAGTCCGGTTTGCTTAGCGACATCCTCAGATACTTTTCCTAGGCAGTCCCAGGCATTGCGCAATTCTGGCAGCTTTTCTTGCCATCCACAGGCGCTTATAAGCGTTGAATAGTCTTGTTTTTGCGGGTTCCACATATCGGTATGGCAACCCAGCGACGTGACTTCGGTGGCCATGTCCGCGCCTAAGCGCCATGCCCAATATTGGGGATACATCAAAATTGTCGTTGCAAAGGAAAACTGATCAGCAAATTTTGATTGCAGCCAAAACAACTGACGCCCAAGGTTCAGCCCCGCAGGCAGTGCTGGAGACAAGGTGTCTTCAAAATCGGGCCGTACTTTCTGATAGTCGTCTGTACATGCTTCAATACCCGCGAATTCGTAGTCGAGTACGGGTAGTACAAGCGCATCTTCTCGTGGCTGCGCGTCGTTGATTAGCGCGGCAGTGGCACCATGGGTGGTGACAACAAATCCCTCGATCTGCGGCGTTAATGAACACGAACGTAAGGTTTCAGTTAACCAGTTCCAAATGCCATCAACGTCGGCTTGCGGATACATGCCTTCGATGGGTGCGTTTTTGCAGCTGAAGCTGGCACATTCTTTACCATTTTTCACCAAAAGCAATTTGATGTGGGTTTTTCCAATATCCAATACGGCTTTAAGCATGCTCTTCTCCTGCATATAATTTTCCTTAACGACGACTTACCAATAGTGATACCTGTTTTTGCATTCAGGCCTTGAACGACAAAAAGCGGAGTCTGCCGACTCCGCTCTTAGACTTACACTGATTACATCTTCAGATTCAGTCCCAGATAAATCACGCGCCCCAGTGTTGAGCCACTGATAAAGCCGTTTGCGTCATCATAGTAGACAGCGTCTTCATCGAACAAGTTATCGACATTCACCGTCACTGAAGCTTCTTCGACAAACTCATACTCACCCAGATCGTACTTGCCGAACAAGTTTACAGTAGTGAGCGAATCTGCAGAGGCAACCGCATTTTCCCAACCGTCAGTGTGAAGAATGCGAACGGTACCCAGCATGTTTTCGTAAGTCGCACCCACCTGCGCTAACAAGTTATAGTCGCCACGCTCGTCTGTGCTCTTTTCGTCTTGATAGGCCGCACCCTGCACAGGCTGGAAGGTTCTGTCTAAGGTGTAGGAACCTGCCACACTGGCGTTCACGCTACCAAAACTGGTTTGCCATACTTTGCTGATGTCAAAGTCGATACCCGATAACTTGGTGGCCGTCATGTTATTACGACGTGCGTCAAACAGTACGTAGGCAGAGTTTCCGTCAGCATAAAGGCTTTCAATTGATTGCCCGTCGATACGCATACCATCTGCTGCTGCCAGCGCTTCATCCAGTGTTGGATTCAATGTGTAGTAATCGGCATAGCCCGGTGTGCTAAACAATACACTTGGCGTGTAGAACGGTGCCAGGCTGATTGCACTGGAATAGTCCACGTCAAAGTAGGTCATGCTCACTTTCAGATCGTCAGAGAACTCTGGCGTCCAGTCGAAACCTACACTGTAAGATTCAGATTCTTCTGGTTGCAAGCCATCGCTACCGCCTGCCAAAATAATGGTGCCGCGGAAGAAGTCAGAATCAGCTGCGTCTGGTGCCATGAAAGGACTCACGCCTAACGTGATAGCGCGGGTATCAACGGCTGCACCGGAATCCGCCAAACTAGGCGCCTGAAATGACGTTCCCCACTGCGCACGCAAACGTAAATTTTCAGTCGGAGAATAGTCTACGCCGATCTTCGGGTTGGTCGTGCTGCCCACATCGTTGTAACTGTCGTAACGAATGGACGCAGTAAAGTCGATGGTTCCGGCATCAAGATCGTCCATCACCGGCACAACCACTTCACTGAATACGGACTTAACGTTACGAGAAGCAGACGTTTCTGTCATTTGCAGTGCGTTTGCTGCGCCACCGCCAAATGAAACGTCGTAGTTTTGCTTGAAGTACTCTGTGCCCACCGCCAGCATGACATCACCGGCTGGTAAAGAGTAAATGGCGCCGTCCAGTGTAAGGCGGATCTGATGATGGGTTTGCTTCGCATCACCCAGTGTACCGTAGTAAGAAAGGATACTGTTCAGTACCGCAGGATCTGTTGCAGCTACATTATAAGGATTCAGTGCAGTGGACTCGTCGGTACCTGCCAGCGCGGCGGCAACGGCGGTAGCATTTACCCCGGTTTCTTCACCATGGGTTTCAGCCCAGCCGTAGCTGTATGCCGCTTTCAAACGCCAGTAATTTGGTAACTCAACCGTGAGTTCCGGCATGAAAGAGAATGCTTTAAAGTCGCTGCTGTTTTTCGCACCAGGCCCTACGACATCAGAAAAGTTAAAGTCTACGGTCTGCGACGTTTCATCGCCAATTGCAGTAAAGTAAGGGTTATCGGAAGTGATAGTTCCCGAAGCACCTAAATCCGTAAGTGCGTTGGTTGCGTCGCCGGTAATGTCTACGCCCCAGTCGCTGTAGTAAGTGTTCAGATTAAGGAAAACGTTGTCAGAAAATTCCTGCTCAAGGGCCAGGAAGATGGTGTCCTGCTTTTGTTCAGGTACATACGAAATACCGTCGTTAGGATCACATAAGTTACTGCCTTCGGTGAGCGTATCCATGCGGTAGCTGGTGCCGTTTGCCGTGATATTGCCAGGGCTACACTGGCGAGTACGATAGTCACCGCCGCCGTTTGCAGTATTGTCGGCGGTAATGAAATCACGATCTGAACCCATCACATCGCCGTTTTCCGCATGATAAAACGACAGCATCGCCGCACCAGAATCCCAAGATGTGCCGGCGGTTAAGTTGAGCGTTCCTGCGGTGTAGCTGTCACCAAATCCACCTTCCAGGTTCAGCGTAACGCCATCTTTTGGGCGTTGGGTAATAAAGTTAACTACTCCAGCAATGGCGTCGGAACCATAAATTGAAGAGCCACCATCCATAACCACTTCTACTGTGCTTAATACAGAAGGAGGAATGGCTGCCGCGTTTGGTACCGTTTGAATAATGCCTGAGCCTGGTAAGCGTAAACCGTTTAACAGTACGAGTGTTGTGCTACCGCCGCCGGTACCAATATCGCGAAGTTTAGGCATTGGCATGCCCTGACCAATATCTGTCGCCATTGTTGGACGGCTATTAAAGGTGCTAGTCATTTGCGGAATTTGCGCAAGGAGTTCGTTGCTGTCAGGTACACCAATTTCAGCCACATCTTCTTCAGAAATACCCACCACATTCGTACCGACTGGCGTTGCACCGCGAATAAGTGTACCGGTTGCAGAACCACGTACCTCAATAGTTTCTACAGTAGGATCGGGTTCGGATTGGGCAGACTCAACGTCCTGAGCGATTGCACAATGGGAAAAAGAAGCCGTAATCATTACCGCGAGTGCGGAACGACGGAATGCTGGTGTAGCGGTTAGTCCTGAAAATGAAGCCATTTTCATCTCCTTGCGTGGTTGTGTGTCAGTGATTAACTTACTTTTTGGCAGCATGTTATTTTTATTAAAACTGCTCGATTTTAATTAACATTGGAGCAACAAAGTACAGCGACAATCATAAACAGTCAATAACAATCACAAACAAATATGGTTAATACCTGCTATCCATAAATTTAATGAATAAAAAATACACAAACGCAGTTAACCAACAGAAATGAATAGGATTGAATGTAAAGTAGATTAAATAAGCTTTGCAGCGCGCTTCGCATGCTTTATGTCATTGCCCGATGCGCTATATTTCACCCGCCGACCAGTATCTCGGCTCGATTATCTTGTGCTAGTTTCGTCACGTGGCTGTTAACACATTGACAACATCTATTCAGATAGGGCAACATGCCAATCACTTTCAATCATAACATTTCAGATAACTTGCGCTACTCGCAGGTTTCACTGAACAGATTGCCACCAGGTACGTACTGGAGATTTGCATGCGCAAACTAATACTCACTCTTGCTGTTGCAGCACCTGTAACAATACTTTCAGCCTGTAGCGGCACAGACAGTGCCGGCAGTTCATCTGCACCATTTGATTTAGCGGCGCTTAAAACTGAGTACCGCAACCAGCCCATTGGCATTGACGTCACCGCGCCTCGCTTTAGCTGGCAGTTGGCTGCAAAGGGAGAAGAGAAAGGCTTAAGCCAGTCTGCTTATCAAATCCGTGTGACTGACGAAAACGGCGCGCAGGTATGGAATTCCGGCAAGCAAAACTCCGCACAAGCGCTTCACATTACCTATCAAGGCACGCCCTTGCGCCCGCGTACCCAATACACCTGGCACCTCACAGTGTGGGACAACGATGGCGATGAAAGTCAGGCCATGTCCACTTTTGAAACCGGCTTACTGGATCCCTCTTTGAACGCCTGGAACGGCGCAACTTGGATAGGCGGCGATGATGATGCCCTTCCCCTTTACGGTGATTATTTGCCACTGTTCCGCATTAGCGCAGACGTAACCATTGAAGAAGGAAGCACGGCTGGCGGTATTGTATTTGCTGCGAATGATCCGCGTATGATGGACAAGTTCAAAAACATCTATCAGGTAGAAAGTGGCGAAGACGAGAGCTATTTTAAAATTGAACTGGATGTAGCCGGCGTTGAAGACGGTAAACCGGCAACGCTGAATTTTTACCGTGCAGGCTATACGCAAAACGACACCCCGGATACGCCGGTTAAATCCTTTGCTATTAAGCCGTCTTTGCTAAACGCTTATAACCGCCACAAGCCTCACAACCTGCTTATCAACAATGAATTCGGCAATGTTACCGTTCAGTTAGATGGTAATTCGGCTTTTTGGGTCGGTGCTGAATCGGAAGAGAAATCTGGTTTTCAGTTAATGTTCCCGCCACTGGTTGAAGGGGCCACGGTTCAGCTCAATCCTCTGGGTCACAACCACGACTACGTCACCTATGGCATGCTCAACGATGTCGGTGTAGCCGCGGATGCGGGTTCAACCGTCACAGTAAGCAACCTGACAGTGAGCAACATGCATACGCCGCACAGTGTGCTGTTTAGTGGCGCTGAACATGGCGCTGCATTTGCCGAGAAATCCAGCCAGGTAAGCGATACCAAGGCCGGTATTAGATTCACCGGTTCTAAAGACAGTCAGCTCGTGGTTGTTGATACCCAAAGTAACGGTATGCCCCAACTGCGTACAGAATTCGATGTCGCGGACAAAGTGGTTAGCAAAGCGCGCTTGTACGTTACCGCCCGGGGCATTTACGAATACTACGTGAACGGCGAAAAGGTGAGTAACGATTACTACAACCCTGGCTTAACGCAATACAACTTAACCCACTTGTACCAGTCTTACGATGTCACTGATGCCGTTCAGAACGGTGAAAACGCCATGGGCGCCCGACTAGGCGAAGGTTGGTGGAGTGGCATGCTCGGCTTCGGTAACACCTGGAATGGATTTGGTGATCGCCAGTCGCTGCTCGCGCAGTTAATCATTACTTACGAAGACGGCTCGGAAAGTGTTGTGATCACCGAACCAGGCAACTGGCAATTTAGCGACAGCTCGCCAGTGGTGTACGGTAGCTTATCGATGGGCGAAGTGTTCGATGCCCGTATCGCAGAAGAACAGGCAGGCTGGGCTACCACATCGTTCGAGCGCGAATGGGAACCGGCTGCCGAAATTTCACTAGAGTCAACTAAAGCGCAGAATGTACAACCAAACATGATGCGCCCGGCGCAAACGCTGTCTTACGACAACATGAAGCTTGTAGGGCAAATTGGTGAACCCGCCCGCGAATTTACCACTGTTCAGGCAAAAAGTGTGGAAGAGGTACGTCCTGGTGTATTTGTCTACGACCTTGGACAAAACATCGTTGGCGTACCTCGACTACATTTTGCGAATGGTAAAGCCGGTGAAGCCGTTACCGTACGGTTTGCCGAAATGCTCTATCCGGACTTACCAGAATCAGGCCCGAACGTGGGCATGATCATGACCGAAAATTATCGTGCCGCCCTCAGCCAGGATATCTACATCATGACTGACGGCGAGCAAACCTTTGAGCCTCATTTCACCTCGCACGGATTCCAATACATTGAGATAACGGGTGTAGACAAGCCATTACCGTTAGAAGCCGTTAACGGTGTGGTAGTCAGTTCAGTACAGGCGCTTACTGCGCGCTACGAAAGTTCTGATCAGAAGGTAAACCAGCTGTGGTCTAACCTTACCTGGTCGAATGTAGACAACTTCTTATCTGTTCCTACAGATTGCCCGCAGCGTAACGAACGTATGGGCTGGTCTGGCGACATCAACGTATTTGCGCCTACCGCAACCTATGTTAGCGATGCCTCCCAGTTTATGCGCCGGCACTTACAGGCCATGCGCGATACCCAGGCTGAGAGCGGTCGCTATGCTGATGTCGCCCCGGTTGGCGGCGGCTTCGGTGGCGTGCTTTGGGGCGTAGCCGGTATTACCGTACCGTGGGAAACGTACTGGCAATATGGTGATAAAGGCTTGTTGGCAGAACATTATTCGTCAATGAATGAATACATGACATTCCTACATGACTCCATCGACAGCGAAACCGGATTAAGCACAGACTCAGGATTGGGCGACTGGTTAGGGCCGCAGAATAATCAACTGGGCGCAGATTATCTGGCTACGGCTTATCACATTTATGCGCTGGATATTATGAAACAGGTTGCCATTATTCTTGATGATGACGCCATGGCCCATGAATACCGCGAGCAATATGACGAGCGAAAAGCTTTCTTCAACGATAAGTTTGTGAATGATGAAATGCAAACAGTTGGTCTGGTGGGTGGCCCTAGTATGTTTAATCCGGTGGCTCCACCGGCAGAATGGGCAGTTGCAGACACCCAAACCTCGTTTGCAGTTGGTCTGGCAATGAACGCATTCAACGAAGACAACGCAGCGGCGATGGCAGAGAAACTTACCCACTCGGTATCGTCACAAAACGTTGACGATGCAGGGAAAACCCGCCCTGCTTACTCCTTGATGACCGGCTTTATCGGCACGGCCTGGATCAGCAAAGCGCTGTCTGAGAATGGCTATACCGATGATGCATACCGCTTATTGCTCAACGACCAGTATCCGTCGTGGTTGTATCCTATCGACCAGGGTGCAACAACAATTTGGGAACGCCTGAACGGTTACACTGTTGAAGACGGATTCGGTGGCAATAACAGCATGAACTCCTTTAACCACTATTCGTTCGGTGCTATTGGTGAGTGGTTAATCAGTCACTCAGGCGGTATTCAACGACTGAGCCCCGGTTTTAAAACCTTTGCGTTGAAGCCAGAGTTTGATCCGCAGAACGAAATTGACTGGGTAAAAGCAGAATATGATTCACCTTACGGAAAAATTTCGAGCCACTGGCAAGTAAAAGATGGTAAGTTTGACTACCGGGTAACCATTCCTGCTAACACTACAGCAACAATTTCGTTACCCGGTGCGCAGCAAGCATTGAAGATTGACGGCGAGAATGTGAATGCCAGTAAGTTCGTAACTAACGTTTCCCGTACCGATGAAATGAACACCTTTTCACTCGGCTCTGGTACTTACCAAATCACAGGCGCCGTTAACGAATAATTATCCGGTCAAGGACACGATTAATGAAAAAGCATACAGCAACATTGGGTAGTGCCTGCCTAATCACTACCGCTATGCTTACTGGTTGTGGCGAGAAACCCTCGCCCGCCCAGGTTGAGCAACCGAAGAAAGATGCCTCCCCTGTAAGCCAGGTGGCGGTTAAAACCACCAGCAAAGCGGTTATCGAACAGGACGGCCAAACGTTCCGCGATTTGAATGCCGATGGCAAACTTACCCCGTATGAAGACTGGCGTTTACCCGTTGAAGAACGTGTGGCCGACTTGGTTGCCCGCATGACGCTGGAAGAAAAAGCTGGTGAAATGGTACATGGCACCTTGCCGGGTAAAAATGGCTTTGCTGGTTTTTCTCAGGACGGCTATGACATCGATGTCGCTGCTTCCCTGTTCAAAGACAAACACATCGGCAGTTACATCAGCCGTCTGAATATGTCGCCGGCAGATCTGGCCGTTGAGAACAATAAAGTCCAGGCGCTGGCAGAAACAACCCGACTAGGCATCCCGGCGATCATCAGTACCGATCCGCGCAACCACTTCCAGTACGTGTTAGGGGCTGCTGAGTCTACCGATGGTTTCACGCAGTGGCCTGAACCTCTTGGTTTTGGTGCGCTGAACGATCCTGAAGTGACCGAACAGTTTGGTGACATTACCCGTCAGGAATACCGCGCAACCGGTTTTACCATGGCGTTATCACCGCAGGCTGATTTAGCCACCGAGCCTCGCTGGCCTCGTATCATTGCCACCTTTGGTAGCGATGCTGGTGAAGTGAGTCAGCAGGTGGGCGCGTACATTCGTGGTTTCCAAGGCAGTTCTAATGGCATCACGCCGGAAGGCGTATCAACCGTGACCAAACACTGGGTGGGTTACGGTGCAGCGGTAGAAGGTTTTGATGGCCATAACTACTACGGCCGCAATGTACAACTGGATGATACCAGCTTTGAAGATCATATCCGCGCATTTGACGGTGCATTCGAAGCAAAAACCACCGGCATTATGCCTGCTTATCCTATCTTACACGGCATCACTGTAGACGGTGAACCAGTAGAAGCAGTAAGCCCGGGCTTCAACAAACAAATACTGCAAAACCTGCTGCGCGGCGATGCCGGCTTTAAAGGCGTTGTAGTTTCAGACTGGGCGGTAACCCGGGACTGTAGTAAAGAATGTAAGGCACCGACTAAACCACAGGGCGTGCGGGAAATTGCGACGCCATGGGGTGTGGAAGACCTGACTATTCCTGAGCGTTTCGTGAAAGGTATTACCGCAGGTATCGACCAGTTCGGCGGTGAAGACCAGCCTGAGATCATCGTTAACGCGGTACATGAAGGCAAACTGACAGAAGCGCGTATCGATGAGTCGGCCACCCGTATTCTTACACTGAAGTTTGAGCTTGGTTTATTCGACAACCCCTACGTGGATGAAGCGACTGCAGCATCGAATGTGGGTAAACCGGAATGGCGGGCACTGGCTCGTGAGGTTCAGGCAAAATCCCAAGTGCTACTGAAAAATGCAGATAAGCTGCTGCCACTGGCAGACTCTATGAAGAAAGTGTTCGTTGATGGCTTAAATGCAGAGGCACTGACCGCTCGTGGTTTTGAAGTTGTGACCGACCCGGCCCAAGCCGACTTTGCGATTTTCCGCTTCTCGACGCCAAGTGAAAAGCTGCATCCGAATCACTTCTTCGGCAGCCGCCAGAATGAAGGCCGCGTGTCATTCCGCGAAGACGATGAGAAATATCAGCAAATGTTGGCCGTTAGCCAGCAAGTGCCAACTATCTTATCCGTCTTCCTGGAACGCCCCATGATCATGGGTGAACTGAACAATACCGCAGGCGCTATTCTGGCTAACTTCGGTAGTGCAGACGATGCCGTGATTGATGTGCTTACTGGCAAGGTATCACCCACCGGCACCCTGCCGCTGGAACTGCCTTCTTCTGATGAAGCCGTAGAAGCACAGAAGCCCGGTTACGCTGACGACAGCAAAAACCCGCTGTATAAGCGCCGTGAAGGACTGACGTTCTAATCCTGATGTTTAAGCGCTAATGAAAAAGGCAGCTTCGGCTGCCTTTGTTATTTTTAGTTTTCGTCATTTCATTGATGCAGTCAGCTCTGATATCATGAAATATTAAAGGAGTCCGCCTACTTCTTCTCGTAGTATCGCTTAAGCACGTCGAAAGCCTGTTTTTTCTCGCCTTTTTCAGACATGAGGCCTTTGCGATTAAAGTCGTTTTGTATTTCGGGAAGCAATCGACGAGGAGAGCGAAAATCGGTCAAAATCCAAGGGGACATACCACTTAACCCATCAATTTTATCCAACATGGTGACAGTTTTATCGTAAAGATCTGCTTGATATTCTTCTGTCCATCGCTCGTCTTTCTCTCCATGTAGACCATATTTCGCGCCAGCACCAAATTCGCTTACAAACACGGGTTTGTCATAAGGAATACGCCACGACACTTTCGTAAGTAATTCAGGTGTACCACCATACCAACCAATATATTGATTGAAACTAACAATATCGACTGCTTCCGCCAGCGGATCTTCAACCACTGTCAGGTTTTCAACTTTACTGTCCCAATGGTTCTCCATAGCTGCAGAAATCAGGCGAGTACCATCGAGTTCACGAGCGGTATCAATCAAATCGGTAAGGAATTTAGTCCGTTCAGCTTTAACCGGCGTCTCGTTAGCAATAGACCAGATGATAACATTGGCGCGATTGCGGTCGCGAATAATCATGTCAGACAGTTGAGTCTCCGCATTCTCATACGTCTCTTTGTTAGTCCACGCTATTGTCCAGTACACCGGAATTTCAGACCACACCATGATGCCGCGCTCTTCAGCCAAACGCACCATATCTTCGCTATGAGGATAGTGAGCTAACCGAATGAAGTTCACTCCCAAAGATTTTGCCCAATCTAGCTGCGTTTTTCTGTCCTCGTGAGAGCTTACTCGTCCCCCGCCATTCTTAGCGAACTCCTCGTGCAGGCTTATTCCTTTTAGAAACACCGGCTCACCATTAAGTAAAATCTGCTTACCTTTTGTCTCAATGGATCTAAAACCCATTTTGTCGGTGATACTGTCGGTTTCACTCATTATTTCAACTTCATAAATCTTAGGTGATTCAGGAGACCACAGTGAAAGCTGTGGTGCCGAAATACTAAACGAAGCTAAACCCTGCTTGTTAGTTTTCACTTGAACCGACTTGTTCAACTCAGGAATAGAGACCGTAATAGCCTGCTTTAATTTCTTACCTGACAGCTGGACCTCACCCTTTATGCTGCCTGATTTATGATCTGTTAGCTTTATCTGATGGCCTGAAATAAAAGTATCAGGCACAGAAACGAGATCGACATCACGAGTCAAACCACCGTAATTCCACCAATCTGTGTTCAGGGTAGGAATTGCTTCTTTGTAGCGTTTATTATCAACCCTCACAATGAGGGAGTTCTCGCCGTTTCGAAGATGCTCTGTAGCTTCAAAAGCAAAAGGTGTAAAGCCACCTTCATGCATGCCTAGTTTTTTCCCGTTCAGATAAACATCAGCACGATAATTGGCCGCTCCAAAGCGGAGGAAAGTGCGGTCACTATTCGTTTCTGCGGTGAAAATTTTGCGATACCACAGCGTACCTTCATAGTAATAGAGTTTCTCACTTTGCGTGTTCCAGTCACTGGGAACGGTAATTTCTTCTGCTTTGTCGAAACTATACTCTATAAGGTCAGATTTATTTTGCGGCTTTGAATCCAGGAAGAATGCATCTCGAGTAGGGTTCTCTTTTTGATCTCGCTGCTGCCAGCGATAGTCATAAAACCCCAGTTCGTAAGGATCGACATGATATTTCCATTTCCCGTTCAGACTTTGTTTGTCATGCAGGTAAAGATCAGGAATTACATCTGCCAGTATTTTTGTGCTGCTGAAAACAGCTATTCCCATAACAATCCAGCGCATCATAATTTTATATTGCCTTTTTTCCATGATTACATCCTTTAATAAGCATTGTGTTGCTAGCGAGGCGAAACTACGTACTTACCACCGCTAAGCACAAAAATTTCAGAAGCCTTCTGATTCGGTAAAATAGTCCCCTTGCTCGATTCGGCTATAGATATCGTCGCTGTGCTAGCCCAGCCCAACTTACTCAAATCAACTTCTGCCACGACATTGGGTGGAACTGAAAACATAAGTGGCGAGGCAACACGGGCGGAGTTGTAACTCATTTCGACGACCCCTCTAATCGTCGGCACTGTTATGTCAAACGAGGAAACAGAAGCTGGTGCCGGAGATACAGATATCCTGGCAGCTCCCGCGGACAACACTCGAATACCAGCAAGGAATCTGGGTATGATATTGGCCGGTGCCGAGCCCCACGCATGTGAGAAGGTCGTGTTCGGTTTAATGTCCGGGTCCCAGGCCTCCATGACAATAGTCGCATCGTGTTTATTGATCATATTTAGCCAACTGAATGTGGCATCGCTGGTCATTACGCTAAGAGCCGTTTCATATTGCCCCGTCAGATACAGCCCCTCCAGAAGAAACTGCGCTGCATAGGCACTCACTTGAACGCCGCGCTTTTTAATATCTCTAGTTAGCGCTTCGCCAATGGCAGGTAGTTTTGATTTTTCAGCGATACCTAACGCGAGCGCAAAGATAGTGGCATGCTGTGAAGCGTGTGTAGATAAGTGCCCGTCAAGATATCGGCTGGCAGCGTTATCGAATAGATATTGATTAATTGCCTGTCGCATTCTCTCTGCAATCTGATTAAACCGACGTTGATCTTCTGTCTTACCGAGCACGCCAGCAATGTTCGCAATTGCGATAAGAGACGCATACTGCCAACAATTAACAACAGTGTTCACTTCTTTAAAATCAAAGTTGTCACGATTCGACACTGGCCAATCCACCAGGTCGCCATTAACCTTGCTGGATTCCCCAGGCGGCTTTTGCACGAGTCCAACTGGATTGATGTTCTCTAATAACTGATTCTCTAACATCAACGGATAATCTTCGGCGAGTTGATGCCCATCACCAGAATGAAGATAGTCTTGCCACGCTAGCGTTGATGTCAATAAACGGTATTCCGTTGGCCAGGTAGGATTACGAATCAGATAAGAGACGGAGTATTTAGCCAACCCAAATGAACGCTGAGTATAGTATTCGGATAGCTGGTTAATAATTGCATCACCCTCATAAGGGCCGCGTTCTCGGGTTGGTGTATCCTGATATAAATCTTGTCGAGTGGCTTTTATTGAGTAGTGACAGAGATCCCAGACTTTATTCAGCGATGCCAGGTTGCTAATGAACGACGACTGCGTTTCGTCCCAAGGCATCTCTAGAACTTCAGCGGTGATTGATGATGAAATATCTAATGGTGCGTTTGTGATAACTTCTACCCAACGAAAGGCCCGGTATCCCCAATGAGAGAGTGACTGTTGTCCATCTCGAAGAGTCCACACATCTCGATAAATCGGGAAAGCCCGCAACTTATAGCGGACAGTACCGTCAGGGTTTAGCTCTTCACCTAAACGAATTTCAACATGTTGTCCTGCTATTCCATGCCCTGAGAATGCGATTCCACCAACAACCTCCTTACCAAAATCAAGGATCCAGTGGTGTTTTCCCACCTTCTCGATAGAAGCTGGTAGCCGCTTTGTAAGCTGAGCAGAATCTACCTTGGCCGGACGCATATCTGACAATGCAACATCAGCAATAGCCGCTGAATCCCACTCTCCACTTTGCTTGCCCGCACTTTTCCAATTCTTTGGTTCGTATCGTGCGTCGATAAATTCATTAGGGCCGTGGTAATACATATCTGTAAAGGTGCCAGCATCCGGCATCCATCTTTCAACCCCCATCACCATCCAGCTTTCATCAGATAAGACTTGCAGGCGAGAACCATTTTTGAACTGAACAATGAGCTCTGCAGTGAAAAATTGTTCATCAATACTGAAACACTGCGCAGCGAGCGTATTGTCGCCTTCTGCAATTAAACCCGTGACATCATAGGTATGGAATCGATGTTCCGATGACATTGGTCG
Organism: Alteromonas sp. ABV4_515; assembly: GCF_056160345.1. Taxonomy (NCBI): domain Bacteria; kingdom Pseudomonadati; phylum Pseudomonadota; class Gammaproteobacteria; order Alteromonadales; family Alteromonadaceae; genus Alteromonas; species Alteromonas sp. ABV4_515. The sequence goes on from NZ_JBSWWZ010000004.1 coordinate 347,831, forward strand.
GACAGGCCCAACCCCGACAATTTCGCCATTGAGCCAGCATTTGTAAACGTATTGCCTGGAGGGCTTAGTACTGCCTCCTGACAACTTTAGCCAGGCATGCGCTATGCCGCTATCGGAGATAGCGAACGTTTTACGAAAGAATGCCCAGTCATTTTGCTTATGTGTCACTGGCAGCCAAATTGGTTTCGCTGGCCACTGCCCAGTTTGGGGAGCAGTAATAATCTTGTGTGGTGCCGACCACTGAGATACATTTTTCTCATCCCATGTACGTACACGCCAAAAATAGACAGCATCAGGCTGCAACAGAATATCTTGGCTAAATTCGACCGAGGATGATTGCGCCGAGATACTTTTACCGCTATCCCATAACGTGTTACCAAGCTCTAGCGCTTCTTCTGACGAAGCTATCTGCACCTGGCTAGCTATCTGGATAGCTTGTGATTCTGGTAAAAGCCAACTAAAGCGCAAAGTCTCAGAATCGACACCGAGAGCTTCATCTCTTAGTGCCAACATCAGCTTGCCAGGACGCTCAGCGATAGAACTAGCAGTAGAATTAGACGCACAGCCGACTTGATGTAACACCAGCGCACCGCCACCGATAGCTAATCCAGCTTTAATTACGTGGCGTCGCCCATTATCAATTTGCTGTTTAGAACGCATATCGAGCCCCGACGATAAATGTTTTGCCGTCAAAATCAGTTCTTCTGGGGCGATTCATATTTCCCTCGAATTCTACCAGCGGCTCTTCAGTTAAATTAAATGCTTCAAAAGTAAGCACTGCATTTTCTGTAAGGTTATAGGATGCTGAGGCGTCTAGCTGTCCTCTGGCATCAACAGAACGTGCAGCTCCCGAGAATGTGCCGCCAGCAGCCATCTGGTACTCATCTCGCCAATTGTAAGCAAAACGAATGGCGTAACTATCAGCCTCGTAAAACACAACAGCGTTGTAGTTTCTTTCAGATACGCCTGCTAATACGGCATCCGTTCCGTTTATTTGCCCACTGACATCAATGAAAGTAAAGTTGAATAGACCTCCGAAACCACTCCAGAATCCGTCCAAGAAATCTAAATTCTGCTGTATTGATAGCTCGGCACCAGTGACATTAATAGTGTCAGCCGTATTTTGCTGTTGTGAAACAATAATGCCTGTGCCATCTGGCGTGTAACAGTCGAATACACCCTCACTATCTAATACGCCTGTGCCCGTAAGAGAACTGAACGGAAGGCCACCACCATCTGTTGGACATAAATTCACCGATGTAATAAAGCCGTCAATTTCTTTTTTGAACAGCGCCACGGTAATCGCACCGCCAGGTCGGTTGTACCATTCCAATGACATGTCGTAGGAGTTTGCGCTATAGGGTTCAAGGTTTGAGTTACCCAGAGTAGCACTAATTGGATTTGGATTTGTCGTGTCTGTTGATACCGAAACAGTCTGAGCTGGCGAGTTATCGCGGTTCAGCGGTCTCACAATAGTGTTGCTATAGGCGAGACGAAGAATAAGGTCTTCATTTAGGTTTATCGCAACATTAGCCGAGGGCAAAAGGTCATCGTAATCATTGGTAGTCGAAATTTGCTCAATGACACCATTGTTATTCCGCAAGGACTGTAGATCAGTGGTGTAATCAACATAACGAGCGCCGATATTGCCTCGGTATTCAAAGCCAGAAAATACACCATCGAATAATAACTTAGCGTAAACATCTGTGGATTTTGTTTTCGCTTCATAGTTGCCATTGAGTACAGCCCCATCGAACGGATTTATAACCCAGCCAGCAGTGCCTAACGCATACCCTTCTGGCACAGTTACAGGTTGCAAGCGGCTTTCTAAGACAGACGGATCAATTGATGTCCAGTTATTCAGAGTAGAGAGTTCTCCTCCCATGAAAGAAGCGCCACCAAGATAATGAACATCATTGACGAAATCGTTATTGATAAAGTCTGACGACAGGTTATCTATGCCCAGAACAGTATGTCGCTGACGCATACTTTCTTCTGTTCCATCGGTGTATAAAGCGCCAATCTCCAGTCCATTCACCGCACCGAAATCCAAGTAACGTTTGGCATTCACGCTAAGTACATTCATGTCTGTTTCTATATCACTGTCGGTGTCGGCAATGATAATTCGATTGTATCCGCCAATAGCTGCAGGTGCTTCCAGTACATGCGGAGGTGAAGCAACGTAATCCCCTAGAACATTACCGAGATCCCCTACATCTGCGAAGCCAACTCCCGCTTCATCTGTAACATCCATGGAAAACCCTTTCCAGTCGGCGCCGCCTGTAAAGAGATCTGCAACAAGTCCATTTTCGCCGCCATAACGGTAATCATATTGAATAGTCCGGGTTTCATTTTTCCCCCTGGAGTGCGCAATGGCTGCATCAATATTCCAATTGTCCAGCATCCAGTTCCAAGCCCAGTTGATGTTCAAAACTTCGTCTTTCATCGAACCAGGGCGTGGGCCCTGCGTTGTATCAACATTTGTCAGGCGGACATCAGTTACCACATACTCGGGATCTCCGCTTGCGTTATTTCCAGCGAAAACAGGATCGCTTAGCGCTTCTACGTTTGTCGTGCTTCCCTGATCTGATACAACCCATATGTCAAAAGGACGATCCATATCTCTGCTCGAATACAAAATTGAAAGCTGAGTTTCTACTTTATCGGACAATTTATATTGAAGGGCCGTTGAAACTCCAAGATTGTTACCGTCATAACTAGATACGATTTGACGAGCTTGACCTGGATAATAAACGTTTCCGCCGTCAGCCATTGTAACCGGATTGCCACTCTCATCATTGAGCTGGGAATATCGAGTTACCAATGTGGTATCGCGACGGTAGTTGTCCTGTGATGCTACAACGGCAAAAGTAACACCGAGATCATCATTAATATGCTGGGTAGTAGAAAGGAAACCTGACGGATTAGTCGATTCCGTCAGTGATTCATATGCCCCTTTCACTCCTATAGTTGTCGCACCATCTTTCAAGTCCAATGGCTTAGAAGTCTTCAAATTAATGACACCGCTTAATCCACCTGCTGGTGTGCTAGCGGTGGGTGACTTCATCACTTCCAGACCAGAAAACAAGTCAGACTGAAATACCCCAAATGATGTACCACCTTCATCAACGGGATCAGCAAACGGAAGCCCATTTATTAAAGTTCTGGAAAAGTCATCGGGTAACCCCCGGAGATTAATACTTGCATCCCTTGGACTGTTATTGGGGTTCGAATTACTGCGATTAATCTGCACGCCTGTAATTCGCTGTAGTGATTCCCCTAAATTTAAGTCGGGAAATGTCCCCATTGAATTGGCAGAAATTCCATCAACAATAGAGTCAGAATTGCGTTTGTTTTGAAGTGCATCCTGCAGGTTTCGGCTATACGCACCTCGTACCTCAATAGTTTCGATGTCCTCGTCTGTGACTTCTGCTTCCTGAGCGTTAACGCTCATCACAGATATACTGAGAACTAAGCTAACTGAAGCCGCCAAACTACTAATTTTAAATCCATTTTCTTTCGAATTAATCATGCCAAATCCCTCGAATTAAAGGAGTATTGCAGCAAAATCAATTCATCAAATTGCTACAATTGTTAATTAAAATCACGCACAAGCAATCACTTCCCATCAAAGTTAACTTTTAGTTAACAACAAATCAAGTGGCTTGACCAATTTTATTTAATTTTTTTCAAATTTGGCTGAAAATAGGTGTTAAGTCGACATTTGGGGCAGTTTATTTGCAAATATAAGGCGAGATAGGAAAATAGGCCTTACCAAAATCGCAATATGAAGGAAGTATGATAGGAAATGTTGTGGTCCTGATAATGTTTTCAGATACGCACAAAGACGACAGCAAAAACCCGCTGTATAAGCGCCGTGAAGGTTTGACGTTCTGATTTTTGGTGTGTAGATATTGAAAAGGCAGCGAACGCTGCCTTTTTTGTTTTAGTGCTCTTCATCCCGCAACGTAAGCACTTCAAATCCGGTTTCAGTCACCAGAATGGTGTGCTCCCATTGTGCTGAGAGTTTTTTGTCGCGGGTCACCACTGTCCAGCCATCTTTCTTCTGCTTGGTTTTATAGCTGCCCTGGTTAATCATCGGCTCTATGGTAAATGTCATGCCTGGCACTAAATGCATGCCAGTGCCCTTGCGGCCATAATGCACAACTTGCGGTTCTTCATGCATTTCGCGGCCAATACCGTGTCCGCAGTAATCCCGCACCACACTGAAGCCTTCTTTTTCTACATGCGACTGAATGGCATGACCAATATCACCCAGTGTCGCGCCTGGCTTTACGGTTTCGATGCCTTTCCACATGGCTTCGTAAGTCGTATCTACCAGCTTTTTCGCAGTGGGTGTTACTTTGCCGATGCAATACATTTTGCTGCTGTCGGCAATAAAGCCATTTTTCTCAAGCGTGATATCCACATTCACGATATCCCCTTCCCGCAACTTCTTCGCAACTGACGGCACGCCGTGACATACCACTTCGTTTACCGATGAATTAAGCACATATTCATAGCCGTACTGCCCTTTGCTGGCCGGTCTTGCCTGCAAGGTATCAGTGATGAATGCATCGACGAAATCATTCACTTCCATGGTGGTCATGCCGGCCTGAATTTCTTTGTCCAGCGCATGAAATACACTGGCCAGTAACCGACCAGATTCGCGCATCAGTTCGATTTCCTGAGCATTTTTTATCGATACATTACTCATGAACCAGTCTCACTGTTGATACGTTTTGCTGACGTTTTTCCTGTTCCAGAATTTGCTCATAGGTGAGCGTGGGGTTTTGCTCTGCAAGTCTCCCGATTTTCATCCAGAACTCAGCCTGTGAATTGATAGAACGCTCCATCACCACACTATTCTTACGCACTTCTTCGTGCAATTGTTCGGAGATTTTAACAATGCCCATGAATACACCAATAGAATATGATTTGCTACATATTGCTACACACTATTGAAAGAGTCAAAAAAGTCCTGAGTGCTATTCGCAAAAAGAAGCTATTGCTTTGAGGGCTGTCAGAGCGGCATAGTTGCAGCTCGAATGCATAAAGGGCCATATTTGCCGCAGATTCCTGCTTACGCTTTTCCTATAATGCGCAGTGAATAATTGAGATGTTGGAGTATTGAATTGGGCGTATTCAAAAAGTTTCTGTTCTGGTCGTTGACCATAATCATTCTGCTCGTAATCAGCGGCTTCGTATTTGTGAAGTTTTCACCTGTGTTTGGCGGTGCGCCAGACGAACAAACGAAATCGCGGATGCTGGCCTCTGACAACTTCAAGAACGACAGTTTCGTTAATCGTCATCCTGTTTCCGATGATCCTGACAGTCCGAAGCCGCCAATGATCGACTGGTTGAAATCGGTACTTTTTCCGCCTCAGGGCAAGCATCCTGACAGCCCACTGCCAACTAAAACGCCGAACTACGTTCATCAAAGTGAGCCCACTTTTACCTGGTATGGCCATTCCACTGTTTTAATTGATACTGGCAAACTGCGACTTCTCACTGACCCCGTTTTCTATCGTGCATCTCCCGTATGGCCGGTGGGCAGCCCTTATGCCTTTGATCACTCTTTTACCATTGAATCGATGCCAAATATCGACGCAGTGTTAATCTCCCACGACCATTACGACCATCTCGATGCGAAAGCCATCGCTGAATTAGATGAAAAAGTGGGTCATTTCTATGTGCCACTTGGCGTTCGCGCTCACCTTTTGCGTTGGGGCATTTCTGACGAGAAAATCACTGAGCTGGACTGGTTTGAAGAAGCTGACTTTGGCGGTAACACGCTCGTATTTACGCCGTCGAAGCATTTTAGTGGCCGTAAACCGGGTGTGCGCAATGATACCTTATGGGGCTCGTGGGTAATTAACACGCCAGAACTAAAGGCATTTTTTAGCGGTGATGGCGGTTACAACCCTGACTTTAAAATGATTGGTGAGGAATATGGGCCTTTCGATATCGCCTTCATGGAAGATGGCGCTTACAGCCCATACTGGCCTGAAATCCATATGTTGCCAGAAGAATCTGTACAGGCTGCACTCGACGTAAAAGCAAGAAATGTCATGCCGATTCACTGGGGAAAATTCGACTTGGCCTTCCACAATTGGAACGAACCTGTGATTCGTTTCAGACAAGCAGCATCGAGTACCGATCTTAACGTCGCTACGCCCTACATTGGGCAAACCTTTAAATTGGATTACCCAATAGGCGAGACGTGGTGGTAGTGTTCAGGCTCCTATTTTCGATAATATATTGCGATAAACTGCAGTAATATTCAGGTAATATGCAACGTGATTGACCGTTGTGGTCGACCATGAATATGTCATGTTCTATCTGACCTGATCGAAAAGGAAAAGCCAAAGAATGCGCACTCGTAAAATTTCGTGTTTTGTAATTTGCTGTAATGAAGAAGACAGAATTGGTGCGTGTTTAGAGTCTTTGGCCGGCTGGGCCGATCAACTCATTGTGGTTGACTCTGGTAGTAAGGATAAAACGGTAGAAATAGCCCGACAATACACAGATGAAGTGCATCAGACTGACTGGCCCGGGTTTGGCCCGCAACGCAATCGCGCGCTAGCTTGGTGTAAATACGATTGGGTAATGACGGTAGATGCAGATGAAGTACTCACCCCAGAGCTAAAAGACGAAATAAATAAGGTGCTTTCAGAACCAGATTTAGATGCAAACTTCATCAAAATGCCCTGGCACACCTACTTTTTCGGGCGCTTATTGAAACACGGCCGCTACTCAGCCCCTCAAGGCAAACTCTTTCATAAAGAAGGAGCTCATTTTAAACATCGTCAAGTTCACGAAACCATCGTGCTTCCTTATGTTAAAACTCGCAACCTGAAGTCCCCCATACTTCACTACAGCTGGCGTAGCTTTCGTCATTGTCAGGAAAAGCATGTTCAATATGCGAGTTTAGGTGCGGAGGACAAATTTCAGCGCGGAAAAAAGTCGGGGCTCGCTTACGCTGTCCTGAGGTTTTTTACAGATTTCATTCAACAATTTTTCCTACGTGGTGGATTTCTTGATGGCTGGCGCGGATTTCTTATGGCGATAGTTCTCGGGCAATATGCATTTAATAAATATGCGACATTGGCGACACTGGTTGCTGAGAAAAAGGCCGCGAATAACAAATAATACGGCTTAAGTGCGTAATGTTAGGTCTGGTCTTGAATAGAATGAGCGAACTATTCATGGCAGAATGGGTTTTTTATGAAACAGAAAAAAGCTATGAAAATCCACAGAATTAATCCCACCCGTCGCTGGTCTGAAGTAACAGTATTCAACGGCATTGCGAACTTTGTTGAAGTACCGGAAGACGAAAAAGCAGAAACCATAGAAGACCAGGTAAAGGCTGTATTTGAACAAGCCGAAGCCATGCTAGCGATGGTAGGTAGCGATAAGTCACGCATTCTCACCGTTACAATTTACATTACTGATTTTGCCAATGTAGACCGACTTAACGCAGTGTGGGATGCCTGGTTTGACGAAGGTACAGCACCGAGCCGAGCTTGCGTAAAAGTAGAGCTAGCCGACCCAACATGGCTCGTGGAAATGGCATTTACTACTGCAGCTGGCGAAGACTACCTTTAAGTTATTTGCATTCTAAATTTGGCGAAGGATAACCGCTTTATGCTTCGCCAAAAGTCTATCATCAATATTTTGCCAAAGTTGTTACTTACCGCTACGCTGTTATCTGAATAGTAATACAGTCCCGATAGCCTGTTTGCTGCTGCTTGGGGTTGTTTAAAGAGCAGACGTTGCATGAAAAAACAAATCCCTACCACGCCTGAGATTTCCGATCAGGAAAAGCAATTTGAAGCAGAAAAAATGGATGCTGTGGGCGGCCTGGTGGCCGGTGTTTCCCACGAAATCAATACGCCATTGGGTGTTAACATTGCCAACTGTACGTTGTTGATGGAGTTGCTTGCAGAACTGAAAGAGGATTTCGATGGCGGCGAACTCGACGCCGAGAAGTTTGCAGACTTTCTGACGACCTCTCAGGACATCACCAGCAGTATGCTAAAAAACATGCAGCGCGCCTCTAAGCTCCTCACAAGCTTCAAGAAAGTTGCTGTTAAAAAGTCTGAAGAAGCCAGTCTGCTTGAAAAAACCAATGTTTCAGAACTGGTTACGGAATTCATTGCGTCTTACGAGCACCATTCTCAAGACAAGTCACTGACCTTTATTCCCAGATTTCCGCCAAACATTATTGTTTCGACTTACCCAGCGGTAATTACTCAAATCCTTACGGCATTAACGTCCAACGTAATGATCCATGCCGCTGGCCCTAATCACGAGCATTGCACAATCACCATCACTATTGCCCCTGCGGGTGACGGTTACCAATTTACGTTTTCAGATGACGGAGTCGGTATTTCCGAGGAAGAACTGAAAAAGGTATTCGAGCCTTTCTATACCACGAAGCGAGGCAGTGGCAATGCGGGCTTGGGATTAAGTGTGGTGTTCAACCTGATCAAGGTAACACTGGCCAGTAACGTTTATAACGAGAGCAAGCCCGAAGAAGGTTTTACCATTTCCTTCAAACTGCATAATCTTATGGAAGAATAAATTAACTGGCCTGTACCTGGCCCTCAATGAGTCGCCATTGTTCCTCAACGTCTCGTTTTGGTGAATTCCCAAAGAAGCGTGAATACTCTCTAGAGAATTGCGACGGACTTTCGTATCCCACCCGATAAGCCGCATTTGATGCGTCGATTTGCTCACCGACCATCAAACGCCGCGCCTCCATTAACTTCAGACTTTTCTGGTATTGCAACGGGCTCATTGATGTCATTTCACGAAAATGATGATGGAAAGTCGATTTGCTCATTTGTGCCCGTTCAGCCAACTCCTCAACAGCGTAAGACTCGCTGAAGTTCGCCTTCAACCACTCAATCACTTTTGCGATGCGCAATCCGTGACTGCCAGCAGATACAATGTTTTTTAACCTAACACCCTGATCGCTGTTCAGTACGCGCCAGAAGATTTCCTTTTTAATAAGCGGCGTCAGTATGGGCGCAGATGCTTCGTCATCGAGCAGTTTAATGAGCCTAAAACAGGCATCCAAAAGGTCTGGCGTGGTAACGCCCATTCCCATACCACTTGAAGGCGCTTTCGGCTTCTTAATATCGATGGGCATTCGCATAAGTAATTCGCTGAGTACGGCAAAATCTAATTTAAGAACGAAGCCAAGATAAGGCACGGCATTTTCTGCCTGCTTAATCTGCACTCTTGCAGGTAAATCTAGGGAGGTAACCAGAAAGTTATAGCGGTCGAAATGAAAAGATTTGTCTGACAGTGCCATCATTTTCTGGCCCTGCACCACCACAGCGATGCTTGGTTCAGCAACACAAGTGGTGCATTGTGTTGGAGAATTTTGGCGATAAAACATCAGTCCGGGAATGGAGGTCTCCAGATTAAAAGTACTGCCAACGTGGTGCTTTATTCGCTCGGCAATATTTTCTGAAACTACGTCAATCGCATCTTTATGGTTTGTCATTGGCGTCATTCTCCACTCGCTGCCTTGTTTTATAGTACCGCTAAACACGAGCTAATGGTTACATACATACTCTGGAAAACTTGCCTAATAGTCCGAGAAAATCGACTTTTCGCAGCTCTATCTAATCGTATGCCCCCGCTGTAGTGCTTCACTTGCCATGCCATATTGAGCAGTCAGAACATTTTGCTAATGTGCGAAAACCATATTGCTGGTATCCTGCTAAAGATAACAACAGCGACGCCAGCGCACTAAAATACGGTATTTTTCATGTTCTTTATTTCTAGAAATTACAAAGCTCAGGCTTCTGCAGCCGGTAAAGCAAAAATCGACTGTGAAAAGGTCATGGAGCAATCTGGCTTCAAAAATCTCGGCTTGGAGAGAACCACTACTCCTAGTTCATTTAAAGGTTTTTTCCTCACTTTGGCCGGCGTCATAATCGGATTACTAAGATTGCCCACGGGCAGTACGCTCGTGCTGCAATATCCCACAAAGAAATACTACAATCTTATGCTCAGCGTAGCCCGGCTGAAGAAGTGTAAAGTTATTACTATCATTCATGACTTACGCTCTCACCGTAAGCAAAAGATGGATATCTCAAACGAGATGTCTTTGCTGAATAAAAACGATGTCATCATTTCTCATAATGTAAAAATGAGCGCATGGTTACGAGAAAACGGACTAACGTGTAAGCTGGTCGAGTTGGAAATCTTCGATTATTTTAACGACTCAGAGAAGACCGAAAATACGCCTTCCACTCCTGGCTACAACATCATTTTTGCCGGTCAGCTTGATCAGCGAAAAAATGGCTTTCTTTATGCCATCGATACTCTTACAGATATTTCTTTTGGTTTTAATCTTTATGGTCCCGGCTTTGACGGCTCTGCGTTACCCCAAAGCACGGTAGTAGATTACAAAGGCGTATTTCCGGCCACTGAGATTGTCAGTCGCATTGAGGGCGAATTCGGCCTGGTATGGGACGGGATTTCGCTAGAAGAATGTGCCGGTAGTTTCGGGGAATATCTGAAAATAAACAATCCGCACAAGACATCTATGTACCTGCGTGCAGGTATCCCGGTCATTATTTGGGATCAGGCAGCCATGGCAAAATATGTACTAGATAATAACGCTGGTCTAGCTGTTGCTTCGCTGGCAGACATTAACGCAGCGCTCGCCAAATTGTCTGACAAAGATTATGCGACAATGAAGGTGAACGCCGAAGCAATAGCTGAAAAAGTGGGGGGTGGCTTTTATCTGAAAACGGCTTTAGAAAAAGCCATCACGTTATAACAATCTTTGATTCATCTAATAATTAAGCTGCCCGGCACCAATGCGATTGGGCGCCGGGCTTTTTGTTAGGCTAACAACTCTGATTTCACCAACTTAAGACATGCTTCAATCGTGTCGTCCATGTCGTAGTATTTATAATCTGCTAAACGCCCACCAAAAATGTATTTATCACTGTATTCCTTTTCATTCGCCAAGGCCCGGTATTGCTCCAACAGGGCATTGTTGGTCTCGTCGTTGATTGGATAATACGGCTCATTGTCTTTGCTAAATTCGTGAGGGTATTCGCGAGTTACCACGGTTTTTTCCTGGGTACCAAACTCGAAATGCTTGTGCTCAAGAATACGGGTATAAGGCACGTCTTTCTCGGTATAATTTACCACTGCATTACCCTGGAAATTGTCTTCGTCGAGTATTTCTGTTTCGAAATGCAGACTGCGATACTCAAGCTTACCAAAGCGACAATCAAAGAATTCGTCGATTTTACCGGTATATAAAACTTTATCCGCCAATGCGTCCAATTCGGCTTTGTCGGCAAAGTAATTAATGCCAGTCTTGATCTCAATACCTTCCAGCAACTTGTCCGTCAAAGCGTTGTATCCGCCATCGGGAATACCCTGATACAAATCGTTGAAATAGTTGTTATCGAAAGTAAATCTAAATGGTAAACGCTTAATGATGAACGCAGGAATTTGAGTCGCAGGACGGCCCCATTGTTTCTCGGTATACCCCTTGATTAAGGTTTCGTATATGTCTGGTCCGCCCAAATATAACGCCTGCTCTTCCAGGTTCTGAGGTTCGCTATCCAGGTATGGTGCTCGCTGCTCATCAATTTTCGCCTTGGCTTCAGCGGGGGTATTTACACCCCACAACTGATTAAATGTATTCATATTGAAAGGCAGGTTATAGAGTTTGCCTTTGTAATTGGCGATTGGAGAATTAGTATATCGATTAAACGTGACAAACTGATTCACGTAATCCCATACCTCTTTATTACTGGTATGGAAGATATGAGCACCATACTTGTGCACATTGATGCCTTCTATCTGCTCACAATAGATATTTCCACCGATATGGTCCCGCTTATCTATCACTAAAACCCGCTTTCCTGCCTGGGTGGCTTCACGGGCAAATACAGCGCCAAAGAGTCCGGCGCCTACAATCAGATAGTCGTATTTTTTCTGCATCAGATGTCGTTGTATAAAAGAGTTTGCCGAATAATAGCAAAATCCTTGTGACAATGAATGATGATTATGAAACTGCCCGACTCTCGCTGGTTTAGCTTCTTTACTGCTGGGAAGACATCATATAATCAATCGCTGCCTGCAAGTCCTCATCGCTGCAGGTCATACAAAGCCCTCGCGGTGGCATTTGGTTGATACCTGAAATCGCATTTTTGAGTAACACGTCCATGCCTTTCTCTTTTCTCTCATTCCATTGTTCCTGATTGTGCACCAACGGGGCGTTGGAAATGCCCGCAGCGTGACACATAACACAAGCCTGATTATAAACCTCGGCCCCCTTGTCATCGCTCTCGGCCTTAGCGAACGAACCAAACATCAATAAACTCAATATTGTTAAGCTGCGTATCATCGTCGATTTGATCCTTTATTATGTAATGGGGCGTAATGATTTGTGGTGATAATCCCGCTTGAATATTGGAAAATTACACATATTTATTCAGCAGCAATATACGTCAATCGACGAACACATCTTTTAAAAATACATTTAATCAATAAAAATCAACAATCTAGTTAAATTTAAAATTTCATCCCCCTTGCATTCATGATCATAAGCATTCGACTTTAGTCTAATTTAAACTCATTAAAATATCACATAAATACCCAGTCAATTATTCATAGAGTAAATATTACTTTCACCTTTTATATTCATATTTTTTGCTAGTCGCCCTCATTTTCACTCCTTTCATCGCGATATTTACACAATAAAAACACTGGAATAACACACCATTTCAGTTTTCTGCATTCATAAATAGCCGCGTAGGGCATTCTTTCATTTTCAAAAAATGGGGGGTATTTGACGTACATAGTTTTTTACTTGTCCGGCCATAGGGGAATGATTCTTCACAGTTTCCTTTCGGATTGTCATGGTAATCATGTCTGTCTCACGAGGAGTATGTGGTTTGTGATACGGCAAGTTCGGTCTGCAGGGAAATAAGAAGAACACGAATTGTCCTGGCAATGCGAATCAATAGACTCAAGAAGTTATCTAGTACGGTAAACGACTACTGCAGGCATACCTTTACACAAAAAATTGAAACAGGTATTGCCATGAAAGAAAGCACATCAGCATTTTTGAAACAAAAACAAAAGCTCAAACTGGTTACTGCGATAGGCCTCGCACTAGCCGCCATGCAGTCAAACGCCGAAGAAGCCGACGCTGCTGGTGTACCCGACGATAGCGACATCGAGCAAATCAGTGTTATCGGCGCCAAAACAACCCGCACGACGGCAGCGATTACCAACGAGTATATCGAAGCACAAGCACCGGGGATTGCGCCACAAAACTTATTGAAAGACTTACCCGGCGTTACCGTTCAAACGTCTGATCCATACGGCATGTACGAGCTCATTAACACCATTTCCATTCGCGGTTTTAACGCTGGACAGTTAGGTGTGACGGTAGATGGTGTGCCGCTGGAATCCGTCAACAACAGCGAAGGCGGCACCATTATGCGTTATGTGCTGAGTGAAAACTTAGCGGGCGTAGAAGTGTCTCCAGGTTCGGGTGATGTAAGTCAGCCAACGCAACATGCGCTGGGTGGTGCTATTCGGTATTTCAGTAGCGATCCTGAAGATGAAGTCGGCGGAAAAGCCTCATTTACCGTGGGCTCTTACAATTTCCAACGCAGCTTTATCCGTGTGGATACCGGCGAACTATGGGATGGCGGTCCAACGGCCTATATCTCTGGCGCACGCTTGCGTTCCAACACCTTCGAAATTGATAACGCCACGCTGTCTAACGATCACGTTGAAGCGAAGATTAAACAAAGCTGGGACGACAATAGCCTGACTTTCCGCATGACCTGGGACAATCGCGACGACCACGATTACATGGAATACGACATCGACGGCAATCCTGCAGCCTGGTGGACCATTCTCGATGGCCTTACCGGCGACCCGGAAATCGACTGGATGTATTACGAGTATTGGCGTAATGGCCGCCGTACCTGGCTTTACAACCTGGAAGGGAATTTCTGGCTCACCGAAAACTTCAATCTGAAAGTTACACCTTATTACGAGAAGAAGCACGGCTACGCCTGGTTCTCGGTAACCCCGGCTAACGCCCAGTCATTGTACGACAGCGCCATTGCCGGCGGTCGCACTGATATCGAATATGAACCGAACGGCATCATGGCCCAGCGAAATGGCCAGCGTCCTGGCGAACGCTACGGTACAACGGTAAATGCGGTGTGGGATATCTCTGCCACCAATACACTCGCCTTCGGTGGCTGGTATGAAGACTACGATTACGACCCGAATTTGCCGCTGCAAAACTCCAGTTTGGTCGACGGCACCATCACTAATGAAATCATTGGCTGGAGCTACGATCGTCATTTCTCCACGCAAACGGCGAACTTTTACATCAAAGACACCCTGCGTTTCTTAAACGACGACCTCACGGTGGAAGTGGGCGCTAAAGCACTCACCGTAGACCGTCACTTTGAGGGCATCGCGAACCTGACTGACTACAACTCCAACACCTACCGTGATTTTGACGTGAAAAATGAGGATTTGTTTCAGCCACAGGCCGGTGTGAGCTACTTCGTTACACCTGATACGCAGGTATTCGCCAACTATGCAGAAAACTATGCCGGCGCGCCCAGTGCAGCATTAGTTTCCACCGTGTTTAACCCGGATATCTCACCTGAACAATCTACCAATATTGATATTGGTGTGCGCACCAGCGGCGAGAAATGGAGTGGATACCTCGCGCTGTACAGCATTGATTATCAGGATCGCATTGTGTCTATCGCGTCGCGGAATATTCAAACCATTTCCGGCTCGGCGTACACCAACGTAGGTGACATGGAAACGTACGGTGCGGAGTTATCAGGTGAATATCGCCCTGATAACCAATGGAAGTTTACCGCGTCGCTTTCTTACAACAGCTCCAAGTATAAAAACGACTATTTCACTTACGACGCCGATACCGACACCGATGTGCTGATCCCGGTTGAAGGCAAATACATTTTCGACCAACCGAAAGTGAGCGGCAGTCTGGTAGCTGCATGGAAGGGTGATAACTACTTTTTCAACATGGATGTGAAATACACCGGCAGTCGCTGGGCCAACGCCATTAATACCGAAGAAACCGATGCCTACACGCTAGTAAACGGCTCTGTAGGCTGGGTAGGCGACGATACCGGTAAGTTCGCCAACATGCGCTTCCAGTTAGCTTTTTACAACCTATTGGATGAGGACTACCTGTCGGCCATCAGTACCAGCGAAACCGACAGTGGCTCATACAAAATGGGAACACCACGAACGCTATACGGCAGCGTTGAATACACATTTTGATAACCCGTTATTTCAGGCAGTTAAAACAGGAACATAGCGCAGATTTGCTGCGCGCCCTTCATAAAAAGAGGAACACTATGAAACTACGCAAGCTCATCACGGTTTGTTCGGCACTTTCTGCCGCGGCTATCGTGCATTCAGCCAGTGCCGAACTGGCTATTGAGAAAGTCGGCAAAGTCGAAAAGCTCCCTGACACCCCGCACATCATTGTGTCGGAGTGGGAACGCTCTCATGTGATCAACCCTGAAGATTTCACTCATCAGGGCACCATTTCAGAAGCGACGCAGAAAGTGATGTCGCTGGATAAAAAAACGCTCTACACCACCCGCACTTACTACGATAAAGGTCGTGAGGGTGCCAAGCACGACAACATCCGCTTTTGGGACTTAGAAACTCTAGAGCCCACTTTGGAAGTGCCTATTACCGACAAACTTGCCATGACCGGCATGCAAATCCCCTTCATGCAAGGTTCAGCAAAGCAGAAGTGGCTGTTCATGCAAAACGCGACACCGGCCACCTCGGTCACCGTGTTTGATGTGAAAGCCAAAGAACAGGCTGCAGAAGTGCCTCTACCGGGTTGCTGGGGCGTGTATCCGGTGATGAAAGACGAAGACCGCTTTGCGGCTCTGTGTGGTGACGGCCGTATTTCCACGGTTACCGTGAAAGACTCTGGCGAATACGACTCCACCAAGCGTAGCGACGTGATTTTCGATGTGGATCAAGACCCACTGTTTGTCTTTGCTGAGCGTGATGGCGACACCCTGTTCTTCGTTTCCTTCAACGGCAATTTCTACACCATCGATATCAGCGGCGACCGCGCCGTACTGAAAAGCAAAAAGCAAATCGTTCCTGAAGGTGAGCCAGGCAACTATAAGCCCAGCGGCTATCAGCTAATGAGCAAAATACCAGGCACCAGCTACCTGTATATCCTGATGCAGGAAGAAGCCTGGGACGGCTCGCACATCGAACCGGCTACCGAAGCTTGGGTATACGACTACAAAGCCAACAAGATAGTGTCGCGCAGCACCATTTCCGACGGCATCTCTGTGCAGTACTACTCGGGAGATGGCAAGTATTTGTTCCTGGGTACCAAGTCTCACGGTCTGGTGCGCTATTTCGTTGATCCTAACGCTGCCTATACCCTGCGTCGCGACAAGTTCATGAAGATGGACCGTCCGTCAGCGTTTGTGCTGTAGGGAGTGCTTATGGATTCCGGAATTGCCATGTTATCCGCCATCAGTGCCGGTCTTATCGCACTGATCTTTGCTAAAGCAGCGGTAGGCAAGCTGCTCAACTTTTTCGAAACACAGGGCATCATTCGGGACTACCGTTTGTTACCTGAAGCCACTGTGCCTGCGGTTACCGTGCTGGTGATCATTGCTGAACTGGCCATTACCGTTTCACTGCTGGTCCCGTCGCTGCGAAGCGCAGGCGCATTAGGCGCTATGGCAATGTTGCTGGCCTATGCTGCATCAATCGGTATCAACCTCAAACGCGGTCGGGTTTCTATCGACTGTGGCTGTGGCGGTACCGGTCAGGGTATTACGCCGTGGCATTTACTGCGCAACGGCGTGTATGCCGCTATTGCCGCAACAGCGGCATTGTTGCCGGTTGAACAAATCAGCGGTTTTGCCCCTGCGGCCACCTGCGTGCTGAGCATCGTCATGCTGTGGTGCGGCATCATGCTATTCGAACAACTTCTCAAAATTAAAGCCCACATCGTGGTATCAAAGTTACGTTAATAAGGAAAATATTATGGAAGCAATTGACATTATTGTTGGTGTTCTCTTCGTTGTGGTGCTGGCACTGGTTGTTGCCGTGTGGGCGCTGGCCCGTCAAACCGGCATTCTGTTTGAACGTGTAGCGCCATTAGGAGCACTGGTTACCGATAGCGGTCCCGCTGTTGGCCAGCCTGCTCCGCAATTCGATATTCAGTCATTAAGTGGCACTGGCGCGGTAAGTGTAGGTGGTCAGCAGTCGCACAGCACCTTGCTGTTCTTCCTATCACCTACCTGCCCGGTATGTAAGAAGCTTATTCCGCTACTGAACAAAATTCAGAACGACGAGCGTACCTGGCTGAACGTGGTATTGGCCAGCGACGGCAAGGCAGAAGAGCACGCGAAGTTTATTGAGTCGCACAAGCTGTCTGCGTTCCCTTACCTACTGTCTACTGAGTTGGGCCTGGCATTCCGCGTTAGCCGTCTGCCGTTCGCGGTGCTAATTGGTGAAAACGGCAACGTACTGGCGAAAGGTCTGGTAAACAACCGTGAACAAATCGAAAGCCTGTTCAACGCCAAGGAAATGGGTGTTGCATCGGTACAAACTTATATTGAGCAGGCGGAAACTTCTGCCCACGCATAACCCCGAAGGAGACAATAATGATAGAAATTTTATCTAAACTTAAAGACAAGTTAGATAGCGTGGCTGAACGTTCCGTCCGTCGCCAGGCTACTAATTCTGGTCGCCGAAGCTTTCTGGCTAAAGCCGGCCAAGCCATGGTAGGCATGGCGGTAGTGCCCATGTTGCCCTACGACCGTTTTGGCGAAGCGGCTGCTGCAGAATTCGAACAAAAAGGTGACAGCGCATTTAGCGCCGACGATCAGCAGTGCGACTATTGGCGCTACTGTGCATTGTCGGGCACCTTATGTACTTGCTGCGGCGGTTCAGTAACCGACTGCCCTCCTGGCAGCGACATCTCAAAAGTGTCGTGGATTGGTACCTGTGAAAACCCAGACGACGAAAAGTCTTACCTCATCAGCTATAACGACTGTTGCGGCAAGATGTCTTGTAATGGCTGTCGTTGCAGTAATCACGAGCGTGAGCGTCCGGGATACCGTCTTGGTCTGCACAATGGCATTAACTGGTGTATGGCGAACAATAAAAACGCCTATCACTGTACTGTTGCTGCCATTGTCGGTACTGCGTAAATTTTAATACGTAATTTCTAAAACTAAGCCGGCTTCGGCCGGCTTTATCGGAGGGTAATAATGAAACCAATAACGCTGAAAATTTTCAGTCGCGCCCTGCTCCCGGCAGCCTTGCTGCTTAGTGCTCCAACTTTTGCTAACGGCAATCTTTCCTCTATTCACGGCATTGCCGATGACGCACCAGTAGCCAACAAATACGCGCTGTTTTGTGGCGGTTGCCATGGCCTTGATGGCAAGGGAGAAATTGAAGCCGATGTACCAATGATGCCACCTAGAATTGGGGCGTTTTTGTATGACGAAGAAGGTGCCTGGTACATGGTGAATGTAGGCGGTGTCATGAGCGCGGGAATTAGCGATCAGGATGCAGCAGATATTATGAACTATGTAATTACGTCATTTGGCGCGGAAAGTGTCCCTAATTCAACTTATAGGTTCACCGCCGAACAGGTTGCTAAACTACGGGAAAATCCCCCTGAAGATCTCGTAAAACTGCGCCGTGATATCAGCAAGAGACTGGAAAAAAGAGGGATAGCACTGCCCGACCATTACCCGTGGAATTAGTGGTTTTTTACGGAGGCTAAACACTGTCAGGACGCACAACGGTGTACCGGTAAAATGGAGAATCACTGATGAACTTCAAGCAACTTCAATATTTTGTTGCCACCGCTAAACACGGAAGCATTACCGCAGCAGCCAGAGAACTCGATGTTGCTCAGCCCAGCATAAGCCAGCAACTCGCGAACTTAGAGTACGAATTAAAAAACGCGCTGTTTGAGCGTAATTACAAAGGCGTGCAGCTAACCGAAAGTGGGCAGCTGTTTTACACCCATGCCACCGAACTCCTTAACCGGATGATTCACGCTAAAGCGGTTATTACTGATTTAGCCAAATACCCCAGCGGCACGGTTTCCCTTGGACTTACCCAAGCGATTGGTAACGTGCTCGCTATTCCGCTTATCGAAAGTATTTGCGAGTCTTTCCCCGACATTAAAGTTCAGATCACCACGCTGCCCTCTAAAATTCTCAATAAAGCCCTGGCCGACAAAGAAATCGACATTGCGCTGAGCTATAAAGAAGAAATGCCAACAGCGAATATTCTGAGTAAGCCGCTACTGCGGGAAGATTTATATCTTGCGGTGGGTACAAAAGGGAAATGCAACACCTACCGGCAGCTCCTATCCCTCGATGCTCTGACCTTTGATGCACTGTGTAATCTGGAAATCATGACACCGGGCCACAAAGAGTCGCTATACGATGTGCTAAAAAGCATGGAAGACAAGCACAGCAAGAAGTTAAAACTGCTGCCCGGATTTGGTCAACTTTCTACCGCCCTACGTGTGATTACTGATGGCAAGGGACTTATGATTGTGCCTTCCTCAGCCGCCTATCACTTAGCCGAGCATGGACTGGTTAAGTTAGTGCCACTACGAGATGAAGAGCTCAAGCGCGAAGTGAACATAAACACCCACGTAGATAAAACCATTACCAAAGCGATGAGCCTGGTGATTGATAAAGTGGTTTCGCTTTCCCGTGAAGCCAACGTCAGCGGCGCATGGACCGGCGACTTTATCTATCGCAACTCTGAAACTGAGCTTTGCCAGTCGAAAAGCAATGTAAATTATCTCGCAGCCTGTAAATAAACAAAGCCCATCATTTCTGACGGGCTTTAACAGGGAGACACAATAGAGAAGAGGCGTCAGCCTCTTCTTTTTTGCTTCAGATTGCAGACGTGCAGTTAACCACCGTGTGACAGGGCCATTGGGTCGACATAGTTTGTTTTGTTTATGCCTTCCTTACGCATGGCCACGCCGGTGAGACACGCATGCATGATTTGATTCGCACTCAGTGCGGAGTTGTAGGTGAGGTCGAGATACGGCGCCATACCCAGTAGTTCGAAACCCGCCACATCGGTTTCCGCACAGGCCCTGCGTACGGTAGTCATGGCCTGGCGAACGGAAATGCCTCCCGCCACCGGCTGTCCCGCGCCGCTTACTTGCGATGGATCGACAACGCTCATATCAAAGGAAATAAAGGTTTTCCCTTTACCCGCTTTCAGCTCGCTTAATGCCGCTTCCATCACCGGCTCCCAGCCTTTGCTGTCGACTTCGGCCATGGTGTGATATTTCACTTTCTGCTCACGTAACCAGGTCAGCGCTTCTTTATCCTGCGATGCTCCGCGTAATCCAAGCTGTACCAACTGACTGCCAGGCAAAATATCCTGCTCAATCAAATTAGACACACTCTGCATATCAGAATAATAATGGTCGAGGCCACGCTCGCCACGGTAATGAGCATCGAGATGCAGCACCGTTACGCTCTCTTCAGGGTAACTTGCCGTTACCGCCTTTACGCTGGGATACATTAGCGAATGGTCGCCACCAACGATAAACGGAATTGTGCCCGCCGCTATCATGTCGGAAAGCTGTTCTTCAACGTGTTCAACGTTCAGTTCCGGGCTCATATTGTCTACTGAAATATTGCCGTAGTCGGCAATGTTCAGTACCAGCGACGGATCAACACCGCCGGTCACGTTATAGCCGGAAAGTCCGTACATGCCGCGCATGATGGTGGGTGCGTTTTTCGAGTCACGCCAGCCAGAGCTTAGCGCTAGCGGTACGCCGACGAAAGCGACTTCCACATTCCCGGCTTCTAAATCAGCCCGGCGAATCGCCACCGGCGCATCAGCGAAGGTTGGGATCCCGCCTTTTTCGTCAAGATAACGGTCGAGACTGAACGGGCCTGGTTCACGCTTGTATTTATCGAAAAGTGCAGGCTGCAACACAGTGCGACCATTGTAGCCACCCGCATCGGGGTTTAGCGGCACAATACCGGTGTCTGCCATAATCGACATGGGCTCGTGAATACCGTTTTCATCGGTATCGCTGGTTGGCTGCGTAATTGAAGAATAACTACGCTGAGCCAGGGTGGCCATCATGGCCGCAACCAGCTTTTTAGCCTCTTCCGGCGACTTCTCGGCAAGCTTCACCTGCATTTTGTCAGGAGTGAGACCAAAAACCGCCAAACTTCGCGCATCAGCAATGAACGCTTTTTCTGTTTGATTAAAAAGTTCGGTGTGCGCGTTTATGGTCACTTCCGGCATTTCTGCTGCCGGTTTCGCCGTAGACTCACAGCCACCTAGGGTTAGGCCAACGACAACTGCGCTGCTTATCAAGCCCAAACGGCCAGAAACGGTGATCTTATTTTTCATCTTTGCTGTCTCCGTAGTAGTCGGTCTGACCGTGTTCAGAAGACAGGTCACTGATAAAGCCCTTCTGCTTAATACCCTTCTTGTGCATGGCTACACCGGTGAGGCAGGCAAACATGATGCTGTTAGCGTTTAATGTACTTACGTAGCTGGCATCCAACGCAGGGGCTAGTTCAACGATGTCGAAACCCACCAGATTACTTTCAGCACACAAACGGCGCACAATAGGAATGGCTTCACGCATGGTGAGGCCGCCAGAAACCGGTGTGCCGGTGCCCGACTGGAAACCGGGATCGAGCACATCTACGTCGAACGACACATACAAATACTCGGTATTGGTAGACGCTTCTTCAACCACACGCTCCATTACTGCATCCCAGCCACGGCGCTCAACTTCCGCCATTGAATGATAATGCATACCAATTTCTTTTTCCCACTCGTAGTAGCTTTTGCTGTAGTGCGCACGTAAGCCCACCTGAATGTAATCTTCGGGGCGAACGTGGGCTTCTTTCATCAGCCGATAGATAGGCTGACCGTGGTCAAGCAAGTGCACCCGGCCGCGACCGGTGTCTAAGTGCGCATCGAAATGCACCACGCCCACTTTGCCTTTGCCGTAAACGTCGGCCATGGCGGCTACGTTAGGGTATTCGAGGGAGTGATCGCCCCCGACAATGAACGGAATGGTGCCGGTTTCCGCCACTTCGCGAACCATGCTGCGTACTTCCTGCATGCTACGTTCCGTGCTTAATTGATCGATAGCGACGTCACCGTAATCCACGATATTCAATACTGCGCCAGGGTTTACCATGGTAGATACATCGGTACCGCCAAGTCCACGGCCATTCATACGCATGGCCAGTGGGCCATGAATGGCATCACGCCAACCCGACCCCATGTCTAATGGCGCACCCAGAATGGCCACATCCACTTCCCCTGCTTTTAAATCTTCCGGCGTTTTCGCCACAGGCGCACCAGCAAACGTAGGAATGCCAGAACGACCACCGCCAAGATACCGCCCTAGTGAGATGGGCCCCGGCTCACGTTCAGGATCGAGCTCTGCCGGACGCTTAACGCGCCAGGTATTGTAATTTTCTGCAGAACGATTCATTTCAATTTGGTCGGTGTCGCGACCTTTCTTGTACTGCACCCGGTCGTACACTTCCATCATGGTATCGACATATTGAGTCACTTCAGCCGCAGAGGCTTTACGCAGTAATTCGTACATAATGTCGGGCTTTAGCACGCCAGCACCTTTACCGCTAAGCACAAACTCCCGTTTTGCCTCAGGCAGTTTGTTTAGCATGGCCATAATATCGTCTGGCACCTCTTCGAGAGGCTTAACCGGCATCAGTCCCGGTGTGGCAGAATCAATTCTTGCGTGGACTTGTCCTGGCAGTGAAGGAGGCAGCTTTTCAATGGCCTCCTCGGTATCTGCAGCGGCAAGCGACGTAGAGCAATACAGGGCTGCCAGGGTGGCGGCAACCAGAGGAACAAGTTTCGCTTTCATAATCATTTACGTTATAGGAGCTTACGTTATAAGAAGACGTAGAATGACTATAAAATCCGGGGTGTTGCAGAACAATAAGTCATCTCCCCCGTAAAATGACGTAGTAGAAAAACTGAACAGTGTTTTAACGAAAAAAAACCGCCTGAGCGTAGTGCTTACAGACGGCTTTTGTTGGGGTAGCTAGCTAAGGTTAATTAGCGCTGAGGATAAGCGAAATCCGGGTCGACTTCTTCACGCTTACCGGCTTTTTTGCCTTCGATACCCGCTTGCGGTTGATGGTGCTCGGTAGACAATTCAGACAGATATTTACCGTCGGTGATGCCTTCTTTTCGCATGGCTACACCGGTTAAGCACGCCTGCATAATATAACCGGCGTTCAGCGCAGAACGGTATGTTGGATCGAGTAGCGGGTCTAGCTCTACCAGTTCAAAGCCAACGATATCGTGTTCTGCACACAGTGCACGCACCAATGGAATGGCTTCACGCATGGTTAAACCGCCAGGAACCGGTGTGCCGGTGCCAGGAATAAATGCCGGGTCGATAACATCCACATCAAACGAGATATACAGTTTCTCAGGGCCGTTTCGCGCTTCGGTTAAGGCTTCTTCTACCACCGCATCCCAGCCTTTCTTCTCGACTTCGGCCATGGTGTGATAGCGCATGCCGTTGTTACGCATCCATTCAAACCCTTCCGGGCTTGGCCAAGGGCCGCGCAGTCCCACCTGAATATAGTTTTCCGGATTAACGTGCCCTTCTTTCACAATGCGATAAACCGGTTGCCCGTGAGTCATCCAGTGCACGCTGCCTTTACCCGCATCATAATGGGAGTCAAAGTGAATCACACCAAAGCTCTCTTTGCCGTGCACATCGGCTAATGCGGCAACATCCGGGTATTCCAGCGAGTGGTCACCGCCGACAATGAACGGAATGGTGCCGGTTTCAGCAATTTCTCGCACCCGCTCGCGTACGTGCTGAATAGAGATTTCGGTACTCATGTTATCGATGGCAATGTCGCCGTAGTCGGCAATGCTCAGCACTTTGCTAGGGTCGACCAACGTGGCCATATCAATGCCACCACGGTAACGACCGGAACGGATAGCCTGTGGCCCGAAACGCTGACCACGATAGTAAGAGCCCATGTCCAGCGGCGCGCCAACAATGGCCACATCCACTTTACCGGCGATTAAGTCGTCAGGATAAATCGCCACCGGTGCGCCCACAAAGGTTTGCACGCCGGGTTGCTGACGACCAGCTGTGGCGTAGCGAGAAAGATAGAACGGGCCCGGCTCGCGCTCGGGGTTTAAGCTTTTCGGCCGCTCCACTTTCCATGAATTAAACATTTCAGATTCCGTATTCAGTGGAATCGAGGCCATGTCTTTCTCTGGATTAAACAAGCTGTCGCTGCGTACCCGGTTCATGCCCGCGATGTAAGCTGCAATCTCTTCTTTCGACTTTTCCTTCATGGAGTCGAAGAAACGCTCACGGGTGCCCAATAACATTTCCACCATGGGCGTGTGTAGTACGGCAAGATCGTCTTCCGACATGCCTTTTACTTTTTCCTGGAACCAGGCCGGTAACGGCTGAGTTTCCGCGGCTTTGTTCTCTTCTGCGGCGTGCAATGGCAGGTTGTTTAATAGACAGGCTAATAGCAGCAGTCCCAATCTTTTCTTCGCCATGGTCTTTATTCCTCTAAATTTTTATTATTGCGGCGTCTGACTTAAAGCAGTCCGCCACCAAATCCGTTAATCCGTTCAATCACCCAGAACATGCCCAGGGTGCCGACAAATGCCAGCGCGCTGTAGCGCACCGGTCTGTCCGCTTTGGTATCTTTTAATAACTGGCCGACGAGATACACTAAGCCAATAAATACCACCTGCCCGACTTCCACACCCACGTTGAAGAACAACAAGGCTAAGCCCACTTCATTCTGCGGCACACCCAGTTCAGACAATGCGCTGGCAAAGCCTAAGCCATGGATCAGCCCGAACAGAATGACCACACCAATGCTGGCTGTCATCGCCACCTTTTGTTGGTCGCCCATACGCATAATGGCTTCCCGGGCCATGAGCGAAATTGACAGGGCAATCAGTACTTCAATGGGCGCGATTGGAACCTGCAACACCTGAAAATAAGACAGCGCCAGTGTAAGCGAATGCCCTACCGTAAAGGTGCTGATAAGCCCCAATAATCGATAACCACTGGCCAGCAGACACAAGCACAGTACAAACGCCAGATGATCCCAGCCAAACCAGATATGCAGCATGCCTTGCCACAGGTAACGCTTTATTGTTTCCTCTGCGCTTAACGTAAGCGGCCCAGCCTTCACCATGGGAATTTCCATGGTGTTTAGAGAACGTTTCAGCGTGGTAGCAAACTGATCATCTCGGGTATTTACCTGCAGTTTGCCGCCATCGAGATACCAGGGCGTTATGATCACCGCATCGTCGGCCAGTGGCCCTGAGCAGGCAATATCGTAGGTAAATAAGGTATTTGTACCAAAGCGTTGCTGGTTGATACCTTCAACCTGACAGTTCTCGGGTACTTCAAGAATATCGGTTACCGCCACAGAAGTAGGTAGCTGAGCAGTGAAGCGATAGCCATCACCGTGTTCATCATCGGTAAGACGAAACTCTGCAGCGTTGAACACATCTGCCGTAGCGGAACCCGCCAACAGCATCAGTAATGAAAAGATAAGCGCAGAGCAAAGTGAGAATATTCTGCTCACGACTTATTCTCCGCTGTGACGAATGATTTTGTATTCATCACCCAAGCCGTCGATGTAGTCTTCTACCGATTGCTGCAGTTTATCTACCGTGTAGTCGTTAGTGACCTGCATACGTGCTTCGTCGAAACTCAGCGGCGAGCGTTCAGTGGCGCCAGTCACCAGCACATAGTGCCAGCCGAGCAGGGATTCTTCCGGGCCATACCATTGCCCATCCATGTGCGTGCCCAGTTCATCCAGAAAGGCTTTACCGAACATACCGCGAATCATGCTGATACCGTAATTGGGCAATACACGACCACGCCAGAATTCATCACCGGCAACCTCTTCTCCCGCCTGCAACTGCGCAAGAATGGCATCGGCGTTTTCTGGTAACTGTTCAAAGTAAACGTGACGAAAACTATAAGTGGCTTCAACGAAATAGCGGTCGATGTGTTCCAAGTAATACGCCACCAGCTCGGTTTCTTCGGGCTCTGGAATGGCCCCCGTTACCTGATAGCGCATTTCCTCAATAAGCTTCGAGCGCACTTCCGGATCGGTAAGGTACATGCCCGCTTTTATTGCTTCCCGGAACAGCACCTCTTCCTGAATATAATCACTTTCTATTTTTTCCCGGTCTTCTGCGGTCGCTTCCCGGCCGGTGAGCATTTCAAACTGTTCAGCAAAGACTTTGCGGTTAATTTCACTTAATTCCACCACTTCCTGGCTGGTATCTTCCACGCTGTAATACAACGCAAATACCACTACGCCCAACACCACAAACATGAGAAGCGGGTCCCGCAAAAATTTCTTAAGCATCAATACTGCACCTGTAAATATAAAACTATGAGGCCGGCGGCAGGGTGTGCCACCGGCCAGACTTACTGTTTAATTACTGCTGAGGTTTCGCGTAGTTAACATCCACTTCTTCCCTTAACCCTTCCTCGCGACCTTTAATGCCCGCTTCCGGCTGCATGTGTTCGGTGGTGAGTTCAGAGAAATAATGGGGATCGGCAATGCCTTCCTTACGCATGGCAATACCGGTTAAACAAGCATGCATGACAAAGTTGGAGTTCAGTGCTGAACGATAAGTCGGGTCGAGCAGCGGGTCGAGTTCTACAATTTCAAAACCCACCATGTCGTTCTGCGCACACAGGCCACGGACGATTGGAATGGCTTCACGCATGGTCAAACCGCCAGGAACCGGTGTACCCGTGCCAGGCACAAATGCGGGGTCGATTACGTCAACATCGAAAGATATGTACAGCTTCTTGCCACCTTCACGGGCTTCTGCCAGCGCCGCTTCCATCACTTCCTTCCAGCCTTTCTTCTCGACTTCCGCCATGGTGTGATAGCGCATGCCGTTGTTACGCATCCATTCGAACCCTTCCGGACCCGGCCATGGACCACGCAAACCAATCTGGATGTAGTTTTCGGGATTCACGTGCCCTTCTTTCACCGCACGGTAAACCGGTTGTCCGTGTGTCAGCCAGTGTGGACGACCTTTACCAGCATCGTAATGGGAGTCAAAGTGAACCACACCGAAACTGCCTTTGCCATGAACATCCGCCAGCGCCGCCACGTCAGGATATTCCAGTGAGTGATCACCACCCACAATGAATGGAATAGTGCCAGTTTCAGCGATTTCACGAACCCGTTCCCGCACATGTTGAACCGATAGCTCAGTGCTCATGTTGTCGATGGCAATATCACCATAATCCACAATGCTCAACACACGGCTTGGATCGACCATGGTGTTCATGTCTACACCACCAGCGCCGTATTCGTTGCGCATGGCCTGAGGCCCGAATTTCTGACCGCGATAATACGACCCCATGTCCAGCGGTGCACCGACAATAGCCACGTCTACATCTCCGGCAATCAGGTCGTCGGGGTAAATAGCCAGGGGGGCATTGGCAAAGGTTTTAATGCCGGTGTTCCAGCCGCCCATATAGCGACTCAAATGAATAGGGCCCGGCTCACGCTTTGGGTTCAGCACTTGTGGGCGCTCAGTTTTCCACGAGTTAAAGCCTTTAGATTCGGTATTTAGCGGAATGGACGCCATATCGGTTTCGGGATTGAACTTGCTGGCTTCTGCCACTTCAATCATACCGTCGAGATAAGCTTCAACCTGCTCAGGGGTTTTCTTCTCCATGGCTTTGTAAAAGCGTTCCATGGTGCCCAGCAGCATCTCTGGCATGGGCGATTCGAGAATTTCGAGTTTTTCTTCCGGAATGTTTTTAATTTTGGCTTTGAAGCTGTCTGGCATTGGCGTTTCAGCTTCCTCAGCAAACGCAGAAAAGCCCAAAGAACAGGCCAGCAATCCGCTCATTAGAGCGCTCATAAAGCGTGTGCGTTGTTTCAATTTTCTTCTTCCTTAAACAAAACAGGGGCCGGCTTGTGCCGAACCCCTTTTAGCTTACATACCGAAACGGTATTGGAACTTCAGCCCGATGGTGCGCGGGGTTAGCACATAGTGCGAGTAGCCACGTTGCAGGTCGGTACGGTTCATTTCTGGGTCGAGGATATCACCCCAGTTCCGTGACGGGTTGGTGAACGCATACTTGTTAAACAGGTTGTTGATGTAGAAGGTCACATCCCAGTCGTCATCAGACAGCTTCGCACTTAAGTTGCTCAGTGCATAGCCCGGTACCACTTCACCAAAGTTTTTAAGACCTAAGGTAGAGTATGAATCGCTCTGGGCAGTCAGACCATAGCTTAGGTCCAGGGCGCGGCTCCACAGCTCAGTGGCGTAGTTCAGACCAACAGAAATCTGATGCTCAGGCGCACCCGGCAAACGATCACCGTCGTAAACCACATCGCCAGTGCTACCGAAGATACCGTAGGCGTCTGAGGTCATTTCTGTAGTCGCGTAAGAATAGGCGCTATACATGGTGAGTTCGTCAGTGAGTGAGGCACGAACACTTAATTCGACACCTTTTGCGTTTGCACCGCCAGCGTTAGTGGTAATACCTACCGCGCCGTTTTCAGTGATACCAGCAACCTGTGGATCATCCCAGTCTACGTTGAACACCGCCAGGTTGGTAGTAAGCTTGTTCTTCAGCCAGCTTGCTTTTACGCCCACTTCATAGTTTGTGGTGGTATCGGCTTCGTACATGATTTCGTCTGCACGGGCACAAATAAGCTGGTTTTCAATTTCGTCTACGTTGTCAGGACATGCCGCCACCGTGTTTACGCCACCAATACGGAAGCCTTCACTTACCGTTACGTAACCCATCAGGTCATCAGTAAACTGGTAGCTGGCGTTGAATTTTAACAGGTTACCGTTGTCATCGCCTTCAGCCGTATTCGGTTCGAATACGATGGAGTCTGGATCGCGGCCATTAAATACAGTCTGGTATAACGGCAAGTCGGTATCTGATTCCGTTTCAACTTCGTACTTGTACTGACGCATACCCAGCGTAATATCCAGCTTGTCAGTCACTTCGTAACTCAGCTCACCGAAAATCGCCATTTCTTTCACGGCATCAATACCGTAAGAAATGTACTCAATGCTATCAGGACGCAACGGACCAGTAGCCCCCCAGGTGTTAATGGCAAATTCATCGAAGCCTTCAGTTAACTCACGATAGTCGCGGCGGTAATCGTTTTTGTTGTAGTAACCACCCACAATCCAGCTTAGCGGACCATCGTCAGTAGAAACCAGGCGCAGTTCCTGCGTTAAGTTTTCTTCTTCGCTGTAGCTTTGTGTCACACCAGAGAATGCCGGAAATTCTTCGTAGCCGTAGCTCAGACGAATCAGCAAATCGGTAACGTCACCGCTAAGATCGCGGGTTGTTTTAGATTTACCGGTCGAAGAAACCAACTCGGCGAAACCTAAATCTACGCTCATTTCCAGGCTTAACAGTTCCGTTTCACGCTCCATAGGGTCAAGGAAACGAGATGCGTTGTCGTATTCACCGACCAGCGAACTCAGCGGGTTTTCGCTTGAAAGAGACTGATAGTGAGTATCGGCACTGGCACCAATATCGTCCTTCTGATAGGTGTATCCCAGTGTGGAATCAAACCAGTCAGTCGGCGCCCAACGCAGCTGCAGCTTGGCAGCCGTCTGCTCGAACGTGTTGCCGTCTTCTTCTGAGTA
Organism: Alteromonas sp. ABV4_515; assembly: GCF_056160345.1. Lineage (NCBI taxonomy): Bacteria > Pseudomonadati > Pseudomonadota > Gammaproteobacteria > Alteromonadales > Alteromonadaceae > Alteromonas > Alteromonas sp. ABV4_515. Next base: position 377,615 of record NZ_JBSWWZ010000004.1, read on the forward strand.
CAGGTTCGCTGCTACGGCTTCAGGGTCTGAAAAATCAGGATCAGGCAGTGATGTACCAGACTCACGAACGAGGTAATTGTAATCAATGAAACCAGGATCATCAGAGTAGTTAAAGGCGGCGCGGAAACCCAGCTCACCTTCAATGATTGGCGCATTGAACACGAAGCCGGCTTCACCACCCATGCTGCCGCTTTCAGCCGTTTTGTACAGGTCGCCGTTAATCGAACCGGATACAAAGTCCAGGTCGACTTTCTTAGGAATGTAACGAATAGCACCGCCCAGTGTTCCGGCACCGTAAAGCGTACCTTGAGGCCCAATGAGTACCTCTACACGGTCGATATCGAAAAGACGCAAGTTAACAAATAGCGGTACTTCACCCACATAAGTGGCAACGGTACCATTTGAACCACCGCCTGAAGAGTTGGTGTTAAGACCACGAACAATGATTGGTGATGAATCACGACCGCCTTGATCTGAAATAGTCAGACCCGGTACCCAGCGCGCGATATCTTCAATTTCTTCGATATCCTGCTGTTCCATCAGATCGTTCGTCACGGCAGAAATGTTAATTGGCACTTCTTGAAGTGAGCCAGCACGGCGAGTAGCGGTAACTTCAATTTTCTCAACGCCACTCTCGGCAGCTTCCTGCGCAAAAGCCGTTTGTGAATAAATAACGCCGCTCATGGGAATAAGCGCTGCAGCTACAGCTGTTGCAAGCTTGCTGACTTTCCTTTGTTCATTGCTTTTCATCATTGGTGTACTCGTTTTATGTTGTTTGATTACCCAAAAGAAATGTACAAACCGCTTCTCGTTCTTTTTGGTCTTAGTAAATCTCCTCAGCGAATTAAGTATGTGCTGAAGGATTTGCAACGAATACTGGCATTATTGCTATTTGAACTACGTTATTTGACGCAGAAAATGCTTTCACATCAATATGTTAAATAAATGTTTCAATATTGAAATATTGATTTATGTCTTTATCGAAAACGACTTTCAATGACATCTGTAAATGGCTGATAGCGTTTCCAACGCCCTACAGATCGCTGATTTATCGGCTCTTTTACCTGCATTTTGCTGGCCGTCGATACCGGTGCGGTGTTGTTTTCCATTGCCAAACAGCGGTCGTCCCAGGGCAGTCCACAGAATTCAATCAGCGCAGGGATATGCTTTTCAGGTTCTGCGGTAAGCGCTTCGTAGCTCAGCAGCAGAAAGTTGTCGCTATCCACGGTTTGCCATTGGTGCACCCAGTCGCTGAACTGCCGGTAAAAATCGGCGCAGTCTTCCAGTGTCTGGGTGTAGTGATAGTGAGGATTTTGAATGCTGAACAGTTGCCGGTAATTGCCTACACAGGTGTCCAGCGGGTCCCGTAACAGGCAGAGTATTTTCGCATTCGGAAAGGCACGGCGAATATATGGTAAATAAAAGAAATTGAACGGTAGCTTGTCGACAAAATGCTTGGTTTTGCCGATGTGTGCTGTGCGCTGTAAGTAGGCACTGGCGATAAGGTTGTAATCTACGGTTTCCGCTTGTTGCAAGGTAGGGACATCCAGCACCTGGTGTCCACCCGCGCCAGATATCTGCTTAAGCAGCATACTGAAATCTTGCAGTTCGCCCCCTGACGATACATCGGCATGACTACTCAGAATACGCTCTACCAGTGTTGTGCCCGAGCGGGGCATACCAACAATGAAAATGGGCCGATCTGAAGTCGATTGAGACGGCGTACTCGCAGTTATGGCGTCTGTCTGGGTAAATTGTTCACTTAGATAACCAAATAGCGCCTTGTCAGCTTCGGGGTTGTACGGCTGGTCGCGCTGTTTTTTTGCTTTCGCATCACGCAGCACAGTAAATGCGCGGTGATAGTCTTTTTGCTTCTCAAGCTCACGGGCCAGGGCATGGCTAAGATGCAGGTAAGGCTCCAGGGCTAGTTCGCTGTTACTTAGCTTGTTTTGCAACACCTGAATATGGGTGTGTGCCTGATCGCCTGTGGTGAGCTCAGATAACGCAAAGTGCGCTTGATAGAAATCAGGGTCAGTATCGAGAAGCTGATGCAATGCGTGTTGCGCTTCCTCTAACTCGCCGCAGAACTTACAGCTTACCGCGTAGTTATACAGATACGCGGCAGTGGGGCTACGATCCACAGCTTGAGTAAAATATTCCAGCGCCTTTTCGTGCTCATTACAGCCTGAAAGGGCCACGCCCAGCGTGTCTGCCTGGTAGGCTGTTGTGGTAGCTGACGGCGGCACAGTACCTGCGATGGCAAGCACCGCATCGGTTTGTCCCAGCAACGCATAAGCTCGGCACAGGGTTACCCGGAAGTCTGTCTTATCTTGATTTTTAATAGCGTGCTTACATAACTCAGCCGCTTTTTGAAACTGTTGTAGGGAAAGGTGAATTTGTGCAAGTAAGTGGTAGGCATCGCCGATAAGCAAGCGCTGTTGGATCAGGTCGACACAGATTTGGTGAGCCTGCTTGATGTCTCCGGCGCTGAACAACGCATTAGCCTGTTTCAACCGGCCTGAGGCATCTAAATTTACTACCATTGCATCACTACCCTTCCGCTAACGTCCTGATGGCAATGCCGGCAGCCGTGGTGCGGTTTTCGACTTTCAATTTGGAAAATACCTGCTCCAGGTGCTTGTTCACCGTGCGGGCACCAATATCTAAAATCAATGCGATTTCTTTATTGGTTTTACCGTTGGATAACCAGTACAGCACTTCGGATTCCCGGGCAGTAAGTTGCAATTTAGTCCGTAGCTTTTCTTCGCCGGAAATATTTTCCACCGCATGACTAATGCGGAATGTGCACTCACCATTTGGACGATGGAACAGCAAGGCCAACTCACAGTCGCCGCCATCATAGGGCACTTTTTGATTCGCCGATTTGTCGCTACCGTTGGTGAGAATTTGCTTCACCGCAGGTAACAGTGTGTCGTTAAACCAGTTATCAGCATTGGGAATGCGAGAAAGAAAATCATGGGTCTGGGGCGTGGCCCACAAGAGTTCACCTGACTGGTCCACGGCAAACAGGTTTTGCCCCATGGAGTCCAGAGCCTGCTGCGCGCTGGAGGCGATCTGCGCATTGTTCGCGTGAATTTTAATGCGCGCAATCAACTCTTCGGGATTAACGGGTTTGACGATGTAATCCACACCACCGGCATTTAGCCCTTTTAAGGTGCTTTCAGTGTCGGTGAGGCCGGTCATAAATACCACCGGAATATGCTGCAGTTCACGGTTTTGCTTCAACCGTTTACAGGTTTCAAAACCATCCAGTTTCGGCATGATGGCATCGAGAAGGATAATATCGGGCTTGATTTGCTCAGCAATGGTAATTGCCTGACTGCCTTCCAAAGCTACGAGTGTGCTGATCCCTTCTTTTTCGAGAATATCGTTTATCAGACTCAGTGAGTCCGGAGAGTCATCAACTACTAATACCGTATACATAGTTACTCACAGAGTTAGTGTTGTCATCAATACTGGAGGATAGGTATATACTATACCTATAGCGGCCATAGGTCGATATGGGGAGTATTGCGTAGATTAAGCTAACTCATTGTAAATAAAATAGTAATAACAAAGCGCCAGGCTTTGTCGCATAAATTTACAATTACTTTAATCATCGACAGTCGTTTACTGAAGTAAATATTCCAATAACGGGTGAGCTAGTCTAACGGTAATAGCAAACAGCAGTAACAACCACAGCGCCATTGCAAGATAAACCATGGCGGCGCCGTAAATAGAGGCATCTGGCCTGGAAAGTAGTGCACCGAGAATGGCGCGACGCCCTTCAGAGTGAATACTGGTTGTGGCATCACGGGCACAGAGATCCACCGGCAACTTTTCAACGTCTTTTTCGTCAGCGGTTTTCATTGCGTACACATCACTGCGAATTTCCAGCGCATTAGCCAACTGACTGGAAAAGGCGCGCCGTATCGGCGGCAGCCAGCAACACATCAGCACACTGGCCAAGGCGCGCTTCAAATTATCCAACCTACGTACGTGATTAAGCTCATGTAGAACAATAAGATGCAGTTCATCCTTCGATGCAGAGGCCACCAGCCCACTGGTTACGTACACCTGCGGACTAAAGAAACCCGCGCACCAGGCACTGACTTGTTCGCTGTCGACCACCCGATACAAGCTTTCCGGGGCCCGCTTTGAAAATGATTTGAGCGCCCGGGTATAGCGCGCATTAAGCCGCACCGTTCGAATAACAATAAGAATGGCAATGGCAATGGCCACAACACCAATCAGCAGCAAAATATGGCTGAATGATAACGATGCGGGTAAGTAAAGAGAATGAGGGCTGCAGTTACCATCGTGGCAATGCTCTCGCACCAGCCAATCTGAAAAGGCAGGAAATTGATAAAACCAAAGGGTGAAGGTAGCTACAACGACAGGGGTTGCCACCAGTAACATCATGGTGTGAATTTGCAACGACGGCACCAGCTTTTCCACCGGCCGCGTTATGCCCGCCCACAGACCAGATACGCACCAGGAAAGGAGTACAAGAAGAATTAACCAGCTGAACAGCTCTGTCAGTATTGCCATTATTTTTGGGTACCAGAATCCTTTTTAAACCGAGTTTTCATTAATTGGTGAGTGGCGTCGTCGCCCTGGTTCTCAATGTAAGACATAAAACCGCTAATCATTACTTCGGAATTGCCATTGCCAAGATGCTGCGCAATGTCATCCATCAAGCGGCTAACAATGTCACTTTGCGACACTGCTGCGGTGTATACGTATGCGCGACCAACTTTGTGCCTTTTGAGTAAATTTTTTCTGTGCAGGCGCTCGAGCGTGCTTTGCATAGTACTCAGAGAAAGTTGCTCCTCGGAAAAATAAAGCACCATTTCCTGCGCACTAAGCTCCCCATGCTGCCATACTAATTTGAGTACATCGATTTCTCGACTACCCAGAGCAGGAAGTGAGTCAGTGGCTTTTTTTCCGCCCAACCAGGCTGACAAATTCTGACAGAAGTTTTTCATGAACACCGACCTCTTATCGGTTTTAAGGAATACCTCAATACTACGGGAATTGAATGTATCAGATAGTGCGCAATTGACGTAGTTTTGACATTAAAAAAAATCGAAGGAAAAAAATGAAAATCAGTTATCTTGCCCTGCTTACCTCATTGTCGTTACAGGCACCTACCTTCGTTTTGGCTGCCGACGAGGAAGTGGAACGTGGCAATGACAGTGATATAGAACATATTGAAATTTCTGGTCGCGACACTAGCTTGTTGGGCCGCGCTTCTACGGCTTCTGAAGGCATCGTCGGCAAAGAAGACATTAAACTGCGCCCTATTTTGCGCACCGGTGAAATTCTTGAGTTTGTGCCTGGCATGGTAGTGACCCAACACTCGGGCACAGGCAAAGCCAACCAATATTTCCTTCGCGGTTTCAACCTCGACCACGGTACTGACTTCGCCACTTTCGTCGACGGTATGCCGGTGAACATGCGTACCCATGGTCATGGTCAGGGCTACACCGACCTTAACTTCATCATTCCCGAAGTGGTGCAGTCTCTGAGCTACCAAAAAGGCGTGAGCTATGCCGATGTGGGTGATTTCAGCGGCGCAGGCAGCGCCAGCTTTCATACCCTGAGCAAGACCGACAAAGGCTTGGTAAGTGCAACCTTGGGCGAGAACAACTACGTGCGCTTAATGGCCATGGACAGCGTTGCCTTAAGCGACAAAGACAACTTATTCGTTGCCGCCGAGCGCAATACCTACGATGGCCCCTGGACAGACATCGAAGAAGATCTGGATAAAACCAACGTATTGGCAAAGTGGAACCATGAATTGGAAGACGGCCACTTTGAGCTGACGTTCATGGGTTACGACAACAGCTGGAACAGTGCCGACCAAATCCCCGGCCGCGCCGTGGATGAGGGCATTATTGATGCGCTGGGCTCGCTAGACACCACCGTGGGCGGCGAGTCTGATCGCTATAGTTTGAGCACGGAATATCGCAGCGGTAATTTTACTGCTAACGCTTATGTGATGTCCTACTCCATGAACCTGTGGTCGAACTTCACCTACTTCCTTGACGATCCAGTAAACGGCGACCAGTTCGAACAGGTGGACGACCGCGCAATTTATGGTGGTAATGCGGCGTACACGTTTGAGCACAAAATTTTCGGACACGACGCCTCTACCCGTGTGGGCGGCGAGCTGCGCATCGACGACATCGATGAAGTGGGTTTGTATCACACTGCCGCCCGGGAGCGCCTCGGTGCTATTCGTAGCGACAACGTAACAGAAACCAGTATTGGCGCTTTTGTGGAAAGCACCATTCACTGGTCGACAGAATTGCGCACGATAATTGGCCTGCGCAATGATTACTTCGATTTTGATGTAAATGACCGTATTGGGGTAAACGCCAATGGTGTGGATTTATCCTCCAACAGCGGCACTAACGACGACAGTATGACGTCACTAAAAGGCAGTGTGGTTTACACCGTGAACGACAACTGGGAAACCTACCTGTCGGCCGGTCAGGGGCTTCATTCTAACGATGCCCGAGGCACCACCATTAATGTTGACCCAGGAACCGGAGAAACCGTTGAACAAGTAGATCCACTTGTGCGCTCTACCGGGGTAGAAGCAGGCTTACGCGGTTTCGTTAACGATAAACTCAACCTGTCGCTTTCGCTGTGGCAGTTGAAACTCGACAGTGAACTGCTGTTTGTTGGCGATGCCGGTAACACCGAAGCCAGCCGCGCATCAAAACGCAAAGGCGCGGAACTGGCGTTGTATTATCGCTTCGCACCAGATTGGATGTTCGACTTCGAATACGCCTACACCGATGCGGAATTTACCGACGATGCGCCGGAGGGTAATAACATTCCCGGTGCGATTAAAAACGTATTGCAAACCGGTGTATCAGTGGATTTAGACAGCGGTCTTTTCGGCAGCTTGCGAGCACGCTATTTTGGCAGTCGTCCGTTAATTGAAGACGGTTCAGTCAGCTCCGATAACAGCACCATTGTGAATCTGCGCGCGGGCTACCGCGTCAACGATTGGACCTTCCAGCTTGACGTACTCAACCTCACCGACTCCGATGCACACGATATCGACTATTACTACGCATCGCGTTTGCAGTCTGACCCGGCGGGCGCTGAAATAGAAGGCCTGCATTATCACCTGATTGAGCCTCGCACCCTGCGCGCCTCGGTGATGTATCAGTTCTGATCTGGCATATTTAAAACGCAGCAATACAAAAAACGCCCGGCTTCTAAGTCGGGCGTTTTCATCTGTCACAACCTGATGGCTTGCTTACCTTCTATCTGTTTCAGCTTCTCGTTGCTGTTCTCGCACCAGAAGCAATCTTCCGCAGGCTGACGTTTAATCGCCTGAGTAAAGGCATGCTTTGCCTGCTCGTACTGCTGGTTCGCGAAATATGCTTCGCCCAGACTGTCCCACAGGTTGCCATCGTCACCGTATAACTCCACGTTGACTAAAAACAGTGCGATGGCGTCGTCATAAACCCCTTTATCCATGAGCCGGATACCCGCACGATTAAGCGTACGCTTATCGTCGATAGCACCGGCAAAGTGTTTGAGCAACACTGCTTTCTTCTGCTCAGGCTCACCGGATGTGTTCGCTGATATCCGCACAATGTCGCTGGTGAGGCCGCTTTCAAATGCCGGTAGTGGCTCGCCATCAAACAGAAACGCCTCGACATGGAACGGCAGCGCCATGGTACTTTCCACCAGGGCGTTGGATGCAAACAGGATCACGGTCTGCTCGGTGGGAAACCAGAGAAAGTCAAAATAATAGGTACCGTTGGAGCCGTTGTGACCAATCAGGGTCGTCTCACGTGGGGTCGGCATGACCGCCCAGCCATAACCATAATGGCTGCTGCCTTCCTCATTTTCAGCTACATGAGGCGCAAACAAAGGTTCGCGAAATTCAGCCTTCAGTACCGATTCGTTTTGCAGCGCCTGTGCCCACAAGTACATGTCGTTGAGGCTAGACAAGATGCCACCATTGCCCTTAAGCGGCCAGGCGATAGCGTTGTCTTTAAAATACAGATCCCGGGTACTGCCGGTGTCCACTACGCCGTACAGATACCCCGTCGCTGCCGGTAACTCAGCCAACTCCGGCGCCAGGTAGCCAGTGCTCTCCATACCTGCCGGCGCAAACAGATTCTGTTGAATATACGCCTCGTAGGGCATATCTGTGACCAGCTCAATCACCCGGGCAAGAATGCTGTAACCCGCATTGGAGTAGGCGTAGCCTTCTCCCGGCTTAAAATACAATGGTGCCTTAAATACCCGGCTGAAGAACTCTTCGGTTGGTACATGGGTAAAGTCCCCGGCTCCCACACCGTTGGTAATGCCGGCAGAATGAGTAAGAAGCTGATGCAGTGTGATGTTTTGTTTATCCTGTGGCAGGTCGTTAAAGAATTTACTGAGCGGCATACTGGTGTTCAGCTTGCCCTCCTGAACAAGGTGCATAATAGCCGCCGCTGTGAACTGCTTAGTGACAGAGCCGATATCGAACAACGTATCGGCCGTAATAGCCTTGTCCTGATTTCTGTCGATGAGCCCATAGCCTTCTTTAAAGTGCACGCTGCCTTTCTGAGCAATCAGTACCGCGCCACTGAAACCTTCAGCGACTGATGCCGACAGGTATTCATTGATGGTTTTGAACTTACTGTTTTCTGCGGCCACGCAAGTCTTACCTGCGATGAACGTAAAGACGATCATCAGCACAATATTAATACGCATCACCAACTCCATTTTTGAGTAATTGATATTCCAGTCGCCCTGGCAGGACAAGAAGTTCTGTGGTTTCCGGCGCCCCGGAAAATGCCCCACGGCCAGTTCGAGCACTGTATAGTGGCTTGTCGTTGAGGGTTTAATCAATGCTACGGAGCGGCTAAATTGTAAACAGGCGTGACAATGCGCTCAGCCGTTACTCTGTCCGATCATGATTTGGCGGCAAACGAAGAAATAAAAATGAAATTACCGCACAAACAAAAACGCCCGGGCTTTATCAGTCCGGGCGTTTTGACAGATAAACTGAAAATCAGTCTTTTTTCTTGCTCATACGCTTGATGCCCCACACGCCGGCGCACACCACCAGCGCGGCCAGCAGGCCGTAAAACAGCGCGTGATAGAATTCGTGGAATGTCGGGTTCAGCAGTTTGTCGTCGTGGGCGAAAGCCGACGCAGTGAACAGGGATGCAAATAGCGCAGAAATTTTCTTCATGGTGTGTGTCCTTATTTATTTAACCAGCATACCTTCAACCTCAATAAACCTGATGATGTCGTCAAGACCTTCACCGGCTTTCAGGTTGGTAAATACAAACGGTTTGTCGCCACGCATCTTGCGAGAGTCGCGATCCATGACTTCCAGTGACGCGCCAACCATATCGGCGATGTCGGTTTTGTTTATGATCAGCAGATCGGATTTCGTAATACCCGGGCCGCCTTTACGGGGGATCTTATCACCAGCCGACACATCAATCACATACAAGGTGAGATCAGACAGTTCCGGACTGAAAGTAGCGCTCAGGTTGTCGCCGCCACTTTCCACCAGCACAAAGTCGAGATCCGCATGGCGCGACTGCAGCTCATCGATAGCCGCTAAGTTCATGGAGGCATCTTCACGAATCGCTGTATGCGGGCAACCGCCGGTTTCCACGCCGATGATGCGGTCTTCATCCAGCGCGCCGTGACGGGTAAGGAACTGGGCATCTTCGTGGGTGTAGATATCGTTAGTGACTACCGCCATGTTGTATTTTTCACGCATGGCCGAGCACAGCGCTCGCAGCAGTGCAGTTTTACCTGAACCAACCGGGCCGCCAACGCCTACGCGTAATGTCTGTTTTTGCATTGTTTCTGAGTCCTTATGATCGACGTCTATGATCGAAATAGTCTTGAATATTGCTGTTCGTGCCAAGCGCTCGCCATGGCCATTGACGGCATGGACTGACCGATATTCTCCGGCGCAACCTGGGCAGCAATATCCAATGTATCGGCGATATTGCGAGTAAGACGAAACAGCAAGTTCTGGCCATCAGTCTGGCCAAGTGGAATAAGTTTGGTGCCCGCTGCCACCTGATTGTCCAGCAGCGTCCACACGTAGCCGCTGAGACAGGCGGGTAAATCCAAACCGAACAAATGGGCGGCCAGCGCGAACTGGCTGATAAAGCAATCGGCTTCAGCCTCTGTTACCCACTGTCCCGCTGTGCCGTCGGGTTTATCAATAAGATTCTTCAGAAGGCGTTTTAACGCTTTGCCCATGGCCTGCTCGGCAAGCAGAATCTCTTCACTTTCACGGGTGGCAGCTATCCAGGCGTCTCGTGCTTCAAAGCCCTGCTTGTCAGCAGCACTCACAGCCTCGAACTGTAATTTCAGAAACGGCACATCTGCATGAGCCACACTGCCGTTTAACAACACAGTCAGCCATTCTTCCAGCGCCGGTGCTGAATTCACCCAGCCCCGCTCCACCGCCTGTTCCAGCCCCTGCGAAAACGAGAACCCGCCCACCGGCAGGTTCGCGCTGCAAAGCTGAAGCAGTCGTGCTGATCGCAGGGCACTGAGATCAGTCATGGTCATGCCCATGGGAGTGACTGTGAGAATGACTGTGGCTATGCGAATGGCTGTGCTCATAGGAATGATCATGGTCGTGTGAGTGGCCATGACTATGTGAGTGCCCATGAGAATGCCCGCCCACCTGATACGCACCGCTTTCCGGATCGAATACCGCCGGGGTATTATCCAGCGTAAGGCCGTACAGGGTCGCCAGTTCACTTAACACATGGTCGGGCTGGAAACGCAGCCAGCGCTCGCCTACCTGCAAACGGGTGTGACGATTTCCAAGGTGGTAACACACTTTGGAAAAGGTCAGCCAGTCGTCGGTGCTGGCGGTGGTCACCGGTTCATCGGCCCCTTTGACCTGAATGACTTTGCCGCAGGTACTTTTCAGACATTCATCTACCAGCAGCGGCTTGCCGCGCTCGATGAAAATGCCGATGTCACTGCCGCCGTCGGTAACGGTTTTGATCCGCGCTTTCTGGCGAGTGTCGAAGTCCAGCGTTACCGTATCAATGATGTCGCCGTAGAAATGGTTCAGGCGTTCCTGAAATGTCAGCATAAAACTCTCTTAAAACAGGCTGTAACGCTGGGCCAGCGGTAATACTTCCATGGGTTCACAGGTCAGCAGTTCGCCATTGGCGCGCACTTCGTAAGTCTGTGGATCCACGGTAATATCCGGCTGCCAGTCGTTCAGCTTCATATCGTTTTTGGTGATGTTGCGGGTGTTCTTACACGCAATCAGTTGGCGGTGAATGCCGTACTGCTCACCGATGTTGTTATCCAGCGAGGCCTGGGACACAAAGGTCACCGAAATCTGCGATGCGGCGCTACCGAAACTACCGAACATAGGGCGGTAATACACTGGCTGTGGCGTGGGAATAGAGGCATTGGCATCTCCGATGGGCGCAGCCGCAATAAAGCCGGACTTCAGGATAAGGCTTGGTTTAATGCCGAAGAACGCCGGTTTCCACAGCACCAAATCAGCCATTTTGCCCACTTCCACCGAACCTACTTCCTCAGACACGCCGTGACTGATGGCCGGGTTAATGGTGTACTTGGCCACATAGCGGCGGGCGCGGTAGTTATCGTTGCGCTCAGAATCTTCCGGCAACGGCCCCCGCTGCACTTTCATTTTGTGGGCGGTCTGCCAGGTACGGCAAATCATCTCGCCTACCCGCCCCATGGCCTGACTGTCTGACGCAATCATGCTAATAGCGCCCAAGTCCTGCAGAATGTCTTCGGCAGCGATACTTTCCTTGCGGATACGGGAATCGGCAAAGGCCACGTCTTCCGGAATAGACGGGTCGAGATGGTGACACACCATCAACATGTCTAAGTGTTCATCGATGGTGTTAACCGTGTAAGGCCGTGTCGGGTTGGTGGACGACGGCAATACGTTTGCCTCGCCACAGGCACGGATAATATCCGGCGAGTGACCACCACCGGCACCTTCGGTGTGATAGGTGTGGATAGTACGGCCCTTGAACGCGCCCAGGGTATCTTCGAGAAAACCGGCTTCATTCAGGGTGTCGGTGTGAATGGCAATCTGCACATCGTAACGGTCGGCCACCGCCAGACAGTTATCAATCGAGGCTGGAGTGGTGCCCCAGTCCTCATGCAGTTTGAGGCCGCACACACCGGCTTCAATCTGTTCTTCCAGCGCTTTGGGCAGGCTGGCGTTGCCTTTACCGAGGAAACCAAAATTCATCGGCATATCCTGGGTGGCCTGCATCATTTTGGCGATGTTCCACGGCCCCGGTGTACAGGTAGTCGCATTGGTGCCCGTTGCCGGACCGGTGCCGCCGCCAATCATAGTGGTCACGCCGGACATCAGCGCCTCTTCCACCTGCTGCGGACAGATGTAGTGAATGTGGGCGTCGATGCCGCCGGCGGTGAGGATTTTGCCCTCACCGGCAATGATTTCCGTACCCGGACCTATCAGAATATCCACGCCGTCCTGCACGTCAGGGTTACCGGCTTTGCCAATGGCAGCAATACGGCCATTGTTCACTGCCACATCGGCTTTCACAATGCCCCAGTAATCGAGTATGAGCGCGTTGGTGATCACCAGATCCGGCGTTTCTTCGCAGCTGAACTGCCCCTGCCCCATGCCGTCACGAATCACTTTACCGCCGCCGAACTTCACTTCGTCGCCGTATCGCGTGTAGTCTTTTTCTACTTCAATGATAAGGTCAGTATCGGCCAGACGCACGCGGTCGCCAGTAGTAGGCCCGAACATGTGGGCATAAGCGTGTCGATCAATCTTTGACATCAGTTGCATCCTCTTCGTCAGACAAGGTGCCCATTACGTCACCGCGGAATCCGTAAATGGTTTTCGTACCGCCGAAGGGCACCAGCTCCACATTGCGTTTCTGGCCGGGTTCAAAACGCACAGCCGTGCCTGCGGTAATATCGAGACGCAGCCCTTTGGTAGCTTCGCGGTCAAACTGCAGCGCCGGATTCACTTCATAAAAGTGATAATGAGAACCTACCTGAATAGGACGGTCGCCGCTGTTCACCACGGTGATTTTCGTCACCGGTAAACCTGCGTTCAGTTCGATATCGCCATCGTCAGTAATAAACTCGCCGGGGATCATGTTGCCTCCTTGCTTACACGATGGGGTCATGAACGGTAACCAGCTTGGTACCGTCGGGGAACGTAGCTTCCACCTGAACGTCGTGGATCATTTCCGGTACGCCTTCCATGACCTGCTCGGCGGTGAGCACGGTGCGTCCGTAATCCATCAGCTCTGCCACGGTTTTACCGTCCCGGGCGCCTTCAAGAATTTCCAGCGAGATGTATGCCACGGCTTCCGGATAATTTAGCTTCAGGCCGCGGTTCAGACGCCGCTCGGCCAGCAGACCTGCTGTGAATAACAGCAGCTTGTCCTTTTCTCTGGGTAATAGTTCCAACGTTCTCTCCTGAAAATGCGGTTAGGTGTACCAGATCCGCGGTGGCACCGCGTCTCTGCCAGACATTAGCGGCCGGGTTGCCGCCCATATGCGGGCGAAACATTCCCGGCAGGCTTCACTGTCGTCACCGAGGTAGCGGGCAATCACCACGCCCTGTAATTGTGTAATGGCCAGCTCACCGTTTTCATGCTCCGCCTCTGAGGCGTTGCGGGCAAGCTCAACCAGTTGCTTTGCCATGGCCGTTGAACCGGCATGTTCACCATTGAACAACACCATGTTGCCCACCACATGATGACCGGCAAGACCGATGCGCGAGCGACACATGTCGTCCTCGGCTTCTACCGCGAGGCGGTCATGGAAACGGATGCGACCGTTGTGATACAGGCTTAAGGTTTGCGTAAAACGGCCTTTGTTGAAAGGCTGCTGAATATGCGGCAGACCAAGGCAGGCAATATCCCAGCCCACAAAGCTGGCGTTGCCTTCCACGAAAATGTCCGTAGTGCTGAACGCGTTGGCGTTGGCGTACACCAGGGTTTCGTGAGGCAGATATTCCAGCCGGGCGTTATCCTGCACATAAAAGCGATTGTGCTGGCTTTGTTTGCTGGCAATACCCACAGCGTCACGGGCGCGGTAGAACCGATTAGCCCCTGGCGTGGTGAGCAGTACTTCGCAATCGGTATCGAGGTGTGCGGCAATGTTCAGCTCATCACCAGACACAATGCCAGCGGGCGGATGCAGAAGATAAAGATGAGCTGCGCCACTGCGCTCAGGATAAAAGGCGCGCTGAACGCTCAGCGGGCCTTCGCGTTTGGTGTCTACCAGGCGGGTTTTTCCCTGCCTGGCTTTAAACGTCATGTCGAGGCGGGCCAGCCAGTGTTCATAGGCGGCCGCTACCTGAGGTATTGCTGTAGTCATTAATTCCTAAACAGACAGATACTGTTTCACCAGTTCATCAGTAAGCGCTGGCATCTCCCCGTGGGACACCACTTTGCCCCGCTCCATGAGGTAGAATTCCTCACCGACGGCGCGGGCGAATGGCAGCTTCTGTTCCACCAGCACGATGGTCATGTTCTTTTCTTTATTCAGTCGCAGCAGCACATCACGAATGAGCTGAACGATGTTTGGCTGAATGCCCTCATTGGGTTCATCGAGGATCAGCATATTCGGATTAAGCACCAATGCCCGGGCAATAGCAAGTTGTTGCTGCTGACCACCAGACAAATCGCCACCGCGACGCTGCAGCATCTCTTTGAGCACCGGAAAGTACTCAAACACTTCTTCCGGGATGGTGCGAGATTTCTGACGTTTGCAGTTCAGCGAAACTTTGAGGTTTTCTTCAACAGTAAGCTGACCGAAAATATGCCGCCCTTGTGGCACGTAGCCCACGCCGATATTGGCTCGGGTTTCGATGCTGCTTTTTGTCACGTCTTGATCGTTAATGGTAATGGAACCGCTGGCCGATGGCAGCAGACCCATCAAGCATTTCAGCAAGGTAGTTTTACCTACGCCGTTACGGCCCATAATACAGGTACGGGAGCCTTGAGCGATGTTCATATCTACATCCCAAAGAATGTGACTGCCGCCGTAACGCTGGTTCAGCTGAGAAATATTAATCATTACCTTCTTCCCCCAGATACACCTTTTTCACTTCCGGATCGCTCTGGATGGCATCCATGGTGCCTTCTGCCAACACGCTACCTTGATGCAGTACAGTAACCGTGCGAGCAATAGCGCGCACAAAGCCCATGTCGTGTTCCACCACCACTACCGAGTGTTCACCGGCCAGTGAGGTAAGCAATTCAGCGGTACGCTCGGCCTCAGAGACCGTCATCCCTGCTACCGGTTCGTCCACCAGCAACAGTTTTGGTTTCGCAGCCAGTAACATGCCGATTTCCAGCCACTGCTTCTGACCATGAGAGAGCACCGATGCAGGACGGTCGCGATGTTCAGTTAAGCCAATAGTGTGCAGAATACGGTCGATATCATCTTTCTGTTCGCCGCTCAGGTTATGCCACAAGGAAGTCCAAATACCCTTGTCCATTTTAAGACTCAGGTACAGGTTATCTTTTACGCTTAGCGCTTCAAATACCGTGGGTTTCTGGAATTTACGGCCAATACCTAAGCGGGAAATCTGTTCTTCGTTATGCTGCAGCAGGTTGAACTGCTGACCATAACTTACGGTGCCGGTATCTGGGCGAGTTTTACCGGTGATCACGTCCATCAGTGTGGTCTTACCCGCACCGTTGGCACCAATCAGGCAGCGCAGTTCGCCTTCTTTGATATACAGGTTCAGGTCGTTCAGCGCTTTGAAACCGTCGAAGCTCACACTCACGTTTTCCATGTACAGAATCATACCGTGACGGGTATCCGGGCCGGTCTGTTCCGGCGTCATCATAGCGGGTCTCATGCGGCGTTCTCCTGTGCTGTGGTGCTTTTCTTCGCAGGGAAACGTTTATCGAATAATCCCACCAGCCCTTTAGGTAACAGTAAGGTGACCAGCACGAACAAACCGCCCAATGCAAACAGCCAGGCTTCTGGCATGATGCCGGTAAGGCGGGTTTTGGCAAAGCTCACCACCACCGCACCGATAATGGCGCCGTACAGCGTACCGCGACCACCAATAGCTACCCAGATCACGATTTCGATAGAATTAATCGGTGAGAACTCACCGGGATTAATAATGCCAACTTGTGGCACGTACAGCGCACCGGCAATACCGGCCAGCACAGCAGAGAAGGTAAACAGGAAGACCTTATACGACGCGGAGTTGTAACCCACGAAGCGCACACGGCTTTCTGAATCGCGGATAGCGGTAATGATTTTACCGGCCTTGCAGGTCACGATGCGGTCGCACAGGTAGTAGGCCGCCGCCAGGATCACCACCGTCAAACCGAACAGCACTAAACGGGTGGTATCCGACTGCAGCGAGAAACCAAGAATGTCTTTAAAGTCGGTCATGCCGTTGTTACCGCCGAAGCCCATTTCGTTGCGGAAGAACGCCAGCATCAGTGCGTAAGTCATGGCTTGAGTCATGATAGACAGATACACACCGCTTACCCGGGAACGGAACGCCATGGCACCGAACACATAAGCCAGCAGACCCGGCGCCAGTACCACCATGGCAATCATCCACACAAAGCTGTCGGAACCCTGCCAGAACCACGGCAAACTGTCCCAGTTCAGGAACACCATAAAGTCTGGCAGTTCAGGGTTACCGTACACGCCGCGATCGCCAATCTGACGCATGAGGTACATGCCCATGGCATAACCGCCCAGCGCAAAGAACGCGCCGTGACCGAGGCTGAGAATACCGCAGTAACCCCACACCAAATCCAGCGCCAGTGCGAGCAAGGCATAACACAGGTATTTGCCCAGCAGATTCACCGAATAACTGCTCACATGAAACAACGAGCCTTCAGGAAACAGAGTGTTAGCGAGAATTACATAAATACCGACGATGGCGAGTATGGATACAACCCGCTGCACGCTGCTTAGCTGCATAAACTTATTCAACATTATTCAGCTCTCCCTTTTTGCGGGAACAGGCCCATAGGACGTTTCTGGATAAAGAACACTAATCCCACCAACACGATAATCGTAGCCAGTACCGGACCGGTGACCGGCTCCAGGAATTTGTTCAAAATACCCAATGTCATTGCTGATACCAGCGTGCCCCACAAGCTCGCTACGCCACCAAACACCACTACCAGGAAGGAATCGATGATGTACGACTGTCCCAGGTTCGGACCCACGTTGGTCAGCTGACTCAGCACCACGCCAGCCACACCGGCAATACCAGAACCTAGACCGAAGGTTGCGGCATCCACCCAGTTGCTTTTCACACTAAGTGCACGAGCCATATCGCGGTTTTGTGCCACGGCGCGAACGTGCAGACCCAGCGACGATTTCTTCAAGAAAATCATCAGCGCGAAAAACACGGTGAGAGAAAACAGAATGATGTACAGACGGTTGTAGGTAACCGAGAAAACCGGATTGATTTGCAATGAGCCGCTCATCCATTCCGGTGCTGCCACCTGACGGTTCAGTGGTGAAAACACGGTTCTCACCAATTGCTGCAGAATAAGGCTGATGCCGAAAGTGGCCAGCAGCGTTTCCAGCGGGCGACCTTTGAGGAACTGAATCACGCTCCGCTCTATGACTATGCCCACGAACCCGGAAACCAGAAAGGCCGCAGGCACCGCCATCAGCAGAGAGTATTCAATTAAACCCGGAAAGGCTTGTTGAATAACGTAAGTGGTATAAGCTCCCAGCATGATCATCTCGCCATGCGCCATGTTAATCACACCCATTACACCAAAGGTGATGGCAAGACCAATGGCCGCCAGTAACAGCACAGAGCCCATGCTCACGCCAAAGAAAATATTTTCTGCCCAGCCGTACCATTTACGCTGCGCTTCAATACCCGCCAGGGTAGAGTTCAGTGCATCGCGCACGGTTTCTGGCAACGCATCTTGTTGCTGCAGTTGCATTAACGCAATGCGCACGTCTGGCTGCAGATTGCCACGCAGGGTATTAATCGCATCGAGTTGCTTAGATTCATCACCGCTATTGAGTTCCTGCAGCGCGGCGATTGCCGACAGCAACGCATGTATGTCGCTGTCTTGCTCTTTCTGCAAACGATTCGCTAGTAGCTGAGGGGAAATTTGATCGACATCGGAAAGCAGGTTCTTTACGGCTTTCAAGCGCACATCAGGATTGCTGTCGCTGATATTTTGCTGTGCTTGCAACTGACGAATATGACTACGCACGCTGTTGTTCACGCGCACTTTACGCAGGCGAACACCCGACGGTTCTGCTATGACTTCGCCGGTTAATACATCGGTAAATTGACGTTCACCCTGCACTTTCGTCATGGTGATAACTTGTTGAGAGCGTGGATGATAATACACGTCTCCACCCAGCAGATTAGTCAGCAAGGTTGCCGTGCGCGGGTCTTCCTGCTCAGCAAATTTATCGAGCAAGGCAGGCAAGGTTTTGAAATTGGTATCGGGGAGTTCGGCGACCAGTTCTTCAAAGCTCTGCTCTTCGGCACCGACGTTAAACGCCATTCCCAGAAAAGACAGAACAAAGAATAAGGCCAGGAAAGGCTTAACCATGAAGATTCCTTCGCTAATACGAAATGGATGGGGTTACCGCTGCGAGCTTGATTTGCTAAATGATAACCGATTCGTTCAGCGCAACCGGGAGCCAGCCCCGGTTGCCAGAGCAGGGATTATTTGGCGCCGGTGCAGGCACCTTTAACCACGTCGTAGCTGCCGCAGTTCATGGGTGCACTCCAATCAGACATCAGGTTTTTAGAAGTTTCGAGATAGTCGGACCAGGCATCGCCGCGCACGGTTCCCGGCGTTTCCCAGACCACTTCAACCTGGCCATCATCCTGAATTTCACCAATGAATACTGGCTTAGACAGGTGATGATTCGGGTTCATTACAGCAATACCGCCAGTCAGGTTAGGCGTTGCCATACCAATCAATGCATCAGAAACGGTGTCTACGTCGGTGGTGCCAGTTTGCTCTACCGCTTTTGCCCACATGTTGAAGCCAATGTAGGTGGCTTCCATTGGGTCGTTCGTTACTCGGTCTTCGTCGCCAATGAATGCTTTCCACTTGGCAATAAAGGCATCGTTCTCATCGGTATAAATGCTCTGGAAGTAGTTCCATGCCGCCAGGTGACCCACCAGTGGTGACGTATCGAAACCAGACAGTTCTTCTTCACCTACCGAGAACGCCACTACCGGAATGTCTTCCGCAGAAATGCCCTGGTTACCTAACTCTTTGTAGAAGGGCACGTTGGCGTCACCGTTGATGGTAGAAACTACAGCGGTTTTCTTGCCGGTGGAACCGAATTTCTTCACGTCAGATACGATGTTCTGCCAGTCCGAGTGACCAAACGGCGTGTACTGAATCATGATGTCTTTATCTTCAACACCATTGGCTTTGAGGTACGCTTCAAGGATTTTGTTGGTGGTACGCGGGTAAACATAGTCGGTACCCAGCAGTACCCAACGCTCTGCGCCGATATCGTTCATCAGGTAATCAACTGCAGGAATGGCCTGCTGGTTTGGCGCCGCGCCGGTGTAGAACACGTTTTTCGATGATTCTTCACCCTCATACTGTACCGGGTAGAACATCATCCCGTTCAGCTCTTCCACAACCGGCAGAACAGATTTACGGGAAACCGACGTCCAACCGCCGAAGATCACGTCCACATCTTCCTGCACCAACAACTCACGGGCTTTTTCTGCGAATAAAGGCCAGTTCGACGCCGGGTCAACCACTACCGCTTCAATCTTCTTGCCCAGCAGACCGCCTTTCTTGTTCTGCTCATCCACCATCATCAGTACGGTGTCTTTAAGTGTGGTTTCACTGATGGCCATAGTGCCGGTAAGAGAATGCAGCACACCCACTTTGATGGTATCGTCATCTTTTGCGAACGTGACTGAGGAAGCGAGTGAACTGGCAATAAGGGCCGCAGCCAGTGTCAGTTTTTTTAGTTTCATGTGATGTCCTTCAAGTTGTTCCGGCGTTTTATTATTGGCGTTTTGTGTCATCTCGACGCGAGATTATGGAAGGTGAGCAAATCGTAAGAAACTGCTGATTGGCGTCATACCTTATACCTATGGCTAAATGGTATGGTGAGACTTCAAAGAAAAGAATGAGTTAAATTACGTAGTTGATACTCGCGTTATTCCCATACTCTAAATGCCAAACTACGAGTATGATTTCGTACAACGCTTCGCTGACGATTTCTGCGCGGCACCAGAATGTTTTTTTATCGCCATAAACCGGGCCAGAAACCTTTATGCAGCCTACTCCGAAAATAACTACCGGCCGCCGGATCTACAATAAACTCGTGGTCAACGAGATGATGGAAGACTTCGCCCTGCGATTCACTGCCATCCGTGCCCGAAAATGGTCTTACTCGCGAATTGCCAATACCGCATTGGGCATTGTGTCGTTTATGGTGCTCGAAGCAATTGGGGGGGCCATAACTTTAAACTATGGCTTCACAAACGCCGCCTGGGCAATACTTGCGCTTATCTTTGTCATTTTTATTAGCGGCACGCCCATCAGTTATTACGCGGCAAAATACGGTGTCGATATAGACCTACTGAGCCGGGGAGCCGGGTTTGGTTACATCGGATCTACCATAGCCTCGTTAATCTACGCCTCATTCACGTTTATCTTTTTCGCTCTTGAAGCCGCCATTATGAGTATGGCGCTGGAGTTACTTTTTGGTCTGCCGCTGTATCTAAGTTACGCCCTTAGTGCGCTGGTAGTGATGCCGCTGGTGACCCACGGTATTACCTATATCAGCCGCTTTCAGGTGTGGACTCAGCCCATCTGGATAGTGCTACAACTGATCCCCCTGCTGTATGTGTTTAACCATCCTGACTCCAGTTTGCGGGAATGGGTGAACTTCACCGGCGATGCCGAAGTGTCGCCCGGCACCTTCAATATTTTTATGTTTGGTGCGGCCTCTGCCGTGCTGTTATCGCTGGTAGCGCAAATTGGCGAACAGGTTGATGTGCTGCGCTTCCTGCCGCCAAAACCGAAAAATGAAGGTGCACACAAATGGTGGTTTGCGCTGATCATGGCCGGTCCGGGCTGGATAATTTTTGGTGCTGGAAAACTGTTTCTAGGTTCGTTTCTGGCCTACCTGGCGCTGAAACAAGGCGTCACCCGAGATTTAGCATCAGATCCTGCCCACATGTATCAGGTGGCGTTTGGGTACATTTTTAACAACACCACTGCCAGCGTGGTCATCGCCACGGCTTTTGTGATCATCTCACAGCTCAAAATTAACGTGGCGAATGCCTACGCCGGTTCGCTAGCGTGGTCGAACTTTTTCAGCCGCGTTACCCACAATCACCCCGGCCGGGTGGTGTGGATGATCTTCAACATTCTGATTGCCCTGCTTCTCATGGAGCTTGGGATTTACCAAACCATCAAAGAAATGCTGCAGATTTACTCCGTACTCGTGCTGTCATGGCTGAGTTCGGTGGCGGCCGATTTATTGATTAATAAGCCGTTGGGATTTAGCCCTCCCATCGTCGAGTTCAAACGCTCCAAGCTATACGATATCAACCCTGTAGGGACTTTCTCGATGTTCTTCGCCTCGCTGGTAGGCTTCGGTGCGCACTTCGGCTTATTAGGTGAATATGGTGTGGCGATGGGGTCGTTTATCGCCTTCTTTCTGCCCTTTATTACCGTTCCACTTATCGGCTATATGACACAGGGCAAGTATTATTTGGTGCCCAACCAAACCCATGCGCATCTTGAGGGCGACCAACAAGCTTGCTGCATTTGCGAACACACTTTCGACCGTGAAGACATGAGCTTTTGCCCGGCGTATCAACAACCCATTTGTTCGCTGTGCTGTAGCCTGGATGTGCGCTGTAATGACCAATGCCGTCCAGGGGCCACTTTATCGGCACAGGCGCTAGCTTACTTCCGTAATCGCTTTAGTCCGAAAACTATCGAATTGCTCACGTCGCCCATTGCGCTGAGTTTGGCTCTTACACTTGTACTCAGCGTGATATCAGCCGCCATTCTTTCACTGATTTACTGGCAAATTCCGCCAGAATCCATTCAGCTTCGAGAGATATTACGCGAGACACTATTCAAGGTGTTTTTCTTTCTGCTCATTATTATTGGTGTGGTGAGCTGGTTGTTTACGCTGGCCAAAATCAGTAATAGCTCTGCGTTGAAAGAGCTCCGTTCTCAAACCATGGCATTGGCTACCGAAGTGGCAGCCCACGAAAAAACGTCCATGGCGTATCAAATTGCCAAAGAGGAAGCGGAATCGGCCAACAAAGCGAAGAGTCGTTATCTTGCCGGGCTTAGCCATGAATTACGCACCCCGTTGAATGTACTGCTTGGCTATTCACAATTGCTGTTCAAAGACGACCAGCTCCCTACCCGCATTCAGGGCCCGCTAAACACCATGCGTCGCAACTGCGAGCACCTGGGAGACCTCATTGAAGGCGTGCTGGAAGTCTCGAAAATCGAAGCCGGACGCTTATCGGTGCACAAAGAAGACATTCAGCTTCACAGCTTTCTTGAACAGATGGTGAATATGTTTGAACAGCAGGCGTCGTCGAAGGGCCTCGAGTTTAACTGTAGCTTTACCAAAAATCTGCCGGCACTGGTTTCCGGAGACAAACAACGCCTGCGACAAATTCTGATCAACCTCATCTCCAACGCGATTAAGTTCACCGGTCAGGGCAGCGTAAATTTCACGGTGACGTACCGCAACGAAGTGGCCCATTTTACGGTTGAAGACACGGGTACGGGTATTGCGAAGAAAGATCTTGAGACCATTTTCCATCCCTTCGAGCGGGTAGCCGGTACCGAAACGACCGTTGCCGGAACCGGTCTTGGCCTTACCATTTCCCGTGCTCTGGCTGAACTCATGGGGGGTGAAATTAGCGTGACCAGCGAACCGGAAAAAGGCAGTAAGTTCCGGCTGAGCTTAATGCTGCCACGTCTTACCGATGAAAACCGGGCAGTCATTCTGGAAGAGAAGAAAATCTACGGCTACGAAGGTGAACGCAAAACCATCATCACCATCGACGATGAGGCCGGTCAGCGGGATTTACTGGCAGATATTCTCACGCCCCTTGGCTTCGATGTGATTAAAGCGGAGTCGGCTAAACACGGTATTGTGCGGGTAATGCAGGGCGAAGCCGATTTGTTGCTACTCGATCTTAAAATGCCTGAAATCAGCGGTTGGGAAGTAGCACGATTGATTCGCCAAGCGCAGAACAAAATTCCTATTATTATTATCTCTGCAAATGTGCGGGAACTGGATGCCGACGATAACGCCCAGCACTTCCACAACGACTATCTGACCAAACCGTTCCTCATTCCGGATCTTCTGGACAAAGTAGGTCATTGGCTGGGTATTCAGTGGGTTTACGAACAAAAACCGGAACTACCGCAAGAAGCTGAAACGCCAGAATCGACACTACCACCGGCAGGTAAAAACCAGTATGTGTCGTTGCGCTCCATGGCGGAAATTGGCTATTTGTCTGGCTTTAATTCAAAGTTGGACGCCATCAGTGAAACCCATACTATTCCGGCCATAGAAGCCAAAGCGCTACGGCAGTTAGCCTCAAAAATACAGTTTAAGAAAGTCGTGGAAATTCTTGATGGGCTGATTGCAGCGAGTGAATAAACCGGCGGCGGAAGTAAAGTGCTGCCGCCAACATCAATACCATGCCTGATACCGATACAAAATAGGCACTGTCGATGAGAAAGCGGGTCCAACTGATGTTACCGTCGAAGCCGCTTTTAAACAGCAGAATTGCAACGCCACCGGCGTAACCCGTGGCGTCGGCAACATAAATCAGAAAACCTGCGTTTGCCCGCACATTCATCAGGCTCACCAACCTTTCAAAGATAATGCAGTTAAAAGGCACGTACGCCAGATAAATGCTGATGGTCAGACATATCATCCAGCTCAGGCCGGAAATGATGTGTAGCTGGTACAGCAACGCGCTTAAACCCATACCAGCAAAGCCGCCCACCACCATGAGATGATTCACCATTAGCGCGCGAAAGTGCTGTTTAATCCACATTACGCAGCCAATGAGGGCCAGCACGACGAGAGAAGCATACAGCGAGGACATGACGAAAATGCCCGGCGCATCGCCATAGCCCAGATGTTGCCAGATTTCAGCCGCAAAATTATCGCTGAAATCACGAATGGCAGACAACAACATGTAGGCAATAATCAGACAGGACAAACCCACAAAATACTGATTCAACAACGCAAGGCGATCGTGGCGAGACATGGGCTTCCGGGCACGACGCGAGGCAATATCCATCGCAGAGGGTGGCGGTGTTTTGGCGAGCCAACGCACCGACAAAAACAGTGGCAAAGTGAACAACGCGCCAGTGGCGGCGGGCATCCAGTACTCACTGACGCCGAGCTCCAGCATAAAAAATAAACCAACAGATTTGACGACACCAGAAGACACAATAAAGCTGACAGACAGAATGGCTGCAAGCACTTCCGTAGTGCGCCGCCCTTCCAGATAACTGAACACCAACCCCCAAATCATGCCTAACGGCAAACCATTTAAGAACAGGCCCAGCAATTTACTTTCGCCGGGTAGCAGGGCAAAGGCAATCAGTGCGACTTCCGATGTCATCACCAGCATCAAGATGGCTTTTGCCCGGTTTGCTGCGGTCATCTGGGCAATAACCCGAATGCCGATAAATTTCGACAGCGCGTAACCCAATACCTGAGCGATGATCAGGGCACTTTTGAAATCCAGCCCGAATACCCCATCGGCCTGCTCGTAACTTGCCACCGCAAAGGGTTTGCGAAAAGCATACATGCAGAAATAGGTAGAGAAGGCGGCGATGGCGGCGCTAAGTACAAACAACCATTGCTCGCGTGCCGGGAAAGTGACTTTGGGTTCAGGCATTGCCCGCGGTTCAAAAGAAAAGTGATGCGCTCAGTCTAGCAATGAAATATGAACAATTTATTGAGGCGCACACACCACGTCTACCCCTGCAGCTTGCAGCGCACTGGCTAGCGCAGCAGACGGTTGCAGCTCGCAAACAACGCCGTCTATCTCGCTTAACGCAGCAAATTGCACAGTGCCTGGGGCTTCAAATTTCGATGAGTCCGTCACCACCACTTTTTTGCGGGCCAGCGGCAGTAGTGCCCGTTTAAAATCTGCTTCGTCATGACTGAAATCCAGCCAGCCCCCGTCTGCACTTACACCACCAGCAGAGAGAAACAGAATATCAGGCACATAACGACTCGCCTGGGAAATGGCTTCAACGCCGAAGGCGGCCCGGTAATCCATATCCACTACACCGCCCACAATCACCAATTTGCAATCTGGTCTGCCAGCAAGCTCTGCCGCCACTTCCAATGAATTGGTGATCACAGTGAGGCTTTTCTGGCTGGTAAGTGCCTTCGCCAGCCAGTAACTGGTCGTGCCGCTGTCGATGAATACCGTCATGCCGTCTTGTACCTGCTCGGCAGCTTTCAGGCCTATGCGCTTTTTCACTTCTGCGCTGCGATTTACCCGTTGCCAGTAAGGCGGCTCAAGCTGGGTAGCGGGCAAGCGCACGCCACCGTGGATCTTTTCCACTCGTCCCGCAGACTCCAATTGTTTGATGTCTCGGCGGATGGTTTCTTCCGAAACGGCAAACTGTTTGGAAAGCTCTGATACCGACATAGAACGGTGTAATTCCACCAATTCCAGCATTGCCGTTCGCCTGTCTGTCATGAATAACACTCCGGGAAAATGATGGCGCAAGTATATCTGCTTCGCGTTTTGGCTCAAGCACAAAACCACACAAATCCACAAAATGTCACACCAATTCACACAAACTGTCATATTTCAGTCCTAGTCTGACTGCCGTCACAGCGTCGGGTAGCGCCTTTCCGACCGAAAAAGAAATCACACAGAAAACCACACACAAGGAATCGAAATGAAAAAGCTTAGCTGCTTTGCCCTTTCACCACTCATGCTTGCCATGGCTAGCGCCACGGTTGTTGCACAGGAAGCTGAAACAGAAAAACAAAAACAGCAGACTGAAGAGATTGTCGTCATTGGTCAGAAGCAAACGTTTGCCTCAAATACCGTTTCTATGGATATGATTTCCCGTCGTCCGGCCAATGCCTCGGTAAATACCGTGGTGCAGGAGCTGCCGGGTGTAATCGTGCAGGAGGCCGATACCTTTGGTTCTTCTGACTGGATGACCAACATCCGCATGCGCGGTTTTAACACCAATAATGGTCAGATTGGTACCACCCTCGACGGCATGCCAAACGGCGGTTCAGGCTACGGCGGCGGCAGTAAGGCGAACAAATTCATCGACGTGTTCGATCTGGAAACCGTTGAAGTGAGTCAGGGTACGGCAGACATCAGCTCGCGCTCGAACGAAGCACTGGGCGGTACGCTGAACTTTATCACTACCGACCCGATGATGGATGAGAACATCAGCGTGTATTACATGGCCGGTGATCAGGATGCCAGTAAATACCGCTTCCGTTACGACTCTGGCGAAATAGCCCAGGATACGTACTTCTTCATCAGCGGCTCTTCGTCTGAAAACAAAGACGTATGGGATAATGCCGCGACAACCGAAAAAGACTATCTCACCGGTAAGCTCATCACCGCTTACAACGGCTACAACATTACCGCGTTCGCCACGTTCAACGATTCCAACGAAAATGAGTACGAGTATATTTCGCTGGAACAATACGCCGAGAACCCGCGTCACGATGCGCTGCACGCCAACTGGACGGGTTTGCCAAGCCTCGATGAAAATAACCGTAACGGCTGGCGCGCCCTGCGTGACAACAAATTCTACAGCCTGAAACTGGACAAAGATTTTGGCGATTTCGCGTTTAACACCTCGGCTTACTTCCATCGCATGGATGGTCGTGGCGACTGGATCCCGCCTTATGTCACTGACGTAGACGGCGACGGCACACTGGATGCAGAATTGTCTGGCGACACCTTGTACGGCGATTACAACGGCGACGATATCTACTTCGTAAATGCCGGTACTACCACGCCGGGTTCAGTAATGAGCAGCTGTACTGGCCGCTTTGGTCTGAGCGCCGCGCAGGACCCGGAATGTTATGTAGGCAACGTGGAGCCGGTAAGCTCTTACCGCACGTCTAACTACTCAAACCGTCGCTATGGCCTGACCGGTGATGCCTCTTACGATTTCACCACCGGCGATGTGGCGCACACCCTGCGCGCCGGTTTCTGGTATGAAAATTACGATGCCGATGTGACTCGTCAATGGCACCTGATCAATAACCCGCAAACCAGCGTGGAATTCAGCAGCACGCCATACTGGGTACAGTACAAAACCGAAGCCAATACGAAAGAGTTGATGTACTACGTGCAGGAAAATCTGGAAGTCGGTCCGTTAGCGGCCAGCATTGGTGTGAAGCAGTTCCAGGTAGACACCACCGTAGACCATTTCTACAACGACGACCGCACGGCAGAACTGGATAACACTTCTGATCCGCTGCTGTATGTCGGTGCAACTTACACTACGCCGGTAGATGGCCTGGAAGTGTTCGCCGGCTACTCCGAAAACTACAAGTCTATTACCCCTGGAATCATCGATTCTGGCCTGTCGAACAACGAGCTTGGCACCATCGATCCTGAAACCTCCGACAACATCGAAGTGGGTTTCCGTTTTAACAATCGTGATTTCAAAGCGGCGGTAACGTTCTACGACATCAAGTTTGAAAACCGTATCGTTCAGCTCGATACCAACGTACTGGAAGGCATCGACTATAAGGAAGAGGTCGACGGCTCATACATCAACGCCGGTGGTCAGAAGAGCCGCGGTGTGGAAGTACTGGCGTCTTATCAGTTGACCAGTGCCCTGCGTGTATCCGGTTCTTATACCTTCGATGATTCTGAATATCTGGGTACTGGTGATGCCGGTCTGGATGCCAATTCAGGTATCGTAGCGGGTAACCAAGTTTACGGTGGACCAGAAACCTTCTACTCACTGGCAGTGGATTACATGGGTGAAGCCATGAGCTCAGGTTTGTCGTTGCGTCACATTGGCGACCGTTACATCAACTTTGAAAACAGCGCTTCTGCGCCGGCTTACGAAGTGGTTGATGCCTACATTGGTGCCGATTTCACCGACGTTGCACCGCAGCTTAAAGAAGTGCACGTTCGCCTGAACGTAAACAACCTGCTGGACCGTGAATACATCATTGGTGTGGGCACTAACAGCGTTTACCCGGGCTCGCCGCGTACCGTTACCCTGACAGTTGGTGCAGACTTTTAATTAGTCAGCCCTTAATCTGTCATAAAGCAAGACTAACATTCCCCCGCCCTTTTCGGGGGAATATTCTTTTAACGAATTCAAGGTGATTGTATGGCCGATATTAACCGTCGTCAGTTTCTGGCCGCTTCCGGGGCAACCGGACTGTTCGCAGCCTTCCCATCTATTGCCCGCGCCGTTTCTATTCCCGCCAATGTGAAATCCGGCAGTATTAAAGATGTGGAGCATGTTGTTATTCTGATGCAGGAGAACCGGTCGTTCGATCACTACTTTGGTACCCTCTCTGGCGTACGTGGGTTCTCCGATCCCTACCCGGCGCCAGCGAAAGCAACGGAAAAACAACAGAACAGGGATGTTTTTCTTCAGCAAAATACCACCAAAGAAGGGCCGGAATGGGTGCACCCGTTTCCGCTGAATACCCGCCAGAATTTCGCCCACATGCGGGTTGAAGGCACACCGCACTCCTGGCCTGATGCACAGGACGCCTGGGATCACGGCCGCATGAGCCACTGGCCAGATGCCAAATACCTACACGCCATGGGCTACTTTAACCGGGACGACATGCCCTTTCAGTTTGCCCTTGCCGAAGCCTTTACGCTTTGCGATGCCTATTATTGTTCATCGCAAACCGGCACCAATACTAACCGTCTTTTTTTATGGTCGGGCACCAACGACGGCAATGCCACACACGGTGGTCCGGCGATTGGTAATTCCCACGACAATCTGCCGGAAAACGGCGGTTATGCTGAAGCGTACTCCTGGACAACCTACGTTGAGCGTCTGCAGGAAGCCGGTATCGACTGGACCATTTACCAGGACATGGCGGATAACTTTACCGACAATCCACTGGTGGGCTTCAAAGCCTTCCAGGATTCCTACGCTGGCACACCTGACAGTGACCCCGAATTAGCCAAACGGGCGCTCACCACCCGCGCGCTGGATAAACTTCGCGACGATGCCGCAAAGGGCAGTTTGCCTCAGGTTTCTTACATCATCGCCACGGCGGAAGGCTCGGAACATCCCGGTCCGTCAAGTCCGGCGCAGGGTGCAGCGTACATTGCTGATGTATTAGATGCGCTCACCGCGAATCCTGATGTGTGGTCGAAAACCGCCCTGTTTATCATGTTCGATGAAAACGACGGCTTCTTTGATCACATGCCGCCGCCCGCGCCGCCATCAAAAAGCACAAACGGCGAGTTTGCTGGTCATTCACAGATTGCCACAAACGGCGAATACCACCAGCATGTCTCCGAAGCAGATAAAAGCCTGGAGCGACCCGATCTGATGGGGAATCCTTATGGCCTTGGCCCGCGGGTGCCGGCTTATGTTATTTCACCCTGGAGCCGCGGTGGCTTTGTGAGTTCAGAAGTCATGGACCACACTTCGGTGATCCGTTTTCTGGAGCAACGCTTCGGCGTAATGGAACCCAATATCACACCGTGGCGTCGGGCTGTCTGCGGCGATTTTGTCAGTGCCTTTGATTTTCAAACGCCAAATAAAGGCAGTTTACCGGTATTCCCCGATCCGCGTGAAGATGCCCGGCTGGCAGGAGAACTCCCAGAGCGCACCGTGCCGGTGATACCCGGTGATATGACCATGCCACAACAGGAAAAAGGACGTCGGCCTCAGCGGCCAAACCTTTACGATATCAATGTAGAGTTGGAAACGACTGAAGGCGCGCTTTCGCTGTCTTTCATTAATCGTGGCAGTCGCGCTGCTGTTTTCCACGTTTACGACCGCATGGCTCTTGATGAGATCCCCCGGCGTTTCACCATTGATACGACCAGTAAGCACAACTCGTCCTGGCAAGCCCATGAGAAAAACGGCTCATCGCAATTTGATTTGCAGATAATGGGGCCGGAAGGCTTTCATCGTCGGGTTAGCATAGACAAAACGCAACTTAACCAGCTTGAAAAGATAACCCTTACCGCCAATACGGAAGGTTGCTTTATCACCGCTTATGCAAAAGGCTATGCGCTGTCGCTGAATAACGCGAAACTTGCAAAGCAACCGCTGCCGGTGGGCGTAAAAGTGCCGGTACCGGTTGATGAAAATGGCCGGTATGATTTAACCCTTTCGCTGCCAGGTAGCGCCACTAGCTTTGTACAATACGCCGGTCGTTTACCGTCTTAAGGCATTGTTCAGTAGTATTTATCAACATGGAAACCCAATGTCGCAACCGGCTCTGGTCGTCTTCGATTTAGACGGCACCCTCATTGATGCAGACTGCGCCCAGGACTGGCTGACCTTTCTGAAGCAGAAAAACTGGCCGGGCGCATGCTACGCTGAAACCCGCTGTGCAGCCATAATGGAAAGCTATACCAGTGGGCAAATGGATATGCAGGCTTATATGGCCGAATGGGTTCAGCCCATTATGGGTAAGCCAGTTCACGACATAGAGGCGTTGGCCGAAGAGTTTGCGTTTCAAACGGTAAACGCACATATCTTCATTGAAGGCATTGCCCATGTAAAAGCGTGTCTGCAGCGGGGTGACATCGTAATGCTTATTTCCGCCAGCCCTTCGTTGGTGGTGCGCCCCATTGCTCGGCTGTTAGGCATTAAGCACGCCATTGGCATTGATGTAGCCATTGAAAATGGCCAGTTCACCTCGCAGGCTTTTCAGCCTTTCAGCTTTGGTGCAGGCAAACTTTTGTGTTTAGAACAATGGCTTCAGGAACATCAATTAACCGGCTTGCCGCTCTCCACAATGTACAGCGATTCCCGCAACGATTTACCGCTGCTTAACCACGCCCAAAAGGCCATGGTGGTGAATGCCGACCCTTTTGTGACTGAGATAGCCAGACGTGAAAATTGGGAAATTTTGTCTTGGAGAACAGCCTAAATAATACTTTTTCACCTTATTTACATTCACTCACTCTAATTTTAGCCAGCCTGCAACCCTTTCCAGTTCTGCACACCCGCGCTTCCATAGTCTCAGCCAATACATTATTAAAAATATAGTATTTTACTTTTGTATACGCATTGTTAAATCTTGTTAACAAATTAAGCACCTGTCGGTTAACACTGAGAGATAAAACAATGCACAAAACCATGCCACTACATAAACTTTCCCTGGCTGTAATAGCAGGATTAAGCGTTTCATTAAGCGCTACTGCCATTGCTCAGGACACACAAGCAGAAGACGAGGAAGACGTTGAAGTCATCGCCGTTACCGGTACGTTGATTGAAGGCGTTAACCCTGTTGGTTCCAATGTCATCGGGTTGAACGAAGAGAAAATCATTGAGCAGGGTGTAACTTCTGCCACCGATTTGCTTCGTCGCATTCCACAAATGGCCGACTTCAACGCCGTGCCGGAAAACACCCTCACAGCATCCATTCCTTTTGAGCCACCACAAATTCGCGGTATTGGCGGCTTAAGTGGTATGGCAACGCTGGTTATGCTGAACGGTAACCGTTTAGTGCCAGTGGGCCCGATGAACTGGGTTGATTCGTCGATGATTCCGGCAAGTTTGCTGGAACGTGTAGAAGTGATTCCTGACGGTGGTTCGTCTATCTATGGTTCTGATGCCGTTGCCGGTGTCATTAACTTCATTCCTAAAAAGGATATGGAAGGCGGCGAAATCAGCGCTCAGTATGGCATGGGCCATGGCGATTACGATCGCATCGATATTTCTGGCGGCTTTGGTACCAGCTGGGATAAAGGCACCTTAGTGACGGCTTTCTCGTACGGCGACCGTTCACCGATGTACGGTAAAGATCAGGACTTCATTAAAGAAGATCTCACCGATGTTGGCGGCGCCGACTATCGCTCAACATCTTGTACACCGGGCAACATCCTGCTGGACAATACTTTATACGGCATGCCGGGTGTTGATGCATCGTCGCCGAACTACTGTTCTACCTACGACGATCAGTCTTACTATCCGGAAGAAGAGCGTTATTCGCTGTTTGCCAACCTGACCCAGGAATTGTCTGACCGCCTGAGTTTAGATGTGCTGGCGTACTATTCTCGCCGTGAAGCAACCGATTACGACCCTTCCGATATTCGTGCTTCTGCAACGATTACCTCTGACAACCCCTATTTTGTGGCTGTAGGTGATGAAACCTCTAACACCGTTTCATTCTCGTATGCGGATGTATGGGGCAGCGCTGGCGCGAACCCGTCCATGTATGAGCAATGGCAAATCACGCCAACCCTGACTTATCAGCTAACTGATACCTGGAAGTTAAAAGGTACCGTGAACTACGGTAAGAGTACGTCTTACTATCACGACTTCTCTATTAACGCGAATGCGCAACTAGCTGCGCTTTCTGCCAGCACCACAGAAACGGCACTAAACCCTTATGATGTGTCGCAAACCAGTGCCTCAGTGCTGGCAGGCATCAATAACTGGCTGGACGATACCAGTACCGATCAGGATTTAACGGAATTCAAAGTCATCGCCAATGGTGATTTGTTCGAAATTGCCGGTGGCATGATGCGAGCAGCTGTTGGGTCTGAGTACCGTGAAGAATCGTTTTATCAGAAAGTCACGGCTGGTGAAGTAGGTAACCCGTCGACCTCTTCAACACGCGACATAGACCGCAATGTAAAATCGGTTTTCGGTGAAATTTATATCCCGATTATCGGTGATAGCAACATGATGCCGGGTATCCAGCATCTGGACGTGTCGATCTCCGGCCGTTACGACAAGTATAACGATGTAGGCTCAAGTTCAAACCCGAAAATTGCGGTGACCTGGAACCCAACAGAAGACGTTACCGTTCGCGGTACCTGGGGCACATCATTCCACGCGCCGGCACTGGCTGACTTAGCGGCACCGCTGCAGTATGAACTGTTCCTGCCAATCAGTCCGCTGCGTTCATCAGACAGTCCATTCTTCCCGGATTTCTTTAAACCGTCATTCACTTTGGGCGGTGCGTCAGAAGGCATTAAGCCTGAAACTGCAGAAACCATGTCGTTAGGGACCGACTGGTACGTGACTGACTCCACGAAGGTGTCACTGACATATTGGAGCATTGCTTACGAAGACCGTCTCGATCAAAACGCAGGTTTCTACTTCGGCCCGGCGTATTACGATGCGGCAGTGAATGAAGACTACTACATTGTGAACCCGTCATCGGTGGAAGAAATCATCGCGAAATTCGGCGACTTCCCTACTCAGGGTTATGACAGCCTGCAAACAATGGTCGACATTTACGGCTTACCTTATGTGGTAAGCGACCAGCGTAAATCGAACATGGGCGCTTACGAAGTTGATGGTCTGGACTACTCAGTGCAATGGTTTGGCGATATCGACTTAGGCGAGCTGGACTTCTCGTTAAGCGGTACCTACATCATGAACCGTGACAAAGAGAACGTAAAAGGCGCGGGCTTTAACGACACGCTGGCGCTAGGTGACTTCAACGAAGCCATTTCAGCCTTCAACAGTGTGGCCACGCTGGGCTTACGTCGTGACGACTGGTACTTCTCCGGTACGGTTTACTACCGTGGCAGTGCTGATGTGGCAGAGGAACATATCGATTCCTACACCACCTTGTCGCTGTTCGCCAGTTACGACTTCAGCATGGATACGCAGGTGACGTTCAACATTGATAACGTAACGGACGAAGATCCTCCGTTCCGCAACATCGATGAGGGTGTGGCTTATAAGAGCATGGGCCGCTTCTTATCCGTTGGCTTCAGAACCCGTTTTTAATTAATCTTCCTACGCTGAGGGCTGCCACGAAAGTGCCAGCCCTCATTATCATTTTTAAGGGGCAAGTTTATGACCAAACCCGTAAAACCGTTTCTATTCACATTATCCAAAGTGGCGCTGGGCCTTTCTCTGCTTTCATTTTACAGCGCTGCAAGCACCCTCGAAGACGACTTCCTCACCCCGCCTCAATCTGCCAAACCTTTAGTGTGGTGGCACTGGATGAGCGGGAATATTACGCAAGAGGGTATCCGCAAAGATTTAGACTGGATGAACCGTGTGGGCATTGGCGGCGTGCAGAACTTTGATGCCCAGTTAATGACACCGAAGATTGTTGATACCACACTGGAATACATGACACCGGCCTGGAAAGACACCTTTGAATATGCGCTGGGCGAAGCGAATAAACACAATTTTGAATTCGGTATCGCCGCGTCGCCGGGCTGGAGTGAAACTGGTGGCCCCTGGGTGAAGCCGGAACAAGGCATGAAAAAGCTGGCGTGGAGCGAAATTACCATCGACGCTAGACAGAAAAAAGCCGTTCGGGTACCCCAACCGCCCACCAATACCGGCGTTTTTCAGGATTTTTATGGTTCGGACGAAATCTTTGCTGATCCGGCCCATGGTCACAAAACTTTGCCGGTACATTACGAAGACATCGCCGTGCTGGCGGTACCGGTACACGACCAACGCATTCAGCCAGTTTCGGTAAGCACCAACAATGATGATAAGCTGGATTTAGCGGTATTAAGTGACAGTTCTTTCAGCGCATCCACAAACAGTACGTCACACCCGGATACCCCGCTGGAAATCACCTTCGATTTCGGTGAAAGCAAAACCGTCAGCAGTTTATCTTTTGCCATGCCACCACCGGGCATGTTTATCCCGGCGGCCTTTTTACCCACCCTGCAAGCCAGTGTTGATGGTAAAAACTTTGAAAATGTCACCACCATTCCGGTAGGTTCAACCACTCAAACCACCATCAGCTTTCCAGCGGTTAACGCGCAGTATATGCGAATTGTGATGACCGCAAACCCGAACGGTAAGTTTGCGTTACCGTCTTCTGCCGCGCCGGGCGCTGCGCCACCGCCGGGCTTTCAGTTACCTACCGGTGAGAAGAAACAAGAGCCGGTAAACCTGCTGGAAGTGGCCTTTTACCCGCAGGCAAAAGTGCATCGCTTCGAAGATAAAGCCGGTTTCGGCATTGTTGAAGACTACTATCCACTGTCGTATCAACACGATGAACAAGGCATCGCCCAAGACGCCGTTATTGATATTACCGACAAGCTCAACGCAGATGGCTCACTGAACTGGCACCCCGAAAAAGGGCAATGGAAAATTATCCGCCTGGGTTACAGCTTAACCGGCAAAGAAAACCATCCGGCGACAGTGGCAGCCACCGGGCTGGAAGTCGATAAATACGATGCAGACGCGGTTAATGCATACATCGACCACTATCTCAACATATACAAAGACGCCAGCGGCGAGTACGCCTTAGGTGAAGGCGTAAAAGCGTTACTCAACGACAGTATTGAAGTGGGCGCATCGAACTGGACGCCGAACATGTTTGCGGAATTCAAGCAGCGTCGAGGTTACGACTTAACGCCCTGGTTACCGGCCCTGGTTGGCGTGATCATTGGTGATGCGGTACAAACCGATAAATTTCTCTACGACTACCGCTTAACCTTAGGCGAAATGCTGGCAGACAACCACTACGCCGTGATCAGCAAGCGGGTAAAAGAAGCGGGCCTGAAACATTACTCCGAAGCGCTAGAGAATGGTCGTCCGACTCTGGGGGACGGCATGCGTATTCGCAGTAATGCCGATGTGCCCATGGCCGCCATGTGGGCCTTCGATACCGAAAATCAGGTTGGGCCGCAGCCGCAGTACTGGGCAGATATCCGCGAAGCGGCATCTGTGGCGCACATCTACGGGCAAAACTTGGTAGCGGCAGAATCGCTGACGTCGGCGTCTTCGCCCTGGGCCTTCTCGCCTCGGGATTTGCAGCCCATGATAGACATGGAGTTTGCGCTGGGAGTTAATCGCCCCATCATTCATACATCGGTTCACCAGCCCAACGACGAAGGCCCCGGCCTGAGTTTATTTGTGTTTGGACAGTACTTTAACCGTCTGGAAACCTGGGCAGAATATGCCAAACCCTGGGTAACCTACATCAGCCGTAACGCTTACATGCTGCAGCAGGGTCACTTCAAAGCGGATGTGGCTTACTTCTACGGTGAAGACACGCCGCCTACCGCGCTTTACAACGACAAGCCCTCAGAAGATGTGCCGCTGGAAAATGCGTATGACTATGTGAATAACGACATCATTACTGAGCTGCTCGAAAACTGCGGTAAGGATTTATGCACAGATTCCGGCCAGCGCTATGCCGTGTTGTATCTTGGCGGTACCTCGCAATACATGACCTTACCGGTGCTTGAGCGGATTGCTGAACTGGTGACGAACGGTGCAACGGTGATTGGCAAGCAGCCTCTTGCCAGCCCGTCGCTGGCAGACGATGCCGCCCGGTTTACAGATCTTGCCAATAAGCTGTGGAGCGGCAAAACCGGTAAAGGCCGTGTTATCAACGCCGACAACGTAGAGAGCGGTATTAAAGAAGCCGGTGTCACACCGGATTTCCGCTATGCTGGAAAGCATAACGATACCACCCTGTACTTCGTTCACCGTCAGACAGACAGCGAAGAGATTTATTACTACACCAACCGTAAAAACCGTGAAGAACCGGTCACCTTGTCGTTCAATGTGTCGGGCAAGAAGCCATATCACTACAACGCGGTTACCGGTGCCGTGACTGCCTTAAACAGCAAAGTAAAAGACGGGATCACCGTGATTGAAAAGACCCTGGCACCTTACGAATCGGGTTATGTGGTATTCGGTGATTCACCGGCAAAAGTGAGTAAGGTTGCTTCCACGTTCAGCAAATCAAAAACGCTGAAAGACCAATGGCAGGTAACCTTCCAGCAAGACCGTGGCGCGCCAGCCAAAGCGACCTTATCAGCCGGTAACTGGGCAGAGTCGGACGATACCGGTATCCGTTATTTCTCCGGCACCGCCAGCTACACCCAATCTTTCAACATTGACAAAGCGATACAGGGCAAACCTGTGCAGTTGCATATTGAAGATGTGCGGGATGTGGTGGAAGTGGTGGTGAACGGACAGGTACTGAACACGCTGTGGAAGCCGCCGTTCGACGTAGACGTATCGGACTACCTGAAAGCCGGTGAGAATACGGTAACGCTGAATATCACAAACCTGTGGGTGAACCGCCTAATCGGTGACGCGCAGCCGGATGTGAAGCAGAAGTATACCTTCACCACCCTGCCCGCCTATGTGCCGGACGCACCGCTTCGACCTTCTGGTCTGTTGGGCGATGTGTCGCTGAAGTGGTAAGAAAACCGGGCAATCTGTTACCGCAGATTGCCTTTTTTCCTTATAAACCTATCTTTTATCCAAAGGTCGCTCCATGAAAAAATTTACAGCGTTATCCTTCGTCAGCGTATTACTTGCACTGCCACCATGCTTTTTCCCGGTCACAGCGGCAGAACAGGTGCAAATAGCGGTTAATCAGCCCGGTCCGGTGGTAAATAAAGATATATTCGGCCAATTTGTCGAACACATCGGTGAAGGTGTATATGGCGGCCTCTGGGTAGGTAAAGACTCTGATATACCGAACACAAACGGATTACGAAATGATGTCATCAGCGCATTAAAACAGTTACATGTGCCGGTGGTGAGATGGCCAGGCGGCTGCTTTGCCGATCAGTATCACTGGCGGGAAGGCATTGGCCCGCAGACAACCCGTGTCTCCCGTAGTAATGCGTGGGGTAATGTGATTGAGCCGAACCAGTTCGGTTCAGACGAGTTTATGGAACTGGCTGAGCAGATTGGCAGTGAAGCTTATCTCACGGTTAATGTGGGGTCCGGCACGGTAAAAGAAGCCGCTGACTGGCTTGAGTATCTCACGTCTTATAATTCTACCTCGCTGGCTTCATTGCGGGCTGAGAACGGGCACCCCGAACCTTACCGGGTTAAATACATCGGTTTTGGCAATGAAGCATGGGGTTGTGGCGGCGCGATGTCTGCTAGCGAGTACTTTGCTAAACTGAAACCTTTCAGTGTATTTGCTTTGAATCACAATCCGCAGCAGCGTTTTTCGGGAATTGATTTGTTATTTGATCACGGTGCCAGCAATCCCGACGCCATGGTAAGAGTAGCTGCCGGTCCAAATGACGACGATACTGCCTTTACTGAAAGCCTGATGAAAAGTTGGGCATCGGCACCCGGCTACCTTCCCATATTCGATGCCATGTCTATTCATCATTACACCATGTCCAGAGGGCCGATGTCAGACTCGTCCGTTAACTTTGGTCAGGCGGAGTATGTACGCTTTGTTTCTATGGCGATGGAGATGGAAGATGTACTGAATCAACACATTGCCGTTATGGACAAATATGATCCGGAGAAACGTGTGGCACTTGTTGTTGATGAATGGGGCAACTGGCTGAAACCCGACATCAGCGAAAACCCGATGTTTTTGAAGCAGCAAAACAGTCTTAGGGATGCCATTACAGCCGGGCTCACCCTGAATACCTTCATGCGTCATGCAGACAGGGTAAAAATGGCCAACATTGCGCAAATGGTTAACGTTATTCAGAGCATGATCCTGACGAAAGATGATGAGATGGTGCTTACCCCCACTTATCATCTTTATAAGATGTATGTTCCATTCCAGGACAGCACATTACTGCCTTCAACTTTCCAAGCGGAAACAATAACGGTAAACAATGAAACATTGCCGCAGTTCGATGTTGTTACCGTAAAAAACAACGACGGTCAGCTTTGGATGGCGTTGATCAACATTGATCCGGTAAACTCTGTTGAAATTGAACCTCTTGCAGAAGCGGAGAGTTATAGAGAGGCGACTGGTTCAGTGTTAACAGCGCCGCAAGTGAACGCCGTTAACAATTTTGACGAGCCGAATACCGTAGTGGCCAAGCCGGTTGCTTTCAAACGTAAGCAAAACGGCAGGATGTTAATTACCTTGCCGCCTAAATCCGTTACTGTTGTGATGCTGGACGAATAATATTTACATCATTCGAATGTAGAAAGAGTTGCATGCGGCATGCAACTCGCACAGCTCGCAAGCCTTCTTAAGCCTTTGAAAAATCATGAATTAAACAGCAACCCCCCGCAATCTATTGCCGAGAGGATCACAGAGGTGTCGGTATGACTGAACTCGCTCATTGATTCCAGCAAGGCATCCAGACTTTTCGTTGACTCCAACGACACTTTCATCACAAAGGCATATTCACCGGTTACGTTGTACGCAGAAACCACGCACTGCTGTGACTGAATAAACCGGATGACCTTGGGCTCACAACCCACGAAAGGTTTTATTCTCACAACAGCAGATACAGCATACCCAAGTGCGGTGAGGTCGACCTTAGCGGCGTAACCGGTGTTGCCACGCAGGAACTGGGCATTGCGCAGGCAGTTCTGGATAAGTGGAAAAATCGAAATAATTAAAAAGCCCCGGCCTTCACCAGGGCAACACCACTGACAAACGGGTGCAAAGTCATATTGATGCTTCTTCTTTTTGTGCGTAATCGTTCAGCGCGAGACGGATGGTAATGGCGGCAACCAGCCCACCCAGACAAATTCCCCACAGTGTTTTCAACATCGCTGCGTTGTTGAAAGCTAAGGCGTCGATGTTTATCGCGAAGGTGAGTACCGCAAAAAAGGCAACTGACAATACAGCACCAAATACTGCAAAAATGAGCGCGCGAAGAAGAGGATGAGAAGGTAGCCACGACGCTTGAGCCGAATGTTCATCCACATGAAGCTGCCCGCTGCGGATGCGCTTCCGGGTTAGAAAAGACGGAAAAAACGCCCCCATAAAGCCGATTGCCAGCCCCTGGGGAATGCTATCGATAAACAGCCCACTGTCGCCTTGCATGGGCACTACGTCTAACCCACCGAAGATCAGGAAAACAAAAAATAAGCTGAATAAGCCATTGATGACCGCACCTACCACGGTTTCAATGCTTTTATAGCGGCTTAGGGTCATAGTGCTCATTTTGTTATTTTCCTTTTCAAGTTTTTAACAAAATGTAACTTACGAAATTTCTGCAATTCGAACAAATCGTTTATTTGATAGCATGTATTGATAAAAACTATGGATAAAACACCCAGTCGTTTCTGCACCGCCCCCTTCTCGATAACGAAAATTAACCATTAACTCAGACTATACAACCGCCAAAAATGATTATTATTCCTGACGGTTAATTCACGTTATTTTTACAGTTAAGAAATTAATTTTTGACATCAGGACGTACCATGATCAACCGCAGACAATTCCTTGCTATGGCCTCCGCCACTATGAGCGCACCGCTTTTTGCCAAAGCCGCCTCTTCTTCTTTACCTGCTGGCGGTGAGTTTCCCGATAATTTTCTTTGGGGTGCAGCCAGCGCCGGACATCAGGTTGAGGGCAATAACGTTAATTCAGACATTTGGTTGCTAGAGAACGTAAAGCCCACGCTCTTTAAAGAGCAGTCTGGCGATGCCTGTAACAGTTTTGAATTGTGGGAAACCGATCTGGATTTGTGTAGCAATCTGGGATTCAGCGCGTATCGTTTTTCTATTGAATGGGCACGTATTGAGCCAGAGCCGGGCTTATTCAGCCAGGCCATGATTGATCATTACAAGCGTATTATCGACGGTTGTCACAAGCGCAACATGGTGCCTCTGGTCAGCTTTAATCATTTTGCCAGCCCGGTATGGTTTGCTGCCCGCGGCGGCTGGACCAACCCGGAAGCGTCTGCGTTGTTCTCAAATTATTGCAGCAAAGTAGCGGCGCAATTAGCTGATGGTATTGGTTACGCGGTTACCTTCAACGAACCCAACTTGCTTCGCTTGCTAAAAGTGCTCGGCATACCGCCGTTCGTGTGGGACATGCAGGAGAAAATGCTGGCAGCCGCAGGTCGGGCCACGCAGTCTGAGCACTTTACCGGCCTAAATGCCGCGCGCATGCAGGATTTAGATATAATGAACCCCATTCTGATAGAAGGTCATAAAGCGGCCCGTCAGGCCATTAAAGCCGAGCGCAGTAATCTGGATGTCGGTTTCACACTGGCAATGCTGGATGATCAGGAGGCCGGGCCGGGTTCTGTTCGCAATGAAAAGCGCCAATATAATTACGGCGACTGGCTGAAGGTGACAGAAACCGATTTTATCGGTGTACAAAACTACGAAAAAGTCGTGTGGGATAAGAATGGTCATGTTCCCACGCCAGAAGATGCAGAGAAAAACCACTCAGGCAGCTGGATAGAGGCTTCCTCGCTGGCAAACTGCGTCACCTACACCTACGCAGAAACCGGCAAGCCAATTCTTGTGACAGAGCACGGTATTGGTACTGAAGACGACAGCCAACGTGAGCGCTTCATCAAAAACTCGCTGAAGCATTTACAGAGTGTGATTGATAAAGGCGTGCCGGTGAAAGGTTATATTCACTGGACGCTGCTGGACAACTTCGAGTGGATATCAGGCTATGAGCCGAAGTTTGGTTTACACACCGTAGACAGAAAAACCTTCGAGCGGAAGCCCAAGCCCAGCGCGTTGGCTTATTCGAAAATTCTCAAACAAAACCGCGTGTAATTCGTTATGTTAACCTTGTGCGCCTCACCAGGCGCCTGTTCGCAAATTTCAATCATCATG
Source organism: Alteromonas sp. ABV4_515 (assembly GCF_056160345.1). NCBI lineage: Bacteria > Pseudomonadati > Pseudomonadota > Gammaproteobacteria > Alteromonadales > Alteromonadaceae > Alteromonas > Alteromonas sp. ABV4_515. Next base: position 419,287 of record NZ_JBSWWZ010000004.1, read on the forward strand.
TTGGAAAAAGCGCAGGTAAATTATGCCTTGCGCGCCGTGCACCTTGCTAAGGGCGAACACAAAACCACGGAATATTTGTCTGTAAATCCCAAAGGGAAAGTGCCGGCTCTGCTGACAGATACAGGCGTGATTACAGAAACCCCGGCGATTTTGCTTTTTCTGAACGGTCAGTTTCAACATGCGGGAATATTGTCTTCCCAGGTAAGTACCGTTGAAGCGGTAAGCGATCTGAGCTGGTTTGCCAGCACCATTCACCCGCTTATTACCCGCTATTGTAAGCCCGAGCTATTGGGTGTGAGTCATGATATTGCCGCAGTGAAAGCCAATGCTGAGAAGCAACTGTTGGCCGCCTACCGAAGCATTGAGGAACGCCTTTCTACCCAACTATTCTGGTATGGCAACAGCTGGGATGCCCTGGATATTTACCTGTTCTGGACAGTAAACCGACTCAAACGCGCCGGATTTTCGTTCGCCTACGCCGATACGGTTATACAACATTATCAACGTTTGCTCTCTGACCCCGTGATTAAACGGGCGCTGAATAAAGAAAGGGCTTTGTGAGCCGTTTTAAAAAGCACGACATTAAAAAAGCAGCCAATCAGCTAATGCTGAAAGGCTGCTTTTTTTTGGTTTTGCGAACCGGCGCAGTGCTCATATTGAGCGCATGCGGTTAAATCACTTTCGAAACAAATACCGCAATTTCATCCCGCAAACGGGTATCAGACGTTCCTAAGTGCCCAGCCACTGAATAGTGATTATGGCCAGAAAGCACCATGCTCTGATCGAGTTGCTGGTTGGCTTCCAGGCGGAACTGTAACAAGCCCAGATATTCCTGTTGGAAACGGGGCGGATCGAACTCGCTGCACACCACCATCAAAGGTACCGCTGAAGCGGTTAAAGCTGGTAACGGCATGCGCTCTGAATACAATGCAGGTTCACCATAATATTGGGTATCACGCTCGTCCAGTGGTGTTGCACCGTATAAGCCCGACAGTAACACAGCACCGCGTACATCCGACTTATCTGCATGAAGTTGCAGATAGGTGGCAACGTGGCAGGCGCCTGCAGACGTACCGCATAATACGATTTTGTCTGCATCGCCTCCGTGTGCAGCAACATTGCTTTTCAGCCATTGCACCACCAACCCAAGATCTTCACCACCGGTTGGCCATACGAATTCCGGAGCCAAGCGGTAGTTTATTACTACGCCCAGCCAACCTTGCTCTGCAGCCATACGGCCTACGCAGGCGTTATACCAGCGTTCGTCGTCGCCTTTGTCACCTTTCAGAAAGCCGCCACCATGCACGAAAACAAATACTGGTTTGCAGGTTGCAGCGTCGGGCTCGCCCCCGTAAATATCCAGCACTTGCCTTTCGTGCTCGCCGTAGAGTACATCGGTGGCCGTAGCGGGCTGGCGCTGCACCAGTGCGCGCTGCTCTTTATCGAAAGCCTGTTGCATGCCCTGCATCATAGCGGGGCCAAGCTCCCGTCCAAGGGCTGCAATTTGTTGTCGCACAACCGGGTCCTGCATGGTGAGCTCCTGTTCTGATTATTCTGCAGTAATGGTATTTACCAGTGTGCCCATAGGGCCGATTTCTACCGTTACCGTGTCGCCAGGTTTCATCCACAGAGGTGGGTTACGTTTTGCGCCAACGCCGCCCGGCGTACCACTGGCAATCACGTCACCCGGTTTCAATGGAGTGAAGCTGGAAATATACGCAATCACCGTGGCGATAGGGAAAATCATGTCACCAATAGGTTGCTGTTGCACGATATTATCGTTCAGGCGAGTCGTTACGTTCACTTCTGAAAGATCACCTGCCTCGTCCGGCGTTACCATGTAAGGACCGAACGGGCCGGTGGTTGGGAAGTTTTTACCCGGCGTAAATTGGCGGCTGTGCCACTGCCAGTCGCGTACCGACGCATCGTTGAAGCAGGCATAACCGGCAACGTGAGACATGGCCTCTTCTTCTGAGATATAACGCCCGCCTTTGCCAATAATTACCGCCAGTTCGCCTTCGAAATCGAGTTGGGTAGACACTTTCGGCATCACAATCGGTTGTTCATGGGCAGACAGAGAATCGGCAAAACGCACGAAAATAGAAGGGTGATCGGTAGCCGCACGCCCGGTTTCCTGACGGTGACTTTCGTAGTTGTGGCCCACACAGAATACTTTGCCCGGATTAGGGATCACCGGGGCTAATGTGACATCATTCAGAGCCAGCGTTGCATCGCTTTCCAGCGACGCCAGGGTACCGTCGTTGATAGCCGTTTTTAAATCGGCAGCGGTGGCCGTTAAGTCGGTAATGATTTCGCCATTCAGTCGACCGAAACCCGCTTTGCCATCGGCAGTCGTAAAGCTTACGTATTTCATAATTTGTTCTTCCTAAAAACGATTAATTCAGAGGCTCGGGTTGCCAGGTGCGATGAAAACGGAACGTTTCTTCAGCCACTTTCAGGCCGGCAAAATCTTTGTCTGACATGCCCCATTGGTCGATGCGGTTTTCTGGCCAGGTCCAGTCTTCCGGTGCGCCAACTTTGTAGTCTTCAGGCACTTTTTCTACTGCCGTTGAAAACTCCACTACAGCACCGAATGGCGCAATGTAGTAAGCAAACACGTTATCGCCCGGGCCATGACGGCCAGGACCCCAGGCAGGCGTGCGCTCATGGTCACGCAGACGGCCAACACCACGCATCACGGCATCGGTATCTTTCATTTCAAAGGCGATGTGATTCAGCGAACTAAAGCCGGCGCGGGCAAACGCCGTGCTGTGATGGGAATCGTTACAACGCACGAACACCATGCCTTTGGTGCGATCGGATACACGGAAATTCAGCACTTCTTCCACGATGTCAGCGGTACGCTCAGCATCGGTGGCGTTGAACACAACGTGGGTGAGTTTTACCGGCAAGTCATCATCGTCGATGGTTTGCGCTTCTTCGGCGTTAACCAGAAAACGCAGCAACTCGCCTTCTGGCAGTTCAACAACAATGCCTTCACCGCCACCCAGATCCGTGCAGACTTCAGGCCGACAAGGGAAGCCGGACTGAGTCACACGGTCTTTTAGGGCAGAAAGCTCGTCGTTGTCACACACAAAAGTTACGCTGCGCACGTATTTGCTGTCGCCTTCTTCCAGTGCGACAAGGTACGGGAATGCGCCAGAACCACGAATGTAATGGGTGTTGTTTTGTACCGCTGCCAGGTTGGTTTTCCAAACGTTCACCAGAAAATCGGCGGCGTCGGCGGCATCGGGCAGCACCATTTCGATACTACGTAATTTCATTTACAGATTCTCCAACTGCGCGGCAACGGCATCGATACCTGCCTGCGCACATAATTCATCGTTATCACCGGTGTCGCCACTGATGCCGATAGCACCGAGAATGTTACCGTTGGCGTCTTTGATCAGGTTTCCACCCGGCGACAGCGCCAGCTCAATACCACTGATGGCCGTTACGCTGGCGAAAAATACCGGGTTGTTCTTTGCTTTCTCAGCAATGCCACGGGTGTTAAACCCCATACCCAGCGCCCCTTTGGCTTTCGCCATGGCAATGTCGAAACGGTACAAGCTTGCCTTGTCTTCTCGCTTGAATGCCATCGGATGCGCGCCGGCGTCCAGCACCACCACTGCCAAAGGCTTAATGTTGTTTTCGGCTGCGTAAAGTCGCGTGCCGTCGATAATTTTTTCAGCTAATGCGAGTGTGAGTGTCATGCTATTTGTTCCTGTTGGTGCGGCTTGCTCGTGGCGTCGCCTAACTGAGCTTTCAGCTGTTCGAGCAATGGCGCTACCTGGTTGTTTGCCGTGCCATAGACATAGAAATCCGGGCGCAGCAGTACTGCATCTACCCCCGCCTCTTCGATCCACGCGTTCAGCTGTGGGTCTTGCCAGGCAGTGATATTGGTCACTTCAATATTCAGTGAAGGTAGAGTACTGGCGATATGTTGTGTTGCTTCCGCAGCCAGCGATTCGCTGGTCACCAACAAGCGCCAGTCGCCGGTTGCCAGTTCGTCAAGCAGTTGCGCTTTGCCATCTACGGTAATGCGAGGCTGAATGAAACGACGCCCTGCTTCAGCCGTGTTGTTGGCAACAATGCCAGCCGTGACCGGCGGAATAAGATGCGCCGCGGTGGCGGGCAATTCACCTTTGCGGACTTTTTCACGAATCTCTTCATCACGGGCAGCCGCTTTTTCTTGGTCAAGCATGCAGATATAGCGCCCTGCGCCTACCGCTGCTGAAATGACGGCCCGTACATGGGGGTCTCGCTCTGGCTGGTAAGTGTCCAGCAAGGATTCATTCGCTTTGCCATTGGCAATCAGGTCGAGTTTCCACGCCAGGTTTGCCACATCACGGAAGCCATGACACATACCCTGACCAAAGAACGGCGGTGTCTGGTGCGCGGCATCACCGGCCAGAAACACATTGCCCACTTTCCACTGCTCGGCTACCAAGCCGTGGAAACGATAGGTTGCGGCGCGCACGATGTTATGCGGCACACCTTCGAGATAGGGCGCGAGCAACGCAGCCACGTTCTCAGGTTTCATCATTTCCTTATCGTCTTCGCCCGGCAGCAACATCAGCTCCCAGCGGCGGTGATTCCCTCTTCCTGGTACCACAGTGGCGGGACGTTTCGGATCGCACATCATCACCGATAATTGCTGAACATCAGCATCATCTGGCAAACCACTCAAATCAGGGAATCGAATGGCACCGTCCACTTCAGCATCGACCACCAGCCAGGGCTCTTCAAATTGCAGATCATCGAGCTTCACGCCCAGCGACTTTCTGATAACACTACGGGCACCGTCACAGGCAATCACCCAGCGGGCACGCACGTTGTCAGTTTCGCCGTTACATAACGTGGCAATGTCTACCGCGTTGTCTTGTTGAATTAGCGCCGTGCACTGAGTGCCTAAGCGCAGAGAGACATTGTCGAAACGTGTAAGTGCATCGCGAAGGTGCTCTTCAAGCTCGGGCTGATAAAAGAAGTAATCGTTAGACCAACCGTATGGACGCGGTTTACCCACCGTGCCCATATAGCGAATAACGCCATGATCGGCACCAATGTGCAGGTGTCCGTCGGTGTCACGCATGTCTTTTAAAATGGTGTCGTGCAGACCGATAGACTGAAACAAACGCACCATTTCATGATCGAGATGAACGGCGCGGGGAAGCGGATATGGGTTGGCTTCTTTCTCTAAAACCACCACGCTTAAGCCCCGTTTCCCCAGTAAATTGGCCGCAAGCGCCCCTACCGGCCCGCAGCCAATAATTGCAATATCAAACATCTTGGGTATTCCTTCTGGCGGGCTAGCTCATGCTTAAAGGCGCTTTATAGAGGCGTCCTTCCTGCATAATCATGGTGATATTCTGCTTATTTTGAATAATAGAAACATTCTGTGTGGGGTCGCCGTCTATCAGCAACAGATCGGCCAAATAGCCCTCTTTCACCAAACCAAGTTCTTCACCCATGCCCATTAGTTGACCACCAAGTTGCGTGGCAGCGTGCAGGGTTTCAGCAGGGGTGTAGCCAAAGTGCTCAACCCACAGTTCTAAATCGCGGGCGTTGCGTCCGTTAGGGTTGAATGGAAATCCGTAATCGCCACCTGGGAGAATGCGTACCCCTTTCTCTTTGAGCTTAGGTACCAGTGCTTTTAGTCGTGACATCACAATGGCCGCATCTTCTTTCATATGGGTCATGTCCATATGCGGAGGCGGGTTTGCATTCAGCGTGGCCTGAATAATGCCGATAGTGGGCGCGACGAACATTTCGTCTTTCTTCGCCACCAGCATATCGATGGCTTCGTCGTCGGCGTAGGTACAGTGATAAAGAATACGGAAGCCCGCTTTAATGCCGAACTTAACGGCATCGCAAGCGTGGGCATGGCCGGTTAGCCACACATCGCTTTCGCGGGCTTGCTCGCCTGCCGCCAACAATTCTTCTTCGGTATAAAGCAGCTCCAGCGATGCACCTGGCTTCAGCGCACTTTCGCCCGAGATCAGAAACTTAATGGCTTTGGCACCAATATCGGCGCACTCTTTTACAAACTCTTTCACACCTTCCGGGCCGCGTGCGTGCAGCTCAACGTGACCGGGATCGAGCTCGGAATCGTTGGGCGGCTCACGTTCAACAGAAGAAGGAATCAGGCGAGGGCCTGGCATGCCGCCATCTTTAAGATGCGCATTCAGCGAGATTTCCAGCGTTTTGCTCAACGCGCCAGCTGAATAGGCACTGGTGAATCCGTGGTCGAGCAGAATACGGGCATTGCGAGCAGCGGTTAATGCCAACTCCTCAGGTGGCAGAGACATGCCAGGAACGAATTTTTCTACCGACGTAGGCCAGGTAAGATGCGCATGGGCTTCAACCATCCCCGGCATCAGCGTTTTTCCATCGGCATTAATAACCCGATCGCCCGGTTGGGCTTCAATAGGTTGCTCGCTGATGAGAACAATATGTTTATCTTCAACAGCGACTGAACCGGACGTTAAGGCACTACCGGTTCCGTCGAAAATATTGGCATTGTTAATAATTGTACGCATAAGCGCCACCTGTTGTTCTTGGTTTTAGCTTATGTTGGCATCATCCTATATTTGTTCAAATATTTATTTTTTTGTTAAATATAGGTAAAAACTATACATCGAGACATTGCACCGTGTGGTCGATGAACGCCTGCGCGATTGCTGGCAATTTACGTTCTGCCAGCCAGAGCAGACCCACCTTGCGTTTAAAGTTAATTCCATCAATCTCGATGGCGCGCAAACTGCCATTTTCCAGTTCTGATTTCACCACTTCCCGAGGCAAGATTGTGATGTAATCTGACGCGCGCACAATGTACTTTGTGCTCAATAATGAGTCAGAAGAAATCACGTTATTGGGAATGGCTGCGTCGCTACTGATAAAAAGTGCATCGATTTGACGACGGAACCCACCCACTTTATCGGGCAGTACCCAACGGGCGCTGGCCAGCTGTCGCAAATTTAGCTTTTCAGGTAAATGATAGTTAGCTTCACCCACCACAATTGAGAACGGGTCGCTGAACACCGGTAACTCGCAGAAACTGTCGGAAGAGCTTGTCATGCCTGAGGTGAGAATAGCCAGGTCGAGCTCATAATTTTTCAGCATTTGATGGGCTTTTGCATCATGACATTCGGTTATCCGCAGATTAAAGCGAGGATATTCTTTGCTGAAACTGCTAATCACCTTGCCCATCACCGATGCCAGCGCGCCTGGCGTACCACCGATATTCAGCGGCCCGCCTACATCATCTTCCAGCAGCTTAATTTCTTCCTGAGCAGAGAGCAGCAAGCTGTCGACAGCCTGGGCTTTAATCTTCAATGCTTCGCCGGCGGGAGTGAGCTGGATACCTTGCCGGTTTCGTTCAAACAGTTTGGTTGCCAGCACCCGTTCAAGCTGATTAATCGCCACGGAAACCGATGGCTGAGAAAGGTGTTCTGCTCTGGCAGCACCACTGATGGTTCCCTCGCGACAAACCGCGAGAAATAAACGAAGCGTTCGGGGATCGATGCGCATTTATCACTCCTACCATTAACTCTGCTTATGCTTTTTAAAAAGATACATAAATATTTGAATGGCCGAAGTGTTAAATAATTATTAAAAAAATACAACATCAACGTTAGTTGCACAGCGTATAAGTTGCGTAAAGACGGCCTTGTACCGTAAGGCTCACTCGCAAAGCGAATGGTGTATACTGAATTTTCTGAATAATGCTGTGAATTACCCGGCGTTCCTACTCGCAAGCAATAAGGAAGATGTGTTGCCAGTACCTCTTGTTCAAGCGCTGAAAGGTTATAGCCGTGCCCATTTCATAAGTGACTTGGTGGCCGGCTGCGTGACCGCATTTATTGCCGTACCGCAAACCATGGCCTACGCGCAACTCGCCGGATTGCCCGCCGAATATGGCCTCTACAGCTCGCTATTACCACTGATTTGCTATGCGCTGTTCGGTAGTAGCCGAACGTTAGTGGTTGGTCCCGCTGCGTTAATTAGTCTGATGATTGCTTCCGCCATTGGTCAGATTGCCCCCGCTTCGCCAGAAGCCTATATGCAAATTTCCGTGAACCTGGCCATGCTCGTTGGGCTTATTCTGATGGCCATGAGTGCCTTGCGGTTGGGGAGTTTTGCCAAATTGATCAGTAGCCCGGTGATCACCGGTTTCACCAGTGCGTCGGCGCTAATCATTGCTGCCAGCCAACTTAACTTGGTACTCGGTATTGAAGGTGATAAAAGCGCAACGTTTATCGATACCATTTCCCGAATGCCCGCTTCGCTGGCTTCTGCGAACCTTTCCGTTGTATTGTTAAGCGCAATGGCGTTTGTCATATTATGGGCGGGAAAATCGCTGTTACCGGTGCTCGCCAATAAGCTTAACCTGCCCGATACAGCCGCGATTGCACTGAATAAATCTGGACCCATTTTCGCCGTGATTGCCGGTACTCTGGTGGTTGCGTTGTGGTCACTCAATACCACGCAAAGCGTTGCCGTGCTCGGTGCCATTCCAGACAGTCTGCCGTCACTGAGCTGGGCGCTAATTGAGTTTAGCCTGTGGCGAGAGCTCGCACTGCCGGCATTTTCCATTGCGCTAATTTGCTTTCTCACCAGCATTTCCACCGGCTCTACCCTGGCCAGTAAAGATCATGAACGGGTAAATGCGAATCAGGAGTTACTGGCCCTAGGCATAACGAACCTGAGTTCTGCACTTATCGGCAGTTTTGCCCTGGCCGGTAGCGTAAGTCGTTCCATGGTGAACTATTCAGCCGGTGCCGCCACGCAAATTGCCAATGTGGTTTCAGCCTTCGTAGTGCTTATTACCATTTTGTTTCTTACGCCGTGGTTCTACTACCTTCCCCAAGCGGTGCTTGGCGCTATTGTGATCATGTCGGTACTGCCAATGATTGCGCTGAATAATCTGCGTCAGCGCTGGCAGTTTAACAAAGCTGATGCCATCAGTTTGCTGGTTACCTTTTTCGCTACCTTATTGCTGGGTGTAGAGCTGGGCATCTGGGCCGGTATCGCCTGTTCCATCATTCTGCTGTTACAACGGGCCAGTCAGCCACATATTGCCGAGGTAGGCAGAGCCCAAAACGGGTACTTTAGAAACATTAACCGGCTAGACGTAGAAACCCTGCCAAACACCATTTTTCTGCGCATTGATGAGAGCCTGTACTTTGCCAACGTGCAATACGTTGAGAGCGCGATAATGAAACGCTGCGCGAGAAGCGACAAGCTTGAGCACCTGGTACTGATTTTCAGCTCGGTTAGCTTTGTGGATGAAAGTGCACTGGAAAGCCTGGAGCGGCTGTTGATTAACCTGAAAAACGCTGGCATTACCCTGCACCTATCCGATGTGAAGGGTATGGTTCAAGACAGATTGAAGTTCACGGATATAGAGGAAAAGCTTAAGCCCGGACAGATGTTCTATACTGCTGATGAGGCTATGACGGTGCTTCGGGCCAAAGAATATTCCGCGTAGACGGCCGCTGAGTATTATTTATTATTTTGGACGATCACCCTCTGGCCGTACATGCAGAAAACTGGCGAAGCGCGGCAATCCCTTCTTCGTTTTGCCATAAAACTTGTAGGTAACCCAGCTGCCAATAGGTGGTGGATTCAACCGTTCAGCATCGGTAAAGCCACTGCCGATTTTAAACCGTAAACCATCGCGTGCCTCCACCAGCAGCGAACCCATCATGCCCGCGTATTTGCCGTTGCCCGGCAGATGCTTAATCACCCGCGCCTCATCATCTTCAAAGCGCTTTGCCTTCAGCAAGTATTCGCTGCGGCCATCCTGATAACGTGCGTCACGATGATGTAACATCAGCCCTTCCCCGCCCGCTCTAACCACCTCATCTAGCCGCTGCTCAAACTCCGCTTCCGACGACACCGTGAATTGTGGAATTAGCTGCAGCGTTTGGGATTCTGTTGTCTTGATGATCCGCTTCATTTGCTCCACGCGCTTCGCAAACGGTGAATTCGATGCCGGTAAATCAAACACCATCAGCCGTACCTCCCGCCAGCGTTCATCCGGCGTTTCACTCAGCACAATGGATGCTATGCGCTGAAAGTCGTTCCGCTTCGTCCACAACTCACCATCGAGCGGTTCAGCAGGCCAGTTCTGAGTGAACCACGCAGGTGCGTGAATACGGTTGCCATTTCGGGTGAGCAGTTCTGAGCCCGTCCAGCGAGCGCGAATGCCGTCGAGCTTTTCGCTTATGAGGTAGTTTGTAATGTTTAGATTGTCGTTTTGATTATAGGTTTTGGGGAGTTGTAGGGGGGCTGCGGCAAGCTCCGCGGGTAAAGTGAATGTCAGTAACAGAGTTAAAAAAATAGTGATCATTTTTTGGCTCCGGAGTCGTGCTTATAAAGAGCTCGGGCCAGCTTGGCCTGATAACGCACGACGCATCTTATTCACTTGAAAGCGCTCGCAGTGAATTTTGATACATTCGCCTGTTCGCAGCCTCAGAACGAAGCCAAAACTATTGATCTGCTCTATATCAGAGACCTCATTCAGCTTCACATGTTGCCGTGCAGAGAATACTCTGTAATCAGTCAATTCACCGTTCTGAATAGAAATTCGCGCTCTTAATAACCACAGGAAAAACAGCGACAACAACAATACAAATTGAAATTTAGTCATTGGTTGATTATCTATGAGAATGCTGACGATCTTGATGATGAGTGCTATCAAAAGAACGTAGGAGCAAACCAGATATTTTCTTATAAGCACAATGTTACCTTCAGCGAAAAACCGCCGGCGGGACCGAAAATCAGTCCGAGTGAACCGCCGATAGCACCATAGCTTAGTTCAAAGGCATTCGTGCAAGCATCACCACCTGATACCTGATTGACTTCATTCGTATCTAAAGTTTTCACAACGTTCCTTATTTTATTTTCAAATTCCTTCTCATGAAGGCAAGATCGAGTTTACCGATAAGCATTCGTTTGCAAACTGCACTCAGGGAGTGTTTGTTGATTGGCGCAGTTTTCTCTGTAGTCGCTGAATAACAGATCGTCTGGCTTTAGTTTATGAAAAAGGGAGCTCCATGAAGCTGAGAAAAATAACTATTATAGAAACTTACCATTCTTCCAGTTGCTGGAAGTCTTTTATGCGATCTCGCTGTATAGACATGGCTTCAAAAACTTCAGTGAAGCTTCTGTTACTGGCTCTAAGATTAGGCAGGCTAAGATTCGCCTGCACAAAAAATTCATCAGCGTGAACACCCCAGGCTTGCTCCCACCATTCAGTTATCAGACTTTTGCTCTCCATCATCCGCAGAGACGTTGGCAACCTGTCAGATTTACGACTGTTCACTTCGGATTTAGTCGGCAATAAATTCCATAAATCGTTATTTGGCCATCGAGCAAAAGGCATAGCATGATCCACAGCATAAGCTGTTTTGCGAATAGCCTTACCCGACCAGCAGCAATGCACTGTGCTTTCAGCCAGAAGCTCGTTTACCCTGCTTCTCACCTTTGTCGTGGTTCTCTTCGGATCTGTCCAGGCTAGGGCTTCAAGCAGCTCACTTTTGTTTTTAAAGATATCTTTCTTTTCGCAATAGCCAGCCATTAGTGAAGCCCATTCGTTCACCAGAGAAGGTTCTATCCATGCACTAAACCGGGCGAGCGCATCCCAGATATGGACTGGCACATAAAACTCACCGAAAGCACCAAGAAACCGACTATCTAAGCAGATACCCTGACCAGCTCGTTTTGGCTGAAGCCTGTTTACCGTAAACACATTGGCCCCTGAGCCAGGATTGGTGATGTAATTAGCGGGCATGATTTCAATCAGTTCTGCGGTTTGCTTTATGGTGTTAAACACCGCTCTCGCAAATGCAGGATCGGTGTAGGTAGCCCCTACATAAAATTCGCTCGCAGGATAGGATTCGAGTTGCTTCCAGCCATTGGACTTAATAAAACCATAGCCTCTCGACTGGCCGTGCTGCGGGATATGATGATGATCGATAAGCGGCTTGTAAAGTCGTATCCAGTAAAGTGCAACAAGCCCTAGAGGTAGCGCGACCCTGTTTTTATCTCTTTTGATTACCGCACCAGGGTGTCCCTCAGCAATCCTTAATAACGTTCGTAACAGCGCCACCTTGTAAGTGGAAGACTTGCTGTCGTTCATGATGATATTACGTAGCAGCGGAAAAGCGCCAGAGCCATCATCAGGTAATGTAAGGATTACCGTCTGCCAGCTCACCTCATTACGGCCTAGCTCATCCTTGCTCTTTTCATCGTCGAGCAATTTGAATGCAAGGCCAAACTTTCTGGCGAACCCGGCAAGCTCATCGGCCGACACCTGATGCATCGTTCGTTCATCGTGACATGCGCCGTGGCGTAGCGAAATAACAATCCGGCCACTGGCTTTTAGCAGCGAACTGACTTTACGAATACACCGCTCGCGCTCAGAAGGCGCAATGTGCATCCACACCGCGCTTAGAAGTATGAGGTCGAACTTAGTCTGAAGATTAAATACCTTTTCAAGCGCAGGAAGCTTGTCATCGAGCCAGTGAACATTCTGATTTACGGTGTACTGCTGTGCCCTTTCGCGAATACCTTTTGCAGGCTCGACGGCAAAGACAGATAACCCCTTAGCAGCAAGGTAGCGTGCATCTCGCCCAGATCCTGCACCGACATCGAGTACAAAACCTTCGTCAGGAATTTCCGTCAACCAGCTCTGGTGCACCTGCTCGAATGCTACGCTGTTATACTGCTCCGTCAGCTTTTCAGCGTTTTTCGTATAAAAATGGATGTTTTCAGACAATTTGCAGCGCTTCCTTGCTGATAATTGATCAATGCGATGGCCCTCAAGCTGGCCTAGCGGCAAGATTTATAGGTGTTGATTAACGTAGGCTAGCGCAGTCTCAAAAGCCGGTTTCTGGAAAACTTTTAACCCGGTATCGTTAAAATCGATATAGGTGCGACTCTCTTTTAACGCCGTTTTTATCTCAGTTGGCGGCATCACGATAACTTCTACACCCGTTAATAGCTCAAGCGCAGCCTCTAATTTGAAACCAATGGCACCTCCAGCAAACTTACCCTTCATCGGACGCTGGCGGATAACGATGATTTCGATTTTATAATCCTGCACCAGTTGCGCGAAGGTTTTCTGAAAATACTTCAGCTCGTGGGCGGTAGCCGCTTTTTGCAGGCTCACTTTACGGGTGCGGCATTCAGGCAGGCGAAACATACCACTATCCAGATTCAGCAGAACGATATTTGCATCATTTGCCGACAGTTCTACACCACATACACGCATTACTTGCTCCACATAAAAATATATAAGCCCTGAGTATATCGGATCTACTGGGTTCGCGGGCTAGTTTTTCTGCTTATGGTTGACTCTCTTTTAGTTATTTCATTTAGTTAGAAGGCGATAAGGAGACGCGTTGTGGTTCTGACGACAATCGGCTTTTCACCATAAAATGAAAAACATAATTATGAGCGTAAATCGAACAAATTATTAGCGTGTATATCTTCCACTCAATAGATATACCCCACCAGAATTATAATTCTATTAGTCTATACTTTTTAAGCAGTCGCTCTCTTCACTGATTATCGCCATCACCAGCATAGTTCACCAAAAGGAATTTAATTTTGACAGCAACCATCAAGTTGACCAACAGCGCATTCTTTTCTCTATTACTTGAAGGGCTTGAAGCTTACGCAATTAAACATCAGGGTAAAAAGGATGTTGCAATCGAAACTCACGCTCAATTGTGGGGTAGCTTTAATAAGCGTCTTCCTTTTAGCTGTGAGATAAAACACATATCGGTTGACAGTTCAGCCAATAAAAAAAGAGGCTCGGTATCTGTTGCAGCCTCCGTACTTGATTTAAAAAAAGATATTGCAAGAGTTTTTGGCGATGGCTATAAACATCTGGGAACATTTCATACACACCCTTGGGTGCTTGGTGAGGAAAACATTACAAGTCCTAGCGACATCAGACGCGGACGTCTATTCAATTTCTCTCCAGAGGATCATATTTGTGAATGCGATGACCCTACGATTACAATAGGTAAAAACGAATTCTCTATTGCATTAGTAATGACCATATTCGCGGGGAAAAAAGCAGACGACAGAAAAGATAGTCGCCTTGATGATTCTCTTTTTGAATTTTCATTGGGAAACATAAAAATTTGGCTTAAAGCGCAGATATATCAACACAAATCAGAAAGCTCTTTGCCACCAGAGGAGAAAAAACAATCCAATATTTATGGCCTTCTTGACCTTCCCTCTTACAAGAAACAAAAATATGAGTCACTACCCGTTCCAGTTCCGACAAGACTTGAACTAACTTATTTAGACGAATATGGCCCCCTATTTCAAGACTTTGGTCGCTTGACTTTCAACGATGGGGATGCCGAGTATCGAACAGCCAGAGACGCAGAAAAACGTTGGTTCGCCTAGCCAAGCTTTATTCAACGTTGAGTATAGAGTGTGTGAAATAAGTGGACAGATCTTTAATATTTCTGTTCACCATGATGGCTAATTTAATATGAGCGCTAAAGCTAAAGATACCCTAGTTCGCATTGTAAGCATGCTAGGGCTTATCCCAATCTATCCGAGGTGGACAACCGCGCGACTGCTTCACACAGCCCTGCTCGCCAGAGGCTTTGACATTAGCAAGCGCACTGTCGAGCGGGATTTGAACAATGTATCCTCATTGTTTGAGTTAGTAGACGAAGAGGCTTCAGAGGGAAGAAAGTGGTCGTTTAGCAGAGATGCAAAACAGGTATTTCTGCCTTCACTTTCCGTTGAAGAAGCCTTATCGCTTAAAATGACTCAACAGCATCTTAAGTTATTTTTGCCTGCCAACGTCTTTAATACGCTCAACACGTTATTTAAAAAGGCTGATGATGTAATCAGTCAACAGCCTGCCTATGCTCAGTGGAGCAAAAAGGTTGCCGTTATACCACCAGGACTGGATATTAAAACTCATGAAATACCGCTTGAGATTAGCCAGGTAATTTATGCAGGCATTCTAGAAAACAAGATGATCGAGGTGACCTATGGTCGACTCAAAAACGCGCGAAGAATCAAACCTCTCGGCTTGATTATCAGGAATAACAAACTCGTTATCCCTTGTATATTTGATGCTTATAATGATGTGCGTATTATCGTTGCCCACAGAATTAAGCATGCTCAATTGACCACATTTAGCTTTGCCGAAGATTTCAATCTTGCCGAATACGTTGATTCAGATGCCCCCAGAAACCTTATCGTTGCAGATGACATTGTTCTAGAGCTAAAGGTGAGAGGTGTTGCAGCTACCATGCTGCAAGAGTCCACAATAGGGAAAAATCAAAGGCTCGATAAAGTTGACGAGACATGGTGGCTTTTTTCAGCAACACTCAAACATACCTTTGAACTGGAGCACTGGATTAAGGGGCATATCGATAGCATACGGATAATAAAGCCTCTCTTTCTACAGCAGCGGATCGTCAGCCAATTGCAAGCAGGGTTAACCTTACAAACTCAACATGGTTAAACCTCCCAAGCGACACAATTTGTCGCACCCTCATGAGATGCTATCACTGTTGCTAACAGAAGAGGTGCATCTAGCTTATGTTTGACGAATTGGTCCTTCCTCAACAAACCATCTTACTCGACGATCTACAGCGCATGTGGGCTTTTCGCGCCATACTCGACTTAGACGGACTCAACCAAATAATAGACGGCAAGGAGTTTAGTTCTGACTCGCTGGCTAAACAGATAGGACTAACAAGTGGTTTTGTCAGAAAACATGGCAAGAAAGGTGTAAAGGAACAGGTTAAGTCTTTATTAAATGAATTAGAAAACAAGCCGCTTAAGCTCTCTTCACAAAGCCAAATTTTACGAGAAAACCTCGAGGAATTTGCGGGTATAGCCAATTTGGATAGGACTTCTGTTATGGTACTGGAGTTCATTGTGCACTTGCACTCTTGCCCGCCACTCGAAACTCTAATCGAGCACATCAGCGTAAGGACACTTAGCCAGGTTAGTGTATATGTATCAACTTTATTACATCTCCCAACCTGTGATGTCAAAGAAGCATTGCGTGAATCAAGTCGCCTTCACCAAACAGGCTTAGTTGAGAACCGGCCTTTTACCGACGGCTTGAGCGGTAGACTAGATATACCTAATGAGAGCATCATCGAAGTACTATTCGATGATCAGTTTACCAGTGAAAAACTGCTCGAACACGCTGTAACACTAGCGCCACGCGCCGTTTTAAAGGCAAAAGATTATGATCATTTGAGAAGTGATATATCTCTTTTGCTTAACTATCTGAAAAATAAACAGCAGGGATGCAATATTTTGCTATACGGCCCCCCGGGCACTGGCAAAACTCAACTCACACGACTCATTGCTGATATGACCAAATGCAAGCTCTACGAAGTTGCAACCGAAGGTGATAATCATAGGGCTATCGAAGGTTATCAGCGGATGCAGAGGTACAAACTGGGACAAAATTTACTTACTCCAGAATCGAGTATTCTGCTTTTCGATGAAATTGAGGATATCTTCGAAGATGGCGGGTTATTTTTGCCTAGTACTGCATCACGACATAAAGCATGGATGAATAACATGCTAGAAACTAATCCGGTACCGACATTCTGGTTGTCAAATTGTGTGTCCGGGATAGATCCAGCTTATCTTCGTCGTTTTGATATTGTTTTAGAAGTACCGATACCCAGTCTTGCACAGCGCAGGCAAATTGTAGAACGCTGCTGTAAAACGCATTTGTCAGCATCTACCATTGAGTTGCTAGCTAGACGAGATGACATCTCACCAGCCTTGCTTTCTCGCACCGCAAACGTAACTACGACCATTTCCTCGAACGCGAAAACCGAGAAAATATTTATCAAGTTACTAAATCAAGGTTTGAAAGTAGCAGGACTTCCAAAAGTGCAGCCAAAGAAGTCTGGACAAAACAATAAAGGCCTATACAGCCTCTCGTATCTGAATACCGATTCTGATTTAAATCAGCTTCTGGCAGGACTGAAACGTTCACCTAATGCAAGGGTTTGCCTTTATGGACCACCCGGGACAGGTAAAACTGCCATTTGTAACTATATAGCTAATGAACTCGGTAAGCCCTTGCATATCCGTAAAGTTTCAGATTTGATGTCGATGTATGTTGGGCAATCTGAAAGAAATATTGCTAATGCCTTCGCCAGTGCGCAGAATGATGGCGCAGTGTTAATCTTAGATGAAGTGGACAGCTTTCTTCGTGATCGAAGTTTAGCCGTTAACTCTTGGGAAGCGACATTAGTAAATGAAATGCTGACACAAATGGAAACTTTTGAAGGGCTTTTCTTTGCGAGTACGAACTTAGTCAACAATCTAGATAAAGCAGCAATACGGCGTTTTGACCTAAAAATAGAGTTCTCGTACCTATTACCAGACCAAGCTGAGTTACTGATGGCACAGTACGCTAAAGCGCTCGGTTTAGATAAACCTACAATTAAGCAGAAAAGCTCGATACGAGCGTTTAATAATTTAGCGCCGGGCGACTTCGCAGCGGTGCATAGGCGACACCGGTTTTCACCGCTCGCGTCCCTTGATCACTTTATCGAGAGCTTAGAGGTCGAATGCGCTCTTAAATCACCACTAAGTCGCCCCATCGGATTTATCTAGCAGAATAGAGCACAAAGCCACGCATGATTGCCAAACAGTTAAGAGAGTCCATAAATAGAAAAAGCTAATAAAAGGGAAAAGAGTCACTAATATTCAAGTTGCTAATGCTATTGAAGCATTAGCAAGTTTTCTTACCTAAAAAGCTTCACTTCTACAGGCTTCAGAAAGATTAAAAAATAAGGATGTAAAATGACGGTGAGTGTCGCAACTTGTTCAGCACAACAACTTTTTGATGGCCATATAATACAGACAAAAAATGGGAAGCAAGTTACTGGAGCGCTAGTTATTCCGGAATACCAGCGCCCTTACTGCTGGGAATGTCAGCAAATTGATACCTTGTTAGAAGATTTAAGAGAACATTTTCATAAGCATGATGAGCTACCGTACTATTTAGGTAGCCTAATTCTTCATCACGATGAACAACAACTTAAAATTATCGATGGTCAACAACGTATTACTACATTGGCTTTATTCAGTTTTCTCTCTCAACAAGCCCTACAGCTTGATCTACGTTTTGAATCTCCCCTTAGCCAACAACAAATTAAGATAAATATTGATTGGCTAGCAGAGCGCAAACCCAAGTGGGCGAACCTTATCAATTTTGAACGTATTCAGTTTTCACTAGTGATTACTGAATCAGAGGATGATGCGTATCGATTTTTTGAAACGCAAAATACTGGTGGTGTTAGACTTGGCGGTCCCGATATTATCAAAGCTCATCACTTAAGAGCCGTTCCTAAGGTTCATCAGACAAGATTTGCGCTCCAATGGGAAGGAATGGGTAACTTAGACAACTCAGTTAAATTCCTTTTGAAAGGGCGTTTTTGGCAAAAATTGAATATGAGAGAACTCGCACCGCATAATCAAACCAAAGTGGTGAGGGAGCAAATTGTTGCTGAATTTGGAGAGCAAACTACAGAAGGTGATGACATCGCGTATGGTCAAGTACTGAGGTTAACCGGAATTGGAGGCGAAGTTCTTCAACAAGCTGCACAACAAGGATACGAAATCAGACAGCCGATTAATTCGGGTATTAACACTATTCGTTATCTGGAATATTTTCAAAACCTCTATCACCAATACTGGGTTACTCCCTCGTTGCCACATCAAAAAAGTTATAACCGTTTTATTTGCTGGCTTAAGGGATTGGAAGGCTGTGGTTATCTTCAAGATCTCTATGAAGCGTGTCTGATGATGTACATCAGCCAGTTTGGAGAATATCAGTTAGAGTTGGCGGCGAAAAAAATATTTAGAGTCGTTTACTCCCGCAGAGTGAGTAATCAGAAAGCGGTAAGAGAAAATACAATTCCAAAATTTGTTAAGGACTACCCTGTTTTGGACTGGATTGCACTGAGCTATACGTATAAGCAGTGCTTTGCTTTTTTTGATGCGTTTGCTTTAGTTGTCGATCCTAGCAATTTAGAATCAGATACCAATAGCGTTAAGAAGCGCTTTATTACAGAAGTAAGCAAACACTTCCAACTGGGGTTGTCACAAGAACATTTCGCAACTTCTTTTGCTAACTCATTAACCCGTAACATCACTGAAATGACGGAGGCGGCATGAGCCAGCAGGTAGAAACAGAGCTGCTTTCACTACAAGCCATCGCGACTCACAATTTAGGCTTTATTATTCCTTGCTACCAACGTCCTTACGTATGGCGTGACGAAGAAGTAATCAAGTTATTTGACGATATTCGCGATGCTTATTTAGCAAAAGAACCACATTACTTTATTGGTAGTGTCTTAAGTGCCTTTAATGATGACAAAAGCGAATACGAGTTAATCGATGGTCAGCAAAGAACCACAACATTAATGCTGTTATCACTTGCCTTCAAATCGGTAGGAGTTAAAACTCAGCTAGCTCATGTAAGTATCAAAGGTGAAAATCCAAGGTTAACATTCGAAATTCGTGAGTCAGTGCGTAACTTGCTCGGCAGCTATGCCGGACTGGACAAGATTACAAAACCTGGTGAAGAAGATATTCGTAAGGATGAGTATTTAGTGCACCTGGAAGCTAATCTCAAAATTCTAAAACAGCAAGTCGATAGATTGGCAGGGCAACCAGACTTCGACATCCATGGTTTTGCTGACTACATTTTGAACCAAGTGCAATGGGTAAATAATATTGTTCCAGCGACTATGGATCTCAATCGCTTATTTTCGAGCTTAAATACTGGTGGCATACAGCTAGAGCCAGTTGATTTATTGAAAGCTAAACTGTTTAAACACATTACAACAGATAAAGCCGTTTACAGTGCTATTTGGCAAGCCTGTGAGCATACAGACAATTATTTTGAACGTAATTTAAGACAAATATTCAAAAATGCCGACTGGCAAAAACTCGGATATGTTGACCTTGCGAATTACAAGGCTGAGAAATTTCCTCTTGGCAGTACCGACAAAGATGTTCAACATGCTGGTAAGGCAATTGCTGAGATTGCATCCGGCCCACTGAACTTTGATGTCGCCCCCAAACGATCTGAAAGTCAAAGTGATGAACTTGATGATGAGACCGTTTATTGCCGTTCGATCATCAGGTTTGAGTTACTTCTAATTCATACACTAAGAATTTTTTGCATCCAGAAATCTAAAGATGACCTTGCTCCTCGTATCCGCGCTGGCAATTTGTTGTTGTGCTTTGAATGGTTACTACAACAAGATGAGAAAACCATTAAATCGTTTATAGAGTTGCTATGGGCAGTACGTTACCAGTTTGATACTTGGGTTGTGAAATGGGTCGAACATGATGACAGAGAAGATGCTCAGTTACGTCTAACCTCGATTAGTAAGAATAAAGCCTATATCAACCGTAAAGCCAAAGAGCTAGGATTACTAGCGCAACTGCAAGCTGTACGCAACTTTACTGGCGATCGTTCAGCCCAGTATTGGCTAACAGCATTTCTAAGCCGATTGGTTGCAGAGCCAAACTTAAAAGAAGAAGAAGTGGTCGCTCTATTGGAACGTATAGATAATCAGATGTCACTTACCAGTGAAACGCAAAAGGAAGCTAGTTTTAAGTTAGCATCAGGGTCGTCCCCCCTAACAATTCCTTGGAAAGAACAAGTAGCATATCTTGAAAGCTCTCTGGGAACTCGATTCGAACATTATTGGTTTCAGAAGCTTGAATACTTGCTCTGGAAAAACAGTGATAAAGCTAATAATGAAAAGTTGAGACATTATCGGATCACTTCAAAAAACTCTGTTGAGCACATTCATCCTCAAAATGAGGAGTATAATCAGAAGCTTGAAAACACCTCACTAAATGCGTTTGGTAATTTAGTACTCCTTAGTCCTGGTGAAAATTCTTCATACAGCAACCAAACGGTAGGAAAGAAAAAAGCAGATTTCGATGCTAAGCCACGTTACGACGCGTTGAAGCTGAAAGATGTTTTTGAAACATACACAAAATCGGATAGCAAATGGTCTACTATCGAAATAGAAAAACATCAACAGAACATGCTGGCATTGTTGGAAAAACATTACACAAGTAGTAATACTTGATTAGCCGCTATATTCAGTCGTTTCGAAGTTCTTAGGATTTAACAGCGATTTTCAAAAATTAGTAATGACGTACCCGATGAATCCAAATGGCGCACCCGAGAGGATTCGAACCTCTGACCTTTGCCTCCGGAGGGCAACGCTCTATCCAGCTGAGCTACGGGTGCATTCGTCGATGTGCGAAGAAGTGCACGAATCGAGAATAGGGGCGCAATGATACTGTTGCCGTCGTCCTGCTTCAACCGTTTTCTTTTCAAAATCGGCGTGTTCGGCCGTTGAATTGTTTGTCTTGTCGTTTATTGGCTGCTGGGGCTGTTTACTGCGTGAGCACAGTGTATATGCGTGCGTAATCGTGGTACAAATACCGGCAGTAAATAAACGGTGAGAATTTTAGTGGTGCAGGCATGATTAAACGGATTTTACGTCGACTCAATCGTAAGAGCCCGGCAGCTCAGGCGCGTGAGAACGGCGCAACAATTGGTACTAACTTTAATATGCTGAGCGGTGCCATTATCGACCCCGATCACGCCTGGCACATTACCATTGGCAACTACGTTACCCTTGCCCCTCGCGTTCATATTCTTGCTCACGATGCCAGCACCAAACATGCGCTTGGCTATACGCGCCTTGCGAAGGTAGTCATTGGCGACCGCGTATTTCTGGGTGCAGGAACCATTGTGCTGCCAGGCGTAACCATTGGCGATAAAGTAATTGTAGGCGCGGGGAGCGTTGTTACGTCTGACATTCCTTCGGGCAGCGTTTATGGCGGCATACCGGCACGCTTTATCTGCTCGTATGATGAATACACTGATAAGCGCCGGGAAGAAATGGAAAACAGCCCGGTATTCGATGAATCCTACTCTGTCGACCACGGCATTTCAGAGGAAATGAAAGTGGAAATGAACGCAAAAATGGATAAGGGCGTAGGATACGTGGTGTAAACCGCCGAGCATGATCATGCGGGTTAACGTGCGCATTATTCTGCCGGCGCAGTGTATTTCTAACGATGAAGGATTGTAATGAAGAAAGGGTACGCGATTGTCGCGATGTATGTTGAAACGCTACTTTTCGGTGTATTGATTTCTTTTTCTGGTATCGCGTCGGCCAACGACAGTTGTATGGAGCGCGACATTTCAGACTACCAGTGGAAGCTGCGTCATCGTGGTGGTTTGCCGGCTCAAATTGAACAGGAGCCAGGCGCGCTGCTTGAACAATGTATACGCCTGAAAGGTGTTGGTCCTCACCCACTCAAATTAACCTCCCGCGATATTGAGATTGCTCACAACGGCGACAGCTTTAAAGCAGGCGGAGAATTCACCATAAAAGAAGGCGATACGCTCCGCCTGCGTGTGCAAGCCCCGGTAGGCAATGGCGTTGGCAAAACTTATCGCTTGGTTTTCAACGAAACCGACCCTGACAGACGTCGCGATGTATTCCGCTTGCGCTGGCCGGTGCAAACCCGTAACGATAGTCGCGCACCGAAAACCTGGCATGTCGGCCCGTCGTCTCCCACCTATCGCGAAGTGAAGGATGTGTTTAAGCTGCTTTCAGCCGGCGACACCATTATTCTTGAGCCCGGTGCCACTTATCAGGCATTCGAAGCAAAAGAAATATCCGGCACCCGCGCGCAGCCAATAACGCTTAAAAGCAATGCCACTGATGCGTCTAAACGGGCTGTTATTGAAGGAGGCACTAAACGATTCAACTGGACAATGGGGCTTACCAGCTCGCACAACTGGGTTGTAGAAAACGTCATTTTGCAGGGCGGCGGCTTGTGTTTTCGTCACGCTTCCGACAATACCACGTTGCGCAATGTACTCATTAGACACTGTAAAACCGGGGTACTGTCTACCGACTATGATTCGGGCGACCTAACTCTCGATGCTGTTGAAATATATGATGCCGGCGGAAAAGAAAAAGGCCGCCCGTGGAATCACGGCATCTACGTGGCAAGCGATCAGCACACCTTTCCCGGCGCAACGTTCACCCTTGAGAACAGCTACCTGCACGATTTGCGCGGCAATGCGGTTAAATCCCGTTTTGAGAATTCGGTAATTCGCCACAATTGGATTGAAAACGGTGCTGAGAAACAATCCCGTTATTTGGTCGAAGTGATTGGTTACGACGGTCAATACGATTTTGATGGTCAGCACCATGAAGTAACCGACAATATGCTGGTGCATCGTATGCCGGGATTAGGTTCGCGGACCGGTGGTGATGGCAAAAGTCCGTCACGGGGCGATGCGGTATTCGCGCGCAATTACTTTGTGATAGACGGTAATTACAATCGCTCTATGGTGCGTACTTTTCAGGGCTTAAATAGCCTGGAGGTAACAGATAACCGGTTAGTCTATTTAGCGTCGCCAACAAAGACCACGCTGGTAACCGACGAAGTGAAAGATGCAGGCTGGGAACAAGGTACGCCTGTGATTACGGTTTCAGGTAATCGTGTAACTGGCACCACAAAGCTACTGGAGCGCACGGCGCAAGGTGCCGTTATGAGCGGAAAGCCGCAAATCACCGTAAAAGACAACGACACCTCAGGCTTCGGCCGCCTGCAGCGCGACACGCTAGATCAGATGCGCCCGGAACAAGACGGCTATATTCAGTTACCTGATTGGCCAGACTTATAAGAAAGCATAGGCATGTATCTATAAAAAACTGGAAAATTCGCACGTTATCTCTTAATAATCATACGCATTCCGGGAACGTGGGCAATTACCATAGTAGGCAGTAAATGGACACCCGAGACAACATTACTTTAATTGACGAAATCCAGTTTGAAACGCAGCTAGAGCAAGCGCAACAAGACGGTAAACCGTTTATGTTTTTGCGATTGGGCGACGGCGAAGGCGCCCTGCTCGATTTCGATGAACAATCTCTGATTGATGACATTCTTTATTTGAATGAGCATTTTGGCCGCACGGTTTCAATTGAACAGCTTTATCAGGCCAAACAAAACCTGATTAGCGCCACGCGTAATGCCGATATTCTGGGCGTTCGTAATGATATCGTGAATGTGGATTTCGATTGCGCATTGATGAATGAACGCTACAGCGACAGGTTTTTGGAAACGTTCAGAAAGCAGTTTCACCTGCGCAAAACCGAGCAGGACATTTCGGCGTTCGACGCCATTCGCGTAGCGAAGTTGTACAAGCAATTCAATGAAATGCAAATGGCAAAGCAAACCCTTTGCAGCCAGTGGATTTCCTTCGATTACTTCTTAAATGGTGGCATGACGCAACTGATGCTGAACGCCGATAAGGTTGGCTTAGTAACGGCCCGTGCGAGTGTCGCGAAAAATATAGAGAAGGCCACCGGCAAGCCGGTTTCGCTGTATCAGGTACCAGACAAAAGTGCGCGACAAGGCAAACAAAAAGCTGCCCATTTCCCTGAAGCATACAACGAGATCTGCGATGCCATACAGGTAGATTATCCGGGTATGCCATTTATTGTTGGTGCCGGTTTAATTGGTAAGGGTTATTGTGAAGTGATTAAAGCTAAAGGCGGTATCGCCTTGGATGTCGGCGCTTTAATAGATTGTTGGGCAGGCATTTATAGCCGTCCGAAAGTGATTGAAGAAAAACTGGAAGTGAAGCGCAACATTTTCAAAAAGAAGAAAATGCCAAAAGAGCTGGAAATGAGCAAAGAGAACGTTGAGCGCCTGGCAAAAATTTATAAAGCGAGGAAGCAGCAGTGAAAAAGAAAACCCCGCTCATAAAAAAGCTCGCGAAGTTCGCTCTCGATAAACATGCCAAAGACAGCTATCGCCATATCTTTCTATTAAGCCATATGCGCGCGAATACGAGCTTATTGGGCCATATTTTTGGTTCTAGCGACGAGATTAACGGCTACTACGAAAAGCACATCGGCTACGGCAGCAAACAGTTTGCTTTTCTGAATCAGCGAATTGAACATGCGAACCATCACCGTTTCAAGCCAGGCAGCCGCTTCATTTTCGATAAGTTACTGCACAACGAATACGAAGTGCACCCTGCTATTCTCAAGCGAGACGACTGCCAGTTCATTATTTCGCTGCGCTCACCGCAAAACACCATTCCCAGTATTATGAGCCAGGTTGGCAAACGGGTTGACAATCATGAACGCGCTACTTTTGAAGGTGCCCGCGATTACTACGTACAACGTTTGAATACACTCCTAAGCTACGCAAGCGCGCTGCCGGGCAAGTTTCTGTACTTAGATGCCGATGCTCTGCGTGATAACACCGAAGCGTCATTAGTATTTCTACAAACAGAACTGGGGCTTTCAGAGCCATTAAAACCGGAGTTTAAGAAGCAAACACTCACGGGTTCTGGCTCGGGCGGCGATCATTCAGGGAATCTGAATAAAGGCGTGATCACCAAGCAGAAATCAAACTATTCAGATATCGACATTCCAGAAGATGGGATGGCAGAACTTGCGGCCTATTACACCGATGTTCGTAACAAGATGATTGAACTGTCGAAAGCCAGTATGACTGAACGCTGAGTAATTTCTCAGCGTTTAATTATGCTTCGCAATGCACCGAACTGACCAACAAAGATAGTCAGGTTTAGCACACTTAATACCGCAAACACGCCGGCAGCAGCCACAAACAGCATCAGCCACGAGTCTACGAACGCCATTACGTTAGTACCGGCAAAGAAATACGTTACCACGCCGAGATTCGCCACCGAATAAATCATGCGCATACGCAGCGCGGTAAGCTTGTAATCGGTATAACGGGGTAGCAACACGTTTACCAAAATAACGTTCGACAGCAGGTTTGAGAACACTGTAGAGAAGGCAACACCCACCAGCCCGTAATCACCAATTAACACGATGGAAAGCCCAATGTTTACCAGGGCACATACGAACTGCACCACGGCCAACAATTTATGGGTGGCCATCGCCAACAACAGCTGATTAGATGTGGCAGTGATGGGGCGAATAACTACACCAAACGCCAGCACGTACAGCAGACCTACCGAGGCTTCAAACTCTTCGCCTAACCACAAATGCACGAACGGGTCGGCAAGAATGACAACACAGCTTGCAAACACCAGCCCCACATAGGTATTGGCGGTACAAATGGTATTGTAGAGGTTTTCAGCTGACTGCTTAGCGGCTATTTTTTTGGTGAAAATCGCCCCCTGAAACTTAAAAAATGAAATGATCAGCAGATTAAGCTGAGTGATCAGGTTATTCGCGATGTTGAAGATGGCAACGCTTTTCAGGTCGAGGAATTTTACGATGATAAACGGGTCGATACGGTCGTTAAGTACCCGCGCAATCCCCAGAATAAACACGTGTTTAGAGAAAGAAAAAATCTCTTTGAAAACGTCCTTCGAGAAGAAACGCAAATCTAACTTAAGTGATGGTAGCAACCGGTAAGCCAGAACGACTTTAAGCAGGTTTGCGCCAATTTCGGTTACCAGCGTTACCCCGATTAAGGTAAGAATACCGAAGTCGTCGATCAGCAAGTAAATCGCTATTAACTTAATGAGCAGGCTAAACGCGGTGACCTTCTCGTCGATATCAATGCGCAGGTTGGCCACGAAGATACTGTTCGGAATGTGCGAGAGAAAGTCGACGATTACCTTGATGGTGAACAGGAATATGGTGAAAGAGAACAACCCGGCGTTGTCGTCGCCCACATCGAACCAATGAGGGAAAAACCCGAACAACACCAGCACCAAAACGGCAATAAGCCCTAGCCCACCAAACACCACCAGGAAAGTAGCCAGATAGCGATTTAACTGTTCATACTTTTTCTGCTCAAGAAAAAGGGTGGCAAAGCGATAAATCGCAGCAGGGAAGCCCAGTTCAAATACGTTAAACCAGGCAATAATGGAAAGAATGAGGATCCAAAGACCGTATTGTTCTTTGCCAATCACATTCAGGATGACAGGCGTGAGCAGCAACATCGAAACAATGTTGAGCCCTTTTGAAACCAGTGAAAAGAGCGCCGCGCTGGCGAGTTTTTTCTTCATTTTTTAGGCTAACTTCTGCTTATTTAGACGATGTAGGTTTGATAAACAGGTCAGCGTAATCTTGTTGAAGCGACTGGTGGTCAGCTTCAAAAAGCGCAGCCAATGTGGCGTAGTCTGCATCGTTTAAATCCGGTACGGGCTTAGTGGCTGAGTTTCTGAGCTTTTCCAGCGCCGATTCAGGCAGCAGGCTTTTCAGCACTTTAGTGGTTTTCTGAATGTATTTGGGATTCACGTGCTTTAAAAATGCGGCCGGACCGCGCCACTGATAAGATTTATTCTTAGTTTTTGTTGACTCATCCTGCTCCAACGTTACGTTTTCCAGCCCGAGGAAAGTGATGATCTGCTGATAAATATCATCGGCTTGTTTGATGAAGTCTTCGAACTGGATCACCCGCACATTGTCGCGACCAAACACAGACACATAGTTCGCCACATGCAAGTTAAAGCAAGAACCGACGAAATGTGGTGATGTCTGGTTGGTAATGGCGGCCATTGGTTCGCGTTTTTCAGTACCGTTTCGTACATAGTGCCAATAGGACGACCAAGCGCGCTTAGCCGGGTTTCTCACCAGATACAGAATTTTTGCGTTAGGGTCGACCTCTGCTAGTCGCTTGGCAATCTGCAGGCTATCGGTGCCTTCAGAATACGACGTGGACGCGTCAATACGAATGGTACTGTTCGGTTCAAAAAGCGTATCGTATTCTGCCATCACCGCCGCCGAAACATCATTGCGGGCAAATGTGTCTGGCTCTTTGTCCGACGACACACTGATTTCAGGATGCAAATCGAGCAAGTCAGCCAGTTTAGTCGTACCTGACTTCGCCGAACCTACCAGAAAGGCGTATTGCTGGGGTGTGTTTTGCATCTGAATTTGTCTCTTTAATAAACTGTTTATGCGCTCGTTGCTTAATGCGAACGCTATTTTCCGTGAATGACTTTGTACTCTTCGTGCTTCACGCCAAAGAACCCTACAATGGTTCCCCAGGCAGAACACAGTCGAAACAGACCATCAACGTATTTGGTTTTATTTCCAGTTACTGCGCCTACGATAAGTTTGCCTAAACCACGCAGCACTCTGACACCACTTAACACCGCACAACGTGCCAGGGCCTTGCCAAATGATTCTTCGAATATGTGCGAACGGGTATAACCGATGCCTGAACGATAGCCCCGACGGCAGAACCACTTTATAGTTGCGCGACTCTTGGGGAATTCTTCCACTACCGGTGCATCGATATACACACAACGGTAGCCGGCGTGCTTTGCGCGCAAAGCAAAATGATAATCGCTGGCGCCGGTCATGGCGAAACGCTCATCGAAGCAGGGGTTAAGCGAGGCGATAACGTTTCGGCTAATAAGCACATTATTGGTGTAAAACACATCAATGAACTGCCCTTCCGTAAACGGATTATTGCCGTAGATTAAATCGACAGACCATTCAGGCGTACCCGGCTCGCCGACAGAAATCACATGACTGGTTACTACATCGGCCTGATATTTATCAGAACCTTCGCATAATCGATTCAGCCAATCTGGTGACTGCGGCCATTCATCGTCGTCGATAAATACTAGATAATCGCCCTGCTCTTCCAAGAATCGCTGCGCACAGCGGTTGCGGGCAAACACGATGCCCGGCTGGGGTTCTACATCATAAATAACCGGTATCGCACTGGTTGCCGCTTTGTCTTCAACTACTTGTTTGGTAGCCGCATCTTGTGCGTTATCTACCACCAGCACGCTGGCCTTGATGTGCTCATCAATTTGCTGGGCCAGCAGGCCATCGAGTAAACGAGCCAACCATTGCGGCCTTCTGCAGGTAATGACACAAATGAATACGTTTTTCATAGCACGCTTACCATTGCCATTTCTTTTTGCGCAACGACATTTCTATTTTCTTCAGTGGCCAGCTTAGTTTCCACCATAAAGAACGGTATGCGTTTACAAAGAGGTGACGGAAATAGACTTCTTCCTGCTTTACTGAGCGTAAATGCTCTACCAACACAGGGTTCATGCGACTTAAGTATTGTTCGTAGCGCGCTTTTACTGCGCGTACATCTTCGTCGCTCACTTCAGGCTGTGAAAGCGCGGTATAGAGGTCGACTGCAATATCAGACAACTCGCCAGCGGGCATGGTTTTCTGCTTCTGATTTTGCATGCTTTTATCTACAAAATTCAGATCCATACTGTCTATATCGATATCAAGCGCGGCGCACTCTGCAATTCTGCGCGCGATGGCTTTGGGCTGCTCGAGTAAGTCAGGATAAGTCACAATGCAGCGTTCCTGCTCGTCACTGCAGAAGTAACCCGTAAATGTGTGGTTCAGCCACAGCATTAGCGATTTATCTAACGAAAAGCCATTTCGCTTAGTCAGAGAGCCACACACTTCTACCGGCGGACGCACCATTAACACGTATGTAGTTTTAACATTAAGCTTATTAAAAACCTGTTTCCAGAATGGCATGAGCAATGTGGTGCGCGGATCTTTCATGCCCCATAACGGCTTATTGCCATAGTCGGTTTTCAGCATATCTGCCGCATGAGGAAGTGCTTTTTGAATGGCGCTGTCGTTGTTGTCGGCAAACGCATGGGCGAGTGGATCATCCCACGACCAGCATTTCTCATCGAACAGGCGCTCGTTCATTTCGACAACCAGGGAATTTTCGTAAAACCCTTTTTCATTCACGCCTTTTTGCGGCGCGAACAACGACGACCCCATAAATACACCCAGTTCAGCTAATAGGCCCGAAATGGCCGACGTGCCGCTGCGATGCATTCCTATAACGATAATGGCTTTCTGTTGCATTCAGGCTGCTCTTTTTACTGATTTACGAGCGGCTTTTGCTTTTTTCAGCAATGACGCAGGCATAAGTTTCAGACCAATCCCTTTGATCAGTAGCTGAACTTTTAACGGTTTGATTTTCCAGGCATCGAGATAGCACTGCCCGGCAAGGTCCGGCTTGTTCTGATAAAAAAGGTTTCCGGCATAGTGCAGGTAGATTTTGTGTTCTGCTAGGCGACATTCTTCGCGCTCAGCTTCGCTCACCTCTGGCATTGCGGCAATTTTTCTCACGCAGACCAAATCGGCTATCAACATTTTCATTTGATTCATGGAGTAGTTTTCGCCATGAATGTAGTACACCGCCAATGGTTCTTTTACCACCGCCAGTTTTGAGATACGCGCTACGCGCAGCCATACATGTCGGTCGTCTACACCGTGCAGTTCGCGGCTATCATCGAAACCGCCGATATCTTCTAAAATGGACTTTCTAACCAGTGCTGTGCAGCAGGAAATGAAATTCACATCTAACAATTCGTGAAAGCAGCGCCCTTCTATTTCCGGTTTGCTGTAATCGGTTTCGCCCATGCGCTGAATTTCAACCCAGCTGTACACCAGGCCAACGTCAGGGTCGTCGAATCGAGGAAGTTGCTTTTCTAGCTTTGTTGGCTTCCATTGGTCGTCCTGATCGCAGAACCCAATGACATCGCCCTCAGAAACACCGATACCGTAATTTCGGGCAGAGGCCACCCCACCGTTTTCCTTTTTGAAGTAACGGACTCGCGGGTCGCTTTCAAATGCCTGAATTACTTCATAAGAATTATCGGAAGAGCCGTCGTCTACTAGCAAGATTTCAAAGTTGCTGTAGGTCTGCGCAAGCAAACTATTGATGCACGCCTCCAGCGTTTTAGCGCCGTTATAAACGGCAACAATGATGCTTGCTTTTAAATTACTCAAACTTAATAACCTCTTACCGAATTGTGAGCAGGAATCTGATGATCAGATACAGAACGATCAGACTTCCGGCGCTGCACACCGCAACCCGGGCCACTGTTGCCGCTGTAATTTTAAGGTCGAACTGAGGGTAAGATTTTTGCACCCGCATGTACGACGCAGCTACGAATGCGGCGAATACGTAGAAATAGAGAATATAGCTTCGACTAATAAAGAAGGCGGTGGAACAATAGCCAATCATTGCAATAGAAAGGTAGATATTTAACGATTGCTCTTGGCGTAAAGCGTCACCTTTTGGCCCTTCGATGGCGGGCAATTTTGCGATGCGGTACGCCATCACAAAAATCAGCAGGATAAACGTCATCCACAAGGTATAACCGATGGCCCCGAGTTCTGACATCACCGTAACGAAACTGTTATGGGCTACTTTGGAGTGATATTCCAAAAACCGATCTTTACCGAAGCCAAATAGTGGGCGGTATTTCACCATTTGAATACCTTCATACCAGGCTGTCAGACGGTCTTGTACACTTTTATCTTCTAAACCGATGGTACGGAACGAGGCTAATGCCACCCCAACTATCGGCAGTGAAAGCGCCGTGAGGATCATGAACTTCACCCGGCCGAAGCGCACAAAAATGTACGCGGCAATCACCGCTAACGACCCAACCAAAGAGCCTCGACTTCCGGTCCAGTATATACCAACAAATAGCGCCGCCATGATGCCCAACGACAGCATGCGAATCATAAAGCTTTTGGTGTTAACCAGAAAATACATGGCAATAGGAATGTTCATCACCAAGAACATGCCCATATCGTTAGGGTCGTGGAAAATACCCACGTAACGCACCTGCATCATGGCGTCATCACCAGAACCCCGGAATATCGCATTCTCCGCCCATCCCATACCCAACGGATCGCCAATCTGGAACCACGCCTGATGGACCATGATGACGCAGGCCATTAACGAGATAAACAGAATAATCCGTTGCCTTCTAAGCGACACAAGAAAGCCTAGAAACAGAATAAACGGCAGTATGTCTGAGGTTACCCACTCGGTAACGAAGGTAAGATCACTGAAGAATCGCCTCGCCCTCATTTCCGACAACAGCATGAAGAAGAACATCACCACCATTATGGTGGCTTGCCAGTTCCACTTCTTCGGACTTAGCGTTGTGACGTAGAAGATAAACGTAATGATGAGGAACGTACGCAGGATGGGCAGTTCCGTTTCAAATATCGGCCATTCATGGGGGCGAATAAATACCAGCGCGGTATAAACACAAAGCAAGAAGAAGCCAAATGGCGAAGTAGCTTCGGTATTAGTGGGCTTAAACTTGTGTGCGGTAGGCCGGTTGGGCGCTATTTGCTGTTCACTCACAACAACAACCCCTTATTGCACTAACACGCGCCAAGGTAGAGCTGCATTCAGCATCCATGCAATTCGAACAATAATTCATCACTTCCAGTACCGGGTTATACTACATTTAGCGCTTAAAGCAGGCAGAATAAACAGTATTCACACCGTATTCAACTAAAGCTCGCGCCCTTATTAACACCATCGTATGCTATACGATATCTGTAGCATAAAGATCGCGATAATTTATGACATCAATCATTATTAACGCTATTTCACACAGTTTTTGTAGGTATTTATGTTCAAAATGTTGTCGGAGACTTTTTAACCGCTATAATCAGTCAATTACAGACTTTAAGACCGTTGCCTGGAGACAAAAGTGAAAGTTAAAGCATTGATAGCTATGGCTGTTTCGCTGGGTTTGAGCGTTGCTCATGCACAGGAAATGTCAGACGAAGCGATTAAAGAAAGAACAAAACCCTATGGCGAATTAAATGTTGCGGGTGCACAAACTGCAGCAGCAACCTCAGCAAAGGCACGTACTCCGGAAGAAATTTTTAACGGCGCTTGTGCAATGTGTCATGCATCGGGTTTGATGGGTGCGCCGCGCGCTAATAACGCTGCAGACTGGCAGCCTCGTTTAGATGAGCGTGGTCTGGACGGTGTTTGGCAAAATGCACTTAATGGTATTAACGCCATGCCGCCAAGAGGCACGTGTACAGATTGTAGCGATGACGACATCAAAGCGACCATCGAATACATGATTGAGGGCATTTAACACCTGCTAAAACCCCCGACAGTTTTCACCACAGGCTGTCGGGTATTCTCTACCATACCTGAACAAGGCATTTCTAGCCCGTTCACCGCAATTTTGTCTCATTAAGTAGCGTTTTTAATACAGATCGGTTAATTTATTGTCGAAAATAAAAACCTATAATAAAGCGACACAAATCTGATGTCTTCAAAGTCAACGCAGTATGAGTTGTCAGAAGAGGAGCTTCGGGAACTTATTCCGCAGTTACAGCAACTCACTGATAAGTACAAACGTGCGGAACGAGTACAAAAAGCACTTTTTGATATTGCTGAACTGGCCAGTTCGGTAAGTAATCTTAGTCGCCTTTATCCAGCCATTCACGAAATTATCGGCGACTTCATGATCGCAGATAACTTCTTCGTTGCGTTTTACGAAAAAGAAGCAAACCTCATTGATTTTGCTTACTTTGTTGACGAATTCGACGAACAAACAATCAAACAAATTCCTGCTGAGTCTCTGATGGACGGGATTACCGGCCATATTCTTCGCACCGGCAAACACGTATTCCTTGAAAGCGAAAATCAAGATGCTTTCGCCGCCGAAACCGGCGTTTCCATGGTAGGCGCTACGCCTCATCAATTCCTCGGTGTGCCACTGAAACGGGGTTCACAGGTTATTGGTGCCATGGTAGTACAAACCTACGATAGTTCTGTGAGTTACTCTGATGAAGATCTCGAAGTACTCTTGTTTGTGTCGCAACACATTGTGACGACGGTAGACCGGGTGAAAAACCGCGAGCTCACAGAGCGCACTATCCGCGAAAGAACCCGACAGCTTCGTACAATCAACGATGAGCTCCAGGAAGAAATATTAGAGCGTCAACGAGTAGAAACACTGCAACAGGCGCTGTACGAGATATCTGAACTTGCGGCCAACCTTGAAGGCGATATGGATGCCTTCTACGCCAGCATTCATAATATTCTGGCGCGTTTGATTAGCGCACCGAACTGCTATATCGCGATCCTTGATGAATCGGGCAACCACCTCGACTTCCCGTATTTCAGCGATACCATGAACGAATCGGTGTCTCGTCGTCCGTTGGGATTAGGTCTTACTGAATTTGTACTGCGTAGTGGTCAAACTGAACTGATTAACCCGCCCCGGGTACTTGAACTGGCTGAAAGTGGCGAGTTGGATGTATCCACTGCTCAGAAAATGCTAAAAAGTGCCAACTCCTGGCTGGGTTCACCGCTCATTGTCGATGGCAAAATTTCGGGTGTAATTGGTATCCAGACCTACGGTAAGTTGGCCAAATACACAGGCAAAGATCTCGAGCTATTGCGCTTCGTTTCTCACCACATTGCAGCGGCAATAGGTCGAAAACGCAGTACCGACGCGATTCAGCAATACAATGCGTTACTAGAAGAAAAAGTAGCCGAGCGCACAAGAGAGTTAGACGCCACAAACTCTTATCTGAAGCAGCAGATTGAAGAGCGTAAGGTTATTGAGTTAAAGCTAATTCACGATGCGCACCACGATAGCCTTACCGACCTGCCAAACCGCGCCATGTTTGCCAGTCGTTTAGAGCTTGCCGTTGCCAACAAACAGCGCTATCCGGATAATTTATTCGCGGTGTTGTTTATCGACCTCGACCGTTTTAAAACTATCAACGACACATTAGGCCACCACGCAGGTGATGAATTCCTCATAGAAGTAGCGCACCGTATTTCTCTGTGTATTCGGGGCCATGATCTGCTTGCTCGCCTGGGCGGCGATGAGTTTGTTGTGCTGCTGGATAACTTTGAGGAAGCCGAGGTCGTTGAAGATGTTGCTTCGCGGATAATCGAAGCCATTTCTCAACCCTTTGTGCTTGATGGTAAAGAGATGTACAGCGGGGCCAGTATCGGTATTGCCCACCTGGAAACCTACTATCGCACCGCCGATGAAGTACTTCGCGATGCCGATGCAGCTATGTATCAAGCGAAAACCATTGGTCGCGGTCGCTTTGTGATGTTTGATAAGTCTATGCGCGACCGGCTAATAGAAGAGCTTGAACTCGAAAACGAGTTTCGTCGTGCATTACGCGATGAAGAATTCGAATGTTATATGCAGCCTGTCATCGATCTTCGCGCCAATTCCGTGCTGTACCACGAAATGTATGTTCGCTGGGTGCATCCGGCACATGGAAAGGTAGACAGAGAAAACTTCAGACGGGTTGCTGAGCACAGTGGATTAACCCTGGATCTCGATTTATACCAGTTGAATAAGGCCTGCTCGCTCATCAGACACGATGCAAAACAGGCGGGTGAAATTGGAAAGATTGCGGTGAATGTTTCGATAAATCATCTACTTCAGGCTTCACTGGTGAATAAAATCTTAGATCTGGTAACACAATGGGGTATTGAGCCCGGCCGCTTGGTTTTTGAATTCGACGAAAATGATTTGAATCGCCGCTCGCAATATATCCTGCCTGCAATCAAGAAGCTCAAACGTGCAGGTGTAACACTCGTATTGGATAACTTCGGCAGCGGTTTAGCGTCGCTAAGTTATTTGTTTGCCTATCCCTTCGACTTTATCAAAATAGACCACCGTTTCGTTAAGTCTCTACCCCGCTCTCAGCGCAACCTTAAGTTAATTCAGTCGGTCATGCTGATATCAGAGCACCTTAAGTTCGATGTTATTGCTGAAGGTGTGAATGCCAAAGCGCAGCTCAACGCGCTCAATGAAATTGAATGTCACTATGCGCAAGGAAAGATCCTGTCTTCGCCACAACAGGTAACACGACAAAAAAGTGCGTAAATAGAATGGGGAACTATTTCTTCCCCAACATGGCTTTTAAACTGGCCAGTCCGGCTTCGTTGGTTTTCTTTTGCTGATCGGCGGTGGGTTTCGCCTTTTTCTCTTCCCATACCACGTCGTCTACGGGTAATTCATAGAGAAAACGGCTTGGCTCAGGGTTGATCACTTCGCCAAATTGTCGGCGCTCTTTAGCTAGACTGAAAATCAGTTCGCGCTGTGCACGGGTAATACCTACGTAAGCGAGGCGACGCTCCTCTTCCACGTTATCTTCATCAATGCTGCTTTGGTGCGGCAGTAAGCCTTCTTCCATACCCACCAGAAACACAATCGGAAATTCCAGACCTTTCGAGGCGTGCAGTGTCATAAGCTGAACTTGATCAGCTTCGCTGTCTTCTTCGCCTCGCTCCATCATGTCACGCAAGATAAGGCGGTTCACCACTTCCTGCATAGTCATAGGCGCATCGAGGTCGTTTCCTTCCAGCATATCTGTAACCCAGCCAAATAAGGTACTTACGTTGGCCATGGCCATTTCAGCGGCTTTCGGGCTAGGGCTGTGTTCGTAAAGGAACTCTTCGTACTGCATAGAGCGAATCATGTCTCGCAATACGGCTTTACTGTCGCCGCGCACAACGTTATCAGAGGTTTCCACAACCCAGCGTCCAAAACCGGCAACGCGCTGATAGGCAGACTCACCTAACACACCAGATAGCCCGGAATGGGTGGTAGCGGCGAACAGCGAAATGCCCACCTGATTAGCAAAGTTACCCAGCTTCTCTAACGTAGCACGACCAATACCCCGATTAGGCGTATTTACCACGCGCAAAAAGGCATTGTCGTCATCCTGATTCACCAGC
Source organism: Alteromonas sp. ABV4_515 (assembly GCF_056160345.1). NCBI lineage: Bacteria > Pseudomonadati > Pseudomonadota > Gammaproteobacteria > Alteromonadales > Alteromonadaceae > Alteromonas > Alteromonas sp. ABV4_515. The sequence goes on from NZ_JBSWWZ010000004.1 coordinate 455,896, forward strand.
AGGCGCAGGTACGCCATGATGTCTTTTACTTCGGTGCGGCCAAAGAACGACATCCCGCCGTTGATGCGGTAAGGAATGCGGTTACTCATCAGCAGCTTCTCAAACAAGCGGCTCTGGTGATTACCCCGATATAGAATGGCGTAGTCTTTGAACGACGTACGGTTCATGAATTTATGTGCGATAAGCTCAGCCACAACTCGCTCGGCTTCGTGTTCTTCGTTCTTTGCCGACAACACGCGGAGCGGTTCACCGTAGCCCATTTCTGAAAACAGAGTTTTATCGAATAAATGGGGATTGTTCTGAATGAGTATGTTGGCGCAATGCAGAATACGGCCGGAGGAGCGGTAGTTTTGCTGCAGCTTAATCACATTCAGTTTGGGGAAGTCTTCTTGAAGTAAATGCAGGTTCTGCGGGCGGGCTCCGCGCCAGGAATAAATTGACTGGTCGTCGTCGCCAACCACAGTAAACCGTGCCCGTTCGCCAACAAGCAGCTTCACAAGCTCATACTGGCTGGTGTTGGTATCTTGATATTCGTCTACCAGCAAATAGCGAATTTTGCTCTGCCATTTCAGTCGCACACTCTCGTTTGTTTTCAGCAACAAGGTTGGCAGCAAAATGAGATCATCAAAATCTAATGCGTTATAGGCCCGCAAGTGATTCTGATAGTGGCGGTACGCTTCGGCAAATTCACGCTCACCGGCACTGGTGGCTTTCTTCGCCAGCGCATCGGGCAGAAGCAGGTCGTTTTTCCAGTTGGAAATGCAGCTTTGCAGCATGCTCAACTGGTCTTTATCACCGTCAATCGTATCTTCGGTCAGGTCGTTCAGCAGCGCAGTGGAGTCTTTGTCGTCGAAAAGCGAGAAGCCTGGTTTCAGGCCAAGCTCTTTAACGTGCGCTTTAATAATGGTCAGACCGAGGGTGTGAAACGTACACACTTTCAAGCCGCGGGCTTCCTGCTTACCCAGGGTTTGCCCCACCCGCTCCTTCATTTCCCGGGCGGCTTTGTTGGTAAAGGTTACCGCTGCGATTTGCCGGGCGGGCAAGTCGCACTCGCGCACCAGGTGAGCAATTTTATTGGTGATCACGCGGGTTTTACCACTACCGGCACCAGCCAGAACCAGACAAGGTCCGGAAACATACGTCACGGCAGATTGTTGAGCGTCGTTTAACTTCATATTCAGTGGGAGCGAGCTATGGGGTTGAGAGAATGACGGTTTTTTAATTGCATGTGTGTCGCATCTATTTAGAATATGAAACACAAAGTCGCGATGATGCGCATTATAAAGGAAATACTATGCTTGATCCGAAAAAACTCGAAGAAATCGCCAAACAAATTTCTGATGCTGTGCCGCCGGGCGTACGCAATATGGCAGAAGGTGCCGAGGCCCGTGTTAAGCAGGTTTTGCAGGCGCAACTGAGCAAACTGGACCTGGTAACCCGGGAAGAGTTCGACATTCAAAGCCAGGTGCTGATCCGTACTCGAGAAAAGCTAGAAGCTATGGAAGCGCGATTAGCTGCCTTGGAAGAAAAGCAAAGCGCGTTGCCGAAAGAATAAGATCCCGAGCGCTGTTGCCGAAACGGACGAACCGGTAACAGCGCTAGCAATGTTCTTCAGCGTTTTGGCTTACATCGCTGCCAATGCAATTCTGTCCATCAATAACCCCACCGCAAAAACCAATCCTACGTAATGGTTATCTAAGAAGGCTTTGAAACAGGCCATGCGCTCTCGTTCACGGGTTTCGTAAGACTGAAAGGCAAACAGCAGCGCGCACGCCACCAGCGCAAAGTACACCGGCCACCCGTATGCTAAACACTGGGCAATGGTGAACAGCAATATCAGTGTGACCCCCTGCAGCACGCCAATGATCAATCTGTCGTACTGACCAAACAAGATAGCCGATGATTTTATGCCTACGATTAGGTCGTCATCGCGGTCGACCATGGCGTAATACGTGTCGTATGCAATGGTCCAGGTAAGATTTGCAATAAACAGCAACCAACCTTCCAGTGGCACTGAGCCCTGAATGGCGGCAAAGGCCATGGGGATTGCCCAGCCAAATGCAGCTCCCAATACCGCTTGCGGCATGTGCGTATATCGCTTCATAAACGGATAACTGGCCGCCAGAAATAGCGCCACAACCGACAAGGCAATGGTCTGCCAATTCAGCATGAGCACCAGAATAAACGATAAGCCCACCAGCAAGGCGAACAATTGCAGCGCCTCCCGTTCAGTTACCGTGCCCGCCACCAATGGCCGTGCGTTTGTGCGCTTTACGCTGCCATCCACTTTTCTGTCGGCGTAATCGTTAATAACGCATCCGGCAGAGCGCATTAGCACCACACCGGCAATAAATATCAGCGTAATACCCAAACTGGGTAAGCCGTCTGCGGCGATGACTACAGCCCAGATCGTCGGCCACAGCAGCAGATAAATGCCGATAGGTTTATCCAGGCGGGTAAGCTGCATGTAGGCGCGCCAGTTACTGAATGACAACTCGAGTGACATAATTAACTATCCGTTTGATACAAAGGCGATGCAGGAAGAAACAACTCTGCCACCAATAAAGCGTGCTGCTGAAAATAGAAAACTGACCGACGCCCCCACAGCGGCAATTCTATTTCAGGTGTGAAGGCAGTATGTCGAATGCGGCAAACCTCGAACTCGCCACGTCTGAATCGGGCATCGTTAAACAGTCGGCGCCCAAGGGGCTCTTCACCCAGTTGGTTAAACTCAGAAGACATGAGCTCAGGAGGAATAACCGAGCGCGCGAACACCCACGGACGTTCATCGCCACACAGCAATACCTCGCGAACGGTGTGATTGTCGGTGCCGTTAATGTGAAGACTTTGACGTTCACAAGCATGTAATTTTGCCTCACCTTCACCAATTAGCGTTAAATTAAAAACGCTGCACGCACTTTCAATGCGATCAGTCAGTGAACCGCTATCCTGAAGCCAGCTGCGAATATGACTGGGTAAGTGGGGATAACGTGAAAGTGGTTCCCAGACTACATCCAGCCCAATTGGAAACGAAAAATCCTGTTGCAATGCCTGTTCACCTGAAAATCGGAAGGCCGTATCTTAGCATTGGTATATCCGATAGCCCAAAACCTCTCACAAAGATACTTATTCTAGCCTTTTTATTGAGTGTTTATTTTCCGCCTTTTGCTACACTAAATAAGACTTAAACAACGCCATCTATCGGTACGATATTGAATCTTATGAAAAAATTATCACTGCGATTGTTAGCTACGATATCACTTCTGTGTAGCCTGCTCAGTTTTTCTTCTCACGCACAAGACGCACCAAACTTTGGTTACCTGAGCCTGGAGCCGGATATCATTACCAATTACATTGGCACATCGTCGAAGAAACTGGGCTTTGTTCGTGTAACCGTAGAACTGATGATAGACAATGTTGATGTACTGGAAATAGCTGAACATCACTTGCCGCTATTGCGCGCCACCACCATAGAAATTTTTGGTCAGCAGCCTGAAGATAAAGTGAAATCGCTTACCGGACGTGAAGATATCCGGCAGGCAATTTTAAAAGCATTACAAGATCACATGCGTAAAGAAACTGGCGCGCCCATTGTGAAAGACGTTATCTTCACCAAGTATCTGTATCACAGCTAATACGACTATGAGCAACGGCTCAGGCAGATTTGCGTCTGCCTGCGCCAAGCGCTAAAACAGCGGCAATTAAGCAACCACTTATTAGCCCCACGGTGTGCGCCGTGTTCGCCATGTTTACCCACAGCACATCGGTATAACCCAGCACTAACCAAATCAGCATGAAAATCACGATAGATTTGGGAATGTACAATCCCCAGTTCGGTTTCAGCCAGCCAATCCACCAGGCAAATCCCAACACGGCATACACCACTCCCGACAACCCACCAAATGCAGGACCACTTACAATCGCCTGAGCGAGGTTGGACGCCACGGCCGATACCAGGAAAACCACCAGCAACATAGTAAAGCCAAATATACGCTCTATCTGGCTGCCTATCATGCTCCACCACAGCACATTAAAAATAAAATGTATCGCGGAAAAGTGAATAAACGCGGGGGTAATTAACCGCCAGTATTCATGGGTTTGTTGCAACTGGCCGAATGGCTGCATCTTGAGATATTGCTCGACGTAACCAAAAAAGCCAAGCCAGGAAAGGGCGTAAACCAGAGTACAGATAAACAGAACGGAAGCTGCGAAGGGCGCTTCTTTTGCCCAGTTCATCAAGTTGCCAATTTTGAGATTATTCGTGCGGGATGGATGCAGTGCGACTTGCTCACCACTTTCCCAGGCCGCCTGTTGGTACTTTGGATGACGGGGCTGACGAAGGAACTCTTCGCAAATTGCCTTTGCGTCTTCCACTCGTGCATCGTCTTCTAGCACGATTACGTACTCCCCCTCTTTTTGAGAGGGCAGTACGTGGGCAATTAATTGCTGACTAGTGAGGTAATTGGCAAGAAGGTGAGCATAACTTTCGTTGTTGATGGCGATTAATGGAGTGCTCACGCTTATTCTGTCACCACCTGTTGAGACAGTTTCCAGCTTTCGAAGCCACCGTCCATGCTGTAAACATTTTTAAAGCCCTGCTGGGCGATCACGGTGGCCGCCTGCTGGCTACTGACACCGTGATAGCACACCACCAGCACCGGTTTTTCTTCGGCGGTGTTATTAAGAAATTCAGCGAAGTTATCGTTACTCAGATGCAACGCACCGGGCATATGGCCCATAGAGAAAGATTGCGGATCGCGAATATCAACGACAGCAAACTCTTCGAGTTTGTCCGCCGCATCCTGAATACTGATATGCTGAAAATCTGACATGCTGATTACCAATTAAGAATAACTTTTCCTGATTGCCCGGAACCCATGGTGTCGAATCCTTGCTGGAATTCATCGATACCAAACTGATGCGTAATAATGGGCGAAATATCCAGGCCACTTTGTAACAGACTGGCCATTTTGTACCAGGTTTCGAACATCTCACGACCATAAATACCCTTGATCGTCAGACCTTTAAAAATAACCTGGTTCCAGTCTACCGCCACATCGGTTGGCGGAATGCCCAGCATAGCAACCTTTCCACCATTATTCATCTTGTCGAGCATGTCGCGGAAGGCCACCGGTACACCAGACATCTCCAGACCCACATCGAAGCCCTCGGTCATGCCCAGCTCTTTCATAACATCAGACAATGACGTTGTGCCGACGTTCACCGCGCGGGTTGCCCCCATTTTCTCTGCCAGCGCCAGACGGTACGGGTTGAGATCGGTAATCACCACGTGACGTGCACCTACATGCTTCGCGACCGCGGCGGCCATAATACCAATAGGGCCAGCACCGGTGATCAGCACATCTTCACCAACCAAATCAAAAGACAGCGCAGTGTGTACGGCATTACCAAACGGGTCGAAGATAGACGCCATATCATCGCTGATATTATCTGGAATACGAAACGCATTGAACGCCGGGATCACCAGATATTCAGCAAATGCACCCGCGCGGTTTACGCCTACGCCTTCGGTGTTGCGACACAGGTGACGACGACCGGCACGACAGTTACGGCAATGACCACAAGTAATATGACCTTCACCAGATACACGATCGCCAATTTTAAACCCGGCCACTTCCTGGCCCATGCCCACGACTTCGCCTACGTACTCATGGCCAACCACCATAGGAACGGGAATGGTTTTTTGCGACCATTCGTCCCAGTTGTAGATGTGCATGTCGGTGCCGCAAATAGCGGTTTTACGAATTTTAATCAGCAGGTCGTTGTGACCCACTTCCGGCTCAGGGGTGTCCTGCAGCCAGATCCCCGGTTCGCGGTGCGCTTTAACCAGTGACTTCATTTAAATAACTCCAAGCTCTTTGCCCACTTCGATAAAGGCATCTACTGCTTTATCCACATGCGCAATGGTGTGACCGGCAGACATCTGCGTTCGAATACGCGCTTGTCCTTTCGGCACCACCGGATAAGAAAAACCAACCACATAAATGCCTTTCTTCAACATCTTATCGGCCATTTCGCTCGCCAAACGGGCATCGCCCAGCATCACAGGAATAATCGCGTGATCTTTCCCTGCCAGGGTAAATCCGGCTTCTTCCATGCGAGTGCGGAAATGTACGGCGTTTTTCCACAGTTGTTCACGTAACGCGTGACCATCGGCCATCATGTCGAACACTTTCAGCGAGGCAGACACAATGGGTGGCGCAACGGAATTAGAGAACAGATAAGGGCGCGAACGCTGACGCAGCCACTCAACAATTTCTTTTTTACCTGAGGTGTAGCCGCCTGAAGCACCGCCCAGGGCTTTACCTAAAGTACCGGTGATGATGTCTACACGACCCATTACATCGCAGTACTCATGACTACCACGGCCATTTGCACCCAGGAAGCCGGTGGCGTGGCAGTCATCCACCATCACCATGGCGTCATATTTGTCAGCCAGATCGCACACACCTTTGAGGTTTGCGATTACGCCATCCATAGAAAACACACCGTCGGTGGCGATAATTTTAAACCGTGCACCATCGGCTACGGCTTGTTTAAGCTGTTCTTCCAGCGCTTCCATGTCGTTATTGGCATACCGATAGCGCTTCGCTTTTGACAGCCGAACACCGTCGATGATGCTGGCATGGTTCAATGCATCAGAAATGATGGCGTCTTCCGGGCCTAATAAGGTTTCAAACAAACCGCCATTGGCGTCGAAGCACGACGGATACAAAATAGTGTCTTCGGTACCGAGAAAATCACTGATTTTAGTTTCAAGTTGTTTGTGAATATCTTGGGTACCACAGATAAAGCGCACTGAGGCCATGCCAAAACCGTGACTGTCTAGGCCTTCTTTCGCCGCTGCGATCAGGTCGTCATGATTCGCCAGTCCGAGGTAATTGTTCGCACAGAAGTTGATAACTTCACTGCCATCATCTACAGCAATATCGGCCTGTTGCTGCGAAGTGATTACTCGCTCACTTTTATACAAACCTTCTTGTTTTACTTCTTCGATCTGCTGTTGCAAATGCGTGATAAACGCCTGTGTCATGTTTCTCTCCGTCGTCGAAAACACGTATTCTAATGAATGGGATATGTTGGGTACAGCCTTTGGTTTATAGGGGTTCACCGGCTTTACTTGGCAATGTAAAGATATCGCCACACCTAGGCGGGAATGAAATTTATCTGCTGAATATCAAAACACAAACTGATGCTGTGGCGTCAGTGTTTGGCTATCTAATGCGCCAATCCAAACCCCATCGCTTACAGCTTCATTCAACCGTTCCCACAGCTGATTTTCGGGAATGGGTCGGCTAATCAGGTAACCTTGCGCCTGATGACACCGGAACTGCCCAAGCATGGAAAACTGCTCATGTGTTTCCACCCCTTCAGCGATGACCGTTCTACCTAAACTTCGCACTAATGCAATAGTCGATTCGACGATATTGGCATCTTCGGGGTTATCCAACATGCCACGTATGAAACCCTGGTCAATTTTTACCACATTCACAGGCAGTTCTTTGAGGTAGCTCAGTGAGGAGTAGCCGGTACCAAAATCATCCATGGCCACAAGACAGCCCATTTCCTGCAGCGCCTGGCACACGTTAACCGCTAGGTCCATATCGGAGACTAACGCTGTTTCTGTGAGTTCCAATTCCACCATATCTGGTGGGATCTCGAAGGTGTCTAATTGTTCTTTGAGATACGCTGGCAAGGAGTTATCGGTAAACTGGGCCGCAGACATATTGATGGCTATTTTAAGGTCGGGATATCCCGCCATACGCAACTCACTTAGAATACGCAAAGAACGGTTGAGCACCCAATAATCGAGTTCCAGCATAAACGGCGTACTCTCCAGCATCGGAATAAATTCGCCAGGAGAAATGGCACCTTTAATGGGGTGAGACCAGCGGATCAGTGCTTCAAATCCTCTCAGCCGATGGGTTTCGATGTCGATTTTTGGCTGTAAAGCCAAACTGAAATGATGCTCTCGCAGAGCCTCCCGGGCTTCCCGTTCCAGTTCGACTTTGCGCATGACTTTAGCGTTCATCGACGAATCATAAAGCTTAAAGCCACCACCATTCTTTGCCTTCGCTTCATACATGGCAATGTCTGCGTGCCGGAATAATTCCATCGCCGACATGTCTGACTGCGTGGTAGTAGCAGCACCAATACTAGCGGAAACATAGAACTGTAGCTCGTTTACCTGAATAGGCGTCTCGAATTTTTCCAGCACCGTATGCGCGAAAGATTCCACCTTCGACTTTGCGGTAACGCCGTTTAACAAAATAACAAATTCGTCACCGCCGAACCGTCCGACAAAGCCCGCATCGTCTACTGCCTCCACAATCCTTTCAGCAGCAGCAATAATTAACTGATCACCCACATTGTGACCGTGGCTATCATTTACTTTTTTGAAGTCGTCCAAATCAAGAAACAGCAAGGCTGCCATTTTGAGTTCGCGAGTCGCGGTAACAATCTGCTTTTCAATCTGAAAGGTCATCATTGTGCGGTTAGGCAAGCCGGTGAGGCTATCGAACATAGCCATATTTTCCAGCTGTTGGGATGACGCCGCGAGCTTAGACTCTTGTTCTTCAAGCTGCCTGGCGAGATTACTTGCCGTGGCTTCCAGTAAATCCAGTTCATCAGGAAGTATTTTTTTTTCCCATTGCTTTTGGTGACTGCTGCGTATCGCAAACTCTTGGTACCGACGATCTGCTAGCAGTGGTAGCCGGTCTGCCAGTTTGAGCAATTTAATCCGGTACTGCTGAATCATCATCAGCAAAATGGCGGTGAACACGAAAAACAACAACACGGCGGTGCCAATAACCCGGTTCTGGTAGTCGTTTACTGCGCTGATCATGGCCGATATATCGCGCACAAACAAAATGAAATAGTCGGAGTCAGTAAGCGGTAGCAGAGACACCAGTAAGCGTTTGTTATCCGCGGTTACCATCACCCCGCTCTCTTCCATGTTTTGAATTGTAGTGTCTGCTGGAAGGGTGCTAATAACATCCTGAATGACCTTCAAGTTAGACGCAGAAAGGCGACTTACCGGATTTAAAAGCGAGGACGAATCATTTTCCTGGTTGGCCTGTTTCACTACTGCAATTTTATATGCGCTGGTGAACTGCGATAGCGTGGCCAGCATTTCACTGAAACTGGCATTCATAACGATAACCGCCACTTGTTCGTTCTTAATCATTATGGGTGCTGAGACAAACCGGTAGCAGGATTCACGGCAGAGAAAGGCATTCTGAGGTCGCATCTGGTCGCGGGTGTTGCGGACCATGGTGAGTATACTCACAGGCATCATCGCTTCATTGCCGAGTAAGAGGGTATTTTGCGGATTAAACAGCCATAGTTCATTAACGTGCAAACTGACACTAAGCGCATCGGAGGAATCGGCCAGCACTTTCGCCAATTGGTCTTCGAGTAACGTTTCTGTTTGCCCCCATTGCGAGAAGGTTTCGATCCAAACGAGTAGGCGCAAAGCGAACAGCTCGTCAATCAGCGCCAGTTGTTTCTGGTTTTTCAGCTGAAAAGCCCGGTGCTGCTGTTCAACCTCTGCACGAGACTGAGCAATGAGCATCGCTGAAATGGAAACCAGTACAGTAAGCATCATCGCCACGACGATGCTCAGCAACTTCGTTGTAACGGAAACGCGTACCTTCATATTCAGAACCAGTACATCACTTGTATTGCCCACATACGCCAATGCTCTTTGGTTTCAGGGGTATTCTGCGACGATGGCAGGCTAGTAAGTCGCCCAGCGCCGTGCACCCAATGATGCTCAGCCTGAACTCGCCAATGTGGTGCTGGGTCCCACTGAAGTCCAACCGCGATGGTTTTTTCAAACCCGTAGTACGCGGGTACCATGCCTCCTGTCATCGCCTCGAGGACTTCACCATCCCGGTCTTCCCGGTCAGAGATATACATGTCGTAGCTGGTTGTTACGGTGTACGAAGGCGCAATCCGGTAACGCAGTTGTACATAACCGCCTTCTCCCTGCTGGTTCACCATGTAGTCAGGTGCGTATCCGCCTTGGTCTATTCTATGGTTGCGTTGCAGTTCCGTCGCAAACTCCCAATTCTCAGCAAAGTACGCAACGGAAATTGTGTAAAGCTGCACTTCCCTTTCAGCGGCTACGTAAAAGTCAACGGCTGCAGGGTTGTAAGTAAAATCGGAGTCGAGATAGCTCGCACCAATCTGCCAACTGAGAGAGGCAGACTGCCAATAAGCACTGAATTGATGGGCAAAATCTTGCTCCAGTTCACCTTGAGCAATTTCACCGAGCAACGCTTTGGTCTGAAAAGTACTCAATGGTGACTTTCCATAGCTCCAGTTCACTCTGAAACTGCCTTCTTCAGCCGCGTGGTAATAGCGCAGCAGCACGCCATCGCTACCTAACGCCACGTCGCGAAAATTATCGAAGTACAAAGATTGCGGAAGTATGATGGTAGCGCGGGTTTGTGGCACATCGCGGGTTGCAGAATAGAGCCAGTGTGGATTTTTGAATCTACCCACATTGACATTAAGCGTAGCATTGCTGAACTCTGGCAAACGCCAGTCAAGATATAGATAGTCGAGTCTGCCACCCTGCTCGTACCGATTACCGCCGTCGAGATACACCGCCTGGCCCACAAACGCCAAAGACGCATTCACATCGTAACGCATGTTGATACCCAACTCGGTGAGACTAAAACTCACGTCTTCGTTATCGGAAACAAAATCACTGTGCACCGACTGGCTCACCCCTTGAGATAAAAACCCATGCCAGCTAAAGGCTGACTCAGCCGAAGCCGGGAAACCCTGAAGCCCCCCTAACAGCGATATCCCGAGCAACCGCCGTGTATGGAATTTCATGGAATGGCTACCTCCGTGACATTTTCCAATGCTGAGGTGTGGTAGGCATACCCAATTGCTCCAGGAGTATTCTTTACCGCCTCAATAAGTTCGGCCTCGGTTGCTACCGTTTGCGGACGTTCGCCCTGACCGGAGTAAGTGATCTGGTTCCACATACGTTCAAGCTGATACGGGAACATCTTCAGCATTTCTCTGCAGAAATCTTTATGTGCCTCAGTCTGCGCATCAAGCACATAAACTGTTATTTTTGCGCCATCAGACCAGTATTGGGTTCGAGCGGAGAAGATATTGCGGATATCGGTGCGTGAAAATTGCCGTTTTTCCACACCGTTATTGATGATGACAGTCGATTCAATGGCTTTGACGGGTAAACAAACACACAGCAAAAGGCATACGGCAATAACCCGTATAGAAAAGCACTTATTACAAAAGCGAAACCCTATTTTGGAAAGCGCGGACAATTGGCACCTCATCCTTAAAGAAAACGTCTTCAGACGTTATTTTAAAGTGTAGAGGGTTTTAGCCAGATTGCCCGTACGTGACTGAATTAATTGACTGAAGGCAGTTATTTAGCGGCGGTAAGCACCCGATTAATCATTTCTGTTACCGCATCAGTGTTGATTCTGCTCATCAGCGACGTTCCTTTTGCCCTTTTGCCCCAAGGAAGTTGCTTCCAGGACTTGCCGGTTTGCTCTTTGATGCACTCGTCGTATACCGACACCACAAACTCTAAGCTGTTATACGGGCCTGTGCGGCGAGGGTTAGAGTGTGCATACAAACCAATGACCGGCGTGCCCACCGTGGTTGCCATGTGTGCCGGGCCAGTATCAGGGGCGATAACCAGTTCAGCCTGCTTGATTACCATGAGCATATCGTGGAGCGAGGTTTCACCCACGATATCTTTGCTAATGGCATCAGTATGCGATTTGATGGCATCTGCCAGTTTACGGTCTACCGGACCCGGTCCACCGCAAAGCACCACCGCCAGGCCTTTGCTTACAAGATATTCGGCAGCCTCGGCGTAGCGTTCTGGCAGCCAGTTACGCTCTTGCTTACTTGCCGCCGGGCTGATAACCGCAAAGCGCCCCATTTCTTCAGCCAATGCACTGGCGTAGCGCTGAGAGGAATCAGGTACAGGAATGTTCCACTGGGGTTTTGAAGCTTCAGGCAGCCCCAATGCATCACCGAAATCCATAAAGCCGTCTAGCACATGGGCGTGCTCGTGCGCTTTGACCCTCTTATTTGCAAATAGCCAGTGCAGCTCTTTACTTCTGGCCCAGTCGAAACCTATCCGCTGCTTTGCTTTGATCACCCGCGATGCAAGGTTTGCCCGCATCGCCACCTGCATCATTAGCAGCGCATCGAATTGCTCTCCTTGTACCGCCGCTTTTAGATCAGCCACCGCCTGCTTGCCCTGCTTTTTATCGAACACAATAAAGCGCACATCGGGTAGGGTTTTCATTAACTGATATTCAATTTTCCCAATGACCCAGGTGAGCTCTGCTTCGGGCCAGTGTGTTTTTATCCGATGAACTAACGCCGCGGCATGACAAACATCTCCAATGGCCGACAACCTCATCAAACAAATCTTTTTCTTCAAGGAATCACCTCTACAGCTGAAAACTGCGGAATTTTCATTACAATGGCCAATTTACCATATTAATAATAAAGCATGGCGATAAAACACGTTTCCAGCGGCCACCAGCACATGCTGGTCGACAGTCAGTATGAAGGTGCCCTCAGCTTCGACAGCTTTGAGGCTGATTTCTGGCGCCAGCGAAATGCCATTACAGGTCAGGCTAAAGGCCGCGGTACCACGTTATTTTTGAAAGCCGACGAACAGAATTGGGTGTTACGCCATTACCGACGAGGCGGCTTGCCAGGCAAAATATTGTCGGATCAGTATTTCTTTTCCGGTGTCGAGAAATCCCGGCCATTTTGTGAATTCAGATTACTCTTTGCCATGCGAGAGATGGGGCTAAATGTACCCCAGCCGATTGCCGCTAGAACGGTGCAAAGCGGACTCGTCTATCGCGGCGATCTCATTACCGCCATGATCCCCGGCAGCAATGATTTACATGCCATGCTCTGCAATGCGCCGATAGCTGAAGATTTATGGCGTGACATCGGTGTTGCGGTAGCCAAGATGCATCGCGCCGGGGTGTATCATCACGACTTGAATGTTCGCAACGTGATGGTAGATAGCTCTGATACGGTATGGATCATCGATTTTGACCGCTGTGAATGTCGTGACGGCGACAGCTGGAAATCGCAAAATATTGCTCGCTTCCTGCGCTCGCTGGAAAAAGAGAAAAACAAGAACAAGCAGTTTCATTGGCAAAAAACCGATTGGGATGCGTTTATTGATGGCCTGATGTCGGCCTGATTGCATGTCTTTGCGTTAATCGGTAATGTTTCAAACGGGACAACATAAAAGTTAATTACTATGCACACACGAGCCATTTATCCGGGTACTTTTGATCCGATCACAAACGGACACGCCGACCTTATAGAGCGTGCATCACAAATGTTTTCCCGCGTTATCGTAGGGATAGCCTCGAACCCGAGCAAAAAGCCGTTATTCACGCTGGAAGAACGGGTGGAAATGATTAAAGAAGTCACCAAAGACTTACCCAATGTGGAAGTCAGAGGTTTTACCGGCCTGCTGGCAGGTTTTGCCGATGAAATTAATGCCACCATTTTGATCCGTGGACTACGCGCGGTTTCCGACTTTGAATACGAATTTCAGTTAGCGAATATGAATCGTCGCCTGAATCCCAAGTTGGAAAGTGTCTTTCTTACCCCGGCAGAAGAAAATTCGTTTATCTCATCAACGCTGGTAAAAGAAGTCGCGCTACACAAGGGGAAAGTCGACGACTTCTGCCACCCGGTTGTAGTAAAAGCCCTGCAGGAACGTTTTCACGGTAAGTGATGGCAGAGCTATCGGGGCGCCAAAACTTCGTTGGGTGAGGAAGAGCGTGATAAACACGGCGTAAACCCATCCATGGGGCCTCGACTGCCCCATCCCTGCGGCAGACGGTTTATCACGCACTCCCACTCCTCCGCTACTTATTGTGGCTCGTCCGGCTCACCTTACGCCGTCAGCGCTTATTTCTGGCAGTTAGGGCAGTAGAAGGTGTTGCGCTGGCCTATTACTACGCTTTTAATTTCGGTATTACAGATTTCGCATTCCTGACCTGCCCGACCGTACACCCGTAAATGCTGGGCGAAATAACCGGGATTGCCATCGCTCTGGGCGAAATCTTTCAGTGTGGTGCCACCCTGCTCTATGGCTTTAGCCAGCACTTCTTTTATCGCGGATGTTAGCAACGCATAACGCTTTGCGCTCACTCTGCCTGCTGCACGACGTGGATCGATGCCTGACATAAACAGCGCTTCGTTTGCATAAATATTACCAACGCCAACGACCACATCGTTATCCATTATGTAGGTCTTCACCGGGCTCTTTTTACCTTTCGATAATTCCACCAGCCTATCTGTATCAAAATCGTCTGTGAGCGGCTCTGGCCCTAATTTGCTAAGTAGCGTGTGCGTTGCCCCCTTCGGCTGCCACAGACACGCGCCAAAGCGTCGTGGGTCGTTAAAACGTAGGCATTTACCGCTACCGAGTACAATATCAATATGGTCATGTTTGATAGTTGGAAAGTCAGCATCGATAACACGCAATTTTCCAGACATGCCCAAATGCAGAATGATTTCACCGTCGCCCACATCGATGAGCAAATATTTTGCCCGGCGGCGGATGTTCACAATGGTTTTGCCCTCTGCCAAACGGATTTCATCGGGCACTGGCCAGCGCAGACGTTTGTCGCGCACAATGATTTTGGCGATAGTTTGGTTAAGTAGCCAGGGCGAGATACCGAGACGGCTTACCTCAACTTCAGGTAATTCAGGCATGAGTTACAGCTCCGGTTGTTGCCAGGGTAGCAAAGCGTTCAATGAGGCATTGGTAAGACGAAACCACTGATTCTGATATTTCAGCAATGCCCCGTCTCCATCAGCAGAAAGTTCACCAGGATAAAACGCGAAAACCAGACCATCGGATTGCCCTGCCAGCCACACAACCGCAATTATCGGTTCACCGGCAATATCCTCACTATCAGTCTGACTGTGCATCATTGCCTCACGCCACGCGGCAATTTGCTGCTCCGGCGACACAGACGGCGCAGGACCTTCAGTGATCTGTCGCCAGCCCTGGCCGTTACGCACCAGTTGATTCATTCCCTGCTCAATTTTCAGCACATAAGCCTCTTCCGGGATCAGAGGCATAGCCGCAGGCGCTTTCGCTGACGGTAGAAACGTGTCTAAATTAAACAGTGCGATCATAATCAGCATGGCAAAAATCACCACATTGTTCATACCGCGCTGTGACAGAAAGGCCATATTTTAACTCTGTTGTATGTTTTAGCTTAAGAGAATTCCAAACCAACTGTCAGGGCCTATTCAGAAACGAAATGACGCTGAAGCTACATTAGCGGGGTTCAGAAACGAAAATGGCTACCTGTGTCAGCGGGTGTTCATAAACACGGCGTAAACCCATCCATGGGGCCTCGGCTGCCGCTTCCCTGCGGCAGACGGTTTATGAACACCCACTGACTCCGGTGTCCCGCCATTTTCGTTTCTGAAGCCCTTCAACTCTTGTGTACCGCCATTTCGTTTCTGAACATCCACACAACACTGAAACTGAATTCAATCCGCTTAAACATATTCAGTAGGTCCAACACCTATGCCGCCTAAGATAAACTGACTGGTCTCCAAACGCAAAAAACCCGGCAAGAGCCGGGTTTTCGTGGAGACAAAAGCAAGTTTTATTACTTGATTTTTGCCTCTTTGAACATAACGTGCTTACGCACAACGGGATCGTATTTTTTGATCTCCATTTTGCCTGGCATGTTACGCTTGTTCTTGTCAGTGGTGTAGAAGAAACCTGTACCTGCTGAAGAAACTAATTTAATTTTATCACGCATTGTCGGCTTCCTTAGATTTTCTCACCACGGGCACGCATGTCAGTCAGAACTGAATCGATACCCTTTTTATCGATGATACGCATGCCTTTAGCAGACAGACGCAGTTTAACAAAACGATTTTCGCTCTCAACCCAAAAACGGTGAGTTTGAAGATTTGGCAAAAAGCGACGACGAGTCGCATTGCGTGCGTGCGAACGGTTATTACCAACCGCTGGACGCTTACCAGTAACTTGGCATACTCTTGACATTGTATTTGTCTCCAGAACTACAAAACTGTCGCGCCAATCGATCCCACCTAAAAGTCTTCTGGGTCAGTTGACGATATTACGATAAATAAGAGGGCGCATTTTATACAGCAAAAATATGTGCATTTCAATAAAAAAGGCTAAAAACCTTCCAATCGGCACATATTTTTACTTTTTCGCCTTCTCGAGCTGTGCACACACCATGATTTCTCATCCATCGTGCACAATTGGGGGCGCATCATACCACCTAAAAACGATCCTGTAACGATCTGATCGTAGATCTTTCGAACAATGATCAGATCAATCAAAGAATGATGATCGCGGCCCGGTGAAATCAATCAATCTGCCAGGACGTTTAAGCATCTGCCCACCATCTCGTGAGATTGGTACCCATGGGAACGAGCCACGTCCTTTCGACGGCATCAGCGTGAAGAGATCGAGGGGCACTGAAATATAGAAGCCTTTGGTAAAGCTACCTTCACCATACTCTTCTGATGACACATTTGTGATTGCCGCATAAGCGCCTACAATGATGCCACTGTCGAAACGCTTCGCGAAATCGATGTTCACACCCTTATCTTTTGCCAGGAATTGACCCGCGCTCACGGTGAGCATGGTGTCAGGCAGGAACTCAGGCTGCCAATACGCGCTGACATGACCGGTAATGACATCATAATCGAAGAAATCAAACGGTTCATCGTAGTCACGCTGCTTGGCGTAGTTCACGTCAACCCCAAACGCAATGCGGCTGTCTACTGGCTGCCACAACACTTCGCCACCAATACCACCGAACATGGTTTCCAGATAGCCGCCATAAGCCTGTGCGAACACATTATCGCTTAAGCGGTCGTTCCACTGAAGAATAGCAGTATCTAGCCATAAGTCGTTGCTCACGTATTCCCGCACCATGGTGCGCACTCGAGGCAATGTGGAGGTGTCTTGATCGATGCGGAAACTGAACTTATCGAAGTTATCTAACAAGGTAGCTCGTACGCTCGATACAGCCGCCCAGTTTTCATTGAAAGCATAACCGCCGGAGAAGATTAAACCGCCTTGGTATAAATAAAAATCTTCCGGGTTACCGAAGCTCTGGGTGTAAAAGAAATCCACACCTTTAAAGAAGCCGTTGGTACGGTTCGGCTCGTATTTCTCAAGCACGTCTTCAGACGGCGCGACGCGCGTGTAAGTTTGGGTGATATCAGCTTCGATATCTTCATACTTAGCGGCAACTTTGAAGGCATCGGCATCTATTACGGTATCTACCATAGGCAGGCGACCTGCATTTTCCACAATATGATAAGACTTCACCGATTCAGGCAATTCAGAAGCCGCAATGCGACCAATACGATTCACCGCTTCCGCTTTATTGCGATAAGCAATCTGGTTTCCGTAAAAGATTGCCTCGTCTTCTTCTACCGACGCGTCAGTAAGAATAAAACCGCCGTCGTACGCTAAAGAACGATATAGGCGGGACTTATTCAACTCTGCCAGTGAGGCCGCAGGTTTCGCGTCAACGATTTCGCGAGGAGGATCGTCAAACTTCAACTGTTTCGCCGTGTTCATGTTGAAATGATAAGTGACACCGAAGCCAAAGGTATTGCCCCGCTGATAGTTAGCGGTGAAATCAAAATTGTTCCAGCGATACACAGCTCCCACGTTCCAACGGGAATCCTGTTCTAACGCGCCAGCGCGGTCGTACTGGTAGTTATTCCCCTCGAACTCGAGCTTCAGGCGCAGAGGCTCCCAGGGCGTTTGGTATTCTACGCCACCAAATACTGCCATCGGGCCTTTAAAAAACTGATCGTAATCAATTTTACCACCACGCCCGGAAAAGCCTGACGGACGGTCGCAATAACTGTCGCGGATCTTACAAAACGGATTGGTAATATCGTCGGCGGTACCCATGTAACCCCAACCGAGACCAAGGTGAAAGTCGAAAGGACCATAAGCTTTAGAAGCGGTTACGTACTCACTCTCAAAAAAGCCTGTACCACCAAAATCACGAAAACCTAACGAGACTTCGGGGAAATAGTAACCTTCTTCAAGCAATCTGAATTTCACATCCAGGCCTTTGTCTTTTAAGGTTTGGTCGCCGCTGAAACTTGGTACATCGCTGTAAAGGCGCGTTCGTACGTCGGTATAGCGTGCAGTCGCTTGCATCCAGTCGAAAAGCTGCAGGTTAACCGACCAGAAACGATATTCGTTGTTGTCGGTGTAGTTCATGTACAAATCGCCCACCTCACCCATTCTGGATGTTGGCGTTTGAATGAGCCCAGTGCCCCCTTGAACCATTTGAGAAGGTTTCACTTGCAGTGAAACCGCGTCATCACTGAACGCAGATTGACTGACACAAGCCGCCGCTACAGCAATTGCGCACCGCGAGGGCATTCCTTTAAACAACTTCATGGCAACACCCTGTGCACGGCTAGCGCCGCAACTTTCTCATTTAACTCTTCAACGGCTGGCGACAATAACCAACTGAATAATGGTACAAATATCTGACTTCCTGGCATGAGTTGGGAATAAGATTCTCCCCAATATGCCACATTCAGTTTACTCACTTCTCCACGAGGAGAAATCACGTACACAAAATCGGGGTCAGCATAGTTTCGTAATTTTACGCCTTCGGCATAATCTGCCGCAGTATGCTGATTACGGTATTCGTAAGAGCCCGGTGTCGACACCATACCGCTCATCCACACCGCAGTTGGCCTGCCACTTAGGCGCATAATGTAGTTACCGTCCTGAAACATAGGATTCAGACTGGGATCAATCCGTGCGGCGTTTTTGTTTACGGTTACCGGCAATCGCTTAGCCAATGTCCATTGCTGAACCTGCTGACGCAGTGCATTCAGCGCAATGGCTTTATCGTCGTTGACACTTAAATCAACCGCCAATGAATCAATAGATTGCAGCACGTCCTGACGCAGCGACTCGGTATATTCCTGGTCAATTTTGTAGATAGCACTGGCGGGCCAATACCAATCACCATTTTTCGCGTTAACTTGCAGAATAAGTGATAGGCGTACCGGATTAAGATAACGGTAGTGCTGCCCGTTTAAATCGATATCAATCACAGCCAACGCTTTTGCTGACACTACTGCGAATAAAAAGAGCGTGATAAGTCGTTTCATTTTGTTTCGCTCCCGGCATCGATAAGACGTTGCGCCCGACTCAGGAAAGTGATGCGAATCCAGTCGTTCGCAGGCGAAATCTTTTGCTCAGACTTCAGCAATTCACCGCTTGATTTATCAAACCAGTACCGGTTAATCCATGACAGCTCAGACTCATAAAAAGGCTTTGCACCGGTGTACTTCACGTGCTGCTCAATAAGGTTGGTATTGAAGTCATTTGAAAGCACCTTTAGCGATTCCTCACCGGCTCGACGCCAACTTGTCTCTACATCAAGGCCGTATCCGTAGCCTTCAATGTCGGTGATATAATGCCAGTCGGTTTGTGTGGCACTATCAGCCGCCAATGGGTTTGCATTTAAATTAGACTGGTACACCAAATCATTATTTAAGCCATGTGTTTGAACAATGACGTCGTTTTGCAAGAAAAAGAGGGCATTATCCGCAGAACGCCATGTATCAATACCATTTTCAGAGAAAGCAAGCGCCATGATGACTTGATATCGCTCGCCATGCTTAACAGCAATCAAATCCTTTTTGTTATTTCTGATTTTTTCAGGTGATGCGGTGATGTCTCGTTGTTGAAAAGCGAGCTTGATCGAATCGAAGTAAGCTCTGTTTGTATTTGAACACCCTGCGAGAAAAGTGCAGAACGAGAGTAGTAGAAGAATCCTTCGGAACATATTCCTAGACGTCACTATATTTGAAAATTAGCATTTGATGATTAGCACGCGGATGACGGACTTAATGATTGGAAATAAAAAAGCCGCTCCAAAATAGGGCGGCTTTCGAAAAGCATTTAGCAATTACTGCGCAGTAGAAGGTGCGTATGTATAGCTAACTGATACAGGAACTGTGATTGTTACAGTTTGCGTACCAGATACAGTAACAGTTTCAGTCAGAGTAGTAGTAGAACCTACGCAAGAACCGTCAACCAGGTCGTCACCGTCGTTACAAGTTGGGTCAGTACCGTTATCACCATCATCGATGATATCTGCTGAACCGCGGTTGTTACTTACTACAGCTGCAAGAACGCCAGCTACAGCAACACCAGTAGCAATCGCACCAGTGGTTACGCCGCCTTCAGCTCCGTCGTCTTGTGCTACTGCACCAAAAGCCATGGTCGCACCAAGAGCTAATGAAATTAATGACTGTTTCATAATTGTCCTTATTTATAATCCACCGACGCCCTATGCTAAAGTATTAATCAAGAGCTGACCACTCTTTAAACATAGTTTGGTCGTAAAAAATATACGTTTCACATGCTCGCCGCATGGATCGCCGACGATCTGACAGGATCGCAGTCTTCAGTATAGCAAGGATCAAAATTACATCAATCCTTTCTGCGCCAATGAACATATTGTGGCGTCACCCACGATAAAGTGGTCTAACACATTGACGTCTATAAGATTTAAAGCATGTTTCACATCGCGGGTTAATCTTATATCAGCATCGCTAGGGTCTGGTACGCCGGAAGGATGATTATGGACCAAAATTACTGCGGCGGCGTTATCTTCGATTACCTGACGCACTATCTCTCTAGGATACACAGCAGCTGCATTGAGTGTGCCTGAAAATAAGTTTCTAAACGCAATGAGGTGATGCTGACTGTTCAAGCAAAGTATACCGAAATGCTCTTTTTGCTCGTGCCTTAGGGTTGTGAGCAAGAAATCTTCTACGTCACTCACCTGATTAAAAACCGGACGTTCTTGTAAAGTCGACTCTAATACCCGTCGCGAAATTTCTTTTACTGCTGTTAACTGGGCAACCTTCATTTCTCCAACGCCTTTGATATTGCAAAGCTCGGTTTTGCTTGCATGTACGATACTACGCAAGGAACCGAGTTGTTCGAGTAGCTCGTGGGCAATGCACAGCGCCCCCTGCCCGCCAATACCGCTGCCAAATAACACAGCGAGTATTTCAGCATCACTCAATGAAGATGCACCTTTAATAAATAGTTTTTCTCTGGGCCTTTCCATGAGTGGCCAGGAGCGAATATCTAGCATGATTTAACCTCTCTTCAATATGCTCATAGCCTATAGCCGGTTCGGTAAACTCACTACTGTCTGAAATGACAGATCTCATGCACATTGTCGTGAGCGGCAAACATCTGGTAGTCTTGTTTTAATCTAACTGGTTAAATACTGTACTATGCAATTGTTCAATAAAAAGATTTTAGTGGGTGTAACCGGCGGCATTGCCGCTTATAAAACGCCGGATCTAGTTAGAAAATTGAAGGCAGAAGGTGCCGATGTCAGGGTTGTCCTCACGAAAGGCGCTGCAGAGTTTGTTAGCGCCCTTTCATTGCAAGCCGTCTCCGGAAATCAGGTGCATAGCCAGTTGCTAGATGAACAAGCTGAGGCAGGCATGGGCCATATTGAACTGGCTAAATGGGCGGATATATTGCTGGTAGCTCCAGCCACCGCGCACTGTATGGCTAAACTGGCGCACGGACTAGCCGACGACTTACTCTCTACCCTTTATCTCGCAACCACGGCCAAAGTATTTATTGCACCGGCGATGAACCAACAGATGTGGCGAGCGCGTCCAACCCAGGACAATTTTCACAAGCTACAACTTCAGGCGATCAACTTCATTGGCCCCGCAGCAGGCGAGCAAGCGTGCGGAGATGTCGGTCCTGGCAGAATGGCTGAGCCAGAAGACATTGTTTCTGCACTCATCGCTGCATCATCAGGCCACCTTTTAGCAGGAAAAAAGGTTGTCATTACCGCCGGTCCCACCCGGGAACCTATCGATCCGGTACGCTACATTTCCAATCATAGCAGCGGCAAAATGGGATACGCTGTCGCACAAGCGGCAGCCGAACAAGGTGCTAACGTTGTTCTGGTTTCAGGACCCGTGTCTTTAGCTACGCCTCCCGCCGTAAAGCGGGTAAATGTAAGCTCAGCTGAAGACATGCTGAAAGCGGTACAGGCAGAAATGCGTGATACCGATATCTTTATTGCAGCGGCAGCGGTAGCCGACTATCGCATAGCCCATCAAGCGGCCAATAAGATAAAGAAATCCAATGATGAGTTAACACTTACTTTTGTTAAAAACCCTGATATTCTTAAAACTGTGGCTGCGCTTTCACCCGCCCCCTTTACCGTTGGCTTTGCAGCGGAAAGTCAAAATGTGGAAGAATATGCCAGAGGAAAGCTGGAAAAGAAAAACCTCGACATGATTGCCGCTAATGACATCACCGTTGAAGGTCTCGGCTTTAACAGCGATAAAAATGCGCTACATGTAATCTGGCAGGATGGAGATAAAAAACTACCACCAGCCCCCAAGACCACACTAGCCGAACAGCTAATTGGCCTGATTACAAAACAATATAATAATAAACAATCAAAATAATGGTTTGCTGGTCGATAACGTTTTCTGCGTGACCAAATAAATAAAAACAAACCACTTAAAATGGAACATGGACCTGCGTATTTCGGGTCCGGTAGCAGAGGAAACACTCGCCTTATGCCTGCGGTAAAGAAACCTAATCGCCGAGCTCAGATCCTGCAAGCCCTGGCCGGTATGCTGGAAACCAATCAGGGCCAGCGTATTACAACAGCTAAACTCGCCGAAAAAGTCGGTGTATCAGAAGCAGCGTTGTACCGTCATTTTCCAAGTAAAGCCCGCATGTTTGAAGGGTTAATAGAATTTATAGAAGAAACGTTATTCTCACGTATCAACAAAATTCTTAACGAAGAAAAAGATTCAGCTGCCCGTTGTCAGTTAATCCTGCACCTTATGCTGGGCTTCGCAGAGAAGAATCCGGGCATTACCCGCATCCTCAATGGTGATGCGCTGATGGGTGAACAGGACCGCCTGAGAGCTCGCATTGCAAAACTGTTCGAAAGACTGGAAACCCAGCTCAAGCAAATTCTCAGAGAGCGTAAACTGCGCGAGGGTCGCACACTGGCGGCTGACGAAGGCGTGGTAGCTAACATGATGATTTGCTATGTAGACGGACGCATCAACCAGTTTATTCGCAGCGGCTTTACCCGCAAGCCAACGGAGCAGTTCTCTGAACAGTGGCAGATGTTTAAGCAGGTCTTTATCTAAATAAAAAAGGAGCGCTGAGATAATGAATCAAAGCGCTCTTTTTGTTTTAGCTTTCCTAACACTCTGTAGCAGTTATCACTGAACGCTTACTGCCCAAAAGTATTTCCGAAGAAGTCCCCTTCGTTCCACTGAGGTCGTTGTGCTTGAGTAGCCAACGTGAGACCAATCTCAGCGTTTACCTGTGTGAAAGTCTTCGCTGCGTCCCAGTTAAAAGGCTGATTCACATCATCACTTGGCTTGTGATAATGGGTCGATAAAAATTCACCAAATATCTTACTGCCGTCGACATCAGGATCTTTCGACTGTAACCCTGGCACCATAAATACTGAAGGCACACCCTGTTTTACAAATGCGTAGTGATCAGAGCGAGTAAACAACGCTTGTTGCGGCCAAGGATCATCACTTAACGTAATGCCGGCGTTACCTGCCGCTTCCTCTACCGACTTTTTCATATCACTGTGACTTGCACCAAAAGCAATAACGTCAGCAAACGGGTAAGTCAGGATAGGCATATCCAGATTCACATCGGCAACCATCGAGGTAACAGGTACGGTTGGGTTGCGGGCAAAGTAATCCGCTCCCAGCAAGCCTTTCTCTTCACCGGTTACCGAAACAAACAGAATTGAACGCTTTGGTTTCTGTTCCAGATTACTAAATAAACGGGCAGTCTCTAACATAACCGCAGTACCAGACGCGTTATCCATGGCACCATTGTTGATGTTGTCTTTTTTCACCGTCTGCGCGAAACCAATATGATCAGAGTGCGCAGAGAAAACTACATATTCATTTTTCAGTTCAGGATCGCTGCCTTCTACCACGCCAACCACATTAGGACTGACAATCTGCGAATGCAGGCTCTTCTTCGAAAGCGAAATCTGTCCTGGAATAGCAAATCCTTTCGGTGACTTATCTTCTTCGAGAGCCGCATAGATATCATTCAGCGATACCGGAGCGTTAGCAAAAAGCTGCTCAGCGGCTGGCATACTCAAAAAAGCACTGCCTTTTAATTGTTCGAACGTGTTGGCTGGTACACCTTCATCATTAAGCCACGCCATTCTCGGCGTATGAATATAATTAAGCTGGCTCTGATAAGGGCGTACTTTTTCAGCAATGGGAGTAGACAAGGTAATCATGCCAATGGCACCACGCTCAGCGGCATAACTTTGCTTTTGGTATCCAGAACCAAAGTGCGCCCCTTCTTCACTAGGAAAAGAAGCCGGTTTACCCGATAACACAACGACAATTTTGCCGTCTACGTCGAGATCGGCATAGTCGTTATGATTTAACTCTTCCGCCACAATCCCATAGCCCACAAAAACCAACTCACCTTTCACGTTGGATTCCAAAGACAATAAATCAGGGCCGGTAATAAAGTCCTTCGGATAAGACAATGAAAAGCTACCGCTCTCACTTTCAAAATCAAATGACGGCGATTCTTGTACTAAGTTTGCTTTACGGAACGGAACAGGCTGCATAAAACCTTCTGTTCCTGCTGGCTTCAATCCGTATTTGGCAAATTCAGTGGCAATGTAAAGTGCCGCGATGTTATGGCCCCGGGAGCCGGTATCTCGCCCTTCCAGTAGATCATCTGCCAGGAAATAAAGGTGGGATTTAATTCTGTTCGTATCTGGAGAGAAATGGCTCTCCGGTGCATTATCTTGTGCGCTAGCGGCCAGCGACGATAACGCAACCAAACTGCCCAGAAGGATTTTTTTAATCATAATAGTCTTCAAACTGCTTAAACCACGAGCATGTTAACCTAGAGACTGATATAAGCAAGGTGAATAACGATATCCCTTGATAGTTCTATGGTTTACGCTACGCTGAATAGAGGGACTGACAGAAATATACCTTATGCCAAGAAGCGCACAGTACGACATAGAAGAAATTCTCCAGCAAGCCGTGGACATATTCCTCGAGTATAGCTTTCATGGCGCGATCATGGATGAAATCATTGCCCGAACCTCGTTCAATCGGCGGGGGTTTTATCTTGAATTCGGCTCTAAACAACAGTTTCTTTATAAGGTACTTGAGCACTATCAAACCACGCAATTGATGCCTGTTGTAAATGAACTTGAGACACACCAAGGCATCACCGCGATCAATACTTTCTTTCTGCGTTACATTCCTTTGGTTTACAGCCGTGGTTGCCTGCTAATAAATTGTGTATGCGAACTCGGCAAACAAGACGCTACAGTAAGGGAAATGGGCAGACATTATCTCGACAGGCTTCAACTGGACTTCATCGGTTGTCTTGAAAAGGCGCGTCTTAACGGTGAAATCAAAGCGGAAATCAATATTGAGTCTGCTGCGTTGCAACTTACCAGCTACGTGCAGGGTTTTGCCGTGAATGGCATTCTTGCTGAAAATAAAGAAGAGATGGTCATTGCCACTGAAGCCTTATTAACCCCATTGCAGCTTTAGTTAATTATCGTAAAATCATGCTCCCGTTGTCACATCAGGTTTTTCAACATGAGCAGTAATGAACCTATTTATCGCATTCAGTTCATCAGCAATGGCGAACGTTATGAACTGTATGTTCGAGAACTTAGCCAGGGTAGTCTTTTTGGCTTTGTCGAAATTGGAAATTTTGTCTGGGACAACCACACAAGTCTGGTGGTAGATACCAGTCATGAAAAACTGAAGTCAGAATTCTCCGACGTCGAAAGAACTTATATTCCAATGCACAATGTTCTTCGCATAGATACGGTTAAAAAGCAGGGAACTGCTAAGATTACTCAACTTTCCGATAAGGTAACCGCATTCCCGGGCCCTATTTATACGCCAGGGAAAGATTAATCATTACAACGAATCAGGAGGCAGTTCATTGTTAGCATTCAGCATTATCGCCGTGTTAGTTCTGATCCTGATTTTTTTTGTTTTTAAAGTACAAAGTCTGCATAAACAAATCAGTGCAAACCGTGGTCTTGCCAGGCAAAACGCTGAAAAAGCCAACACCGCTTATTCGGTGCTTAGCATCACAGCCAGAACACTACAGAAAATCTTCACCGAGAGAGTTGAACAGGCCAGCAAGAAGGGGTTGATAAGCGGCAAAAATTACGAGGTTATGATGCTCATCACGAGCTCATCAGCCAAAATAATATTTGATGCCTGTGAAAAGGGCCTTTCTATTGAACAAGCACTCACCGTTGCAATCAGAGACTCAGAACTCAGCATGGATGATATTAAAGCCATGATGCAGGAACAGCCTAATGATGTACGCATAAGTTGGGTACAAAATCATGCTGATGGCTTTATAAAAGCTTGCGATATCATGACCCTGTCTTTATTGACGCCACGGGCATCTAGCCCACAAGAATAAATTCCCATCAGACACGTATTGATCAATCCATTCTTCTGCCTATAATACTGTATATATATACAGGTAAATTATATGGCAAGTCTCCTTTCTTTAGTTGAAAAGCACCCCGCTATATGGCGTGGAAATCAAGCTCCTATCGGTCAGTCTCGCAGGCTGGCCACGGGATACTTGCCGCTGGATGAAGCTATTCTTGGAGGCTTCCCTGAATACGGCGTTGTGCGTATAAGTGGGCGCACCGGCATTGGCGAGCTTTCGTTGCTAAAAAATGTTTTTACGCAAACAGGTGAAAACGCTTTTTACCTGTTTGTAAATCCTCCGGGGGTTTTGATTACAAATAGTCTACGCAGGGTAAATGTCGTGCCGGAAAATGTGCATGTGGTGTCGACCTCCTCTGAATTAAGCCTCTGGGCGGCTGAAGAGGCCATAAAATCAGCTTCATGCTCGGTATTACTGCTTTGGTGCGAACGTACCAACGCAGCTCAGGTTAGACGCCTACAAGTGGCCGCTGCACAACATGAGTGTCTGGTGGTCATTTTTGAACCCGAAAATCAACGATCCGCAGCTCTGCCGGTACCGCTGGATTTGACTATTACTGCCATAGACGAAGGTCTACAGGTCAATATACGCAAGCTTCAGGGCGGCTGGCCGAAGCAAAACATTGTCGTGCCTATCAGCTTCACGCCAAATAACACCACAATCACTAGCTTGATGCGTAAGTATTCCGTGCATTCACAAGACGATGCCCTACATGGCTAGGCAACGATGGCTGTGCCTGCATTTCTTTCGGTTAACCCTTGATAACGCCAAGGCGAATGGCAGCGTGCCTTATGAACAACCAGCAGTGGCTTACCATCAGGCTAGCAACAATGTGCTGCAGGTAAATAACTGTGCCCGTAAAGTGGGTATTGAAGTCGGTATGGGGCTGGCCCATGCTGCGGCATTATGTGAAAACCTCACTGTCATCGACTATGTCGAAGAGATAGAACAATCACAACTTCGGCTTCTGGCTGCAAGTCTCTATCAATGCGCAGCAGAAATTTCCCTGCAACCACCCTGTCGTCTTTTCATTCGTATTGATAATTTAGTCCGGTATTACGGCGATTATCAACAAATCTGGCTAGCAATAAAGAAGACGCTGCTTCAAAGAAAAGTTAACTTCATTTTTGCCTGTGGCTGGAGCCCTGAGAACGCTGAAGCACTGGCAAAAAGGGGGCAGAGTTCTTTTCTCTTATGCGATAAGAAAATAGAGAACATGTTGGGTGCGTTACCTGTACAAGCCTTGTCGATTGCAGATAAACACACCAACTCCCTTCAACGAGCCGGGATTCATCATGCAGGAGAACTACTGAAATTGCCTCCTACCGAGTTAGGTAAGCGTTTCGATAGCGAGCTGCTCAAATACCTTTTTGCGCTACGCGGTGAAAGTCAGCCTCAGCGGTTGTTTTATCATCCACCCGCGAACTTTTCTCATTCGGTACTCTTATCTTACGAAGTAGAAGATGCCACACGTTTGCAGCGATACATCGATCAATGCCTCAGAGATATGGAATTATTTCTGCGCCTGCGGAATGCCGGTAGCCAGGCGATTAACATTACTCTGTATTTTCGCGAAGCGCCTGAAATGCCAATATCAGTCCGCAAATCTGATGTCCGTTTTAGTTTTTCAGAGTGGCAGCAACTGATTAAACTCAAGCTTGAAACCCTTGAGCTACCCGCACCCGTTACGCATTTTGAATTTAGCAGTGAAAAGCCACAATCTTATGCGGCAGACACTGCTGACTTCTTCAATTCCAGAAAGCATCTTTTTGCCCGCCAACTTCTATTCGGTCGACTGGCAGCGAGACTGGGCGAAGACGCGATATCGGCACCTCACACATTACAGGATCACCGTTTTACATCAGGTGTTGAAAGTGAGTCCGATAATACGCAGGACAATCTCGAAGAATTTACCCCAACCTACTTGCTGAAACACCCGCAGCCGCTTACCGATTCCCCAAATATTGAATTTGGGCCCGTCAGAATTGAGTCAGGTTGGTGGGATGAAAATAAAGAAAAACGTGACTACTTCATCGGCAGAAATCAACACGGTCAGCGCATTCAAATCTTCCGGGAAAATGGTAACTGGTTCTTAAATGGCTGGTATGCCTGACATGCAATACGCGGAACTGGTTTGCCAAAGTAATTTCAGTTTTCTTACCGGCGCATCCAGCCCGGAAGAACTGGTTACAACTGCGTCATTTATGGGCTACGAAGCATTGGCTATCACCGACGAATGTTCCGTGGCAGGCGTTGTTAGAGCGCATAGCGAAATTAAACGGCATAATTTGCCGGTTAAGTTAATAACGGGCAGTTTATTTACCCTTAGTGACACATTAACCTGCGTATTACTTTGTCCAACTAAAGCGGCTTATAGCGAACTGTGCCGCATCATAACGAATGCGAGAAGACGAAGCCCAAAGGGTGAGTACCAACTGGCTGAATGGGATTTAAAAACCATTCAACACTGCCTCATCATCTGGCTTCCTGATAAAGATCCTGCATTAAATGAGCACTGGGCTAAGTGGCTACTGAGGCATCATCAATCAAGAGTTTGGATTGGCGCGCAGCGACGCCTGGATGGCCATGATCACATCCGGTTTGCGGAATACGAGCGTTTACATACAGACTATGCGCTGCCCATCACCGCGTGCAGTCATGCTTTATTCCATCACAATGATCGGCTGGCTTTGCAGCAAGTTATGCACGCCATTAGAAATAACACCACAGTAGAAAAGCTAGGACAAAGTGCGATTTCCAATGCTGAACAAAGTTTAAGACCACTGATTAAGTTAAAAAAACTGCTGCCTTCAAAGTGGCTGGCAGAAAGTGTGCGAATTGCTTCACTATGCACATTCAACTTAGATGAGCTTCGTTATCAGTACCCATCAGAATTAGTCCCTGATGGCTACACCGCAATCTCTTACCTTCGAGAGTGTGTTGAGGCCGGTATTCTTCGTCGCTTTTCTGAAGGGATTTCACCCGCAATCCGGGCCACCATTGAAAAGGAACTACAACTTATTGAAGAACAACAGTACGAATACTTCTTCCTGACGATTTTCGATATTGTTCAATTCGCCCGAGATAACCGCATTTTGTATCAAGGGCGAGGTTCAGCGGCCAATTCAGTAGTGTGTTATTGCTTGGAGATTACTGCCGTCGATCCTCGGCAAATAAACGTATTGTTTGAACGCTTCATTTCCAAAGAAAGGGATGAGCCACCCGATATAGATGTAGACTTTGAGCACAGTCGCCGCGAAGAAGTCATTCAATATATTTACAGTAAGTACGGCAGGGAGCGAACCGCCCTTGCTGCCACCGTGATTTCCTTTCGTTTTAAAAGCGCCTTCCGTGAAGTGGGTAAAGCTCTAGGCTTTGCTGAGTCGCAGCTCGATTATGTGATTAAAAACATCAATCGCCGTGACCGTACGGTTCCCTGGCAAACGCAAATTGAAAACTGCGGCCTGTCGTCTGCTAACAGCAAGGTTAAGCAATTAATCAGTTTAGTGGAACAAATTGTCGGATTCCCCCGTCATCTTTCTCAGCATGTTGGCGGCTTTGTCATTTCAGCCGGACCACTTTATGAACTGGTGCCCGTGGAAAATGCGGCTATGTCTGAGCGAACAGTAATTCAATGGGATAAAGATGATCTTGAAACACTCGGGCTTTTGAAAGTCGATGTGCTCGCCCTTGGCATGCTTACCGCTATTCGCAAAGCGTTTGCGCTGATCAATAAACAATATCCTCAGGAAGTATCCATTCCTTTTATTACGCGATTAGGTGACGACCAGCAGGTATACGATATGATCTGCGAAGCCGACACCGTGGGTACCTTTCAGATTGAATCACGGGCACAAATGACCATGCTGCCCCGACTCAGGCCACGCTGCTATTATGATTTGGTTGTGCAGATAGCTATCGTACGGCCTGGCCCTATTCAGGGAGACATGGTGCACCCTTACTTGCTACGTAGACACGGCAGAGAAACCGTGTCTTACCCTTCAGAGGAAGTAAAAAGTGTGCTTTCAAGAACCATGGGAGTGCCGATATTTCAAGAACAGGTAATACAACTCGCCATGGTTGCAGCTGGTTTCTCTGGGGGTGAAGCCGACCAGCTTCGCCGTGCAATGGCAAGCTGGAAAAAAGACGGTCGTATTTATGAGTTTCGAGACAGACTTATAAAAGGCATGACAGGTAGAGGTTACTCTGAAAGTTTTGCCGAACAACTATTTGAGCAAATCAAAGGGTTTGGTGGGTATGGCTTTCCCGAGTCACATTCCGCGTCATTTGCAGTGCTTGCTTACGTGTCCTGTTGGTTGAAGCATTACTTCCCAGCTGAGTTTTATATTGCGCTGCTAAATAGCCTTCCCATGGGATTTTATTCTGCCAGCCAACTGATTCAAGATGCCAGGCGACACCGTATCCCCGTGCTACCGGTATGTATAAATGCATCTGAAGTAGAGCATACTTTAGTATTTAATAATGGGGACAAAGCAATAAGGCTAGGCATGAATCTGGTAAAGAACTTATCCTCCGAAGCAATACAAACACTTTTGACGAACAGGCCTTCTTCAGGATTTAAAACCCTCGATCACATTAAACAACAGGCCGTATCTGAAAAAGATTTATCAGCACTTGCCAGTGCAGATGCTTTCTCTTCTATCGCAGGAAACCGTTATCAGGCAAGATGGCAAATGATGAACAGCCACACTTCCCTCCCCTTGTTCAGAAATAGTGCCGAACAGTTGCCTTTCGACTTTTTGCCAAATGACACCGATTCTTTGCTTGAAGATTATGCATCTACATCTTTATCACTGAAACATCACCCGATAGAGTTAGTGCTAAGAAAACATGCAATAAAAAATCTTCGATTGGCTAATCAACTTAATGAATGTGACAACCGATCGGTTATACATGTTATTGGCTGCGTAACGTGTAGGCAGTCACCCGGTACGGCCTCAGGCGCAACTTTTTTCACTTTGGAAGACCATACCGGCAATATGAATATTGTGGTGTGGCAAAACACAGCCAGACATCAACAACAAGCCTACCTGAAAGCCCAACTTTTGCAGGTAGACGGCATTCTCGAACGTTCGCCAGAAGGCGTTATTCATATTATTGCCGGCAAACTTACTGATCGAACAGATTGGTTGGACTCTATTAACGTTCGATCAAGAGACTTTCACTAATCTTTAAGTTGACTAGGCAATGAAATATTTTCTAATCTTTACCCAAATTTACAAACACTAACGAATGTTAATATATTAGCGTAACATTAAGTTATTGATTTTAAATGCACGTTCCTCTGGTCTGTATTTTGCCTTTTGTATGGTAATACCTGAGGAGGAATCATGCTTTTTGTTCGTCGAAACTTATTCATCGCAATCATACTCACCGCCTTTTCACTAAGTGCCCATGCCGGCAGGCAAGCTGTCGCTGTCGATTACTTACACGGCTCAGACAACATTGACGGAGTTCGACTTGCCTATCGTCCTTTGTCTTATGATCTCTACACTGATTGGTTTGGTGACATTAAACTTTATTGGGAAGCCAGCTTTAATATATGGGAGTATGGTGAAGATAACAGCCATGCCACCAACCTTGCTGTCGCCATTTCCCCTGTTATCATGAAACGACTTACAACCGTCTATGACAAGTATCCTCTTTACCTTGAAGCAGGCATTGGCGCCAGCTTAGTAAACGACAGACACTTTGCAGGAAAAAATATTGGTTCACATTATCAGTTCGAGGATCGTCTAGGCTTTTTGCTGAGTCTCGATGAACAAGAGAATAACCAGATAGCATTACGCTATATGCATTACTCAAATGGTGGTTTAAACAGCGACAATCCAGGACTCGATTTTCTGAACGTGTCTTATTCTTATCATTTTTAAAACGTTATTTTATACGGCTTTAAACGCAAAAAGCCCGCTCGAATGAGCGGGCTTTTTCATAATTGGGAGCCTGACGGTGTGCTACTCTCACATGGGGAAGCCCCACACTACCATCGCCGCTAACGCGTTTCACTTCTGAGTTCGGAATGGG
>NZ_JBSWWZ010000005.1:0-474983 GCF_056160345.1 Alteromonas sp. ABV4_515
GAAAAACAGCTTCAGACCCTTATGTTTAAATGACTTGATCACGGAAAGATTGTAGCGCATTGCGCAACGCGGTTCAACTTAACGCCTAACAACTTACTAAATCCCAAACTGTCCGTTTTCCCGGTCCCGGTTTGGGATATTTTTGATTATAAAGAATTCCAGATTAAGCCAAAACATCCCTTAAATCCACCTGTTACCATATTGTCGTTTTTTGTCGGTTTGTCTAAAACGACAAAACGGGAATTATTCCGCCTTAGCGAATTTTCCAAGGCAATCTATGTCTTTTCCTTTCTGTTTAATGCTTGGTTGGTTAAACATTTATTCACCTTCCTCGTCGGCAGGCATCAGGCCGGGATTGAGTTTCTTTTGTGGCTGTACACCGAGTTCGCGGAAATATTCTACTTGCCGCACCAGGTTTCCGCGCCCTTCTGTGAGTTTTTTCATGGCAGCATCGTAGGATTTTTGTGTATTTTCCACATGCTTACCTACCTTTTCTAAGTCACCAATAAAACCTACGAACTTGTCGTACAGCTTGCCTGCATGTTCGGCAATATGCTGTGCATTTTGGTGCTGGTATTCGTATTGCCAGATGTTATTAATAGTACGGAGAGCCACCAGCAAGTTTGTTGGGCTTACGAGCAAAATATTGTTGTCTAATGCTAGGGAAACCAACGAGGGATCTTCCTGCACTGCCAGGAGAAAAGCGGGCTCGACGGGAATGAACATGAGTACATAATCCAGCGTTCGCAGTGACTTGATGTCCTGATAACGCTTGCCGCCAAGCCCTTTTATGTGTGCTTTCAGCGAATTAACATGCTCGGTAAGAAATCTTGCGCGCAGTGCGTCATCATCACAGTTAAAGAATTGCTCGTAGGCGCGCAAGCTGACTTTGGAATCGATAATGACATCTTTTTCATTGGGCAGATGCACCACCACATCCGGCTGCTGCAGCCTGCCGTTGGCGTCCTTGGCTGAGACCTGGGTTTCAAATTCATGGCCTTCACGCAGGCCGGATTCTTTGAGAATGCGCTCAAGCACCACTTCGCCCCAGTTGCCCTGTTGCTTATTGTCGCCTTTCAATGCTTTGGTGAGGGCTGCGGCTTCTTCGGTAATGCGTTTATTTAGCTCCTTCAGCGACAGAATTTCAGTTTTAAGTGATGCCCGCTCCTGCCCTTCACGGCTATGCTGCTCGCCCATCTGTTTCCGGAAGGTGTCAATTTGCAACTTTAGAGGTTCGAGCAGTGCATTCATGCCGGTGTTATTCATTTGCGTGAAACGTTCGCTTTTCTGCTCGAAAATACGGTTAGCGAGATTCTCGAACTGCGCCTGAAGGCGCTTTTCTGCGGCTTCCATAAGCGCCAGTTTCTCAGTGCTGGCTTTATTTGCTTCATCGAACTGGGCTTGCTGTGACTGAAGGCGTGCGGAGAGATCTGCATTTAACCGTTGCTCTTCCCGGCACTGCTGTTTAAATTCTTTTAGTTCTTCCTGCATCGGCACAATCATGGAAGCGCGATGACTGAGTTCACCAAGCTGTGTCTGATTATTAAATAAACGCTCGCGATATTCTGCCAACTCTTCATCTAAGGCATCGTTCCGCTGCTTGTATTCTGCAATCAGGTTATTCAGTGAGGATACCTGGCTTTCATAATGTTGGCGATGCTGTCGATTACGTAAACTGGCGAAGAATACTGTAATAACAACGGCACCGACCAAGGCAGCAAGTACAGGCAGGGAAGAAAAAGGAGTTAACGCGTCCATAGTAGTTCTCTTTATTATTGAACCACTATTGTGCCACCCGGAAACAAAAACGGGTACCCGAAGGTACCCGTTTACAGCAAAAAATACTGTTTATTTAGCCAGTTCTTTGTCCAGCTCTTCAATTTTGGCTTTCCAGATAGCCGGACCGGTTTTGTGCGCGTTGGCACCGGTGCTATCTACCGCAACCGTAACAGGCATGTCTTCTACTTCAAATTCATAGATAGCTTCCATACCCAGATCCTCAAATGCCACAACACGGGCGTTCTTGATGGCTTTGGACACCAGATATGCCGCGCCGCCAACAGCCATCAGATACACTGATTTGTGCTTAGCGATAGAATCGACAGTGGCAGGACCACGCTCTGCTTTACCAATCATGCCGGCGATACCGGTTTTTTCCAGCATCATATCGGTGAATTTATCCATACGGGTCGCTGTTGTAGGACCAGCAGGACCCACGACTTCATCACCTACCGCATCAACAGGGCCTACGTAATAAATGAACTTGCCGTTCAGATCCACACCTTCCGGCAGGCCTTCACCGTTTTCCAGCATGGTCTGAATGCGTTTGTGCGCCGCATCACGACCGGTAAGCATCTTGCCAGAAAGCAATACGGTTTCGCCTACTTTCCATTCCTGAATATCTTCTGGCGTTACTTCGTCCATGTTCACGCGACGGGTGTTTTCACTCACTTCCCACGTCACTTCTGGCCATTCTTCAAGCTTAGGTGCTTTCAGATCGGCAGGGCCGCTACCATCCAGATAGAAGTGGGCGTGACGGGTTGCCGCACAGTTAGGGATCATAGCAACCGGCTTAGAAGCCGCGTGAGTCGGCAGAGACATCACTTTAACGTCAACAACGGTAGTTAAACCGCCCAGACCTTGTGCACCGATACCGAGTTTGTTAACGGCGTTGTAGATATCTACACGCAGTTTTTCTTCGGTCGTCTCAGGGCCACGTTCAATCAATTCTTGAATATCAACAGGGTCCATCAAGCTTTCTTTTGCCAGTACCGCTGCTTTTTCAGCCGTACCGCCAATACCTATTCCCAGCATGCCCGGCGGACACCAGCCTGCCCCCATAGTTGGCAGGGTTTTCACTACCCACTCAACGATATCGTCAGACGGGTTCAGCATCACCATTTTAGATTTGTTCTCAGAACCGCCACCTTTGGCCGCAATCATCACTTCAATTTTGTCACCGGCAACCATATCCAGGTGAACAACCGCTGGCGTGTTGTCTTTGGTGTTCTTGCGGCTACCTGCTGGGTCAGCAACGATGGAGGCACGCAGCGGGTTATCTGGATTCAGATACGCGCGACGCGTTCCTTCATCAACCATTTGCTGAACGGTCATGTCGGTTTTGTCCCAGCTCACGCCCATACCCACTTTTACGAAGCAAGTAACAATACCGGTGTCTTGACACAGCGGTCGCTTGCCTTCTGCAGACATGCGAGAGTTAATCAGGATTTGCGCCATGGCGTCTTTGGCTGCCTGGCTCTCTTCTTTAAGGTATGCCTGCTCTACCGCTTTTACGTAATCCAGTGGATGATAATAAGAGATGAACTGAAGCGCATCTTCAATGCTGTCAATGAAGTCTTGTTGACGGATAACGGTCATGGCGTCCTCTTTTCTAAGTACCTTGTAGGTGTTCTTGGTGGTGTTAAGGAATCGAAAGAGCGTATACTAGCGCATCTTGGCAAACCGCACCACGTTTCAGGCCTGCGACTTTGGTGTCGCTTATGCGTTTTGTTTATATAATAGTGTTACAGAGCAATTGTTTATATCTTCATGAGTCACAATTTGTACAAACCGTCTTCCAACACACTGTTTATCAGTGAAATCGACACAACCGAGCCATTTACACAACTTTTCGAACGGGTACAGCACCTTCCCTATGCCATGCTGTTCGATACTTCGGGCGGTAATACTACATTTGGTCGTTATAATATTATGTTGTGGGCACCTTCTGTGGTTGTTGAAAGTCGTCACGGTAAAACCCGAGTTACGATTTGTAACACTGGGCAGTGTACTGAATCTTCAGAGGCGCCACTAAAGGTGCTCGATAACTTGCAGCGCGCTGCGCTTTCCGCTATTTCTATCGACACCAATGTACACACAGCAGACATACAAGCATTACCGTTTCTTATCGGAAGTGCCGGCTTAGCAGGTTATGATTTGGGCCGGTATTACGAAGTGCTGCCTGACAACGCCTGCGATGAATACGTTTGTCCTGATTTTGCTGTCGGTTTGTTCGAGCAATCGGTGATAGAAGACACGGCGACCGGTAAACGCTATTTTTGCCGACTCTCCAACATAGAAGCACCTGATTTTCCCGTCTTAGATGCGCTATTAGATAATGCTGAGTCATTTCGTCTCACCAGTAACTGGCAATCAAACCTTACTCAACAACAATATGTTAGTGCGCTACATCAAATTCATGAGTACTTGCTCGCCGGCGATTGTTATCAAGTCAATATGGCCCAACGTTTCAAGGCCAGTTACATTGGTAACGAATGGCAGGCGTATCAGACACTCAGTGAAGCGAACAAAGCCCCTTTTTCTGCCTTTTTCCGCTTACCAGAATCTACCGTTATCAGTATCTCACCGGAACGATTTTTATCTGTTCGCAAGGGTAAAGTGGAAACGAAACCCATTAAGGGAACCCGTCCTCGCTTCACCGATGCCAAACAAGATAACGCCAGTGCTGACGCATTGTTAGCTGCCGAGAAAGACCGCGCAGAAAACTTGATGATCGTGGACTTATTGCGAAACGATTTATCGAAACACTGCAAACCTGGCACCGTTGAAGTGCCTGCACTCTTCGCCCTTGAAAGTTACGAAGCTGTGCACCATATGGTTAGTACCGTGACGGGTGAATTAAATGACGATGCCAGCCCACTGGATTTATTAGCTGGCGCTTTTCCAGGCGGTTCTATTACCGGCGCGCCGAAAATACGTGCAATGGAAATTATCGATGAATTAGAGCCCCATCGTAGAAATGTGTACTGTGGCAGTATTTTTTATCTGGGCTTGCGTCAGGATATGGACTCCAGCATTCTTATCCGAACGTTGTTGGCCGAACAGGGAAATCTGTACTGCTGGGCCGGTGGCGGCATTGTGGTCGATTCACAGCCAGACGAAGAATATCAGGAAACCCTGGATAAAGTGTCGCGTATCTTACCCACGCTCGAACGCTTTATACGCTAAACGAACCGGAGACAGCCCTTGGATCGCAATGAATTTCTGCAACGTTATCACCATCTCAGATTGGTGGATTACGAAGCTGATTTTCCTCTACGCAAAGCGGGCCGTGCCGCTGCAGTGCTCATCCCTTTGGTAGAGCGCGATAACGGCTTAATGGTGCTACTAACCGAAAGAGCACTACACTTGCGCCATCACCCTGGGCAAATTAGCTTCCCCGGTGGCGGCACCGAAGCGCAAGATAACTCTCTTATCGACACGGCCTTAAGAGAAGCGCACGAAGAAGTGGGTGTGCATCCTTCTGAAGTAGAAGTAATTGGTGCGCTTCCGGAATACCGCACTATCAGCGGCTATGCCATGACCCCGGTAGTGGGGTTTGTATCACCGCAGCATGCCATTACCATCGACCCCAATGAGGTGGCATCTACTTTTGAAGTACCGTTAGCATTTCTTATGAATCGCCAGAATCATCTGGTACACATGGCGCAGCGTTTCCCCAAGCAGTATCCAGTGTATTTTATTCCTTGGGAAAACCGCATGATTTGGGGCGCAACTGCTGCAATTCTTCGAAATCTTTCCAGTCATCTATTAAACGACTAAACGGGTTCGTCTGGCCCGCCGGCTATCAACATTTATTTACATCCCATTAGCTTTTCTTATTCAATCATAAAATTTTCTGTATTGTAGTTAATCGATATCCCATGCATCATCGTTAACCATAATTAAAATAATGTGAGTTACGACAGTTTATGATCAGTGTATTTGATATGTTCAGCGTGGGTATTGGCCCCTCCAGTTCCCATACCGTTGGCCCAATGCGTGCCGGTGCGGAATTCGCCGCTGAGCTCAGTGCTGACCAATCGATTTCTTCAATAACCTCGGTTACCGTAGAGTTGTATGGTTCTTTAGGTCAAACAGGTAAAGGCCACGGTACAGGAAAAGCCGTTATTCTCGGTTTACTGGGTGAAATGCCTGAATCTATTGATGTCGATACCATCGACAGCCGCCTGGCTGACATAGAAAAAACACAACATTTATTACTAAACGGTGAGCAGCGCGTTCGTTTTCCAAATAAAAACGCCATTGTTTTTCATCGCCGAAAAACACTGCCCATGCACGCCAATGCACTGACATTTTTTGCCTACGATAGCACCGACAGCCTGGTTAAATCCCAAACCTATTACAGCATTGGCGGCGGTTTCATTATCAAAGATGAAGATTTTGATGCCGCAAAAACCCTGGCAATGACCACGCAAGCCACAGTGCCCTACCCGTTTAAAACGGCGGCGCAACTTTGCGAGCAGTGCAATACCAACGGGTTGCGGATCAGTTCTTTGATGCTGAAAAACGAAAGTGTGCTTCGCCCTGCTAAAGAAGTAAAAAGTAAACTGTTTGAAATCTGGCTTACCATGAAAGCCTGTATTGAACGTGGTATTGATAACGAAGGCATCCTTCCAGGTGGTCTAAAAGTCGTGAGACGGGCACCAGGTTTGTACCGCCGATTACAGTCAGAGCGCTCTGCTGATCCCATGCAAACCATGGATTGGGTTAACCTCTTTGCCCTCGCCGTTAACGAAGAAAATGCTGCCGGCGGTCGTGTGGTTACCGCACCCACAAACGGTGCCGCGGGAATTATTCCTGCCGTCATGGCCTATTTCGACAAGTTTATCCGCCCCATGGATGAAGAAACGGCAGCACGTTTTCTGCTAACGGCTGGAGCCATTGGTATTCTGTATAAAGAGAACGCGTCGATTTCTGGTGCAGAGGTAGGCTGTCAGGGTGAAGTGGGCGTAGCCTGTTCTATGGCAGCGGGCGCATTGGCCGAAATTATGGGGGCCACGGTATCTGCAGTAGAAAATGCTGCGGAAATCGGCATGGAACATAATTTAGGGCTTACCTGCGATCCGGTGGGTGGCCTGGTACAAGTGCCGTGTATTGAACGCAATGCCATGGGCGCGATAAAGGCCATCAACGCCAGCCGCTTGGCAATGCGCGGTTCAGGCGATCATAAGGTGTCACTGGATAAAGTGATTAAAACCATGCGCGACACCGGCAATGACATGAAAACCAAATACAAAGAAACCGCCAGAGGCGGTCTCGCAGTCAACATCATCGAATGTTGATGTTGTAAGATGTGCGAATTTGCCGGTTAATTATTTAACCGGCAACGTGATCCCACGGAACATTTTTTCCACTTCATCATTGTTCTTCAGCATCATCGCTTTTTCCACCTTGTCTTTGGTCAGATGCGGTGCGAATCGCTCGATGAAGTCATACATGTAAGTACGCAAAAACGAGCCTTTGCGGAAACCAATTTTGGTGGTGCTGTAATCGAACAAGTGCGACGCGTCGATTTTCACCAGATCGCTATCAAGTTCTTCACTCACCGCCATAGAAGCAATCACGCCAATGCCCACCCCTAAACGCACATACGTCTTGATGACATCGGCGTCGGTAGCAGTAAACACGATTTTTGGTGTCAGGCCGGCGCGTTCAAAAGCTTGATCCAGTTCAGACCTACCCGTAAAGCCAAACACGTACGTCACCAACGGATACTTTGCAATATCTGAAATGTCGATAGAACCTTTCTTAGACAGCGGGTGATCTTTATTCACAATCACACTGCGGTTCCAGTGATAGCAAGGCAGCATCACCAAGTCGTTATACAAATGCAATGCTTCGGTGGCAATAGCAAAGTCGGCTTCGCCTTTGGCAGCCAAATCAGAAATTTGAGAAGGGGTACCCTGATGCATGTGCAACGACACTTTCGGGTATTTGTGCATAAAGCCTTTAATCACATCGGGCAACGCATAGCGTGCCTGCGTATGGGTAGTCGCAATATTCAGCTTGCCTTGGTCTGGCAAGGTATGCTCTCGAGCAACCGACTTAATGCTTTCAACTTTGGCGAGAATTTCCCGGGCAATATTGATTACATCGTTACCTGCATCGGTAACGTGAGTAAGGTGTTTGCCGCTACGACCAAAGATTTGTACGCCCAATTCATCTTCTAGCATACGAACTTGCTTGGAGATACCGGGTTGAGAGGTGTACAGACTTTCTGCTGTTGCGGATACATTCAGATTGTTGTTTTGAACTTCAACGATATATCTGAGCTGCTGTAATTTCATTGCGCGAGTCCTTCACCGACTTGAACAAAATAATCTATTTTGATCTACCGTTATAACTAAAACCGCAGACGAAAGCTATAGGCTATTCGGTTATAACGAGATTAAATGCGCCTGATTAAGATGATTTACACTAGAACAAACCTTTTTAATTCAGTTCTGTAGACAGTGACCGATAACCTAATTGTAAGCTATACTCACACTCAGTTCAGACCTATACATTCAATCGATGTGGGTTTGATTAGCAAATAAAATTATCAGGACATAACAGCATGTCGTCATCACAGCCATCTCAAACCATTGATTTTTCCTCAGTGCTTGCTGCCGCTGTGCACGACATGAAGAACTCGCTCTGCTTGCTAATACAGTCGATAGAGTCGCTGTCTGAGCTGGTTCCACCCGGTAATGGTGAAGTGGCAACACAGGTAGCCAGTGTGCACTACGAGGCAACGCGGCTAAATACGAACCTGGTGCAGATCCTGTCATTATACCGTGCAGAACTCGACAAACTGCCGGTCACGATTGATGAGTGCTTCATTAGCGATTTATTCGACGACGTGATGTCTTCCGTGCGCATTTACATGGAACAGAAGAACCTGCTGGTGACCATTAACGTGCAAGAAGATATAATTTGGTATCTCGACAGAGAATTGATTTTTATGTTGATTAACGATGTACTTATCAACGCAATGCGTTATGGCACCTCTCAAATACAACTCACTGCATCTATAGTGGACAACAAGCTCATTATTACCGTTGAAGATGATGGTGAAGGCTATCCGCAGTCAATGTTAGAGAGAAGTACGCAGGATTTAGCCGGTTTCGATGTGAGTCAGGGGCGAACTGGCCTGGGACTTTATTTCGCCAGACTCATTGCCAATGCCCATTGTAAACAAACAACCCATGGTGAGATTTCTCTCAGTAACGGTGGTAACCTTGGCGGCAGTGTCTTTGAAGTCACACTGCCGTAACGATGAATCGGACAGGTCAGTACAGAATCGGCGAAATGAATGTAATCGTCGAACCTTTAGAAATGGATAATCAATCATGTTTACAATAATAATAATCCTCATCGTTGTGCTACTCATTGCGGCCTTTGTGATTAATGCTTTTCAACAGCATCGCGCGCGTCAAGAGCAAGAGAAACGCAACGAATTATCGAAATACCGTAATCTCATTGATGAAACAGAAAACGTTATCTCAGCATGCGCATCCATGCCGGTTTCGCCGCGCCTTATTCAAATTTTGAATGATCGTGTACTCACAGGCTTGAAAGGGATGGCTGAGCTGGGTGCGGCAAATTCAGATATAAAGAAAAGAATTTCAGAAGCCGAACAGCAAAAAAATAGCACAATGTCGTTAGATAATAATCCCACTAACGAGTTTGTTCTGCCCGATAACGATAAGTTAATCATTCAGTATATTCAGGCCGTTAAAAAACTTCGCATCTTGCTTCGCTCAGAGTTATCTAAAGGGCGTCTCAACAATAAGACCTTTGCTGAAGAAGATAAAATCCTCGAACGACTCCAGTTAAAAGTGAATGTCGAAACGTTGGTTAAACGGGGCAGAACAGCCATGCAGTCAGGCATGCTTGGTTCTGCCAGACAATACTTTGAAAAAGCCATCAAAGCATTAGAAGCACAATCGCAACCCGACGAATATATGGCGTCACGATTAGCATCGCTCAAAGAATGGCTCAGTAGCATTCAGGACGATCTTAAAAACGCGAATGCAGAAGATCGCGCCCGTCGTAAAGAAGAAGAGCGGGATGAACTGGATGAGCTATTTGCACCGAAGAAGAAGTGGTAATTTAAGCGCAATCCGTAACTAAAATGAAAAAAAGGATTTTTTTCATCCTTTGTGCGTTTGTCATCAACGCC
Organism: Alteromonas sp. ABV4_515; assembly: GCF_056160345.1. NCBI lineage: Bacteria > Pseudomonadati > Pseudomonadota > Gammaproteobacteria > Alteromonadales > Alteromonadaceae > Alteromonas > Alteromonas sp. ABV4_515. The sequence goes on from NZ_JBSWWZ010000005.1 coordinate 9,968, forward strand.
TGCGTGGTGTTATGGCTTGTTCGCGAGCCAATGATGGAGTTGCTAGCACAGCATAATAACCCTGCGTTGCAGTCAATGAGCGAGGCTTTACCATCACTGCACCTCCCCGACATTTCTCTGCCTCAATTACCTGATATTTCCTCCCCGTTAGAAATACCTTCGTTAAAGGCAACGTCCAGTAGGAATAAAGCCGCTGGCGTTTCATTTGAAAACCACAGTGCCCGATACACACTTAAAGCAGGTAGAGTATGTGATGCTGCCGCTTTTGGTCAGACCTCACAAGACAAAACCCAAGCCAAAACAATGTACCGTTGGCGTGATGAAAGCGGCACTATACATCTTTCAGATACATTCCCCGAGGGAGGTAACATAGCAGTGACCACATTGCGTCGCTTTCCTGCAGCGCGTTTTCATTTGAAACTTCATGGCGATGTGCCAAACGCCGCTTCAACAGACACGCTGAGAAAACGTCTATTCACCATTCTCGACGAATATGCTGGCATCATGGACAGTAATACACTGCGGGACGTAACCCTCAATCTCACTTTTTTCTCTTCGCCAGAGGCATTTAACATTGAGAAAAATCTCTGGACGCACACTAACTCAAGAGGCGTATACGCCAGCGATGAAAATCGCGCCATTATATTGCAACAAGATAAAAACGGGTTTCCATCCTCAGCTCTCCATGAGTCAGTGCATGCCATTAACGATCATTTTTTTGGCATTACGCCGCGCTGGTTAAACGAAGGTTTGGCAGGGTATTTCAGTAGTCAAACACCGCCCAAATCAAACGCAACACCATACAAACCAACGCAAGATATAGTTAACCGACTGGTATTTGCGACTAATGAAGACTGGAATGAACATAAGCGACAATGGCTGTATGCGAATAGTCAGGCATTTGTACGTTATCTTCTGCAATCTGAAAGCGGAAGATTAATGATAGCAAAACTCCTGATGTTAGAGATAGCAGCGCCCTGCTCTGCTATTGAACCCGAGCATATTGCTCGCCTTATTCAAGAGCATAAATTGAAATAAACAAGCTTAACCAGCAAGTTGACTTGCTATTGATATGCGCGCTCACATAATCGCCAAAATTCTTCCGCCGCCACCGATAACCCCGTTCGTTGACTTCGAACCATGCCCACAGACTTCTTCAGCGGATTGTCTTTGATGGCCCGGCACTTCAATCCACGGTTTTCCATTTGCGACTGGCAAATAGCCGGTACCACAGAAATTCCCATACCTTGCGCAATGAACTGACCCACCGAGCCCAACTGTCCCGTTTCGGCGATAATGTTAAGCTGTCCGATATCCTGTGCAACGTGCTCTGTCCAGCGCCGTACCGCTGAGCCCCGATTCATGGCAATGAAGGGATAACGTAACAACTCATGCCACGATATCATGTGTTCAGACGCCAGCGTATGGCCCGGATACATCACGGCCACAAATTCATCGGTAAATAATGGGGTGAAAATCAAGCCATCGTGCACTTCCGGCTCGAATGTAAAACCAATTTCCGCATTTCCCTGAAGGACATTTTCAATCGTTGCCTCCATGACCACGTCCAACACTCGCAGTCGAATATTACTAAACTGCCGATGGTAATCATTCAGTAACGCCGGCAATTTACTCTCAGCGAAGGACGGCATGGCAGCGATGGTGAGCTTACCTTGCTGCATAGCGAACAGATTCTGCATGTCGTGGTAAGTTTCGTCCCATTCATTCACCAGTCGTCTTGCTGTGGGTAGCAAAGTATGCCCTTCTGGCGTTAGCGTGACACGACGGGTACTGCGGCTAAACAGCTTGCCTCCCAACTGTTCTTCCATTTTCTTGATAGCCGAAGACAGTGCGGGTTGTGTGAGGTGTAATTTTTCAGCGGCTTCGGCGAAGGTGGCTGATTCCGCAACCCGAATGAAGGCCAACATGTTTCGGTAAGAGATACTCATATTGATAAAATTAATTTATTAATATTGATATAAAATCAATTTTACAAAATTTTATCCTTCGCGGATACTCTATTTGTTTATTTACTCATCAACAGGAGATTCATATGTCAGGTTTCGATAAGGTCGTAACCAGTTATGAAGCAGCACTGGAAGGTCTGTCAGACAACATGACCGTTGTAGCAGGCGGCTTTGGTTTATGTGGTATCCCAGAAGGCTTGATCGCTCAAATTAAAAAAGTAGGTGTTTCCGGGCTAACCATTGTGTCGAATAACTGTGGCGTTGACGGCTTCGGTCTTGGCATCCTGCTCGAAGATCGTCAGGTGAAAAAAATGATTTCGTCTTACGTTGGTGAGAATGCCCTGTTCGAAAAGCAATTACTGGATGGCGAGCTTGAAGTAGAACTGACGCCTCAAGGTACATTGGCTGAAAAACTCCGTGCTGGCGGTGCCGGTATTCCTGCTTTCTATACGGCTACAGGATACGGTACACCCGTTGGCGAAGGCAAAGAAGTAAAAGAATTTAATGGCCGCCCTTATATTCTCGAAGAGTCCATCGTGGGCGACTTCGCTATTGTTAAGGCCTGGAAGGCCGACCGTTACGGTAACTGCGTTTACCGTCATACGGCGCAAAACTTCAACCCCATGGCGGCCACAGCCGGTAAGCTCACCGTGGTTGAGGTGGAGGAAATTGTTGAGCCAGGTGAACTTGAACCTTCTCAAATTCACACGCCAGGTATTTTTGTAAACCGTGTCATTAAAGGCACGTTCGAAAAACGTATTGAACGTCGCGTCACTGCGAAGAAGGAGGCGTAATCATGGCATTAACCAGAGATCAAATCGCAATGCGCGTAGCGCAAGAATTCCAGGACGGCAGTTACGTAAACCTGGGCATTGGTATTCCTACCCTGGCAGCCAACTATGTACCTGAAGGTATTGAGGTAATGCTGCAGTCGGAAAATGGACTGTTAGGCATGGGCCGCTATCCAGATGAAGATGAAGTGGATGCCGACATGATCAACGCAGGTAAAGAAACCGTGACGGCTATCACCGGCGCTTCCATTTTTAGTTCGGCAGACAGTTTTGCCATGATCCGGGGTGGTCATGTGGATTTCACCGTGCTGGGCGCTTTTGAAGTAGATGTGAACGGCAATATCGCCAGTTGGATGATCCCAGGCAAACTTATTAAAGGCATGGGTGGCGCCATGGATTTAGTAGCCGGTGCCAAGAACATCATCGTTACCATGACGCACGCTGACAAACATGGCAACTCCAAACTGCTCGGAGAATGTACCTTACCCCTGACTGGGGTAAACTGTATTACCCGTATCATTACCGATTTAGCCGTACTGGAAGTGGCTGATGGCGCCTTTCATTTAACTGAAAGAGCACCGGGTGTCTCGGTTGACGAAATTCGTGAGAAAACGGCGGGTAAACTGATTGCCGCCGATGATGTACCGGAAATGCAATTCTGATAACAGGCTAAATCACCTGTACCTTACCCGAGGCGCTGCTTTAAGCGCCTCTTTCTTGCCGCCACTCTCTCTGACGCCTTTATCTACTGCTGCCTTTCATGGATAATACCGCCATTGCTATTTATGAGGTATTCACTTGAGCTTGTTAATTGCCGATCTCCCGGTTCATCACAAAATTGTCAAACGTCTTCAGGAAAAGGGCCTTGAAACCTTAACGGACGTACAGGAACAAACCATCCTGCCTGCACTGCAGGGCAAAGACATCATGGCATCGTCTAAAACCGGCTCCGGCAAAACCTTCGCTTTCCTGGTACCTCTGGTTCACCGATTGATGACCACCAAAGCGCTGAGTAAGAAAGATCCTCGTGCGCTTATTCTTGCCCCAACCCGGGAATTGGCTAAGCAGGTGTTCTCTGAGCTCCGCAGTCTGGCTAACGGTGTGGGTATTCAAAGCGCCCTTATCGTTGGCGGCGAAAATTATAACGATCAAACCAAAGTATTACGCCGTAATCCTCACGTCATCGTTGGCACGGCTGGTCGTATTGCCGATCATCTGGAAGACAAATCTTTCTTCATTAATGGTTTAGAACTGCTGATCTTCGATGAAGCCGATCGCATGATGGATTTAGGTTTTGCTGAACAGCTCAACCTGATCAACCGATTTGCCGACCACCGCAAGCGGCAAACCATGTTATTTTCAGCTACCCTGGATAACATTGCCCTTACCCACCTCACCCGTGAGCTATTAAAAGCGCCGGTACGTGTTGCTGTGGGTGAATCAACAGCTGCGCACCAAGACATAGAGCAAAGTCTGTATTTCGCCGATGACGTTGAACACAAAGATACCATGCTGCTTGCAGTCTTAAAGGCGCAAGCATACAACCAGGCCGTTGTGTTTACCGCGACACGAGAAGATACCGACAGAATCGCTGCAATTTTGAACGAACAACATCTTGAAGCCATCGCGTTGCGTGGCGATTTGCCGCAAAACCAGCGCGCAGCCATCATGAGCAACTTCAGTCGTGGTCAGCACAGTGTGTTGGTTACAACCGATTTGGCATCAAGAGGCTTGGATTTACGTAAAGTGGGCCTGGTCGTCAATTTTGATTTGCCCAAACAGTCCGACGAATATATTCACCGCATAGGTCGTACCGGCCGAGCTGGCGATAAAGGTGTCGCCATCTCATTTGTAGGACCTCGCGACTGGACAAGCTACCTCAACATTCAAAGCCATGTTAGCTACGACGTCACCTGTGCTGCTCACCCTGAATTGCCTGCAAAATTCACAGGCAAAAAAGTTCGTACGCCGAAAGCTGCCAATGCCGACAAACAGCAAAACGGCAAAGCACAGCAGAATGACGGAAATAAACCCGTTGTGAAAAGACGGGTTAACACCATGAAAGGCGACGAAGCCGGTCATATTCCGGTGAAAAGAAAGAAGCGTACCGATGTGGTAGACGACGAAGAAGAATAGCACACAAAAAACGGGCTCATCAGAGCCCGTTTTTAATGGTAAGTATTTTGCGCTAAGCAGAAATTAATATTCCCACCAGCCTTCCTGCCACCAGGCAAGAAATTCTTCGAAGTCGATGTAGCCGTCATCATTGTCATCAATAATTTTAAAGCCTTCTTCTACGTGGCTCATTTTCGTTTTTGGTGACAGTACGGTCAGCAATTCAATAAATTCAGGCAGGTCGATTTGACCGTTACCGTCTTTATCAAAAAAGCTGAAGTCACTTTTGATTTCGGCGATTTTTTCTTCTGAAAGTTGAGTGCTCACTTAATGTCCTGATTATTTACGACTTATAAATAAAGTGTACAACCCAACTTCGCTACTGTCTACTTAGACTGACTCTGTTTTGCTGCAAGTGCACGTTGACGCTGCGCATCGGCCTTTTCCTGGCGGCGTTTTTCCATTGCAACGCGGGCATCAGAACCAACGTGTTCCTCGCTACGCGCTTTTGCCAGCTGAACCTGCTTCTCACGTTCGCGGAAACGGGCAATCTGATCTTCGCTGTGGGTGCCGAAACAGTGCGGGCAGCTCACGCCAGCTTCATATTTATCAGACTGCTTATCGTCTTCTGTGATAGGCAAACGACAGGCATAGCAAGCGTCATACTGACTTTTCTCTAAATCATGATTTACCGCTACACGGTTATCAAATACAAAACAGTCGCCTTCCCACAACGATTCTTCTTTCGGTACATCTTCTAAATATTGCAAGATGCCACCTTCAAGATGATACACCTCGTCGAACCCCTGCTCTTTTAAGTATGCGGTCGACTTCTCGCAGCGAATACCGCCGGTACAGAACATGGCCACTTTCTTGTGCTTGTCCTTGTCCATGTTGTCTTTCACATAGTCCGGAAACTCGCGAAACGTTTTGGTTTTCGGATCGACCGCGTGTTTAAAAGTGCCAATCTCAATTTCATAATCGTTACGGGTATCAATCACCAGCACGTCTGGGTCGCTAATGAGCGCATTCCAGTCTTTTGGCTTCACGTAAGAACCGACAGTATGACGCGGATCAATACCTTCCACGCCCATGGTCACGATTTCCTTCTTCAGTTTCACCTTGGTACGGTAAAAAGGCTGTTCTTCGTGTAAGGATTCTTTGTAGGAAATAGGATTGATTCGTGCATCACTGTTAAGGTAAGCCAGCAGGCCATCGATCCCTTCGCGGGTACCAGAAACCGTGCCGTTAATGCCTTCATGGGCAAGCAGTAATGTACCTTTGATACCAAGCGCTTCCATCTTTTCGACGAGAGGTTGGCGCATAGATTCAAAGTTTTCAAGCGCAACGAATTTGTACATCGCGCAAACGATATATTGAGACATAGGATTGTTCACCTTTGCTGATTGGAACGTAAGACCAGTGCAAATTGCGGCGCGAAATATACCAGAACAGTCCCTTTATGCCAAATGCGCAGCAGACCCCCTCTCGGTATCGTTGATGTAAATCAAGCCGAGAGTAAATCGTTGGATTTTTCTATTACGTCTAATAAACCCGTTTCATCCACGCTTTTTTGATTTGGCGTCGACACATTTAAACGTAACTGCGTTGCCAAACTGCAATTAACTTTTACCTCAGGTGGGATTGATCGCGCATTGTCGCGATAACTGAGCGGGTCCGGGTGCATCGATTGCCATAAAGAAAATGCGGCAACAGCGCCACTGTTTGCCAGCAACGACGTTACGCCTGAGGTTTGATAATCCGTTGTGCCAGCCTGCAACGCAGGTCGGCGGTAGTGATTTAAACGCGCAGGAAAATCGTCATCAGGGACCGTAGGTTCCTCGTCACTTATTATCCTTAGCGGTTCCGAGCCTGGTTGACAATGTATTGAAAGGTATAAGGAAAACAACGCGCCATTTTGTGTAGCGCGGCCGAGTTCACCAGACCATTCACGATCCGGTAATGTAATTTCCGCCAGTGGATGACGGTGTAATGTCGGGCTTTGTTCGCTCATATTGAGGTTATCGGCATAAAAACAGATAAATAAAGTCTTTTGCGTACAAATTTGCATACTTGAACTTTCGTCTAAGTGGTACGATCATTATGTCGACGAACAGAAAAGGCGACTATCGATGAATTATGCGGACAAACGCGTGTTGATTATTGAAGACCAACGCCCTTTTCTGCTGGTCCTTCGCGGCCTTATGCAATCAATGGGCGCCACTGAAGTGGTCACCAAATCATCAGCGGAACAAGCGCTGTCATTATGTAAGAAACGCAAGTTCGATATCGTTATTTGCGATCTTCATCTCGGATCTGACAAGAAGAACGGTTTCGAATTCATAGAAGAATTAAAAATGCGTCGCTTAGCTAAGCCAGACTGTATCGTGATGTTGATCAGTGCCGACAGCACACGACCCTACGTACTAGGCTCTTTGGAGCGCACACCAGACGACTATCTAATAAAGCCTTTTTCTCAAAACCAGTTAAGCACCCGTCTTGAACGCTGCTGGCATAAACGCCAAGTCCTTTTGCCCATTTATCGAGCCCTCGATAACGACGATCTCCCAGAAGCACAAAAAGAGGCAGAAAAGCTGCTGAAAACAAATAGAACCTATCGGGGCTCAATAGCACGGCTTCTCGTAGAGATTTATTGGCGTGAGAAACGATTTGAAAAAGCGCTAAGCGTACTCAGCGATTTTGATGAAGACAGGCCAGTGCCCTGGCTACAAACGGCATTAGCGCGAAATTGGCTTAAACTGGGCAAAATTGATAAAGCACGAGAAACGGCATGTACTGTAGTTCGGCACAGTAAATTTAATGCCGAGGCGTACGATGTCATTGCTGAATGCCAGCTACACAATAATGAACCTGAAGCTGCGGCAGAAACTATCAAGCAAGCTATCAAAATCAGTCCATATTCAACCGACCGTCATCATATTGCCAGCGAAATTGCCCGTAAAAATGCAGATTACGTAATGATTAGCGAGTGTGCCCTGGCCATTTGGAAGTTATCCCGCAAAGTCACAAGAAACAATGCCAACGTGTGGTGTAATTACATTGGCAGTATTCTTGAAGTGGCTGAGCATGCTGACGATAAACGCACGCGCAATAAATATCAACATGAGGCGAGTCTTGCCGTGCAACGGGGTAAAAGTGATGATTATCTGTCCCGATATAATGATGATTTCGACTTCACCATATATGAGGCACTCTTCAATGCCAGACTTCACAGCCTCGACGGCAAGTTGATTGAAGCAAAACGGGTGTTGTCTGGCGGACAGCAAGCCATTGAGCAAAAGTACGATCACTATCCTCAAAGCTACATTCCTGACAGCATAAAAGTGCTCTACGCCGTGGGTGAATATGACGAAGCGGAAGCATTGGCCGCACTGGCAAGTGATGACCAGATAAACCGGTTTACCGACAGTACACTCAAGTCGGAACAAACTAAAGCCCTGGAAAAAAGACAATTATACGCTCGACATAACAAGGAAGGCATCGATCATTACCAAGCCGGTGATTACACTGCCGCTCGCCGCTCTTTCACGAGTGCATTGCAATTTGCGCCAGTGAATACCGGCGTCGCATTGAATTTGCTGCAGTGTGTGGTGAAGTTAATGCATGCACAAACAAAACAAGAACCTGGCTTACAAAATGAATCCCGCCGTTTGTTAACCATGCTAGAGGGCCAATCCCTGAAGCAGCAGTACGCACAAAAACTGTCTGATTTAAAAGAAGAGCTATCCGGCCTTACCAGCAAGGCGGCTTGATAAAACAGCCTTTTGCTTCTTCCGCCCTAAAGCAGCCAACATTGAACCACACGCGCATGGCTTCGGTAAACGCCCCGTAGGCGACCAATGTATTAAGACAACAAAATACCAGGGCCCTGGAAGCACTGAGAAATCGTAGCCCCATTACGTTGGTCACGTAGTTTGTTACCAGCATGATGGTGGCGCCAATTGCCACCCACCACGCTTTTTTTGACAACATGTTTAACGTTGGAATATTGTTATTCAGTTGCAGTAAGGCAAGTACTACCACGCCCGCCGTAATAAAGCGGAAAAAAGTAATCGTGGGGCTGTCCATCACGGTTAAACACAGCGTAAGCGCTACGGGTAACACACCCCAAAGAAAGGCCGTTAACAGTGAGAGTAAAAAACCATAAACAGGCCGGTACGCGGTATCCAACAATTAATCATCCAATAAATCCTCAAGGTCACTAATCATATCGTCGATTTGTGATACAAGCTTGCGTTTTTGCTTAGCAGTCAGGGTTTGAGAGATTTCGGCCGCCAATTTGGCATGCTGTGTTCGATTGTTATTCCAGACATCAAGAAACTCGGGGCTGCGATACTGTTCGGGATTCATCATTAATGCTGTTAAATCATCCACGAAAGCAGGGTTATTTTCACGATTAGCAAACAGTGCCCGTGCACGCTGCTGCAAATCGCGGCGATAATTTAGCCATAACCGGCTTGAACGCTTAAACGTTGGCGCGAATCTGTCTATGATGGCTTTTTGTTCGTCAGTAAGGGCGCCGATGCGAGACTCCATATCCTCGCGGAGATCTTCTACACGTTGGATCGCCTGTTCCTCTGGTGATTTCTCGTCGATTTCTTTAATCGACGATTCAGATTCTTTATTGTCTTTTTCTAGTGCCGCAAACAGGCGAATAACCTGCTCATCAGATAATTTTTGCGCCATGTTTGCCAGCTCGGGAGTAATTTCTGCCCGTAATCGCTGCCAGTGTGCGGTGGCTTTTTCATAGTGGGAAAGCAAACGTGATTCGGTAAGCAGGTCACCAGTAAGATCGTCACGAACTGCATTAAGGTGCGCAATATAACGTGGCATTTCCTCGCTACGATGCCAGTCTATCCACTGTTCCAATCGCTTATCAAAGATGGCTTCCTGTTGATCATTCAATTCAACGTAGTCATCCATGTACCAGTAAATCAGCCAATCCAGATTGTTATAAGCGAGTTTGCTACTGCAACCGCCTATGAGCAACATCATCAATACCAACCAGCATTTTTTCATTGGATATCCGCGTACAGTAAATGATTTGAAAGTAGAACTAAGACGATTACACTCACAGTACAAGGTTTTATGCTGCGGTTAAACCGTCATTAATGCTTAGTAACATTTGAATTTTAGATAAGAGCTAAACCTTTCGTGATGGTTCATCAGGTAGAAAAATTTTAAGCTGACCGACATCAATAGTCATCACCAATGATGCTGTCATAATGGCATGACTTAACTGTAAGGAATTTCCATGAGTAAGAAAGTGGCTATTCTCACCTCTGGAGGTGACGCGCCGGGAATGAACGCCTGTATCCGTGCCATCGTTTTAGTCTGTGAGCGTTCTGGTTATGATGTGTTGGGTTATCTTCATGGATACAATGGCTTATTAAAACAGCAATACCGCGAACTCGATGCCCGCCAAATGCACAACCTTACGCAACGCGGTGGCACAATATTACACAGCGCCCGTTGCCTCGAATTTAAAACCGAAGAATCGGCCCGATTAGCCGCTACTAATTTAGATGAACTCGGTGTAACAACCTTATTTGTGATTGGCGGCGACGGCTCATTTCGAGGTGCACAGCATTTAGGCAATGTCTGGAACGGGCAAATTATTGGTCTGCCGGGCACCATCGATAACGATATTGTAGGCACAGATGCCACCATTGGGTATTTCACTGCCATCGAAACGGCAGTGCAATCCGTAGATAAAGTCAGAGATACAGCAGATGCCTTTGAACGGGTTTTTCTCGTCGAAGTCATGGGGCGTCATGCGGGGTTTCTGGGATTAAACGGCGCCCTCGCGTCAGCGTCAGACTATGTCATCCTGCCTGAGCTTTTTGAGAATGAAGAAAAAACACTGAAAGATATTCTTACCCAGCTCAATGAACGTCGAGATCAACGTGGCAATGTGAGCTACATCATCATTTTAGCTGAGAAACTCTGGCCTGGCGGCATTACCGATCTTGTCAGCAAACTTGAGCAACGAACAGAAACAGAAGTGCGACCGGTGATCTTAGGTCATGTTCAACGAGGCGGTTCGCCGGTCTCACAAGACCGTTTGTTAGCCATGAAACTGGGCGCACACGCCGCTACACTCATTGGCAAACCGATAACCGGCATCATGGTTGGCGAGCAAAATGGACAAGCAGTGGAAGTGCCCTTACCGCTTACGTGGGAACACAATAAACCGCTAGATGTCCTGTCGGTGAACACCATGACATTATTGATGAATAACCGTTACGCGTAACGGCAAGACAAGACGTTTTCTTTAGAAGAAATAAACAAAAACGGAGCTAAATAGCTCCGTTTTCCAAGCAGTTACATTTTCATTGCCGCTTTTACTTTATCTCGATGACTACGGCTGACTTTCAGCTCGGTATCATTTTGCAGGATAAGGTGGTATTCACCACTTATGTGACTCACCAGCTTTTTAACAAAGCGAATATTAGCGATGGCTGAACGGTGAACACGAACAAACCATTGTGGATTCAGTTCCTGCTCGAGTTCTTTCATGGTTTTACGCATAATGTGCATACCATCAAGAGCATGAACACACATGTAATCACCGGCAGCATCAATCCACTGAATATCTTGTACCGCAACACGGGTCACTTCCGACCCATCTTTAATTGCCAGAACATCAGGGTATGGATTGGTTTCAATTTCTTCACCGCTTGCCAGTTTACGCAATATTTCTTCGCAATCATCACCGGTGAGTTCCGCAACCAGATTCACCAATTTACGGGATTGCTCATCTTGATGCTGCGTAGAGTAATACTCACGTACTTTTTTCAATGCATCGGACAAACGCGCATCGTCTGCGGGTTTTAGCAAGTAGTCTACTGCGTGGATATCAAAGGCTTTGATTGCATAGCTGTCGTAAGCCGTCACAAACACAATCATCGGGATTGGCTGATTCAATTCCCGCAGCTTATGAATCACTTGAAAGCCATTAAGTCCCGGCATCTGAATATCCAGAAAAACCAGGTCGGGACGATTTTTTGAAATAACACTAACTGCATCAAGACCGTTCTGACACTCTGCAACCACTTCAACATCAGCGTGTCTTTCTAAACGCGTGCGTAGTCCTTTCCTTGCCAGTGGCTCGTCGTCTACCACGACGGTTTTAATTTTACGATCACTCATATTCTACATCTTATACTTCGTAAGGGATCCGCAGTCTCACGCGTATGCCTGACGGCTGATTATGCTCAACCGAAAAAGCAAAATTACGCTGATAAAGAGACTGTAAACGTTCCTTAATGTTGACTAACCCTACCCCGTTCTCACGATGTAGTTGACCATCTTTGATTTCTGCACCAGGGCCGTTATCGGCCACGTCGAGTAATAAATCATTACCAAAGGTACGTGCAGAAATGGAAATTCGACCACCATTTTCCATTCTGGAAATGGCGTGTTTAATTGCGTTTTCAATTAACGGCTGGAGGATCATGCTGGGAACCAGCGCGGAATCACATTCGTCATCAATATCCCACACAACGTCCAATCTATCATCAAACCGGACTTTTTCAATTTCTAAATACAATCTAAGTACCTTGATTTCTTCACCCAGCGATACCCGTTTAATAGGATCGTTGTCTAAAGAGTAGCGAAGAAAATCGCTTAATCGAGATACCATGGCTTCAGCAATGTCATTTTCTTTAAGTAAGATCAGTGTTGAAATTGCGTTTAAGGTGTTGAAAAGAAAATGCGGGTTAAGCTGATAACGCAACATTTTGATGTGCGCCTGATGTGCCATAGTACTGGCCTTCAGCGCATTCTGCTTTTCTTTTTGCAGCATTTGGAAGTTTTTGATACCAAAATAGGTGCCGGTCCAGCACCCCACCATAATGAGTGAATTAATGGTGTTGGTGAAATAAAGGTACCAGGTATCAGGACGATAGCCGTGTTTATAAATTTCCCAGTAATTGACGTTTTTTACCACTGCCCACACAAGCGCGACCACATAACAGGATAACACCACAACAATCAGCATTTTCATTGGTGACTGGGTGCGCGCCCAGCGGAAAATATAACGAAGAGGAACGGTAAGAAGCCAGCCAGCATAGGCATTCAGTAAAATGATGAACACCCAAATAGGACGTACATCATGAAGGAACGAGCCAATATAATAAATTAGTGCAAACCCTGCCCAGCCTACACTGTGCAAAGTCCAGAACAAGCGCTCGTTGCTTTCGAAAAGTTGTTGCCAGCGACTCACTTTATTACCGATAAATCAAATAGTAATTTTATTATACGCAGTTTGCTGATGAACGTGACTGACTTGGTCGTGCCTCGGGGGCTTCTGGTCGCAGTGATGAATAGCATTTAAACGAAGTCATTGCCCCAGCTAACCGTTTCAATTACCAGTTAATATTCATTCGCTTAAACCAATGGGTCCACCACCATGCAGGCCCAACAAGCAGAAATCGCACGTCATCAAGAAACGAGGGTTTCTTCCCTTCTATTTTGTGACCGACAAATTGCAGAATCCACATAACCACAAATAACAGCAAACTAAATTGCCATACCGAAATACCCAGTGAATCAATTAGGTTGATAATGCCAAAACTGACAATGGTAAGAAATGTCATGGCCGCACCTATCGGCCCCGACAACATAAAGTAGTAGTAAAGTGCCGGCAACACCAGAATGTGTGCCCAGGTTAAATCGGTTTCAGCGAGAAAAGACGGTAAGGGAATGCTCCATAACAATCCCAAGGTGACAAGATAAATAGACGGTACCGCAATCGCGTGAATGAGCACATTGGTGTGATTGCGGTGGCTTTCTTCGTATTTCGTGAGTAGTGTTTCAATGTGACGCATTAATGCTCCTTACCTGGCATAAGAAGCAGACCCCACCTAAATGTGCTTCACAATGCGAGTATGTATCTGTCTATCAATATTTCTACTGCGGCTAATTCACCGGTGAATTGAATGCCATAGTAAAAGTAGCCTTTTACTTCAGCGACGTTTCTCACTTTGCTCTCTATCCTAATCGTATCACCATCTAATTTACAGCCTAATGTTATAATTTTGTTAACATCGAATTTTAGATCCGGATTATCCGATTTAATAGCCAACTTGCATCCGGTTTTAGACACATCAATGATGAGCCCTCTAACGCGCTCTTTTTCTTCACTATCAGTGTAGACGCTAACTGGAATACCGGGCTGAGCGCGTTGATCACTACGCAACCCTAGCTTCTGAATTTTATCGGGAAATGTCGTAATGAGCATAGAAACCGGTTTACTAAAGGCCTTCATCAACGACACTTTAAACGCAATCACCTCACCGTAGCCGCCTTCAATGATAAAGCGAACCACCACTTCACTGCCTGCGGCCAAATGCCCACGTACATTTGCCCATTTGTGGGTATTGGGAATTTGGAAGAAAAAGGCTTTCCCAATATCCATGCCGATATAGTGAGTTTTCAGACGCTGAACCGATACGGGTGTATCAACCTGCACGTCTACTACCGTACCCGGCTGCAGATTCCGTAAAGCCGCAATGTCTTCTTTGTTCAGACCAAGCGCATCCTGTTTACTCATTAATCCGTTAACTCCTTTGTGATCGCCATGATTTTATAACAGGTTTCCTTGCTGACAAAGTGTGTTGTCTAAGGCATCATTAATTACCGCTTTATTTACCGGGTGTTTCAATGACATCACTTCGTTACGACATTTCTGTTCTTTCACGTTCACAGCATACGTTCTCCGTCACAATGACAATTCCAGCGACAGACCACAATGAATTGGTGCTGACACTCCCAGCCTGGATCCCGGGAAGCTATATGGTGCGTGATTTTGCCCGAAATATCATCACGCTCAATGCAACCAACGCGTCAGGCGACCCACTCGCTGTGGAAAAAACAGATAAACAAACCTGGACGCTGGTCACCAACAAACAAGCAGCCAGGGTTATTTATACGGTTTATGCTTTCGACCTATCGGTACGCGCAGCCTATCTCAATGACGAATACGGATTTGTGAATGGTACCAGTGTGTTTCTGGAAGTGCCGGCGTTATCCAACGCGGCATGTGAAGTAACGGTATCATTGCCTGAAGCCCTCGATCACTGGCACGTTGAAACCAGTATGCCGCTTACCGATCAAAATGGCGCGCATTATCTGTGTGAAAATTATGCCGAACTTATCGATCACCCCCTCTTTATGGGTGAATGTGTACTCGACAGCGTTAACGTAGACGGCGTGGAATTTGTATTCCTGTTCAGTGGCAATACGCCCATTAATACCAAACGCATTTGCGAAGACATGGTATCAGTATGTCAGCATCACCTTTCTTTGTTCGGAAAACCTTACCCTGTCGATCGCTATATCTTTATGACGCTGCTCAGTGACGCGGGTTTCGGCGGCTTAGAGCACCGTAGCTCAACCGCCCTGCTCTTTCCGCGTTTTGATTTACCACTGGAACGTGAAGGTGGCGCTAAAACAGATCAATACGTCACCTTCCTCAGCCTGTGCTGCCATGAATTGTTTCATACCTGGCATGTAAAGCGACTGCGCCCTGCCGTTTTCCTCACACCGGATCTCAGCCAGGAAGTGTACACACCTCAGTTATGGATTTATGAGGGCTTTACCAGTTTTTACGATGACGTCACGCTGGCGAGAACAGGGTTAATATCACCGGAAAAATATTTAGAGATCGTGGGTCAGAACCTAACCCGCCTGCAAGTAACAAAAGGCCGCTTTAAGCAATCTGTGGCGGAATCCAGTTTTGATGCCTGGACGAAGTTCTATAAACAAGACGCCAGTGCACCCAACAATATTGTCAGCTATTACACTAAGGGCGGCATTATCGCATTTGGGCTGGACTTATTGTTGCGTAAAGCGTCGGGTGGCAAGTTTTCCCTGAATAATCTGATGCAAGCGCTGTGGCGAGATTACGGGGCCGACGAAAAGGGCACCCCAGACGATGTTATAGAAAAAGTGTGTCAGTCTGAATTCAATATTGATGTGTCTGACTATCTGCAAAAAGTAGTATACGGCTACGAAGACGTACCTTTGAATGATTGGCTGGCAGATATCGGCTTGCGTCTGCACACGCGGCCTAAAAACTCAGCCGCCGATCGCGGTGGTGTGCCACCCTCACCGGCGTATCAAAAACATCCGCTGGGCGCCGCCATTAAATCTGCCGATTTGGGCGTGACAGTACAAGTAGTATTTGAAGGCGGTGCCGCTGACCTCGCCGGTCTACAGGTGAATGATAAGATCATCGCCCTTGAAGGCTACGTGGTCGGAGATGTACTGCTGCAACGTCTGCTTAATCAAACAGATAAAACAGAACTCGGAATCAGTGTTATCCGTGATGGTCGGTTGCTTACTCTGAAATTGCCGGTTATCGAAGAACGCCAAGAAGCTTGTTACTTCACCATCGAGGATAAAGAAAAACTGGCGGAATGGCTCACTAGTTAAGGTGCCTTTAGCAGAATGAATGTGCCTTAAACACAAAACGACGGCTGCAGCCGTCGTTTTTGTTTACCACTTCAATGGCTATGATTAATCTCGCGCAGGTACCAGCAAAGCCGGATCAAGGCGCATCTTACCAAGATTAAGGCGCCAGTCTAAATGGGGCCCGGTGGCACGGCCTGTGGCACCAATTTTACCAATAGCATCGCCCTGCTTTAAAACATCGCCCACTTTCACATCAGACGCATCGAGGTGTAAAAATGTGGAATACACACCCATCCCGTGATCAAGAATGACGGTGTTGCCGCTGTAATACAAATCATCCGATAACGTAATAACGCCTGCAGCCGGTGCAACCACCGGTGTGCCCGTCGGCGCGCCCACATCAACGCCATAATGTGGTGTTTTTGGTACGCCATTTAACACACGCTGACTGCCGTAAACACCGGTGATAGGGCCTTCTGCTGGCCAGATGAACCCGGTGAACAATGCATCAAGCTCAGACACACCTGCTCTTGCTTTACCCACATTGGCACTATCGCGATTGATTCTGTCGAGGGTTTCTTGTGGCGGCGTGACCATGGAAGGTTTAAGACCGTCTATGCGCTGAATATTGTAATCACGCTTTTTAAGCGTGATGTCACGATTCCCGGATGACCCGTCAGGCAATGTCCAGCTAAGGCGATGATTCAGTTTGGCATCACGGGCAAAGCCGAATACAAACTTGCCCTGGTCATTTTGCTTCAGTGTATCCCCATCGAGCATAATTTTGCTTCCAACGGGTAATTGACCACGAAATAAACTGCCCTGGGTAAACTTTCCGTTCAATACCAGCCCAGAGTCGTTGGCCACGGCATGCACCACAGAAGACATACTTAGCAAAAATGTACAGGCCACAACGGCCTGGGCGATGCTTTTCATCAGTCGCACACCAGTGCACCTTTGCCCACGCCTTCATAAGCAAGAATTTTGATCGCAGCCCCTTGCTGACGCTGCTTTTCTTGATCATAAATAAACTGTGCCAAACACTCTACGGTAGAATCTGTGGTGACCACTTCACAGTCAGCATCGGGCAGCAAAATTTCGAAATAGCCTTGTGATGATTCATAGGCAAAACAGCTGTAAGACTGATCACTTGGCACATCGCCGCTGGCCTGACGATTTTCGAAGGTCAGGCGGTCTTCTTCTGATGCAATATAAATGTCTTCCCAGCGAGAAGCCCAGTATTCCTGGCTTTCCAGGCTATTTTGGCCATCGACAAACACATCAATTTTAGAGCGGTGACCATGGGCAATACGCTGACAATTGCCGTCATGCTTTTTTAGCCCGTGGGTGTAATGATAAAACGGCGTTGTGATCACTTCTGTGCGCAGGATGAGTTCCAAATTGTCCACATTCTCAGGCAAATGTGTGGCAAGGACTTCCCGCAAATATAAGCCAACGGACTCCATGGTGACACTTTCACCATAAATGAACGCATAGGCTTCCGCCGGGCAGTACAGTTGCAATACCCGGCCATCCTCACAGGTAAAACGCACATCAACTTGTTCGTCGTCGTTACGAATAATTGCAACATCATTGTAATCGGCAGGTACCAGCAATTTATGGTCGACGTAGTCATCAATCAGGCGCTTAAGATTCTTTTTAACCTTACCGAAATCCTGAATCATACTCTCATCGTTCAGATCGCCAGATAACACCACGTCGACAATCCAGCTTTCACCTACCATGCCGCGCTTAGGGCACAGGTAAGAGAAATCCATAACGGTGAGGTCGTTAACAAATAATTGCATGTAAAACCTTACTACCGGAAATAATCAGCCGGCATTATACGATAAATAATCAAAAGAAACTGTTTCTCATCTTGAAGCCTGGCGAATCATCGCAGCAAGCGAACAGAAACAAAGAATGCGCGATTTTACCACCCACACTGCCAGCCAAGCCAGTGCCGGCGGTAAAATTAGTTAATTTTTTGACTGTCTGGTCAACTGATCTTTCAAATTAGGAGGAATGCCCTTAATGGTAAGGGTATCCGATACGGGATCGTATATGACCCGTTCACCTAGAAGCTTTCGCTCAAAGCTTAACGACACACCGCCGCCTTGGCCTGTGTATTTTGCTAATTGGCGTAATGCAGCAGGATCGGGCTGAATAGACGCTTCTAATGGTGCTTCAAGCGTTTGCGTGAAGGCCTCGAAACTGTGCTCACTGTCGCTTTCGGGTGATAAGCGCCCAGACAGCTCTGTGATAGACAGGCTTTCTCCCGCATCAATTTTTTCTTTGAAGTAAGATTTTACTTCTTCGCGATGCTGCTCTTGTTCATTACGATCCAGGTTTTCGCTGGCCAAATAGGCATCAACGGACGAGATAAGCTGTTTATTCTGTTGCTTAATATCCACCAGCTCTTCACAGCCAATGAAATCCATAAAGAAATCTGACACCTTACGACCCATCAAGCCTTTAATAAAGCTCACGTAGCGCTTTTGCTCCGGTTGAATTTCAAGCTGTGTAAGATCAATACGTACCGCAAGCTGCATTTTGGCTAAATCAAGGTGCTCGCGGGCATTTAATTCCAACGCCTGGTTAATCTCCACGTGGGAACGGGTGTTTAACAACGTGATCATCAGGTATTGGGTTGCCAGGAATTCGTACTGACAAAAAATCAGAAAACCGGTTTGCACACTGCCGGTATCGGTGAGCGCTTTGATAAGCTTGTCGCCGGAGGTAACGGTAAATTGATGAAAGATGTCTTCTAAATTATCCACGCGATCTTTTTGCGCATGCATGAAGTCAGCAAGAGAGGCTTTAAACGGCACGCTATCCTCTGCGGTTTCCGCTGAATCGGTAAAGTGGCCAACCCCTTTACCCGGCTTGCTGTTAAAACTGTGGTTTATCTGATGGGCCAATGATTCAATTTCCGGCGTTACTGCAAGGCATTTGTCACGGGGAATAATTGAGAGCTTGCCTTCATCGGTAACGACCAAACGATGAACGACAAAATGGTGAATCAGTGCACTCATAGGCTAAAAGAAGTCCTGTTTGTTAAGAATTTACAGCGTATTTGCGGGATTTACGAATGAATGATTGTTATCACCCGAGCAACGATTATAATCATTTGAAATTAAATTCCATTCTTTTTTGAAAAAGAAAACAGTAAAAGAGGCGTCGCAATGCCCCAACAAAGCCGTTACTCCGATTCGGATTTTGAAGCGCTAATGAATAAAGTTATCCTCACCCTTGAGGAAAATCAGGCAGACAGAGATCTTCAGCTCATGGTGCTGGGAAATGTTATCACCCATATTTTGAATACGCAGGTATCGCCAGCGAGTCGAAAAGCAATGGCAGAACAATTTGCTTCCGTACTGGTAAAAAGTGTCAAGGAATAGGTTGCAACCATGATTTTAGCGGAATCTCCGCGCCGTCAACGCGTTACCCGTCTGGTCAATTGGGGCCACTGGTTCGCTCTGGCAAACATCGCCATCGCAATGATCATTGCTTCGGTGTTTATCTTTTCATCGCCAGCACCGGGTACGTTGCTCGGCGCACTGTATTTAGTGTGTAACTGGTTCGGTCATATTGGCTTTATGACCTTCTCCGGTTTTGTCATATTTGTATTGCCGCTGTGTTACCTGGCCACCAATCCCAGGATCATCAAACTCGCCGCTTCCGCCATCGCCGCTGTAGGCCTCGCCCTCATGGCCTTCGATGCACTGCTGTTTAATCGCACGGGCTTTCATTTAAGTTTCAGTTCCGCCGACTTATTACGCAGCGAAGCCAATACACAAGTCACTGAATTCGGCCTGCAACAATGGATGTACCTCCTGCTGTTGTTTGTAGTGTGGTTGGGCTTTCAACTCATTCTTGCCAATGCTATCTGGAAGCGGGTCGAACGTTTGCAACAGCATAAAATTGGCACCAAAGTCATGGTGTTTTTCTTAGGCTGCTTTGTGGCGAGCCATGCTATTCACGTATGGGCCGATGCCGAGTTGTACCAACCTATCGTAAAGCAGGACAACATGTTCCCGTTGTCGTACCCGGCCACCGCAAAAACCACCATGTCACGCTATGGGTTACTCGACCTAGATCGTTACCGTGAGCGACAACAATTACAGTTCGATCCGGAAATCCATCAGGTTGCTTATCCCACCGAGCCGGTGTACTGCAATATTGAATCAACGCGCACATTTGCACTGGTTGTGCAAACTGACGATGCTCCACTGCCCTACTTACCGCAGTTTGATCTCCGTGAAATGGATAACTATTTCACCACCGCATCGTCACTCGATGGCCTGATTCACACCACCTTGTTCGGTGTTCCTGAAATCTATCAGGGCACCTTGAAAGACAAGCGCCCCGTGCTACTCGCATTGCCTGTAGGTTTGGGCATGCCAGTGTCTATTCATGTTGATGAGACATTGCCAACAGAAGCGCTCAATGGTTACCGCCAGCCGGTGAGTAATAATCACGACGGACTGCATATAGCCTTTCTACCTGCAGCAAAAATTGCAGAAATGCTGAATAACGAGGTGTTTGCGAACAGCGATGTGATTATCGCAACGGGTTTCGATACCGACGGTGGCACCACCCGCGGGAAACTGTACACCACCTTGAATGTAAAAGGTAAGTTGGCGAGCACCGAAGATTTAGCGCCTACCATCATGAATGCACTGGGTTGTCATGCGCCGGTTCAGTTCTACTCAACGGGCCAGAACTTGCTTGCGCCGCAACGTAATTGGCTGGTGAGTACCTCTGGAGAGAAAGTCATTGTGGTCCATAACGACCAAATGATTGAGGTGTTAAGCAATGGTAGTTTTGAAATCTCTGATGTCGATACCCGTGCACGCAGTAACGACCCTTTAAATGTGGATTTATTAAGCAGGGCAATTAAACATCTGATCCACTTTTCGAAATAGCCGGCGATACCATCAATCATTAACCATTAAAAACGCAGGATGAACATCCTGCGTTTTTTGTTTTAGCCTTATTGTTTTTATCGCGCTCAGCGCTACACCGCCTAAGATTTTGCCCACAAACTGACGACAAAATCGGCTTCTATCTGTTTCAATTCGCGAACCAAACTCTCTCGTTTTTCTTCGCTTAATCGCCAGGTGAACGGCGTCATCATAAGCAGAGCGCTAATTTGTTCAGCCGAGCTAAAATTAACATCAAACGACAAAGGTTCTCGTGACTGCAGCATAAAGCCAGCTCTGCGATCAACCGGTTGCTCATGCTTGCGTGGTGTTTGGTAAGCCACCGATTTAAGTGCATACAGATGCTCGGGCCCCGGTGCAACATGCAAGAGTAGTCCACCCGGCTTTAAAACCCGGTGGAGCTCTTTATCATCACCAGGTGCAAAGACCTGAAGCACCACGTCCACCGCGTTATCTTTTACCGGTAAATCAAAACTACTGGCAACCACGAATTGCGCCTGCTTGTATTGCCGCGCGGCAATGTCGACGGCACTTTTTGCAATATCACTGCCAGCCGCAGAAACTGACATCCCATGATTTTGTAACGCGCACTGCACTTCGTTCAAATAGCTGCCTTCACCACAGCCGGCATCATACAGGCTTAATTCGCCTGTTTTTGTTTTCAGCGCTGATAGGAGTAACGTTGCCATTTTGTTCATTAATGGTTGATAGCCGCCCGTTTGATGAAACGTCTGTCGAGCTGAAAGCATCTCTTTGCTGTCGCCAGGTTGTTTACTGCCCTTTTTATGCACCGGAAGTAAATTGACATAACCCCGCTTAGACACGTCAAAACGGTGGTTATTTTTACAGTACCAAACGTTATCGGTAGCAAGGGAAGACTGGCATAACGGGCATCGCCACATGGTTTGGTTCTCTTAGCGGTAAAATCCGGGGCAATGTAGCAAAAATAACGGCAAGAAGTAAGCGCAGCCTGGTAAACGCGCAAGGTAGAATGGAGGGCAGAAATTAACCCATTACTGCCCTGTCACTGGTGACCGTAAGCATTAACTGTTTCGGCTATAGAAATTAAAAATACTGGAAAAATCCTGTGTTGCGGTATCGTTGCGCTGGTGCAACCGATAAAGTTGCTGCGCCGCAGCGCCCATGGGTGTGGCTGAACCACTTGCAGCGCTGGTATCCATTGCTAAGCTTAAGTCTTTGTTCATGAGTTGAACCATGAATCCTCCTTGATACCCGTTAGACGAGGGCACATTGTCCATCACGCCCGGGCAAGGGTTGTATTTCTGCAAAGTCCAATTACAACCCGAGCTCTGCAACATGATGTCTGACATCACTTTTGGATCAAGGCCATTGTCAATGGCGAGTTGCAAGGCTTCCGACGTACCTGCCATGAGCACCGCAAGCAGCATATTGTTGCAAATTTTGGCAATTTGACCTGCCCCCACCGGGCCGGCATGAAACAGACTGGCACCCATGGCAGATAAAATAGCTTTGGCTTGTTCTACGGCGTTTGTTTCTCCGCCCATAATGAAGGTTAGCGTACCCGCGGTGGCACCGGCTACACCACCAGATACTGGCGCGTCAATAAATGCGTGACCGGCTTTTTCCGCTCCATCACCGACCTGCTTTGCCGTTTGCGCATCAATGGTACTGCAATCGATAATCAATGTGCTTTTGTTGAGATTCGACAATATGCCATCGTCGTTAAAATACAGCGCTTTTACGTGGGATGCGGCTGGCAGCATAGAAATCACTACATCGGCGTCTGTTACTGCATCCCCGACGTTATCGGCACCGTTGGCCCCCTGCATTTTTAGCTTTTCAACTGCCGCAGGAACCAGGTCATACACCGTTACCTCATGACCTGCTTTAAGCAGATTTGCCGCCATTGGCGACCCCATGTTTCCTAATCCAAAGAACGCAATATGCATCATGATTCTCCTAAATGAACAAGCGGATGCGCTTCTTCCCACGGTGGCGCGAAGAAGCCGGCGACAACATCGTCTGGAATGGCGTCGATGTGATTAAAACGCCAGGCAGGATTAGCATCTTTATCAATGAGCAACGCCCTTATCCCCTCTTTAAGTTCGCCAAATTCAGCACATCGACACGCCATGATCAGTTCCATACGGAAACAGTCTGACAACGACAACTGTGCGCCCTTACTAAATTGCGAGAAAAACAGCGCTGCAGTAAGACTAGAACCGGCTGACAATGACTGTTGCGCACGGCGCATCCAGGGATCTTCGCCCGCATCAATAGCGAGAAGACCGGCTTTTACGTCACTGGCAGTATTCGCCGCACAAATTCGCTCAATCTCTGCCAGCCAAGGTGCAACACGGTCGTTTAGCGTTATTACCCGGTCATCGTGCGCTATGCTCGTAGAATGGTCTTTCAGCAAACGAGACAGCTCATTGCCAGCTGACGCCGTCGATGACCAGTCGATGTTTTGCCATTGTGAAATAAGCGCACTCAATCCGCCGCTTTTGCACAGAAAATCGGCCATTCCGTGATTCACCGATTCAGCACCGTTCAACTGCGCCGCCGTCATGCCCAAAAATAATCCGAGTTTATGGTGAAGTCGCGGCAGAAAAAAACTGGCCCCCACATCAGGAAAAAGGCCGATAGAGATTTCCGGCATGGCCAATTTACTGGTTTCGGTGACCACACGATGACTTGCACCTTGCAACAGGCCCATACCACCGCCCATAACAATTCCTGAACCCCATACCACCACCGGTTTGCTGAAGGTATGGATGGTATGATCGAGTTCGTACTCCACAGTGAAAAATGATTTTATAAATGGAGGCACCGTATCGGGTTGCTCTGCCATTGCGTGATACATCGAAACGATGTCGCCACCCGCACAAAATGCTTTATCACCCACACTGTCAATCAGCAAAAACACCATGTCATCGGCTTTATCCCATTGCTTTAACACAGCGAGCATTGTGGTTGCCATATCTAAGTCCAGCGCATTCAGTGCTTTTGGTTTATTCAGCGTCAGTTGTCCGAATCGCTGTCCGCAGCGGGTACGATGTTCGGTCGCAATCACCTTTTGTTGTTCGTTCACAAGCATATCCTTGTCGGCATTAGGTATCAGATGTGGGCTATCAAGCATCACCAGCCTAGTCTATTTGGCTGGGTTATAACACCGACCCCATGTCCGCGATGAGTCTGCGACCGATGATCACGCGCATAATCTCATTCGTACCTTCCAAAATTTGGTGCACACGTACGTCCCGTACATGTCGCTCCAGCGGATACTCTTTTATGTAGCCGTATCCACCATGTATTTGCAGTGCCTCGTTACACACCATAAAGCCCGCATCCGTAGCGAAGCGTTTTGCCATAGCGCAATAGGTGGTTTTATCTGCGTCATTGTTATCCAATTTAAACGCAGCTAGGCGAACCAACTGGCGAGCCGCTACCAATTCTGTGGCCATGTCGGCCAATTTGAACTGAAGCGCCTGAAAGGCTGCCAGTGGTTTGCCAAACTGCTCCCGATCGTTAAGGTACTGCCTTGCGGTTTCCAGCGCCTGTTGGGCAGTGCCAACGGAACAAGTTGCGATGTTCACCCTGCCGCCATCCAGCCCCTGCATCGCCATACTAAAACCTTCGCCTTCATTGCCTAATAAAGCCGATGCAGGCACATGCACATTCTCAAAGGTAATCATGCGCGTTGGCTGCGCGTTCCAACCCATTTTTTCTTCTGGCTTACCGTAACTCACGCCCTCTGCATTAGCAGGAACCACAAAAGCCGAAATACCTTTTGGTCCTTCGCCGCCCGTTCGCGCCATAACGACCAGAACATCTGTACTACCCGCGCCAGAAATGAAAACCTTGGAGCCGTTAATCACATAACCATCTTGTGAATAAACCGCCTTTGTTTTTAACGATGCGGCGTCTGAACCTGCCCCGGGCTCAGTAAGGCAATAAGAAGCTAGCTTTTCTCCGCTAACCAATGCATCACACCAGTCGCTTTTCGCTTCCTCGGTGCCCCAAGTAGCAATCATCCAGGTCGCCATATTGTGAATAGTTAGCATGGCTGTGGTGGTGGTACAGCCCATCGCTAACTGTTCGAAGATTAACGATGCGTCCAGTCGCGACAGCCCCAGTCCGCCAGCGTCTTCCGGTGTGTATAAGCCACAAAAGCCCAGTTCACCCGCCTTGCGTAGGGCTTCTACAGGAAAAATATGTTCTCTATCCCAGCGAGCTGCATTCGGAGCAAATTCCTGAGCAGCGAATTGGCTGGCCGCATCCATGAAGGCGATTTGGTCATCGTTTAAAGAAAAGTCCATTGATGCCTCCTATTACATTGAAATGGTGAGATTAAGTGGACCAGGAATATCATCGTCTAACCAACGACTCGTAACCGTTTTGGTTTCTGTGTAAAAGCGCACGGCTTGCTTTCCGTAAGCGTGTAAATCGCCGTAAAACGAGTTTTTCCAGCCGGTAAATGAAAAAAACGGTAGTGGCACCGGAATGGGGACATTAACTCCTACTTGCCCCACGGTGACTTCATGCTGATACTTACGCGCAGCCGCACCACTGTTAGTAAATATAGAAGTGCCGTTACCGAAGGGGTTCGCGTTCACCAGCGAAAGCGCTTCGTCCAGAGAGTCAACGGTCATACACGAAAGCACCGGCCCGAAAATTTCTTCCTGATAGATAGCCATGTCTGGCGTAACGTCTGAAAACACCGTGGCGCCAACCCAATTGCCATTTTCATAACCTGGTACGCTAAAATCAGAGCCGTCCAGCAAACAGTTCGCGCCTTGCTTTTTACCTTGTTCAATTAACGACAACACACGTAGCTTCGCCGCCGGTGAGATCAACGGGCCAAAGCCGGCTTCGCTATCGTTCCATAAGCCTGGTTTTACCTTGGCAATACGTTCAACCAATTCTGGGATCCACGATTTCGCATTGCCAACAAATACTGCTGCTGAAATAGCCATACAACGCTGCCCTGCCGCACCAACAGATGCCCCGACGAGATTATTCAATACGTGTTCTTTGTTCGCATCAGGCATAACAACAGTGTGGTTTTTGGCACCGGCGAAACATTGGGCGCGCTTCAAATTTGCCGTAGCGGTTTTATAAATGGCTTGACCTACAGGCACAGATCCCACAAAAGAAACGGCTTTGATATGGACATCATTAAGTAAACGGTCGACTTGCGCCTTACCACCATGCACAACGTTAAGTACGCCTGGCGGTGCTCCCGCCTCCAGAAACAGTTCAGCAAGACGGTTGGGTGTCAGCGGGTCCTGTTCTGAAGGCTTGAGCACAAACGTGTTGCCACATGCAATGGCGAGAGGAAACATCCAAAGCGGTATCATTGCCGGAAAATTAAACGGCGTGATGCCAACACACACACCTAAAGGTTGTATGTAGCTGGCAGTGTCGATATTGCGGGCAACATTTTCTACGGTTTCGCCCATCATCATAGACGGCACATTCATGGCTTGTTCAACCACTTCAATACCACGCCACACATCGCCTTTGGCATCGTCGAATGTTTTGCCTGTTTCGCTGGCCAGAAGTGTGGCCAGTTCATCATGATGTTGTTTGAGTAATGCTTGATAACGCATCATCAAACGAGCACGCTCGGTGACAGGCACGTCGCGCCAGGTCTCAAATGCCTTCACCGCACTATCAATGGCTGCGGTCATGTCATCTTCAGAAGCACACGGAATATTGGCGATGGTTTCGTTATTGGCAGGGTTAGTCACAGCTATCGTCTGTTCCCCCTTCCCTGACACCCATTCCCCGTTAATCAACATCGGCACGTTTTGCATATCGCTCTCTTTTCATGTTGCTTGCTATTGGCTTATGCAACACCTTAAACAATTCTGAAGGTTTACGTAAACGTTAACGTAAAACAAATAAGAGCATATTGTAAATTTTTTGTGACAACGATTGATGTGTTCAGCACGTTCTGGTGAAACACTTTTAATAGAGAGCTCTCAGGGTGACGAATTTCACCTACGCTGTTATGCTTAAGGTACGTGCCATTCTCGCTGTTATATCAGGAAGCTGCTCGCCATCATGCCCTATCGTCTGGCAATTATTGAAGATAACGCCACTGCCCGCTCGGCGATCCGCAGTCACTTGCTGCCCATGGGCGAGTTTGAAATTAGTAGTTTCAGTAACGGTTCTGAGCTAAAAGCTGCCCTTCGCCGACAAAATTTTGAAATAATTCTGATGGATTTTCACCTCGGACAAGGCAGAAATGGCGTGGAGTGGGTGCAACAGTTACGACAGAGCCAGTTTATTCGTCCAAGTACCGGCATCATATTTATTACCGCCGACCGGCTCCCGCAAACTGTCGGTCAGATCATTGATACACAGCCGGATTTATTGGTCATAAAGCCTTACAACATTGCCACATTGACCCGTGGGTTAAAGCATTATTTGAGCTACAGAAACTTTGTTAAACAGGCCCTCGACGCGCTGGATAACAATGATGCAGAAAATGCACTTCGCATTATTAACGAACTAGACAGCGAGCAAACCCCCGGCAGACTTAAAAATGATGTGGTGAAGTTACATGCCCGTGTTTTATTTCAGCTTGGTAAACTTTTAGAAGCCAAAAAGCTGTATGAAACCGTGCTAGCCCATTCAGACAAAGTGTTATGGGCGCAATGGGGAAAAATTAAATGCGAATATCTGGCGGGCAACTGGTCGCATTGCAGAAATGAGCTTTCTGACTTAATGACCAATTCACTGGCACGAGATAAAGCTTTCGAATGGCTCGCGTGCCTTTGCTTTGAACAGGAAGCCTGGTCACAAGCTGAATTCTATTTAGATCATATAAAAATTAGCGAGTTAAGTGTTCCCGCTACGCGTCTAAAATCGTTGACCTACCAGAAACAGGATAAGGTGATTGAAGGCATAGAGTTGTTACAAAAAAAGCGTGATTACAATCGCAGTACCCGCGAACGCTTCAATGAATTCACTGTAGAACTGGCTGAGTTTTACCTTTCCATTGCTGAGCAACAACCGAAAACAAATCGTGACGAAAGTCTTAGCCAGGCCCGCCGATTGATTGGCATAGCAAGCCGGGCACAAGTGGATCAACAGCAAATTCAGAAGAAAGATTACCTGCTCGCGTTCGCGGCATCTCTCGAAGACGATCTCGATAAAGTGACTCAGATTTTATCGCTAGAACATATGGATCTGCTGTCGCGCACCGATCCTGCCACCTTAACCATCGCAGCAAAAAACCACAATGCCATTGGAAACAGTGAAAAAGCCCGTGAATTACTGGCGATGGCACATGAGCGCAATCACCTTGTAAGCAACCTGACCTCGCAAACGTTAAATGAACAGGTACTGACAAATGCAGAGCTTGATATGGGTATGTCCGAAGAGCGTTCACTCGAGCTCAACAATACGGGAATGCGACTTTTCATTGGTAGAGACTACATCAGAGCAATGTACTATTTTTATCAGGCTTATCAGATGCAGCCCAGTACGGCAGCATTTGGCTTGAACCTGGTACAGTGCATGCTGGAGTCTCGCCATGCTAATTACCGCTCGTACACCGTACCGGCTTTGCTAAGTAAACTCGATGTTGGGGCGCTCAATAACAGCAACCGTAAACGTCTGCATCGACTAAGAACCCAAGCACAAGCTGAAGCGAGCTTTTTCTATGCTGAGCAAACACCGAACAATGAAAACGCTCAAGACCCTGCGTCTTGAGCGAAATTTTGAGTGCGAGAGACTGCAAGACTAAGACGTTGACAGTCGGGTCAGTAAGCTTGATGTATCCCAGCGGCCGCCCCCTGCTTTTTGTACATCGGCATAATACTGATCAACCAGTGCGGTAAGCGCAAGCGTAGAACCATTGCGCCGTGCTTCATCAAGGGCAATCGACAAGTCTTTTCGCATCCAATCAACGGCAAAACCGTAGTCGTATTTCCCCTCTAGCATGGTTTGCGCACGATTTTCCATCTGCCATGACTGTGCCGCACCTTTAGAAATAACATCGATAACGGCCGCACAATCTAACCCTGCCTGTTGACCAAAATGCAATGCTTCCGACAGGCCCTGAACAATACCGGCAATACAAATCTGGTTCATCATTTTAGCTAACTGGCCACTGCCCGCATCACCAAGTAACTGGCTATGGCGCGCATAGGCATCCATGACTGGCTGCACGCGATCAAACACCGCCTGATCTCCTCCCACCATAATAGTGAGCTGACCATTCTCAGCGCCTGCCTGGCCGCCGGAAACCGGTGCATCGAGAAACCCAAGTGATTTTTCTTTGCAGCGCTGGCTAAGCGTTCTGGCCACATCAGCAGAGGCTGTGGTGTGATCAACCAGCACCGCGCCAGCCGCCATGTTATCTATGGCTGTTCCTGCCACTGCGAGTACGTCGTTGTCATTGCCCACACACATAAACACGATGTCTGCGCCAGATACCGCGGCAGCAATGTCTTTAGCGAACTTGCCGCCATATTGCTGTTTCCAGCTTTCTGCTTTGCTAGTTGTACGGTTATAAACCGTGACGTCGAAGTCCGCATTTTGCAGGTGACCCGCCATGGGGTAGCCCATAACCCCAAGGCCAAGAAAAGTAACTTTTTTCACAGACATTGTATTCTCTTCGTTATACGTGATAATGAGATATTCAGCTAACTTGCTGATTTCATTTAAACGGTTTTGTCATCATCAGGATAATAACAAAACTACGAGTAAAAGCAGCTTATGCGCGCTGCAAACCAACTGAGAGACGATAACATGCCTTCGGTTTACGATTTCACCGTGACATTAAATAATGGCGAGACACTGCCCTTAGCATCACTAAAAGGGAAAGTGCTCGTCATATTTAACACTGCCAGTCGTTGCGGCTTTACCCCGCAATATGAAGGACTTGAAAAGTTGTGGCAACAATATAAAGATAAAGATGTTGTGCTGATTGGCTTTCCCTGCAATCAATTCGGTAGCCAGGAGCCCGGCTCCGACGCCGATATCGCGCAGTTTTGCGATCTCAACTACAATGTCACTTTTCCCATGTCGGTGAAGGTCGATGTCAATGGCAACAATGCCGCGCCGTTGTTTAACTACTTAAAAGATGAAGCCCGGGGCGTACTCGGTACTAAGGGCATAAAATGGAACTTTACCAAGTTTGTTGTCGATAAAAACGGTGTAGTACGCCACCGGTTTGCGCCAACAACGAAACCAGAAGAATTGGAGAAGTCTCTGCTTTCTCTGATTTAAGCCTAATAAGGAAATATTATGGTGGGTAAAAGCTCGGCTATTAAAATCGGTGTGTTTAGCAGTAACCCTTACGACGAAACATCGTTATCTGCCCAGGCAGACAACAGAATTAGTCTTCAGTATTTTTCCGCCCACCTCAACGACGCCACAGTGGCGCTATGTAGCGGGCTCGATGCGGTTTGTGTATTCGTTAACGATAACGTGAGTGCCACGGTATTAGCACAACTTGGTGCGATGGGCGTTAAACATGTTGCCCTGCGATGCGCGGGTTTTAATAATGTGGATCTCGATAAAGCTCAAGCACTGGGTATCGCCGTATCCCATGTTCCCGCCTATGCACCGGAAGCCGTCGCTGAGCATGCGGTAGCGCTCATGCTTACCCTCAACCGCCGTATGCACAAAGCCTACAACCGGGTAAAAGACGGTAACTTTAATCTCAACGGTTTACTCGGTTTTAATATGGCGGGCAAAACCGTAGGTATTGTAGGCACCGGGCATATTGGCAAGGCAACGGCAAAAATCTTACTGGGTTTCGGCTGTCAGGTATTGTGTTTCGACCCTTACCCCGATCGCCATCTGCAAGATGCTGGCGTCCAGTATGTCGCCCTCGATAAACTGCTTGCAGAGTCACACATTATCAGTTTGCATTGCCCGTTAAACGAGCACAGCTACCACCTGATTAACCAAGACAGTATTGGCAAAATGCGCGATGGTGTCATGCTTATTAACACATCAAGAGGCGGCTTGGTGGATACCCAGGCACTGATAGATGGGCTAAAAATGCACAAAATTGGCTACCTTGGCCTCGACGTGTACGAAATGGAATCTGAACTGTTTTTCAAAGATCATTCCTGCGAAATTATCCAGGATGACGTATTTGAGCGATTATCCACCTTTCATAATGTGCTCATTACTGGGCATCAAGGCTTTTTTACCCGGGAAGCGTTAAATCAAATTGCCCAAACCACATTATCTAATGTGAAAAAATGTGCAGACAAGAATATGGATACCACCACGTTTTTAGTGAAACCCTGATTGCCCTTTCTGCATTGCGCGGCAAAAAACACGCACCACCGGTCTACTCAGGCCGGTTTTTCTAGTATCAGGTGCATGTATTTTCCTAGCCAGCAATAAGGCGCTTGATTCATATACTGCTTTTCCAATGCCACCAGCGCTTCAAATTCAGCATCGGTGAGTTGCCGCTCTCGCATGTAATCATGAAAACAACGTATGCCAGTGACAGCGTTCACAGTGAACCCCAGTGATTCTGCATGACTAATAACTTCTGCCGGCACCAGCGGATTATTCGGATTCAAACGCACCTGATTTTTTACTTTCATCCCACGATTGATGTAGTCAAAATTACCGTAGATCGCGTTGCCAAACAGCGCCGCATCACGGTTAAAAAACGTTAAACTCAGTGCACTGCCAGGTTTCATTTTTTGATAGATAAGGCTTAAAGCCTCCAGGGGTTCGGCTAACCACTCCAGCACGGCATGACAAACGATGAGATCTTGCTGGTCAATCTGCGTTTCGGTCTGAATGCTGCCTTGTCGGATGGTTACTTGCGGAAGTTCCGCCAAATATTCTCTGGCGAGTGACAGTACATCTTCCGATGCATCCACTAATGTCACGTGGTGACCAGCATCGGCAAGCACTTTTGTCATAATGCCGGTACCCCCACCTAAATCCATAACGTTAAGTGGCCGCGACGATTGTAGGTACGGTGTAAGCGTTTCTACCAACAGCAAATGACGCAAACGCCCTTTGGTGGTGCCATAGATATTGGTGGCAAATTTTTTTGCAATACCATCAAAGTATTGGTCGGTAGATTTCATAAATGCATCTGCAGTAAGTTGAACGACTCGTAGCTACATACTCGTTGATAACGTTGCTAAGAAGAGATTAGGCAGGATTATCAATGTCGATAAATTCGACATTTACTTCCAGTTCTGAAGCGAGCCACTCTCCCACGGCCTTTACCCCGTAACGCTCGGTAGCGTGGTGCCCGGCGGCATAAAAATGGATGCCGAGTTCGCGGGCCGCGTGAACGGTTTGTTCCGACACTTCACCGGTAACAAATGCATCTACACCAGCAGCAATGGCTTGCTCGATATAGCCCTGTCCGCCCCCAGTGCACCACGCAACGGTATTGATGTCTTTCGGAGGGTGCCCTTCGTGCAACACGTTTCGGCCCAACGCCGTTTCAAGTTGCTGGCGAAATGCCTCACCAGACATGGCTTGGGTGGTGCGTCCTGTAAATATGATGCCATTAGGCTTTACGCCAGATAAAGGCGATAGATCAGTTAGCCCCATGATGTCACCCAGTTGCGCGTTGTTACCGTATTGCGGGTGAACATCGATAGGCAGGTGATAAGCCAAAAGATTAATGTCGTTCTTTATCAAAGTACGAATACGCTTCCCTTTCATGCCGGTAAGCGCAGGATCTTCGCCTTTCCAGAAGTACCCGTGATGTACCAGAATGGCATCAGCATTCAACCTCACTGCTTCGTCAATTAACGCCTGTGAGGCCGTAACCCCCGTAATTATCTTATTGATGTCTTGGCTACCTTCAACCTGTAAACCATTGGGGCAAAAATCGTTAATTTCTGCGGGGCGCAATAATTCATCTAAAAACGCAGCGAGTTGGTGCCTGGTGACGGCCATGATGCCCTCCTGATAATGGCGATAAGACTTAGGCAGAATGCCCGGCAATGCCTTGGGAAACAAAAGGCACGAGATGCAGAATAACGGCTTGAATATCAACATCCTGATTAAAATCGGCTTCTGCGATTTCAGTCAGGGCCTGACTGGAAGCCATGGAAAACACAAAACTGCCGATGGCGAAATGCAGCCGCCAGAATAATTCGTGATCGTCGACCTCTGGCAAACTGGCATGCAGTGCCGCCATCAATCCGGCCACAGACTTACCATAATCGTGCATGATAAACCGGCGCAAATGCCCTTGCGTTTCGTTATAGCCACGACCAAGAAGTTGTACAAACAGCGCTGTGCCTTTGGGTCGTACGTTAGAAAGGGTTATCATTGGTGGCACCAGAGACATAAGCAGGCTTTGTACGCCACCGACGCCAGTTTCCACTTTATGCTTAGCAAGTACCGTATCAATTTGCGGCATCAACACGTCAAAGTAGCGTTTCAGCACGGCCTGGATGAGGTTTTTCTTGCTACCAAAATGGTAATTCACTGAAGCCAGGTTCACATCAGCACGAGCAGTAATTGCGCGCATGGAGGTTTGTGTGAAGCCTTGTTCAGCGAACAAGGCTTCAGCGGCATTGAGTATTCTAACTTTGGTATCTTTCGCCATGGCGCTACAGCACTACTGAAACCACTGTCTGGATTTAGACATTACACGCATAATGCTACGCTCTACCGCTGTTGAAACAGCGAAGCCCAGTTTCTCTGCCATGGTCTTCTTCTGCGCGTATTTTACCGCAAAGATTTCGCGGGCCGGATGATGCGAAAGAATATAGTCATCAGACGTCATAATGTCGTCAACCAGGCCAAGCTCTTGTGCTTCCGCCCCTAACCAAACTTCACCGGTGGCGACTTTTTCAATATCCAGCACGTCGCGCTGAGATTTCACCCACAGCTTAAACTGCGTATGAATGTTTTCTAAATCGTGTTGGAATTTCTCACGGCCTTCGTCAGTATTCTCACCGAATACGGTCAGTGTGCGCTTGTAATCGCCGGCAGTGTGTTGCTCAAACTCAATATCATGCTTCTTGAGCAGCTTATTTACGTTTGGAATTTGAGCCAGTACACCAATAGAACCAATGTAGGCAAAGCGAGCAGATAACAACGTATCGGCAACACACGCCATCATGTAACCACCACTCGCGGCGACTTTATCGACAGAAATGGTGAGTTTGATGCCGGCTTCTTTAATCCGCTGCAGTTGTGATGCAGCCAGACCGTATCCGTGAACCACACCGCCACCACTTTCCAAACGCACAAGAATTTCATCCTGCTTTTCTGCGACGCACAATACTGCGGTAATTTCTTCACGCAAACGCTCTACTTCATGGGCGTCCATAGAACCTTCAAAATCAATAACGAACAGGCGGGATTTTTTCTCACCCTCTTCACTTTTCTTACTGTCTGATTTATCTGCTTTGTCTTTTTTCTTCTGTTCCTTGGCCAGCTTCTTCTGTGCGGCCTTATCAAGTAATACCGAGCGTGCATAATGTTTAATATCATTTAGCTGCTCAGTCAGCGATATAATTTCAAGCTGGCCTTTGCCTGGCTTTTGGCGACTGGCGCTGCCCACTATGGCAATCAATACAATCACAATGGCCACTACCAAGGTGACAGCCTTTGCCAGAAATAGTCCGTATTCGTACAAAAACTCCAACATCTTCTCCTGATTTTTCTTCTACTACGGCCCTCACCGGGCGAACAGCATATTAATACCGTTTAAACAGCGGGATAGTTTAACAAACAAAGCCATGACTGACGACACTCTGATTTCATGTTGGTGCTAACGGTTTTGTGCAATACCGATAACTGACGAAGAATAGCCTCATGCTTTTTTAACTGGTTTTCACACGCCGTTTACAAGCCAGGTTATCCTTTGAACACTAACAAATAAGTCGTAGTGAAACACCGGTGAAAAAGGGTCATTTATCTCACAGCACCTTGTTTAACAACCTCACACTTCGTAGCATCTTAATTGTCTTTAATGCAGGTAAGCGCAATTCCTTTGTTATTTTTTAACCAAATACGTCAAACACTTATATCAAAAAGGTTCCCAGCCTTCTTGATGGTGTTTTTCTGTGCGCTGCTGATAGAGACAAAACAGTGTTATCTTACCACCGCCGTTCAGTTTCATTCTGACGCGTCCATTTTTACACTGTCGTTTAAAGTTGAAGACGTAGAAGACGAGCAATTTGATCCGTCTCCCCCCATTGCTCAGCAAATTCCGCCCCCGCATTATCATCTGGTATCGTTATTTGAAGTTCCTCAATATGCGGTTTTTACGTCTTCTTTCCGTTTTGTCCAACCTCCCTCTCGCGCGCCACCGGTTTTCTGATCAGTTCAGCATTCGCTGACTGATATCCACTGTTCTTTTTTAATCATGTACTCCGGAGCGCATTAATTTCGCTCTGGCGTTTATCTGCGACCACACTGCCAGTTGTTTATTCTTCACTGGCTGGTGAGTCTGTTGTCGCGCTTATTTTTTGTTCGTCTGGCTTATCAGTCCGGCGACAGGCATCTATTTACAAAAATTATTTATGAACAAGAAAACAATCGTTGCACTGAGTGTCGTTTCTATCCTCCTTTCAGGTTGTGGGCAGGAAGAAGAAACCTTCCATGAACCCTCGCTGGCACTGGCGGTCACCCATCCCATTAAACAAGACAATACCATTGTAAAAGAGTACGTGAGTCAAATACGTGCCATTCAACACATTGAAGTACGCGCAATGGAAAAAGGCTACCTGCAACAAACGTTTGTTGACGAAGGTCAGACCGTTGAGCAAGGTCAGCCGATGTTTAAAATTACTCCCACCATTTATGAAGCCGAGCTTCACAAGGCACAAGCCGAAGCCAACGCGGCACGGGTCGAATGGGAAAATACGCAATCGCTGGAATCACAAGACATTGTATCGTCTACAGAATTGGCCGTGGAGAAGGCAAAGTACGACAAAGCCCTGGCAGAAGTTGAACTGGCGCAAACCCATTTGGACTTCACCGATATCCGGGCCCCGTTTACAGGCAAAATGGACCACCTTGAAGCCCGCACAGGCAGCTTACTCGACGAAGGCGAATTACTGACAACCCTGTCCGATTTAAGCGAAATGTGGGTGTATTTTAATGTGCCCGAGTCTCAGTATTTAGATTATGTCCAACACGGTAGAGACATTACTGAAACCCCAGTACATTTAAAGCTAGCGAATGGTTCGGTGTATTCACAAACCGGACATATTGACACCGTTGAGGCGGATTTCGACAACCATACTGGTACCATCGAAATGCGGGCCTCTTTTGCCAACCCGAATAGCTTATTACGTCACGGTCAAACCGGAAATATTTTGATGGATGTGGCCTACCCTGACAGTATCATCATTCCACAAAAAGCGACGTTTGAAATTCTCGACCAAACCTATGTTTACGTTGTTGATAAGGATGATGTTATTCATTCTCGTCACATTCAGGTTGCTGCAGAATTACCCAACATTTTCATTGTTTCCTCGGGTCTTGATGAGAATGATACAGTGCTCATTGATGGTTTACGCCGTGTGGCGAATGGCGACCATATCAATCCTGATCCTGTTCCGGCAGCGCAAGCCTTCGCCGAACTTCATTTAGACGCGGAATAAGGGCACAGGTTTATGTTTGGAGTTTTTATAAAGCGACCGGTAATGGCAATTATGCTTTCTGTCATGATTGTGTTTTTAGGCGTATTGTCGATTTTCTCTTTGCCGACATCGCAATACCCCGATATTGCACCACCTCGTGTACTGATCTCACTGGCTTACCCGGGATCGAATGCAGATGTGCTGGTAAAGTCCTCGTTGGTCACCATCGAGCGTTCTATCAACGGTGTGCCTGGCATGAAATACATTGTGTCTGACGCCACCAGTGCCGGTGAAGCGACAATCCAGGTCATTTTCGACCTCGATGTTGATCCCAATCAGGCGCTGATGAACGTGAAAAACCGGCTCGATCAGATAATGAACCGGTTACCGCAACTTGTTCAGCTTGAAGGCGTTGTGGTTAATCGCGTGCAGCCTAGCATGCTCATGTACATCAATGTCTACAGTACCGACAAAGATGCTGATGAGAAGTTTTTGTATAACTATTCGAATATCAATGTCATTCCTGAAGTGCAGCGTGTGAAAGGCATTGCCAGTGCTAAAATACTAGGTAGCCGCCAGTATGCGATGCGTGTTTGGCTTAAGCCTGACAGAATGCGTGCCTACAAGATCTCCGTCGATGAAATAATGGAAGCCATGGATGAGCAAAGCTTAATTGGTCGTCCTGGTCGTTTGGGCAGAAGTTCGGGCATTGATGCGCAGTCGAAAGAATATGTCTTGGTGTATGAAGGCCGTTACAACAAACCCGAAGAATATAAAAATATCATTATTCGCGCCGACTCAGACGGCAAATTGCTGAAACTTGGCGATGTCGCCGAAGTAGAATTGGGCAGTGAATTTTTTGATATTTATTCAAACAAAGATGGCTATCCTTCGGCGGCCATTGTGCTTAAGCAAAACTACGGCAGCAGTGCGAACGTAGTTATCGATAACGTAAAAGAAAAGATGGCGGAGCTGGAGAAATCATTCCCCGCAGGTATGCATTATGAAATCAATTACGACGTTTCTAAATTCCTCGATGCGTCCATAGAACAGGTTCTGCATACGCTAGGAGAAGCGTTTGTTCTGGTTTCCCTGGTGGTATTTATTTTCCTGGGTGACTGGCGCTCAACGTTAATACCTATCATCGCCGTACCCGTGTCGCTCATCGGTACTTTCTTTTGCATGCAGGCATTCGACGTAAATATAAATTTAATCACGCTATTTGCTTTGGTACTTGCCATCGGCATTGTGGTCGACAACGCCATTGTTGTGGTGGAAGCGGTGCATGCCAAAATGGAAGATGACGCCACCATGAATGCTTACGTGGCAACAAAGCAAGTTTTGGGTGAAATGGGAGGTGCTATTATCGCCATTACTCTGGTCATGGTTGCCGTTTTTGTACCGCTAATATTTATGGCCGGTCCGGTGGGGGTGTTTTACCGACAGTTCTCTATCACCATGGCGTCGTCGATTGTTATTTCATGTATTGTTGCCCTGTCACTTACTCCGGTGCTGTGTGCAATGCTGCTGAAAAACCATCATGGTCAGCCTAAGAAGCGCACGCCTGTCAGCAAGTTCATTGATGCATTTAACCGTATATTTGAAAAAGTAACAGGCCGCTATACCCGCATTATCGCTGCCATTGTTAACCGTCGGGTTGTAACAGGTATTGTGCTGATTGCGTTTATTGCCGGTACGGGATGGGTGAACCAAATCCTGCCGTCAGGCTTTATTCCCGGTGAAGATCAGGGCCAGATTTACGCGATCATTCAAACCCCACCCGGCTCTACCCTGGAAGCAACCAATAAGGTGGCGCGGGAACTTCAGAGCATGGCGCTGGAAATTGAAGGCGTATCGTCGGTTTCTTCCCTTGCTGGTTACGAAATCCTCACCGAAGGACGTGGTTCCAATGCGGGTACCTGTTTGATCAACTTAAAGGATTGGGCGGATCGTGAACAGACGGTGCCTGAAATCATCGAAGCATTGGAAGAAAAAGCCCATCACCTCGGTGCAACCATTGAATACTTCGAGCCGCCAGTGGTACCCGGCTATGGTGCATCATCCGGTTTGTCGTTCCGATTATTGGATAAAACCAATACCACCGACTACCAGGAATTTGATCAAATCAACAAAGATTTCATGGCTGAACTTGCTAAACGCAAAGAGTTAAAAGGCTTGTTTACCTTCTACGCAGCCGATTACCCACAGTACAAAATCGAAATTGATAATCAGGCCGCCATGCAAAAAGGCGTTTCTATTAAAAC
Organism: Alteromonas sp. ABV4_515; assembly: GCF_056160345.1. Taxonomy (NCBI): domain Bacteria; kingdom Pseudomonadati; phylum Pseudomonadota; class Gammaproteobacteria; order Alteromonadales; family Alteromonadaceae; genus Alteromonas; species Alteromonas sp. ABV4_515. Next base: position 49,035 of record NZ_JBSWWZ010000005.1, read on the forward strand.
CGCCATGGAAAACCTGGACATTCTTATCGGTAGTACCTACGAGCAGGGTTTCACCCGCTTTAACAATTTCTTCAAAGTGTACACCCAGGCGGCACCCGAGTATCGCCGTTACCCAAGTGATCTGCTGGACTATTATGTACGCAACGAAGAAGGTGAAATGGTGCCCTATTCCGCCTTTATGAAACTGATTAAAACCCAGGGACCGAATGAAATTACCCGGTACAACCTGTATACGTCGTCTGCTATTCGGGCAGAACCGGCAAAAGGTTATACCTCGGCAGATGCCATTCAGGCAGTGCGAGAAGTTGCCGCAGCCACACTCCCCCACGGCTACGACATAGGCTGGGAAGGACTGTCATACGATGAAGCACAGCGCGGCAATGAAGCGGTGCTCATCTTTGTGGTTGTTCTGTTGTTCGTTTATATCGTGCTCGCGGCGCAGTATGAAAGTTTACTGTTACCTTTTGCAGTGATCCTGTCTCTGCCCACGGGGATTTTTGGTTCAATGATGCTGCTCAAAGCCGTGGGACTAAGTAACGACGTCTATGCACAGTTAGGTCTCGTCATGCTAGTTGGCTTGTTGGGTAAAAACGCCGTTCTAATTGTGGAATACGCGGTACAGAAAAAAGAACAGGGCTTGTCCATCAAACAAGCCGCGATTGAGGCGGCTACGGCCCGGTTCCGTCCTATTCTGATGACATCCTTTGCCTTTGTTGCCGGACTCATCCCGCTGGTTATCGCGACCGGGGCCGGTGCGGTAGGAAATCGCACCATCGGTTCATCTGCTCTTGGCGGCATGGTTTTCGGCACCGTATTTGGTGTGCTTATCATTCCGGGCTTGTATTACCTTTTCGCCAAAATGGGTGAAGGTAAAACACTGATTAAAAACGAAGACCACATGCCACTGACCGAAACCTACGACTATAACCACGAGGAGGCTAAACATGATTAATTCATTCTCTATTCGTAATACCGTTAAGCCACTTGCGTTAGCAGTCACAGCCGCCTTGGTGCTGCAAGGCTGCGCCATACCTGATATTCAAACACGAGACGCCCAGGTGGCACTGCCCTCGAATTATCAATCATCGTTATCGAGCGAGCACGTGAAGATAGATTGGAATGAATGGTTTGAAGATCCTCACCTCATCGAGCTCATCGACACCGCGCTGGCAAATAACCAGGAAGTGGCCATGATGTTACAACGCATCAACATGGCGGCGAACGAAGTTTACGCCAGAGAGGGGGAATATTTGCCCAGCGTGTCGGCGGGGGCGGAAGCTGAAACCGGTAAAGTGGGCGAATATACTCGCGACGGTGCCGTGGAAGAGCAATTGCATATTCGCGGAGACAAAGACTTCCCCGATCCTCTGGCTAACCTTCGCCTGGGACTCAATGCATCGTGGGAGTTAGATGTGTGGCATAAACTGCGTGATGCGTCCAAGGTGGCATCACTTGAATACCTTGCCAGCATTGAAAGTCGTCAGTTCTTCATTACTGAAATGGTGGCTGAGGTAGCAAAAACCTATTATGAATTGCTTGCTCTGGATAACCACCTGAGTAATTTAGATGCCACCATAGCGCTGCAAAAAAATGTGCTAAATACCATTCAAAAGCTTAAGCAATTCGGGCGTTCATCTTCCCTGCCCGTTGCGCGCTTTAACGCGGAGGTAAACAAAAATTTAAGCGAACGCTATATCGTGCAGCAAGAAATTGTTGAAACCGAAAATAAACTGAATCTGCTGCTAGGACGTGCACCGCAGCACATCGAACGCGATGCGGATCAGTTAATGTCGGCCAAACTGCATAAACCTGCTGCCGGGGTACCGTCGGAATTATTAAGTAATCGTAGCGATATCCGGGAAGCCGAACTGGAATTAGCCGCTGCGAAACTGAATATCAGTGTCGCAAAAGCCAATTTCTATCCCTCGTTTGCACTGCATGCGGGAATAGGTTTGGAAGCGTTCGATGCGAAATACCTTTTTAACACCCCAGAGTCGGTAGCATATTCCTTGTCTGGCGATATTTTCGCGCCACTCATCAACCTGCGTGCCATTGAAGCGCAATATAAAGATGCCAGTGCAGCGCAAATTCAGGCTGCATACGAATACGAGTACACCATTGTACGCGCCGTGTCTGAAGTGTCTTCGGGGCTATCGAAACTCGACAACCTCAACAACAGCTTTGCATTGAAAAGCAAACAGATAGAAGCACTGGATCAGTCTGTAGATGTAGCTAATAAGCTCTTCGCATCGGCGCGAGGTGAATATCTTGAAGTTCTGCTTGCTCAGCGGGAGTCATTGGAAGCTAAAAATGCGCTCATCGATACCCGTAAAGAGCAGCTAACGGCACTGGTTGAGCTTTACCAGTCATTAGGTGGTGGATGGAAAGAAGCGGTATCTGAAAATGCCAATCCTACTGGGATTGACAAATATACCGGTTAGCTCGCCCTGTTAACCCGTTAAGTTAACGGTGTTCTTGAAGACCATAAAAAAAGCCGGCTCGTTATTGAGCCGGCTTTATTTTTATGAGCAACTAATTGGCTAGTTTGCCACCACCGATGTATCCGTGATTGGGATAACTGTCGCATCGCTAGACAGGAACCCAGCCACTTCTCGCTGCATCTCAGTTGTCGCTGCGGCACTGGCTTCAGGACTCAAGCTTGATGCGTGCGCACCTTGATTGAACAACACCAGTCCACTTACCGGATCGCCCGTCGCCGTTACACTGATTTGCTCCAGGCCAGCGATAGCAGCAAAAGGAGCCTGGCCTGCCAGAGGCAGCGAAGTCGTTACCGGAATTACTTGATCAGGTAAGTTATCACCACCATCACCGACCACGGTCATCATGTGCACAGGCGTGGTTGCCGTCATGGTTTGCGCATAGTTGTTCGGGTCACCCGCATCCAACACGGTTTGTGCGGCAAAGGCAAACTGCGACAGCACGGCTTGTACTTCCGCGGCCTGGGCCTCTGTCACATTCTCTTCAAACACGGCGACGGCGGCCACGAGTTGCTCCTGCGTCACATCGGCTGTGCCATAAAGTTGTACCAGCAAGCCCTGGAAGTCTTCAGACGATTCGGACAGAAGCAGCCCTTTGATCAGCGGCCCAAAACGCGGCGAGTCAATTAAAAATTGCGCAACACCACCACCCGGTGATTCTAGAGAAGCAGCTTGCACTGCATACATGCTGTCGAGTGCCGCTAAATCACCACCCATGGTTGAATTGGTTACCGCTGCAAAGTCAGCGCCTGTTATTGCGCCTAACGATACACCCATAAAATACACACGACTAAGATCAAACTGTGCCGCACTCATGGTGGTCATATCATTAACCGCATTTAAGCCTAATCGCAGACCCAGTAAGTCAGACACACTCTGACGCACATTGTCACGGGCCGTTGGCAGCGACAGCAGGTTCATATAATGCGTTGCACTTACCGTGGTTGCATTGATTTCATCTGTACCGTCACCGTTTAAGTCAAAACCACGACTGCCGTGCAGCGGGTGATCAATGGCAACGGTGGCAATACCAGCCAGTGACAACGCACCTGTAATCGCCAACATATCTTCTTTCTTACTGGTAATGCCGTGCATCAGAATGGCTACCGGCCAACCCGCTTCAGGTTGACTGATTGGGAAGCCTAAGCCAGCCGCCACAGTGGGTTCTGGTACGGTTACCTGCACGTCTAACGCTTGAACTACATTTGTCTGTGGTACAGGATTAAACTTCGTGATGTTCCGAGCCGAATCCAACATCTCACCATTTACACGAAGGTCGGCTAATCCGATCTGTTCGCACAAGGTATAATTGGGCCCCGGTGTCGCGGCCGCTAACGCTTCATCCGGTGCGCCAGCAAGCACGATGCCGCTATCACAGGCTGCTTGCCAGAATCCCGTGGTGGGAGCTAATGGATCTTCCGCAGAAGGCAACGCCAGGTAATAAGGTAATGAAACACTTCCCTGATAATGAGATGCAGCACAGAATGGCCCCGCCTGGGCTAAAATACCTGTTGAAACACCCACCGCGAAATCATTAAGTGCGCCCCATGTACCCGCCATCGCACCAGACGAGGTGCCAAGTAAGCCCGAACAGGTTTGTAGACTGTCAAACCCGCCCGCCGCCAGCGTGGCTTCAATGGTAGGGATAAAAGCAGCGAACGCTTCAGGTAACGCCGCAATCCCCTGTTGAACCGCACCCGCTAACGTTTCATCATCAACCAGGTTTAGCGCTTCCATCGCATTGGTCGCGCCCTCGGGATCAGTAATCGTGATTACCGGTAATGCTTGCGCTGCGGTAGGGTCTCCCGCTGCTGCACGGCCAGCAAATTCCGCCACCATGACACGCTTCACCGAATTCAACGCAATGTCTGTGCTTTGGGTGGTAAAGGCCGAAACATAGCTGATGTCTTCACGGGCGTAGCCCATATCAATGATGGGATCGACTAAGGAATTAACCAATGTTTGTAACTGTAACTGCGCCGATGAGCTCAGTGGCAGTGTATTAATATCCTGTCTCACTAACTCCCAGGAAGTTGAACCCATCACACCATTACCACTGCTGTCTTTTAAGTCGGTTGTCATGACCAGCATGTAACCTTGTGCAGGTTTCAGAGGTTGCAGCGGTACCACAGAAATCGTGTCGCTATCGACCAGTGACAAAACATAGTCCACACCATACTGAAGCTGATCACCTACTTTACAACCCGACGATGGAATGGTCAGGCTGGCACAATCAGGATCGCTTTGATCTAAACCTAACGTCGCTTCAAACAACATAATCCCATCAGCCAATGTCGAAGCATCGAGGGAAACACCGCTCGGCGTCGTCACCTCAATAACGAACGGATGTTGTGTTGACCAGCCATCCAACACGTTCAATGCGTTTTGTGGATCGGAAAAATCAGATGGGTCGGCAACAGGAATATTGAGCGTGTAATCAAAAAAACCGTCATCACCGGGCAGCATGAGTAAATCGTTAGGAATGTTGAGATCGCCCGCTGCCGGGTCAAAAACAATGCGAGAAAAAGGCGTCTGGACCGGCGTATCAGCCTGAATGTCCTCGAGTGTGTCTGAGCCACCACAACCCGTTAGACCCAGTGCCAGGGCCACACTGGTACTAATAAAGAGTTTTCTCATTTTTTCTCCCTTAATAGGCTTTGTTGTTATTGTGCTTCATGGATAAAATCATGCACGAGTCACTGCTTGATAAAATTATATCGTTGTAAAACAACCAATGTTCAAACAAGTATGACCAGTTGAGTATGGCTTAATATTATGAGCATTACCCAAATTTTGCAAAGGTTTGTTAACAATTAGTAAATTAAATTTAATAACCTAAATTCTTCAGGGAAATTTCATGGCTAATGGTTTACAAGTGCATGACGCTGAGTATTATCAGGTCACTCAAGGCGCTGCGCCCTCAGTAGTGTCGAATTCAAGGTTAGAATCTATGCCCACTAAATACCAGGCAGCTGAAGAATTACTCGAAAATAAAATTATCCTGATCACTGGCGCAGGAGATGGTATTGGCGCTGAAGCAGCCAGAACTTTCGCCCGTTTTGGTGCCACCTGCATTTTATTAGGTAAAACGGTATCCAAGCTGGAAAAAGTCTATGATGACATCGTTGAGGCCGGAGGCCAGCAGCCAGCCATCATTCCGCTGGATTTAAAAGGGGCGACAGCGAAAAACTATCAAGATATGGCACAAACTATTATTGATCAGTTTGGAAAGCTTGATGGTGTATTACACAATGCCTCTATGCTTGGCCACTTAAGTGCTTTTTCAGACATTCCTGAAACGGAGTGGATGGATGTGATGCAGATAAACGTGAACAGTGCCGCACTGATGACGCAAGCGTTGATCCCTGCGCTTAGAAAAGCGCAGCATGCTTCAGTGGTATTTACCAGTTCGGGTGTGGGCAAAAAAGGCCGCGCATTTTGGGGCACTTATGCCGTGTCTAAGTTCGCGACAGAAGGTATGATGCAAGTATTGGCTTCAGAATTTGAAAACAGGGGGTTACGTTTTAACTGTATTAACCCTGGTGCAACCCGCACCAAAATGCGCGCTAGCGCCTATCCTGCGGAAGACCCAATGACCCTGAAACCCCCTGCTGACCTGATGCCGGTTTATCTTTACCTCATGGGTGATGACAGTTTAAATGTGAATGGTCAGTCAATTGACTGTCAGCCGAAGTAACAAGACCAGAAACAGTACCTTATTAACATGAATTGGGGAGCTTAACGCTCCCCGTTTTATTGGGTGACTCAGATGACAGATTTATCACAGTTCTGCTGTAGTTTCATCATCGCCTCGGCAAACGCTTCGCCAAGATGAACATAACCTTCTGATGTATAGTGCCAGCCGTCTGCTACATGCTTTTCATTATCGAGCGTGGTGACAAACGCAGCACATACGTCGTTATCAACAAAAGACTTCTGCGCTTTCTGAACAATCCCGTGATAATCCATGCGCTTGCCGTCAGTTTCATCCATACCAGAGTCCGTGATTTTGCCAATGACTACCGGCAAATCATCATCCCGCAATGCAGCGCGGATCAGTGTCATCAATTGTTTTAGGTTTGCTTCATAAGCTTCTGCCACTTCTTTACTTTCCGCTGCATCAGACTCTCCCTGCATCCACACGATGCCAGCAGGCACTAGCGTATCCAGCTCACCATCTAAATCAATATCAGTCGGCTCAAAAGCAAGGCGTAAGGCGGTCAGAAAATGATCGTATTGATTAACTCCGGTTTTCTCTTTGTAAAAAGGAAACCAGCTGCCGTGACCCACACCTTCGGCAATGCCAGAACCACCTTTAGCATACTTGATAATGGCTAAAGGTTGATTGCCGTTTACAGAATAGAGTTGATGGCCAAATGAGACTTCTGGACCAAACGTATCACTGTAGAGACTTACCCGGCCATTGGATTTAAATCCGGTGCCCGTACCTGGCTGCAACGGCGCCCACACGCCTTTTCCTCCGCTGGTATCATCATCTGACACGACATTGCCGGTGAACAAAAACACATGCTCTGCAGGCTTGCTATGTAATGGCTCAAGATCTTTGATCTTGCCATAGCCCTCCATGTTTGATTGACCGCCTAAAAAGTAGACTGGAAAGGTTGCTGATACCGCTGAAAAAGATAAAAGTGTGGTAATGGCCAGAATTCCGCGTTTCATGATGTTCCCTGTTATCAACGTTTTTTACCAGATTACGCAACCCTGCAGCCGGCATCAATCAGAAATACGCATAAAAAAACCGCAGCGATGCTGCGGTTTAAAATAAGAAACTAATAGTCAGTTAATGATCAGTAATTAATCGGCAATTTTCGCCCAGGAGTCACGTAAACCCACTGTTTGATTAAATACTTTTACGCTGTCGCTACTGTCGTTGTCTAAACAGAAGTAACCGGTGCGCTCAAACTGCCAGCCACCAGCGGCAGGATTCTCGCTCAAACCTGGTTCTACAAAGCCAGACTTAACCACTAACGACTCTGGATTAATGGCGTCGACAAAGTTTTCTTCAGCAGCAGGATTGGGCACATTAAACAAACGGTCATACAAACGGAATTCCGCTTTATCTGCCGCTTTGGCATCAACCCAATGAATAACGCCTTTCACTTTTCGGCCATCGGCCGGATCTTTACCCAAGGTTTCGGCATCGTATGTACAGAAAATGGTAGTGATGTTTCCTTCCGCGTCTTTTTCAACACGCTCAGCTTTCACTACATAGGCATTGCGTAATCGCACTTCTTTGCCAAGAACCAAACGCTTGAATTTCTTGTTCGCTTCCTCGCGGAAATCTTCCGCTTCGATCCACACTTCACCACTAAACGGAATAGTACGGTTACCCATACTTTCGTCATTCGGATGATTCGGCGCTTGGAGCTGTTCACTTTCACCGGCAGGATAGTTCTCAATCACCAGCTTAACCGGCTCCAATACCGCCATTGCACGCGGTGCGTTCACGTTTAAATCATCGCGGATACAGGCTTCAAGCATGCCCATTTCCACCATGTTATCCATTTTGGTTACACCAATGCGCTTACAGAACTCGCGCACCGATGCCGGCGTGTAGCCACGACGACGTAAACCAGCGATGGTGGGCATACGCGGGTCGTCCCAACCACTCACATGATTTTCTTCGACCAATTGAATAAGACGACGTTTGCTCAACACCGTGTATTCAAGATTCAAACGTGAAAATTCGTACTGTTTAGGCGTACATTCTATGGAGATGTTTTCAATGACCCAATCGTAAAGACGACGATTATCCTGGAACTCCAGAGTACACAGTGAATGTGTGATCCCTTCGATGGCATCTGAAATACAGTGTGTAAAATCGTACATGGGGTACACGCACCATTTATCACCTGTTTGATGGTGATGGGCAAACTTCACCCGGTAAATAACCGGGTCACGCATACACATGAACGGCGATGTCATATCAATTTTTGCACGAAGAGAGCACTGACCCTCGGCGTATTCACCCGCCGTCATTTTTTCGAATTCGGCGCGGTTCGTTGCCGCGTCGGTATCACGATATGGGCTGTTCTTACCTGGCTCGGTTAATGTACCACGCAATTCTCGCATGGTTTCCTGAGAAGAGAAATCAACGTACGCTAAACCTTTATCGATGAGTTCGAGGGCGTAGCCGTGCAGGCGCTCGAAATAATCTGATGAATAGCAAGCCTCACCACTCCAGTCAAAACCCAACCAGTGTACGTCTTCTTTAATAGAATTAACGTATTCGATGTCTTCTTTTGCCGGATTCGTATCGTCGAAACGCAGGTTGCACGACCCTTGATAGTCGCGAGCGATTCCAAAATTCAAGCAAATGGACTTCGCATGACCTATGTGCAGAAAGCCGTTAGGCTCCGGTGGAAAGCGTGTTTTGATAGAATCATGTACACCCGCCGCAAGATCTTTATCAATGATCTGCCGGATAAAGTTGCTCGGATGATGTTCCGTTTCCGCCATTCGCCGTTTCCCCTTTATTGAAAAGTGTTTTTGCAAGTTATGTAATGAGTATAACCCGTTGCCAGACAGGGCTCTATGATTAATTAAACTTGTCGTAAACAAGCGGCTAAAATACCATCGAATACGGGATAAGGGGCAATTAACTCAAGCGATTCCTTACAACTTATGTGGTAGAATACAACTTTTGTCACTTTACGTTTTCCAGGCATGAAAGAAAAAGCCACGTCTTTTGATATTGCGCATATGGCCGGTGTTTCGCAATCAACTGTGTCCAGAGCACTGAGTAATAGCCCGCTGGTGAATAAAGAAACCCGCGAGCGCGTTCAACGTATCGCCAAGCAACTCAATTACAAAGTGGATAAAAACGCCAGCAACTTGCGAAAGCAGAAGAGCAATACCATTGCTTTATTGCTGTTTGAAGACCCCACCACCGACGATTCATTGATCAACCCTTTTTTTCTCAATATGTTAGGTAGTATTACCCGTGCCAGTGCGGCAGCGGGTTACGACTTATTGGTGTCGTTTCAGAATCTGGATGACGACTGGCACGCCGAATTTGAAGATTCCAAAAAAGCGGATGGCATCATTCTACTCGGCTACGGCGACTACACGGCATATCGCGATAAACTGGCCCAGCTCGAAGAGCAAGGCACGCACTTTGTCCGATGGGGAGCCAAAGACAACGACCATCCCGGTATCAGTATCGGCTGTGATAATTATCAGGGCGGTTACGATCTCACCCGACACCTTATTCAACTGGGCAAAAAGACCTGCGCGTTTATCGGTGATGCTGGCGGCCACGCCCCCGAATTTTTAGCCCGCTATCAAGGGTATCGCCAGGCATTGGTCGACCACGGAATCGCTGTAGATACATTTGTAAGACTCGACGCCAACTCCACCGACGAAGCAGGCTATAAGGCTACGCAAACTTTGTTAAACGCAGGCAGTCCACTGCCCGAAGCCATTGTGTGCGCCTCTGATCTCATCGCCACCGGCGTGTTACAGGCCTTAAAAGAAAACGGCTATCGGGTACCGGAAGATGTGGTGGTAACCGGGTATGACAATATTTCTATTTCCGCCTTTACCACACCTGCACTGACCACCGTGCAACAAGATACACGGCTTGCTGGCAAGTTATTGGTATCCAGTTTACTTAAAGCCATCAATAAACAAGCCGTTGAAGATTACCTGATGCCTGGTGAACTCATTATTCGCGAATCCTGCGGCGCTTCGCAGCATCAAGCGTAATCTCATCACGAGCCCAAAAAGCAAAAAGCAGTCGTTTCTGACTGCTTTTTTCATTGCATTGATCTTGAAGACTTATTTACTGATTGTTCATTTGATTAAGCAAAGCGTCTAATAAAGCCGGATTGGACACCTCACCGTTGCGTACCCAAACCTGTACCCCGTGAGCCGGTACTGTTGATGTAAGCGGGTTACCGTCAACCGTAACTGATTGGTGACTTATTTGCTCTGTCCATTCGCCATGTTGCATCATACTTGTAATAGCAAATTTTGCTGGACTATCGCTTTTGTTGAGCAATACTAAGGCCGTTTGCGCGGCATCTTCGTCTTGTACCACGCGATAAAATGCCGCTCGGTCGCCTTCCAGCTCAAGCATGTACTGTAGCCCTCGCTGCAATGCTGGCGTTTTCTGTCGTACGTGAGCGATGGGCACCAACGCTTTATAGATGTCATGGTCAGGAGCGCTATCTACTTTGTCCTGACCATAATAATTACGGTTACCACTGTGCTCAGCGGTACCGCGCATGAAGCCGGTTTCAGAGCCCATATATACCACCGGAATGCCGCGGGACGTAAACAACCAGTTATGCGCATCGATGAACCCTTGGTTGGTTGCATTCATTCTTGGCATATCGTGGTTATCGTAAAATGTGGTGAGGTCGTAGGGGTTATGATACGGCCCATGGGTGAGATAAAGCGCGTCGCCTAATGCCTCAAAGCCTTTTGCTTCCGTTCCAAAAACCGACACCATCGCTTTTTGCATGGGGAAATCCAGCACACTGATATTGCCGTTCTTGGGTAACGTATGCTGAGCAATAAAGTTCGCATCGTATTGGAAACTTTCACCAAACATATAGAAGCCTGGATGTTGCTCACGAATACGATCTGACATCACCCGCCAGAAGCTGTGTGGTACGTGTCGTATAGTATCAATTCTAAACGCGTCTGCGCCCTGCTCTATCCAGTATAAATAGGAATTGATCAGATAATCCTGCACGGCCGCATTCGACTCATCCAGGTTCGACAGCTCCACTAAATCAGGAAAAGGATGAAAGAAAGCCTGCAGCGGATTGGAGGGGTCGAGTTCTGTAGGGTGAAGGTTGCCATGATCTGCCACCAACTTGCCGCTAGCATCATAGATTTCACCAAAGCCAGGTTGATCCACCGGCATAGTAAAGCTGGGGGAACCGTGATTTGCCACAATATCGAAGACCGTTTTGAGTCCGGCATCATGCATAGCACTGGTGTAGTCTTTCACGCTGAGGGAGTCGCTAACCAGATGCTCATCTGCTTTGTAAAAATTCGTCGCCCAATAACCGTGATAACCGGTTTTCCCGCCGTCTTTAAACTGACCACCATAGGTGATTTGTTCACTACCCGTAAAAGCCTGGTTCGGATTATCAACGACCGGGGTTAACCACACCGCAGTGAATCCCATTGCTTTAATGAAATCGACATTGTCGACCACACCTTGTAAGTCTCCCCCCATGTAGCCCACGTTAGCGTAGTGACCGTCCGGTCCATCGAGGCGCAGTTCCCAGGTAGGATGCTCGCCACCCTGGGTTTCATAATTGTTTGTTGGGTCACCGTCGACAAAACGGTCAGTCATAATGAAGTAAATAGCCTCTGCGCTAAACGGCTCATTGGTACCCTGTAGAACAGGGGTATGTGTTATAGCCTGCGCTGCCGCAGACTCTGTCGGTGTGCCTTGACACGCAGATAATCCCGCTGCAGTGGCCAGCAGCATACATTGGGTAATTTTTGATTGTTTCATCATAGTTCCTTGTCTACCGCCTGCTGACTATTGAGTTCGTTCTCGCGAACAAACAAAACAGCGATGGCGCCGCAGATCATCGATACACCAGCGACCAGAATGATATTGATCGCGGTGTTGTCAAACAGGCTGCTTAAAATCCAACCGGCAGTGAGTCCGGCCACAATTTGCGGAATGGCAACAGTAAAGTTGAAGATCCCCATATACACACCGGTTTTTTCTGCGGGCAACGAGCCTGCGAGCATGGCATAAGGCATGGCTAGGATTGCTGCCCAGGCGATACCCACACCAATCATCGGTATCATTAAATTGACAGCCCCTTGGGGAACCGTAACTTCGGTAATAAGCAAATTAACGTGTACGGCTTCCAGATCCTGGAAAAAGAGAAAACTGATGTAACCAATGCCACCTAACAACAGTGAACCGGCATAAATGGTTTTACGGCCAAAACCATCGGCTAAGCGAGCCAGAAAGACTGAGAACAAGGCCGCAAATACACTGTAGGCGGCAAACAATATCCCCACCCAATCACCGGCAGCCCCTTTTGCAGCAACAACAAACTCGGGCATGCTACCTACCGACGCAATATAGGCAGGATCGAACCATTGTTTGTCTATATTCCATATGTGCTGGGTGATGGCGGGCATGGTATAGACCCACATGATATAAAGCGCAAACCAGGAAAAAAACTGCACCACCGCCAACTGCTTCATGGTGTCAGGCATGGTTTTAACCAGTGTCCAGAAAGGGGTTTTGTCTGCCTGCGCTGCATCGTCAACATTCAGCCCCTTGTAACGGGCATAATCTTCTGGTGCGTACTCTTTGGTTCGAATAACAGTCCAAATCACCGTTCCCAATAAGACAGTGGCGCCAATGTAAAATGCCCACACCACGGAAGGTGCAACCTCACCTAACGCAGCCGTATTATCCAAGCCAACCACATTGGTGAGAATGAAAGGCAATAAGGAGCCGATAACGGCACCAATATTAATCAGTAGCGCTTGCACAGAGTAACCGGCATTGCGCTGAGACGCGGGTACCATGTCGGAAACCAGTGAGCGGAAGGGTTGAAAACAAACGTTGAAAGAAGCGTCCATGAGCGCCAACATCATCGCGCCAAACAGCATCGGGGCCATTAATGTAACGAAGAGTGGCGCATTTGGCATGAGCAACATGCCAATGGCCGCTGCGATGGCGCCTGCGAGAATAAAGGGGCGTCTACGACCTAACCGGTTCCAGGTTCGGTCTGATGCAGAGCCAACAATAGGTTGTATGATCAACCCCATAATAGGCGCCACCAGCCAAAATAATGCCAGTGAGTGTAAGTCTGCCCCGAGATCAGAAAGAATGCGACTGACATTGGCATTTTGCAGGGCAAACCCAAACTGCACACCGAGGAAGCCAAAACTGACATTCCATATTTGCCAGAAAGGCAAGGTAGGTTGTGTTTTATTCATTTTATTCTCTAATTATAATTATTTACTGATCAGCCACACGGTTGCCTGGTTCGCTGGCACCTCAAGCGTGCTGCCTAGCGTCTTGGTGGCAAAGCCTTTCGCGTCGACACGCTGAATTTGTGTGAATGTCGACAGACGCTCATCAAAACGATGCAAATCGAGGGCTTTCTCGTCGCCCTTATTAAGCACGACCATGAGTTGTTGCTGGTTTTCTGCGTCGTGACGAAAATACACGTAAGTACCGTCGAACGGAACGAAATGCGTCATTTCTCCGCTAAATAATGTTGGATAAGATTGACGCAATTGCAACAAATTACGAATAAACTCTTGTGCATTTGTCTGTTCGGGGGTTAATCCCTGCCCCGTAAATGCGTTACTGCTATCGCCCTTCCAGCCACCCGGAAAATCGCGACGAATAATCCCATGGTCTTCCGTTCCCAGGTTTTGCATTAACAGTTCTGTGCCATAGAAGATCTGCGGTATTCCTCGGGTAGTTAAGATGGTTGTCATGGCCATCTTCCACTTATCAATATCATGGCCAAGTTGGGTGTAAATGCGACTCATATCATGATTATCGGCAAATATGACCAATTTAGACGGATCACCATAGATAAAGTCGCCTGCCAGCACTTCATAGAGCTTTTTCAACCCGGTTCCCCAGCCCTCCTCTTCATTAAGCGCGGTAACCAAAGCAGCTTGAAGCGGAAAATCCATCACCCCTGGCAACCAAGATTTATACCCGTCTTTTCGCAAAGTGCCGTGCTGCCAATAGGAAGTAATAACAGGATTAACAGACCATTCCTCACCGACAATATTTAAACGGGGATATTCGGTCATTAATCGATGGGTCCAGGCCGATAAAAAGGCCTTGTCTGAGTATGAATACGTGTCTACACGAATGCCGCTTAATCCCGCATATTCAACCCACCAAACGGCATTTTGAATGAGATACGTGGCAAGCTTAGGATTGCTCTGGTTTAAATCTGGCATCGATGGCACAAACCAACCATCGTTAAAAGCGGCTTTGTCGAATTGGGTTCCATGAATGTCGTGCATGGTCTCGCGAATGTGGGTGGTTGCGGAAAATTCCCCATTGTGATGAATCCAATTTTCATCCGGTGCAGCGTTCATCCAAGGGTGATTGCCCCCAATATGGTTAAGCACCATGTCCATAATGAGACCAATACCCTGCTCTTTGGCCGCAACACTCAATTTTTTGTAGTCTGCATTGCTACCATACCGGGGATCAATATTGTAGTAGTCTGTAATTGCATAGCCATGATAGGAATAACTGTCCATGGCATTTTCAAGCAAGGGCATTGACCAAATTTGGGTAAATCCCATTGAGCTCAGATAATCAAGATGATTAATTATTCCTTGAATGTCGCCGCCATGACGCCCGCCTTTATTATCTCTGTCGAGTGGATCTTTAAAACCATCCACATCGTCATTTTGTGTGTCGCCATTTGAAAAGCGATCCGGCGTTAATAAATAAATTGTATCTTTACTATCGAAGCCCTGTCGGCTGGCAGAACCCGTTTGCCGCGCATGCAACTCATAATCCAGCGTGATCGTGTCACCTGATTTCTTTTCAATAGTAAGTGACACCTTACCCGGTTTAGCATCGTCACTGATTTCCAAATCGACAAACAAAGTATTGTCATTAGAAGAAGGGACAACGCCTTTTACAACAACCCCCGGAAAATTCGTCGTAACAGTACCTTCTCCCACTCCCTCTTCTTCAATCAGCAACTGCAAATAATTTTCTTGCATGCCAATCCACCACATGGGAGGCGAAATAGTCGCAGCCTGCGATGCTGAAGATAAGATGGCACTGGCTAAAATGCTTGAGGTTAAGCGGCTGATTTTCATACTTGGGGTTCCTGACTACAGCTTTTGTTTTTACATGCTGTTAACGATACGTTAATTGCTATGAGATACTACCTTGTACTGTCAAAGCGCACCAAACCCCTGCATACGTATTCAAAGAAATTAGACAGATGGGTGTTTCGTGACTATATAAATACGTAGAAAGCGTCTGAATCTTTTAGATTTTTTACACGAATGCAACATTGCAACACCCATACTCATAACACCAAAATCTGAATCAATTAAGCCATAAATAGAAAAAATACCCACAATCCATATACATCATGGAATTATAAAAACTTAATCAATTAAGAAAAAAATAAAAAACTTCTTGCGAATTGTAAAAACAACGCCTATTGTTAACGCAATGTTGCAGCAATGCACATCATGTAAAAGCACAAAAGGGCACTACAAAATGAAGAAAACACAATTTTTTAAACCCGCTGTCCTGACGCTGGCTGTCAGCTCAGCGCTCTACTCTGGCGTAATCAGCGCACAACAAACAGAAAATGCTGATGCTAAAGACGTGGAAGTCATTGCTGTTAAAGGTATTCGAGGCTCGCTGATGCGGGCTCAAGCCGTTAAGATGGATAACTCATCCATTGTTGAAGCAATTTCTGCTGAAGATATCGGTAAACTGCCAGACTCATCTATCGCTGAATCACTGGCTCGATTGCCTGGTATGGCCGGTGAACGCGTTGGTGGTCGTACTTCCGGTGTTTCAGTTCGTGGTTTTAAAGAAGACTTCACCGGTACTTCATTGAATGGTCGTGAACTTATCGGTATCGGTGATAACCGTGGTGTGGAATACGATTTGTATCCATCAGAAATCATGACTGGTGCAACCATTTATAAAACCGCCGATGCCTCCCTGTTAGTTCAGGGTATTGGTGGTACGGTAGACCTGCAAACCGTGCGCCCTCTTGCAGCCCAAGAAACGCTTACTCTCACTGGCGTTTATGAAATGGGTGGCAACGACTCTGATAACCCGGAATTCGATAACACCGGTAAGCGCTACGCCCTGTCTTTCGTTGAAAAATTCGCTGACGACACCATGGGTATCGCTGTAGCTGTGGCAACGACAGAATCACCACGTAACGAAAGAAAATACGGTGTTTGGGGCTACGGTGAAAACGAAAATACCGGTGCCATCGTTCCTTCAGGTCTTGATACGCAAGCAATTAGCCGCGTTCTGGAACGCGATACCTTCTCAGGCATTTTCCAATGGCGTCCTACTGACGATCTAGACATCGTAGTGGATGCGCTTAGCATTGATTATTCAGACTCAGGTGTGATTCGTGGTTTTATCGAACCGTTCGAGCTGGATGAAGCGGCGCAAAATGGTTCAGGCGTAAATACAACAGGTGTGCAACGTGCCGCCAATCCTGTTTTACGTACCGACCCTGCGCAGAAAGACGGTGAACTGACTACCTTTGGTCTTAACGTTAACTATCACCTAAATGATGAATGGTCAGTTACATTAGACGTTGCAGATAGCAGCTCCGAGAAACGCGATTTGCGCGGTGAGTCTTATGCCGGTATCGCAAGAAGTGGCTCTGACATTGGCGATGGTGCTTCTCGTACACGTGATTTCGAGATGAGCTCAGACGGTATTTTCTTTACCGGTTCAACAGGACTTGGTGCTTTTTCCGACCCGAGTCTGTTACAACTTACCGGCCCGCAAACCTGGGGGGGCGGTATGGCAGCCCTTGCTGATGAATTTACGGCATTGGGCGGCAGTTTCGAAAACGCGCAAGACGGCTTCCTGAACTACGCGGATTTCGAAGAAGAATTGACCACGGTACGTCTTGAAACTGAAGGTCTTGTTGAATGGGGTATTGTCAATAAAGTCAATGTAGGGGTGGCATACAGCGATCGCTACAAAATGAAAGACAACCGCGGTTTCTTTGCCACAGCGTCTAGCTTCCCTGATTCAGAAGCCATTCCAAGTGAATATTTATACGACGGCTTAGCCGACCTCACATGGGCAGGTCTTGGTCAGGTTGTAGCTTACAACGGGTTCGCCCCTTACAACGATGGCGAATATACGCTGAACGATGCTGGCTTACTGGAACCAGATCGTTTGGGTGACACGTTTAAAATCTATGAAGAAGTGACAAGCCTGTTTGCCAAGTTTGATTTTGAGACCGAAGTCGGTGGTTTCCCTGTAATGGGTAACTTTGGTGCGCAATATGTGCAAACCGATCAACGCTCTACCGGTTATATCGGTATCGTAGGCGAGAACTTCAAAGTATGTGACGCTGACAATAACAACGTTATCGACGCCGATTGTATTCAAGATATTTCTGACGACTACTCACACTTCCTGCCAAGTCTGAATGTGACGGTTGAAGTGGGCGACAACCAGTTCTTACGCTTTGCAGCAACGAAAACCATAAGTCGTGCGCGTATTGACCAGATGAAAGCTTCAGGCTTTGTGAAGTACGATCAAAACCTTAACCTGGTCGCGATCCCTAACAACCAGGCTGCAGTAGACCAGTACGGTACACCATGGTCTAAATTCCAGGGTAATCCGCGATTACGTCCGCTTGAAGCGAACAACTTTGATATTTCGTTCGAGAACTACTTCGAAGACGAAGGTTACATCGCCGTAGCCATGTTCTATAAAGACCTGGTCAACTGGACACGTGACGGTAACCTGACCATTGACTTCACCAACGATGAAACAAACGGTGGCGCGAATTATTACATTCCAAGCTTCCACAACAAGGAAGTGATCGCCGAAGAAGGCTTAGTGGGTCCTGATGGTACTTTCTACGCTCAGGGTACAATTTTAACGCCCCCTGACACAGGTACATTCTCGTTCTTCGAAGATGGCCTGACAGGAAGCGTGAAAGGTGCTGAAGTAACGGCGCAAGTTCCACTGCGCATGGTTACTGACGTATTAGATGGTTTTGGTGTGGCTGCCTCTTACACCTACATCGATGCTGAGCTAAACGACGGTACCGCCATTCCGGGACAGTCTGACAGAACCATGTCTCTCACCGCTTATTATGAAAAGAACGGCTTTGAAGTACGTGTTGCTGCAACAGACCGTGGCGAGTTCCTGACTTATCAACGTGGGGGCTCAAACAAAATTGAAGCCGCTACCCGTGACGGTATCACTCAGGTCGATGCACAAATCAGCTACGACTTCGAAGACAGTGGCATTCAGTATCTGGAAGGTTTACGCGTTTCTTTGCAAGGTACCAACCTGACCGATGAAAAAGAGGAAACCCGTGACAGCAACGGTATCGTAACCCTGCGTCGTGAATTTGGTCCTTCATACATGCTGAACTTCAACTATTCTTTCTACTAAGTAGTTAACTATTGGCACCGGTTTTAACCGGTGCCTGGTTGATTGTCGGGGAATTTACTTTCCATATTGCGCAGGCAAATTCCCCTTCTTTCATTTACTCACTTGCAAAAACTCTTAATATACTTTTTTACGTAGCTAATAAATGGATTCGCGTATGAGCGCTCACATTCGCAAACTTGTTGTCGCTGGCGGCGGCACCGCTGGCTGGATGGCAGCCGCACTGCTAAAAAAAGTACTTGGTCACTTGGAAATCGAGCTGGTTGAATCTCAAGATATTGGCATCGTTGGCGTAGGTGAAGCCACCATTCCACCTATTCAAACATACAACCAATTCCTTGGTTTGGATGAAAGAGCTTTCCTAAGCGAAACCAACGCGTCAATCAAACTCGCTATTCGCTTCGAAAACTGGAAACAAAAAGGCAGCAGCTATTACCACACTTTCGGTGCCCCGGGTGCGACGGTCGGCTTTGTTGGCTTCCAGCATTATTGGTTACGGGCAATAAAGGCGGGCCTGAACAAATCATTCTGGGATTACGACCTCAATTATTTGGCGTGCAAAGCAGGCACATTCAATAAAATCCAAACAGACAATCCAGTATATCAACTCCCCTACGCTTACCATTTTGATGCCACTCTGTATGGTCAATTTTTAAGACGATTGGCTGAAAAATCAGGCGTGGTGAGAACCGAAGGTAAAATTGAACATGTAAAAACAAACCCAGAAACCGGGTTTGTGGAGGCGTTGCAACTTACGAGCGGTAAACAAATCCATGGCGACCTGTTTCTCGACTGCACCGGTATGCGTGGCCTACTGCTACAAAAAACACTCGGCGTCGAATACGAAGACTGGTCAAAGTGGTTGTGTGCAGATTCAGCCCTTGCCGTACCTTCCCAGCGCCATGAGAAAACCGCTCCGTTCACTCGCAGCATCGCCCACGAAAGTGGCTGGCAGTGGCGAATTCCGCTAACACATCGAAATGGCAATGGGCTGGTTTACAGTTCCCGTTATATGGATGACGACACCGCTGAACAAACCCTAATGTCGAATCTAGACACCGCCCCCTTAGATACGCCGCGAAAGATCACCTTTCGAACCGGACGTACCGTTAAACAATGGCACAAGAATGTTATTGGTATCGGGCTTTCCAGCGGATTTCTGGAACCCCTGGAATCCACCAGCATACATCTTATTCAAAGTGGTATTGTCCGCCTGCTTAAAATGTTTCCAAACCATGTCATCAACCCCAGTATGGAAGCGCTGTACAACGCCGAATCAAAAGAAGAATTTGAAACGATTCGAGACTTTATCATTTTGCACTATAACGTGACTGAACGTGATGATTCTGAGTTCTGGCGAGACATGCAAAAACTCGCACTTCCTGAAAGACTTGCCACCAAGATAGATGCCTTTCGCGACACCGCGACGCTGCATAATGAACAGAACGATATATTTCGCGATGCTTCATGGGTTGAGGTGATGCTCGGACAAGGGATAATGCCACAAAGCTACCATCCTTCTGCCAATAACTTCTCTGATCAAGAGATCCTCGCGATCATGCAGAAAATAGAGGCAGCCAAACTGCAACCTTTGGGGAGTCTTGTGGCACATGATGATTTTCTTCGCAAGATCACGGCGAACTGATGCGTTTGCATAACATCGTTATCGCAGGAGGTGGTACAGCGGGTTGGATGGCCGCTAACCTCATCGCTCATGCCTGGCGGGATAAACCCGTTTCGGTCACCCTGGTTGAATCCGCAGATATTCCTACCGTGGGTGTGGGTGAAGGGTCGACCCCTACATTAAAACGCTTTTTCAGTGATCTCGGTATTGCTGAGCAAGACTGGATGCCAGCCTGCAATGCGACCTATAAAGTCAATATTCGCTTTCGCGATTGGAGTCCCGGTTCGGGCATTAGCGAATATTCACACCCGTTCATTAGTCAGCCTGATACATTCACAGAACGGGCATTTCATGTAAACTGCCATACTCGCCGTTTAGGTCTTGATGTGAACACCCAGCCAGACGACTTTCTGCTCAACGGCTGGCTTGCAAAAGCGCACTGTGCCCCAAAAACACCGCCAAATTTTCCCTTCAGAATCGAGTATGGATATCACTTTGATTCCGCCCTGCTTGGCCGCTTTCTTACCAAGCATGCGATGGCATTAGGTGTCATGCGTAAAGAAGGTAATATTTCGCAGGTTCAAAAACACGCGAATGGCGATATTCGCGGGCTTCAAATGGAAGACGGCAGTTTTGTCGAAGGTGACTTTTTTATCGACTGCACCGGTTTCCGCTCTCTATTATTACAACAGGCACTCGAGGTAGGTTTTACGCCTTTCAGTGACAATCTATTCAATGACAGCGCCGTTGTGTTACCTACACCCGCTGCAGAGCAGCTTCCTGTTGAAACCGTTTCAACTGCGTTATCCGCAGGCTGGGCCTGGTCTATTCCGCTTAGCCACCGCTCCGGAAATGGCTATGTCTTTTCGTCAGCGCATATCAGGCACGATCAGGCAGAAACAGAACTACGGCAGCACCTCGGTTTAGCTGATAATGAAGGTGACGCCCGTTTTCTATCTATGAAAGTCGGACAGGTTCACAAGCACTGGCATCGAAATTGTCTTGCGCTGGGTCTGGCGCAGGGGTTTATCGAGCCCTTAGAAGCCACTGCGCTTCACCTGGTTCAACTTTCCACAGAATTCTTCATTGAACATTATGAGAAAGGCAACTTCGGTTCCGCACACCAAGAGAGCTTCAACACTACCATTTGTGAGCGATTTAATCGGGTTCGCGACTATATTGTGGCCCACTACAAACTGAATACCCGAGACGACACTGACTATTGGCGAGAGAACCGTAACAACATGGCGCTGTCGGAGTCGCTGCTTCAACTCCTTGATGTGTGGTATCGAAAGGGAGATTTGCCCGCCGAGATCCAACGGCAAAATCTGCATCACCACTTCGGCACCACATCATGGCACTGTTTGCTCGCCGGCTACGGCTGCTTTCCCCCGCTAGCCAAGAATCAACCTGGATTAGGCGATTTATTCGTTGAGAAAGATCTCGATGCGTTTTTCCGTGGCTGTTTGCTTAATTTTCCCACTCAACAAGATTACCTAAAACGGTAATATCTCTGGATGTAAGACATGCGCAATACAACTCTTTTAACGATGCTTTTGCTTTTGTTGCTTTGCGGCGCCATAGACGCACAAGCGATGGATACGAATAGCCGAGCTGCAAAACACGTACTCCATTCTCCTGATGGTAATTTGTCCGTCAGCTTTGAAATCAATGAAGGTAATCCAACCTATTCGGTCAGTATGGGTGACAAGCTGCTTATTCGCCCTTCCGCGCTGGGTTTTCGATTTAAACACCAAGAGCCACTATCAAACAATCTTGAAGTAACAAACATTCGCCAGGAGCATCATCGTGATTCCTGGGAAACCGTATGGGGAGAGCGAAAGACGATTGTCGACAACTACGAGCAGATCCAAGTCGATTTACAGGAAACCACAACAAACCACCGTCGTTTCTCGCTAATATTTCGGGCTTATGATGACGGCATCGCATTTCGCTATGCCATTCCACAACAACCTGAACTCAACAGATTAACCGTAACTGAAGAACTCACTCGCTTTTCGTTTAACCGAAATTTTCAGGCATGGTGGATCCCCGCATATAAAAACCAACGCTACGAGTACCAATATGCCAATTCGGCACTAAGCAGTGTTGATATCGCCCATACGCCTATCACCTTAGAAGACGACGGGATTGTCATGGCGGTGCACGAAGCCGCGTTGCTGGATTACCCGTCAATGACGCTGAAAAGTATTAACGATAATCAGATCATCTTTACTGCAGATCTGGTGCCTTGGGCAAACGGCGACAAAGCGTATATCAATACGCCGTTTATTAGTCCCTGGCGCGTTATTCAGGCAGGAACCTCAGCCGTCGATTTGCTCAATAGCGATATCATGCTTAATCTTAACGCGCCTGCTGAGGAAGACATCGACATCACCTATATCAAACCCGGTAAATACATGGGGATATGGTGGGAAATGCACATTGGTGAAAAAGACTGGTCACCGGGAGAAAAGCAAGGCGCCACAACTTTACGAGCAAAGGAATATATTGATTTTGCAGCCAAGCACCACATTGATGCCGTATTAATAGAGGGCTGGAATACAGGCTGGGAAGGTGAATGGTGGCAACGCAAACCCACGTTCAGTTTTACCACACCAGTGGCAGGATTAGATTTGGCCGCTGTTGCAGACTATGCAAAACAGCACAATGTGAGCATTGTGGGTCATCATGAAACTGCCGCGGGTGTCAGCTACTACGAGAAGCAAATGACGGCGGGCTTTGATTATTATCAGCAGCTTGGTATTTCTTCCGTAAAAATGGGCTATGTGGGTACGCGGTTAGACGGACAGGAATGGCATCATGGTCAATTCATGGTTCGCCACTTTAATCGTGTTGTACGTGAAGCGGCGCGTCACGGGGTAATGGTAAATGCACACGAAACGATTAAAGCCACAGGATTGCGCCGCACGTTTCCGAATATCATGACCCGGGAATCGGTGCGGGGCATGGAATATAATGGCGGCAGTCCGGATACCGGCAATCTGCCAAATCATACAGTGATTATCCCCTTCACCCGGGGTCTGGCAGGACCCATTGATTTCACGCCTGGTATTTTCAATTTTAACTACCAAAAGTACCGACCTCACAACCGGGTACCAACCACACTAGCTAAACAGCTCGCCCTCTATGTGCTGCTTTACAGCCCCCTGCAAATGGCCGCAGATTTACCCGAGAACTACGAAGATCATCCCGCGTTTAAATGGATTGAAGATGTGCCTACAGACTGGCAAAAATCGGTGGCTATTGACGGAGAAATTGGTGAGTTTCTGGTAACAGCGCGACAAGACCGACATTCAGAGGACTGGTTTCTTGGTGCAGCAACAAATGAAAAAAACAGAACACTGAACGTGGCCACTGACTTCTTGAAAGCAGGCCAAAAATACCGCGTGGTTCGCTATGAAGATGGTGATGATGCACACTGGGAGCGCAATCCGTCCAGTTACCGAATAACAACCACCGAGATTGTTGGTGGCGAGAGCGTATTACTGAAACTTCAACCCGGCGGTGGCGCAGCCTTGCATTTTGCTGCACTTTCCGCCGAATCAAAATAGTAGTAAGTCACCCAACCGGGTTACGCATAACCCAGTAAAGCTCGTTACCTCGATAATATAACTGATTGAAGTGGTTTGAGTTTTAGTTGAATTATCCGTCTGCCATCAATGCTATTTGATGTGTAAGTGGTGTAAGACAATAAATCCGTGAAGATGGCAGCCCCGCGTTGGCTGTCATCTAACTGCGTGATATCAGGAACGGTAAGCGTAACCTCGACAGTTTTTTCACTGTAAAAATTACTGACACTTATTAGCTGCACTGATTCTGTGTGGCGCTGAAAAGCAAAAACAAATGGGTCGTCGCTTCTACCGTCAACTAACATAGTACGTTGCAATGAACGATATTCACCCGAGCTGGCCGCAGGATGTGTTCTCGCGATATTCAATACGCGGAAATAGTAGTCTCGCAATGCAGCTTCATCTTCCGACAACGCGCCGCCATCGAATGCCCCATTGTTCATCCAACGCTGATGGGCGGGCACACCACCGTAATCGAAAATAGAGGTTCGGGTTGGCTGCCCAAAACCTAGCGCTTCACTTCCGTCTTCGCCGACTTCCTGACCAAAATAAATAAGCATGGGCGATGCGCTAATAAGCGCTGATACCACCAGAGCCGGCTTCCCTTTCAACGGGTCGCCAGCAAATTCCGGACTCGCAATACGCTGTTCATCGTGGTTCTCAAGAAAGTGCAACATGTGGGGGGCGATATCGGCATACTGCTGCTGAATATTATCAAGTGCAGATACATTCCCGTTTCCCTGCATGATGCGTTTTAATGAATCATAAAAATCTACCTTGTCATACAAATAGTCCATTTTGCCCAAGTGAATGTAATCTCGGTACAGCGCAGGTTGATAGACTTCTGCCAACAGCAATGCGTCTGAATTTGCCTGTTTTATCGCGCTATTAAGATAAGACCAGAAGGCCACAGGCACCATTTCTGCCATATCGTATCGGAAGCCATCTACGCCTTTTTCCAGCCAGTACAGCGCAATATCGCGAAACTTAACCCAAGAATCAGGCACTGTTTTTCCACGCCAGAAATTGGCGTGCTGCTGCAATGTGGCGTCAAAAGAAAGTGAGTCGGGAAACGCGGGAAATGCGTTTACGCCATCGGGTGACACGCCATAATTTATTTTTACGGTTTCATACCAATCGTTGACGTCAGGCTTAGCCTTGCTCGCACCGTTACCCGTCCAACGTGCAGGAAATTCATCGAATTCACCATCAACAAGTGGATGGGCTTCACCACCCAAGGGCACGGTTTGTGAAGTAAAATCCGGGACTTCAAATTTTTCACCCGGAAGGTAGTAGAAATTATTGTTCTTTTGATAAATTACGGTAGTGTCGTCATGCATTCCAAACGTCGTTTCCGGACGAGTAAGAGACTCATATCGGCGGGCAACGTGATTTGGCACAATATCAATGATCACTTTCAGGCCAGCATTATGAGTACGTTGAATAAGAGCCTCAAATTCCGCCAATCGTTGAGTAGGATCTACGGCTAAGTCTGGGTCAACATTATAATAGTCTCGTACTGCATACGGTGAACCCGCACGCCCCTTTACCACATCAGGATCATCAGGCTGAATACCAAACGCACTATAGTCTGTGACGGAAGCATGATGAGGTACACCGGTATACCACACATGCGATACGCCCAAATTGCGGATTTCATTCAATGCTTTTGGCGAAAAATCTGCAAACTTACCTACACCATTCTCTTCAATGGCGCCCCAAGGCTTATTGGTTGTATTAGTGTTGCCAAACAGACGGGTGAACACTTGATAAATAATTACCTTATTCTGCTGCGCGTTTTGTTCTGCATCACGAGTAGGCGCTGTCACATTCTGCTCCGGTGATTGCTGACATCCCATAACCATCACTATCATCATAGAGAGGGAAACGATGCGGTGTATTTGCCTGGTAAGCATAGACCTTCCGTTGATTATTTTTGTTGTAAAAAAACCGAGCATACAGGCTCGGTTCCTTTAAACAATCAACATACGTATTCAGTATTATGCTGCGCGTGTTTTCTGATCTTTTGTCGTTAGCATTGATGGATTCGGCTTGTGAATTGAGCCGAAATTAGGCACATCTTCCAGTTCTTTCATGATCTTGCGATAAAAACGGTGAAGAGAGGGTGATATTTGATGGAAGAACTCTTCTGGAGACAGCTGATAAGCAGCACGCTTACCATGATATTCAATCACCTGCCCTAACTGGTTAAACTCAATACCGAGCATACGTAGGCTTCTGGCGAGCTTAGGCTCCATCATCACATAGACATTTTCTACATCGCGCAATACGCAGATTGTTGCCGCAAAGAAATACAGCGCTAAAGTGAGATACGGGAAATTTCGGTCTGGTTTGGTTTTCTTGAAACCTTTGTCGAGTGATTTGCCAGTCACTGGAGAAAGGTTTGTGTCTGTTTCGCGACGGCGAAAGCGTTTTGGTATAGCGAGACGGGAAATTTCACAAACAGAATGTCGAGGAAGTCGCGCCGGGCTGTTTTCATCCATACGAATAGCCTCTGCACAATTTTGCTCGATGGGGAGCATTTGACCATTATGTTGCGGCATAACCACGCGGATGGTGCCTGCACAGTCACCTGTGGCTTTGTGCTTTATATAACAACTGATTGCATACTCGTCGAACTCATCGACTTCCATTTTGTTTGGCCTTATGTCTTCGAAGGCCATCTCTTCACAATACACTTGATGTCGGGTTCGGAAACACGCACGTTGGTCTTTCTCTTCGTGGGCGACAACAAGCGTAAAGTGTTCGAAAAAATGACTGGCAGCCGCATCAATGGCTTTGTTCATTTTCCGCTTTACTAGCGGTTTTACGATGTGCTTAACACCAGGGACCTGATGGACTTTTTTAAAAGCATTTAACAAGCGACGTTTCACTCTGACTCCCAACGATTCGAAAGAGGATTTTTTATTCTATTAATGAGTCTTACTTGGTGCTTCCGTGACTTACCAAACAGCCCACACCTTGCGATGTGGGAGTCACCCTGCGAGATCAGTTTGAATAACGGATTTAAACAAATGCCACAACTCAAATGCATTCTTACAGCGTTACTACATTTTAATTTTTATTAAGCGTACTTTTCCAATAATAGTAAACAATAATCAGACCAACTTTGTGCGGATCTGAAGATAATTGAAAAGATAAAATGAAGTATTGCTTTATGAAAGTTGAAGAAATACTAAAAATATATGATAACGAATACGTCATTTGACGTACAAGAAAGTATAACTTACTGATTTAATTTGAATTTAACAGCCTGCTCAGTGCTCATAAATTGCGCTAACTACATGAATTATTGGCAGAAATCTAAGTAGCATACTTTAGTATAAATTCAAATTTTTCGAAAAATAATTACGATCGTTCAATGATCACAATCCGATCGCTATTTAAGATCGTAAAATATCCTGACACTTTTTTACTATTCTTCTTGCTGGTGTTGCAAAACGGGAACAGGTTTAAGACGAACTGTTATTTTTTAGGTATACGATGCTGATTATTGGTGTCTCGGGAAGCCCTAATCACGTCATCACTGCGATCAAAATCCCCTTTCGCCATTCGGTCGTAAAGCACCACATTTACGGTGGCAGCGAGATTCATACAACCTTTGGTTGGAATATATACAACCTCGTCAGCCCACGCCAGCACTGATGCTGGCACAGAACCGTCCTCTGGCCCAAACACGTAAAATGCATTGTCCGGATGGACGAAATCGGGCAAGGGTGTCGCCCCTTCTACGAGTTCAATCACAACGGTTTTAGCACCAGCAGGCACAGCCTGTTGCAAATCGGTAACAGCAGACGTGTTAATCACTTTATGCATTGCTTTGGTGTCTGCATAAAATTCCTTCGCCCGCTCGTAGCGCTCGCCAGTATAGAATACTGCAGATGCCTGGTAGCATCCTGCGGCGCGCAAAACAGATGCAACGTTAACGGGGTTTTTAGGGTTAACTAAACCTATTGCTGATTGCGTGTGTACCATTTTACAAGAGTACTTCTACTGCTGCTTAAAAAAAGGGGCGGCAGTATCGCAAATCTGAAATTAATAGCCAAATCCTTTCTGCAGATTATGCCGCATTTGCATAAAGCGCACGCCGTGCCATTCTTCGCCCTTGCGCATACCCTTTAAGTAACTTGTATTTGTCCATAGTGAGACGTTTAACACAGAACGCCTGATCGGGTGCAATCACCGTTAGCTTGCAATCAGAAGGCGGGGAGTTTAAAAATTCCAACGTTTTGTTGTAAGTGGCCGCCCGACGAAGCATGGCATTTAATAGACCAGGCTGTTGACCATACATCCTGTGTAACAACCAATTGCTTTTCAATTCTGGTTTAGTAAAGCCACGGGCCTGGGAAAGAATCACGGTAATATCCCGCGCGCCCATCTCATAAGCTTGGCGAACAGGAATAGAATCCCCTACTCCACCATCAACATAAGGCACACCATTAATGATAGGCTGGGTACGATAGGCTGTGGGGATCGCACAGGATGCGACCATTAATTGGTCAACCGTATCTCGGGTAACGCGATGATACTCACTGTCACCACTTTGTGTGTTCGTAATGCCAACATATAGAGGAATACTCGCGTCAGGTGCCTTCAGAATTGCCTTTGCCTGATGCCACAACCAATGCACATCTGTCATATGCCCACCCTTGATAAACCGCAGCGGGCTGAAAAATTCGCTACGGGTCGCAAAATCAGTAATGATGGTTTTACTCAAACCATGGGCCCCACAAACGTACGTCGACAAATTTGTTGCGCCTGCAGACACGCCAATAGCGAAATCGAAGGGGTAATAGTCCTCTTCCATAAATTTATCTAGCACACCGGCGGCAAAAATACCTCGCATTGCACCGCCCTCAACTACCAACGCAGATTTCATATCGCCTGTCCTTAACGTTGCCTGGTTCTAATCTTTATCTGGTAAGACCAGCATATTTTGTACCAAAATGAAATGGCAGTGTGGCTGAGCTACGATTTTACGGTAAAGGCAATATAGACCGTGATAAACGCGGGACAAGGACGAGTGTTCATGTGAAAAATAAGCACAATGATAGTGCTTAGTGCATAAAAAACCGCCCCAGCGCGTCCTGCACTGGGGCGGTTTTTACAGGCTAATGAAAATTTTACCTTTCAACTACTGATTTGCTTGACGCTATTAGAATGCGTAATTAAAGCCAAGCAGATAGTTTGCGCCGTAAGATTGATAGAGCAATACCTGACGGCTATCGGTGCCAGAGGTTTGTACATCGTCTTGGTCGGTAATATTCTGTGCTTGCAGCGTTACGCGAAGTCCTTCGAGATAGTCGATACCAGACTCACTGAAGTCATAACCAAGCTGCGCGTCCCAGAAGGTGCCGCCTTGGTTGGTGGTATCAGACAATGCCAGACTCAAGCCACGCGCCTCAGTAAGGTATGAAGAACGCTTAGTACCAGCAATACGAATTTCAAAACCATGACTTTCATAGAACACGGTCAAGCTGTAGTTTTCATCAGAAAGACCTGGAATACGCGTTTCTCCGCCCTCTGCAGCCGCATCAGCGCTGCCGTCCATAAAGGTCGCGCTAGCAAACACACCGAAACCTTGCAGCGCGTCAGCGATCAGTTCACCTGGCAAACTCGCTTGAATTTCGTAACCGCGAACAAATCCTTCGAATCCATCCTGTGGCGCCGTGTTATACCCTTCGAACAACACAGGTGGTAATGCAGCATCGTCTTGAGTGTGGTGAATTTCTGGCAAGTAGTACGGTGTAAAGTCAGCTAACAAGCCATTTTCACGGTGCCAGTTCTTAATGTCTTTAAAGAAGTAAGACAGCGCAATGTAACCGGTATCAGCAAAATAATTTTCATAAGCCAAGTCAAGTTGATTCGCTTCATAAGGCTTCAAGTCAGGGTTACCTGAGCTTCCACCCCATGGGCCATTTTCCAAACTGTTCGAAAGAATGTTGGTATTGTTAAATGAGAACGTGACCTGATTATTCGGGCGCATATCATCCATGCGTGGACGGCTCAGCACTTTGCTTAAACCAAGGCGGAAAAATTGGCCTTCTGCAAACTCCGCACTCAAGTTCAATGTGGGCAGTATATCAGTGTAATCTGTGCCACCGGCTACAGGAATTGCCTCAACAAAGCCATCAGAAGTCATGGCGGTGCTAAATCCGGTTGAACTTTGATCAGCATGTACCACTTGCAGACCCAGATTACCGCGAATGTAAATATCATCAATAGCGGTATCTATGTCGAGTTTTCCGTATAGGGTCGTCAGCTTTTCATTTACTACATAGGTATCGCCTAAGCGTCCAGCATCAACCAACTGCGCGTCGGTAGCCTGATAGTATCCACTGTTATAAAGCCCAAGAGCATCGTAAGCCAGTACTCCACCAATACCCACGAAGTCCAACGGCACAACACCAAGCACGTCAGGAATTGCATCATCACCTGGATAAGTCGGTGCAGTCAGATAAGCACCATTATTGATTTTGCTTTTTTCGCGATCGGAGTAAATAACCCCAATTTCTACACCACTGAATACGCCCCATTCAACAAATCCTTCCGTCTGCAAACGGAAAGAATCGAGACTTTCTTCAAAGATAGGTTGGTTTACGAAACCGTCTTGCGCATCACCACCAACAATAGGCGCTCCCCATGTTTGCGGCCCAGCAAGACGAATCAGGCTTGGATCAGTAAGATCCACATCGGCCATAGACGGATGCGATGTGTAAATCGCGCCGGTAGAGGTCATTTCCCATGAACGTGCTGTCAACGGGCGACCATCTGTGCCGGCCCGGCCAACACCTGAGTAACTTTCAATATCGGTGATGGTTTTATCCACTTTACCGGTTGAAACGTCAGCCGTAACGCTCCAGTCATTGTTGAGAATGTATTCTACGTTCAGGCCAAACGTTTTCAGTTCTGCATCCTGACGGCGAACGTCATTGCGTACCACACTATAAAAGCCGTCATAGTAGCCTGACGTTACCAGGCCATCTTCTACGCCGGTAATCGTGTAGTCGCCAGTACCCCATTCAGCTCCACCTTCTTCAACACCGCGTCGGGCGTCATCTTCAAGGAAGTCGATATAAAGCGCATCGAATTGCAAATTCAGCTTATCTGTCGGTGCCCACTGGACAACCGCGGCCACTGAATCTCGGTTCATCATTGCTGAACGGGCGAATGAGTCGTGACCACCCAGAATCAGTGTATCTTCAGGAACCGTCACACCTTCAGCAGCGTTGTCAGGATTTGCTGTAGCATAACCCCAACCGCGGAATTGATTTTCCTGACGCGGCGATTCCATGGTTGCAACGGTCAGCGCAACCCCTAAGGTGTCGTCAAGAAATTGATCGACAAAGTTGAATGAAAGACGATGCCCTTGATTATCAAAATCAGGGTTGGCCGCATCTTCTTTGTTTTTTTCCAGCGTACCATTGATGGTCATGGTAGATTCAGCAGTCAGTGGTTTCACTGTTTGCAAATCAATAGAACCACCAATGTTCTGTGTGGTCATGCCAGCTTCAGGCGTTTTGTAAACCAGAATATTAGAGATTATTTCCGTTGGATATAAGTCGAATTCGACGCCGCGGTTGTCACCCATACCGAGCAATTCACGGCCGTTCAGCGTGGTGCCTACGTAGTTTTCGTTAAATCCGCGAACAGAAATACCACTCGTGCGGCCATTACGTCGCTCACCGGCCAGACCTGGAAGACGGGAAAGTGATTCTGCAATACTGGTGTCGGGTAATTTTCCGATGTCTTCTGCAGACAACGCCTCAACAATAGATGTGCTGTCCATCTTAATGGCTTGTGCCCTTTGTAAACTACCTCGAATACCGGAGACTTGAATAACTTCAACGTCGTCTGCAGACTCAGTTTCATCGGATTGTGCGAAAGCGGGTACAGCGGTGATGGCAAATCCTGTCGCGATAAAAGCCATCTTGATTAAGTTCGGTTTGAAATGTGTCATTAATATTCCCTAATGTGAACCGAGAAGCTGCTCCTCTGGATGGTGCGCACCGAAGAATGGGACTAATCGGTTTGCTGAAATGGGGCGCATCCAGAGGCAGCTTTGATGAGTTGTCATCAATATTTTTATTGCTGTTTAATGACAATGTTTATCGTCGCGAGCATCCTAACCAGTTGGTAAAATTTGCTCAATGATCTGCATACGTATTCATAAAACAAATAAAACAATCAGTTAACACGCAGGAGAAAATCCGCTTTGCTCTAAACTTGTTATTCAACAAGCCCTGGCTAGAGTTTCGTTAAGAAAATCAAAGAAGCGACATGCGTAAAAGTAACGCTAAGTTAACAAAGAATAAGAAGGAAATTTAATAAACTGTTAAAGGGCCAAACGGCGGAAAAATGGCGTAAAAACGGAATGATGCTGGTAGCAAAACACTACCAGCATGTTGGAACTACTTAAGATTTAGCGAGTTGATTAAGCTTTTCTATAATCAAGGTTTCTTTCTCGATTTCCTGCATCTGAACAAAAGCATGATCGGCTCGACTAATGCCCTGCTCAGCCCGCTGACTGGCATCGCTGGAGGCGGTAGATAATTCGCTAAGCTCAGCGCTCAAACTTACCGAACCCGATTCGATATCTTGCAGTAGGCCATTAATACTGTCGATGGCAAAAGAAATTCCATCAATGGATGCCGATACTTCGTTAATTGTGTCACCGGTTTCCTGCAAACTCGATTGCGTGCGTTGACTGAGAGCCCTCACCTCGTCAGCCACAACGGCAAAACCTCTACCTGCTTCCCCTGCTCTCGCAGCCTCAATCGCGGCATTTAAGGCCAGCAAATTGGTTTGCTCAGCAATGCCACTAATAGACTGTATGATACTGACAATACGCTCAGCACTTTCTTTTAACCGCGCCATGCCATCAGACAATTCCCCTCTTTGCTTTTCCTGACGTGCAATTTGTTGAAGGAATGACTCAAATTGCTTGCCCAAATCGATTTGTCGCCCCGCAGAATCACTGGCTTGCGATGCCACATATTTTAACTGCTCGGTAGATTCTTTAAGCAAAGGATGAAATTTCTCAGTTTGTTCTATTAACCGACTTTGCAGCTCTTTAATATTGCCCATACTTATGAGCTTCGCTTGCAGATGGTAATTGGTAAATGATGCCAGATGAAATGGGAAATTGGTCACATACTCATCGTGATAGGATTGCTTGTCATCATGCTCAAAAAAACCTATTGCGGTAACAGTTTGATTTTGATGAAGACCGAGGTACTCCCCAAAGGTTGAAAACCCCGACACCATTACATTATCGAAGGTACCGATCCCACTAAGACTGTTAGGATTGTTCAAACGCCGCAAAATGCAGTCATTGGCAATGAGTGCCACTGGCTTGCCGGATTTCCCTCTGAGGAAGGCATCGAAATCGCGTTGAAGTGACTGTTTGAAATCCGTCGCTTTAACCAGTTCAAGGTATTCACCAAATGACATGTCGCTGAAAAAACGAATGGTACCATCATCATTGATAGCAGCCACGGAGCGCACGTAAATACTGCCTTCTATGGTGATACCGAATGAATGACTGGTGAGTTTTTGTTCAAGTTCTGAGGGCTGACAATTAAAATGTCGGCTTAATGCAGAGACCGGCGTTTCCAATTCCATATTGCTGTTTAATACAGAATGAAGCGTACGGGAAAGTGGATCGAATTTCGCTACGGTGAACCCCGTACCCGTGGCAACAAAGTTATGGCTTTTGAGTAATCCATAACGATAGCGACGATCTATTTTGCAGAAGGCCAGTAAAACCTGATTAGATTTTACTTCGCCATTATAGGCGACATCTGCGCGCTGAAAATCTAACTTCCCGCCTGCACTGCCGCCGACAAAGAAACAAGGAAATTTCTTCGCTTTGTATAATGCTTGAGTAAAGAAATCCTCGCTCGCCGTTATTCCATCAAAGTAAGTTAGCGCAAAAGTATCTCGGCTACCGATATCAAAAGGCACTCGAACGTTTTCAAGCTCACGGGAAATCCTGTTTACCCGCTCTTCCGACGAAAGTTTGGGTGAACCACTTTTTATGTCTTCGCTAAACAAGGGGACAGCAGACACGGATACCTCTTTAATCATGGCAGCTGAAAAAGCATGGATAACGATATTATCCCAACTCTCTGATGTTGGATGATAAAGGTTTACCTGACCCCCTAATTCTCCTGACGTCATAATGGAAACTATATGCTTACAATAAGGAATGGCGGCGGTAAGTTGTTGGCTAATATGATTAAAATCTAGATGAGGTGATACGAACGCGATGACCAGTGCCGTACCGGATAAGAAGTGCATCTCGGCCAGATTCTCAGTGGAAATCTGACTGCTTGAAAGGCTTTTGGAGAGTGTTAACCGATCAGTAATTTGACTTTCGGCCCGGACTTTTTTCTTGCCAAAGAACATTCGCAATCCTTTATGATTTTGTATTAGGAACAGTCTGCAATTAACTATAGTTCACTAAACAGGATTACGCGTAAAAACAATAATTTCGAATAAAAAAGCCCGCTATCAGCGGGCTTTATAATTATCAAAAAGCGAGGCTTACCAGCCAGTCTGCTCGCGCAGTGCTTTACCGATGTCAGCCAGTGAACGAACAGTCTTAACGCCTGCTGCTTCAAGGGCTGCGAATTTATCGTCTGCAGTACCTTTACCACCTGCGATAATTGCACCGGCGTGGCCCATGCGCTTACCTGGAGGAGCAGTAACACCTGCGATGTAAGAAACAACCGGCTTGGTTACGTTTTCTTTAATAAACGCAGCCGCTTCTTCTTCGGCAGTACCACCGATTTCACCGATCATAACAATCGCTTCAGTCTGTGGGTCGTCCTGGAACATTTTCAGGATGTCGATGAAGTTAGAACCTGGGATTGGGTCACCACCGATACCAACACAGGTAGACTGGCCGAAACCTTCGTCAGTAGTTTGTTTAACCGCTTCGTACGTCAGTGTACCAGAGCGAGAAACGATACCTACTTTACCAGGCTTGTGGATGTGACCAGGCATGATACCGATCTTACACTCACCCGGAGTGATAACACCCGGACAGTTAGGACCGATCATACGAACGCCTTTTGCATTTACGTATTCTTTAACGTAAAGCATATCAAGCGTAGGGATACCTTCAGTGATACAAACGATCAGCTCGATGCCAGCATCAGCCGCTTCAACGATTGAATCTTTACAGAAAGGTGCTGGTACGTAGATAACAGATGCCGTTGCGCCTGTCGCTTCTACCGCGTCACGTACAGTGTTGAATACTGGCAGACCTAAGTGCTCAGTACCACCTTTGCCTGGCGTTACACCGCCAACCATTTGCGTACCGTATGCGATTGCCTGTTCAGAGTGGAAAGTACCCTGACCGCCAGTGAAACCCTGACAGATTACTTTGGTATCTTTATTAATTAAAACTGACATTATTTGCCCTCCGCTGCAGCAACAACTTTTTCTGCTGCATCAGTCAGCGATTCAGCAGCGATGATATCCAGACCTGAGTTCGCCAGAACGTCACGGCCAAGATCAGCATTTGTACCTTCAAGACGTACAACAACTGGTACTTCAACGCCAACTTCTTTCACTGCGCCGATGATACCTTCAGCGATCATGTCACAACGCACGATACCACCAAAGATGTTTACCAGTACTGCTTTAACATTGCTGTCAGACAGAATGATTTTGAATGCTTCAGCTACACGCTCTTTCGTCGCACCGCCACCAACATCCAGGAAGTTTGCAGGCTTACCGCCGTGCAGGTTTACGATGTCCATGGTACCCATGGCCAGACCTGCACCGTTAACCATACAGCCTACGTTACCGTCAAGTGCAACATAGTTCAGCTCGAAAGACGCAGCGTGTGCTTCACGGGCATCTTCCTGTGAAGGATCGTGCATTTCTTTAACTTTCTTCTGACGATACAGTGCATTGCCGTCTACGCCCAGTTTGGCGTCAAGGCAGTGCAGGTTACCGTCAGTTTTGATTACCAGCGGGTTGATTTCGATCAGCGCCAGGTCAAGATCTTCGAACATCTTCGCCAGACCCAGGAAGATTTGCGTAAACTGTTTTACTTGTACGCCTTCCAGACCCAGTTTAAATGCCATTTCGCGTGCCTGATAAGGCTGAGGACCAACAATTGGGTCGATTTCAGCTTTCAGGATTTTCTCAGGCGTTTCTTCTGCAACGGTTTCAATTTCAACACCGCCTTCAGTCGATGCCATGAAAACAACGCGACGTGTACCACGGTCAACAACCGCGCCTAAGTACAATTCGTTTGCGATATCAGTGCAAGATTCAACTAAGATTTTGCTTACTGGCTGACCTTTCTCATCAGTTTGGAAAGTTACCAGGTTCTTGCCAAGCCACTTCTCTGCAAATGCGCGAATGTCTTCTTTATCTTTTACAAGTTTAACGCCGCCCGCTTTACCGCGACCACCGGCATGTACCTGACATTTCACAACCCACTCGTCACCGCCGATGCGGTCGGCCGCTTCTACAGCACCTTCTGGTGTGTCTGATGCGTATCCTTCAGAAACAGGTAAACCGTATTCTTTGAATAGCTGCTTACCTTGGTATTCATGCAAATTCATGGTGTTTCTATCCGATTTTTAGTAAGACAAAAGTCGCTTATGCGACTTGATTAGTATGACCGGCCTCATTCTTCGAAACCAGCGCTGTGACAGGCAACAACGCATTGTTGCCTGCACACAATAACTACCTGAAGACTTATACGTCCAGTAACAGACGCGTTGGATCTTCAAGCATTTCCTTCACAGTAACCAGGAAGCCAACTGACTCTTTACCATCGATAATGCGGTGGTCATAAGACAGGGCCAGGTACATCATAGGAAGAATTTCTACTTTGCCATTCACTGCCATAGGACGTTCCTGGATTTTATGCATACCCAGGATCGCGCTTTGTGGCGGGTTAATGATTGGCGTAGACAGCAGAGAACCGAACACACCACCGTTAGTGATAGTGAAGTTACCACCCTGCAGGTCAGCCATAGACAGTTTACCGTCACGACCTTTCAGAGCCAGCTCTTTGATGCCTTTTTCGATACCTGCCATGCCCAGGTTGTCAGTGTCTTTCAGCACTGGCGTTACCAGACCACGCGGGGTAGAAACCGCAATAGAGATATCGAAATAGTTGTGGTAGCAAATGTCATCACCGTCAAGAGATGCATTAACTTCCGGGAAGCGTTTCAGTGCTTCAGTAACCGCTTTCACATAGAAAGACATGAAACCAAGGCGAATACCGTGACGCTTCTCAAAGCCTTCCTGGTACTGCTTACGCAGATCCATAATCGGCTTCATGTTCACTTCGTTGAACGTAGTCAGCATGGCGGTAGAATTTTTCGCTTCCAGCAGACGCGTTGCGATAGTCTTACGCAGACGCGTCATAGGAACACGTTTTTCGCTACGGTCGCCAGTAGGAGCCGCTGGCGCAGATTCAGCAGATTTCGCTGGTGCAGACTTAGATTCGCTGCTGCCACCTTTCAGATACTGTTCAACATCTTCTTTAGTGATGCGACCGTTTTTACCGGTGCCTTTCACTTTAGACGCGTCTACGCCTTTTTCTGCCAGCAGACGACGTACAGACGGGCTTAACGCATCGCCATCATCACTGTCATCAGCTTCTTCAGCCGCCGCTGGCGCAGATGCACCTGATGACGCACCTTCAACAAACTTAGCAATCACTTCTTCAGCCGTAACCGTTGCACCTTCTTCTGCCAGAATTTCAGCCAGAGAGCCGTCAGCCGGTGCAACCACTTCCAGAACCACTTTATCGGTTTCGATATCAACCAGATTCTGATCGCGGCTTACCTGCTCACCCACAGCTACGTGCCAGGTGGCGATAGTCGCATCTGCTACTGACTCAGGCAGTACAGGTACTTTAACGTCGCTTGATTTACCAGAAGCCGCTGGTGCTTCTTCTTTCTTTTCTGCTTTGGCGTCAGAAGATTTGCTTTCTGATTTGCTCTCTGACTTAGCCGGTGCTTCACCGCCTTCGCTCAGCTTCGCAATCACTTGCTCGCCTAATACAGTCGCGCCTTCCTCGTTCAGGATTTCGCCGATAGTACCGTCAGCCGGTGCTACCACTTCCAGAACCACTTTATCGGTTTCAATATCAACCAGATTTTGATCGCGCTTTACTGCATCACCGGCTTTTACATGCCAAGTTGCAATGGTCGCATCGGCAACTGATTCAGGCAGAACCGGAACTTTTATCTCAATTGTCATCACTGTTCCTTTATTTGATCGTGAGTGCGTCTTCAACCAGGGCTTTCTGTTGCTGGTTGTGAACGGATAGATAGCCTACAGCAGGTGAAGCCGATGCTTCGCGTCCCGCATATGTTAATTTTGCGCCATCAGGAATGGCTTGCCAGAAATGATGCTGGCTGCTGTACCAGGCGCCCTGATTCTGAGGCTCTTCCTGACACCATACCCAGTCTTTCACGTGGCTGTACTCAGCAACGATTTTCGCCGCTTCTTCCTGAGGGAATGGATACAGCTGTTCAAGACGGATAATTGCCACATCGGACTGTTCATTCTTACGACGCTGGTCAAGCAGATCGTAATAAACTTTGCCTGAACACATCACCACGCGCTTCACGCCGGCCGGATCGATGTCATCAATCTCACCGATAACGTTTTTAAACACACCTTCAGACAGTTCTTCCAGTGAAGAAACCGCCATTGGGTGACGCAGCAGAGATTTAGGTGACATCACAATCAGTGGTTTACGCATTGGGCGAACCATCTGACGACGCAGCATGTTGAATACCTGTGCTGGCGTTGAAGGCACACATACCTGCCAGTTGTGATCAGCGCAAAGCTGCAGGAAACGCTCAAGACGCGCAGAACTATGTTCCGGGCCCTGACCTTCGTAACCGTGTGGTAACAGTACAGTCAGTCCACACAGGCGGCCCCACTTAGCTTCACCAGAACTCAAGAACTGATCGAACACAACCTGCGCACCGTTGGCGAAGTCACCAAACTGGGCTTCCCAAATGGTCATCGTCGTAGGTTCTGCTGTTGCGAAACCGTATTCAAACGCCATTACCGCTTCTTCAGACAATACAGAGTCAAAAATTTCAATTTCGCCCTGGTCTTTGCTGATGTTTTGCAGCGGCATAAAGGTGCTTGCATCAGTTTGGTTGTGCAGAACAGCATGACGGTGGAAGAAGGTACCACGACCTGAATCCTGACCAGTCATACGGATGCTGCTACCGCTATCTACGATAGACGCATACGCGAGGTTCTCAGCCATACCCCAGTCGAGTAATTTCTCACCGGCAGCCATAGCTTTTCGGTCTTGATAAACCTTATTTACGCGAGAATGAAGTTTGAAATCTTCTGGATAGCTACTTACAGACTCTGCCAGTTGCTTCAGCTTATCAATGGCAATCGCGCCATCGTAAGGCGTGTCCCAATCGTGGCCAATGAAAGGAGACCAGTCAACAGAGTGCTCTGTCATTGGACGCCATTCTTCAACAACACACGCGCCGTGATCTAACGCCGCACGATATTCTTCGATAAAGCGGTCTACGTCGCGTTGTTCCAAACTGCCTTCTGCAACCAATTGGTCAGCATACAGTTGACGAGGAACAGGGTGCTTTTTGATTTTTTGGTACATCAACGGCTGCGTGGCATTTGGCTCGTCAGATTCGTTGTGTCCATGACGACGATAACAAACCAAATCGATAACCACGTCTTTCTTGAACTTATTACGATACTCAAGCGCCAGTTTAGTCACAAACATAACCGCTTCAGGATCGTCAGAATTAACGTGGAAAATAGGTGCCTGAACCATCTTCGCGATGTCAGTACAATATTGCGTTGAACGTGTATCTTCTGTCTTAGACGTTGTGAAACCAACCTGGTTGTTGATTACGATACGTACTGTTCCACCCACTGCAAAGCCG
Source organism: Alteromonas sp. ABV4_515 (assembly GCF_056160345.1). Taxonomy (NCBI): domain Bacteria; kingdom Pseudomonadati; phylum Pseudomonadota; class Gammaproteobacteria; order Alteromonadales; family Alteromonadaceae; genus Alteromonas; species Alteromonas sp. ABV4_515. The sequence goes on from NZ_JBSWWZ010000005.1 coordinate 88,838, forward strand.
CGGGTTTGAGACATGTTAAATGTTTCCTGCACAACACCCTGACCTGCAATCGCAGAGTCACCGTGAATAGTAATTGGCAGTACTTTATTGAAATCGTCATTACGGCGATCGATACGAGCACGTACAGAACCCATAACCACCGGATTAACAATTTCAAGGTGAGACGGGTTAAATGCCAATGCAAGGTGAACATTACCACCTGGCGTCGCAAAGTCTGAAGAAAAACCAGCGTGGTACTTAACGTCACCAGAACCTAGCGTGTTGTCATGCTTACCAGAGAATTCGTCAAACAGCACTGACGGGTTTTTACCCAGTACGTTTATCAGTACATTCAGACGACCACGGTGAGCCATACCGATAACCACTTCTTTCGTGCCTACCGTGCCGGCTTCTGTAATCAGACCTTTCAGCATTGGAATAAGCGCATCACCACCTTCTAGAGAGAAGCGTTTAGCACCCGGGAATTTTGCGCCCAGATACTTTTCCATGCCATCTGCCGCAGTCAGTGCTTTTAGAATAGACACTTTCTCTTCTTTAGAGATTTGCGGGCTAGCTTCTACTGACTCAATACGTTGTTGTAACCAGCGCTTTTGTTCAGTATCAGTGATATGCATATACTCTGCACCAACAGATTCACAATAGGTGCGGTTGAGTGATTTGAACAGGTCACGAAGAGACATTGTGTCCTGACCGATGGCGTAAGAGCCAACGTTAAACACAGCGTCCATGTCAGATTCGGTAAGACTATGGTGAGATAAATCTAAATCGCGGGCTTTTGGCTGTTTCCAGAGACCCAGCGGATCAAGATTAGCATTCTGGTGTCCACGGAAACGGTAAGCGTTGATTAACTGCAGAACTTTTACCTGGCGGTCATCAGAAGGCGCTGCGCCATCCTTGCCGGCCGATGAGGACATTCTAGCTGTAGGTCCGAGAGCGGCAAGCTGTCGGAATTGGTTACGAATAGCTGTATGGTTAGTTTCCAGTTCTACGCCGTCAACTTTCGGTAAGGTTTCGAAGACCTGACGCCATGAATCGGAAACGCTTTGTGGGTTGTCGAGGTACATCTCGTACTGCTCTTCCACATAGGCAGCATTGGCGCCTGCCATATGCGAGGAGTCCCACCACGCTTTCATCACGCTTTCTTGCATTATTGTGCCTTGCTACGTTTAGGAAATATTTTTTAACACGGTGTTATATTATGACGGTTATTTTCATAAGAACCAATAGTTATGATCATATTGTGAATAAAAACCAACCATTTATCCCGTATTGATAAAAAAATAGCCATCCTTTTGGGATGGCTATCTAGCTTAATAGAACTTGCTGCTTAAAAAAGCGACAAATTTTAGTACTAAACAGCCCGCTGCAGAAGCATCGACTTAATCTGGCCGATAGCTTTCGTCGGGTTCAACCCTTTAGGACATACACTGACACAGTTCATGATACCGTGACAACGGAAGACGCTGAATGCATCATCCAAATCGCTGAGTCGTTCTTCTGTAGCAGTGTCACGACTGTCGATAAGGAAACGATAAGCATGAAGCAGACCAGCTGGACCGATAAACTTGTCTGGGTTCCACCAGAAAGACGGGCAAGACGTTGAACAACATGCACAAAGTATACATTCGTACAGGCCATCAAGCTTCGCGCGATCTTCAGGAGACTGCAGGTGTTCACGTGCTGGGGCTTGCTTACTGTCGTTAATCAGGAACGGTTTAATCTTCTCGTACTGATTATAGAACTGGGTCATGTCAACAACCAAGTCACGCACAACAGGAAGACCTGGTAGTGGGCGAATAACGATTTTACCTTTACCCAGAGAAGACAGCGGCGTGATACATGCCAGGCCATTCTTGCCGTTCATGTTCATACCGTCAGAACCACACACACCTTCACGGCATGAGCGACGCAGAGACAATGTTGGATCCTGCTCTTTAATCAGCAGCAGCGCATCCAGCACCATCATGTCACGGCCTTTTTCCACTTCCAGTGAGTAGTCTTGCATTTTAGGCGCGTCGTCTACTTCTGGGTTGTAGCGATAAATTGAAAAATTAACTTTCATTATACTTGCCTCTCTTAATACGAACGCACTTTAGGCGGGAATGCTTCCCGTAACTTAGGCGTCATATTGACGTCACGTTTCAACATAGACTCAGTTTGTGGACGATAGATGCTGTGGCATAACCAGTTCTCATCGTCACGATCTGGGAAGTCGAAACGGCTGTGTGCGCCACGACTTTCCGTACGGAAGTTCGCAGCCACCGCAGTGCTGAAAGCCGTCTCCATGAGGTTATCAAGTTCAAGACACTCAATACGCTGGGTGTTGAAGTCTGAGCTCTTGTCATCAAGACGTGCGTGTTGTAGGCGTTCTCTGATTTCTTTAAGCTGTTGTAAACCTTCAGCCATTGCATCGCCTTCACGGAATACCGAGAAGTTAAGCTGCATGCATTCCTGCAGGTCCTTTTTAATTTGTACCGGATCTTCACCCTTACCTTTCTCTGAAGATTCCCAACGGTTGAAACGCGACATTGCCGCTTCAAGGTCAGATTCAGAGGCATCGCGAGTAGGCGCGATTTCAGCCAGCTTTTCACCCAGGTGCAGACCAGTTGCACGACCGAATACCACCAGGTCAAGCAGCGAGTTACCACCCAGACGGTTCGCACCGTGTACAGATACACAGGCAATCTCACCACAGGCGAACAGACCGTTAACCACAGAGTCGTTACCGTTTTCGTCTACAGTCAAACACTGACCGTGAACGTTAGTAGGAATACCACCCATCATGTAGTGACAGGTTGGAATAACCGGAATAGGCTCTTTAACTGGATCAACGTGAGCAAATGTACGTGACAACTCAAGAATACCAGGCAGACGAGACTCAAGTACGTCTTTACCCAGGTGATCAAGTTTCAGTTTAATGTGCGTACCCCAAGGACCTTCACAGCCACGCCCTTCACGGATTTCAGTCATCATTGAACGGGCAACAACGTCACGACCAGCAAGGTCTTTCGCGTTTGGTGCATAACGTTCCATGAAACGTTCGCCGTCTTTATTGAGCAGGTAACCACCTTCACCACGACAACCTTCCGTTACCAGCGTACCGGCACCGGCAATACCTGTTGGGTGGAATTGCCACATTTCCATATCTTGTACAGAAACGCCTGCACGCAGTGCCATACCAACACCGTCACCCGTGTTGATGTGCGCGTTAGTTGTAGACGCGTAAATACGGCCTGCACCACCGGTCGCCAGCACAACTGCGCGTGATTTAAAGTAAACCACTTCACCGGTTTCGATATCGATAGCAGTACAACCTACTACATCGCCGTCTTGGTTCTTAACCAGATCCAGTGCGTACCACTCAGAGAAAACTTTAGTTTTGTTTTTCACGTTCTGTTGATACAGAAGGTGAAGCAGCGCGTGGCCGGTACGGTCGGCTGCAGCAGCCGTACGAGCACCCTGCTCGCCACCGAAGTTTCTTGACTGGCCACCGAAAGGACGCTGATAAATTTTACCATTCTCAAAACGTGAAAAAGGCAGACCCATATTTTCCATTTCAATAATGGCTTCAGGACCTGTTTTACACATATATTCGATAGCGTCTTGGTCACCGATGTAATCGGAACCTTTAACAGTATCGTACATGTGCCATTCCCAGTTATCTTCGTGGGAGTTACCCAGCGCTACGGTAATACCGCCCTGCGCAGATACAGTGTGAGAACGAGTAGGAAATACTTTTGATAATAGTGCGCAAGATTTTCCAGATTGAGAAATCTGCAGGGCTGCGCGCATACCTGCACCGCCGGCGCCAATTACGACGGCGTCAAATTCATGAACTGGTAAACTCATATTAAATACCCCACAAAACAAACAGACCAACCAGAACGTATACGAACGCAACGAGGTTCAGTACAAACTGGATCACAGCGCGTAGACCGGTTGCTTTAACGTAGTCTGTCAGAACCTGCCAGAGGCCAACACGCACGTGAAACATAATTGCTACTAGAGTAGCAAAGGTGAACACTTTCATGCCCAGACCAGTAAATAGGCCACGCCATACTTCATAAGTCAGTTCGTCGGTGGTGATGAAGAACCAAGCCATGAACAAAGAAAATGCTGTAATAATAGCAGCAGTAGTGCGCAGTGTTACGAAGTCTTGAACACCATTGCGCTTGATGGATGCGTGATTAGTTACCATAGTGCAACTCCCAATACGACAGTAAGAACAACCCAAAGCGCGATGATAGCGCGAGCGCTGTTGTTACCAGATTCCAGTTCTTCCAGGTGACCCATATCCATAATGACGTGTCGCACGCCACCTAGAATGTGGTAGGTCAGCGCTGAAGCTGTACCGATAGCAATCAGTTTTCCAATTACTCCATCCATGATTGACTGCACGCTGGCAAAGCCATCTGGAGATGTCACGGAAACGGCCCATGCCCAGATAACAAATAAGAGTGCAAAGAACATGGCGACGCCGGTGACGCGGTGGAGAATTGAAGAAACAGCAGAGGGAGGAAATTTAATTGTATTGAGGTCTAAATTTACTGGTCTTTGCTTTTTCACAATTTATGCCTGTTTAATCCGTAGGGATATGAATTACTCGTTGTTTTTATGTCCTGACTGAGTAATTCGGTTATTTACCTGTTAATTGTCTCATCCGTTGAGTTGTTAACAATTTGTGAAGTGTTTATTGCTTTATTAACAATGCACTATGGCCTCGTTTTCAAGCACGCCTGAGTATATCGACGGCATTGTACAATTACAATTTTTTGTACCCTATTAGGACTTTAGTCGTATAACTTCTGAACACAGCGCAATGAGATATATGATAGGCTAACGTCAGTCATTACACATCGCTATGTACTTTATTGCTGTGTGCCGGTTAAAGTCTTTAACGTCACATCAAAATATACCACATTCATAAGTACAGTATGCAGAGATGACACAGATGTAATTATCTGTTCAATTTATTTTTTTGATAAACATGTTAATCAATGCTTTCTCTTTTAACAGACGGTTTATCAACATTTGTGGCATTTTTAACTAGCATTAAAGTTGTAATACAATTTCGATATAAGTTTTAATAAGTTGGAATATTTATTATACAAATTTGCAATTAAATTGACTTTTAGCTGCATAATAAAGTACAAATACGCCACTTTTTCCAACCAACTCGTTTAATTCTTAAGCGAGTACGTTGCCAAAGAACCATTCTGAGGAGAGCATTTATGGCAGATCAGAAGGCCATTCTGAAAGCCGGTGATAAAGAAATCGAGCTACCGATTTTATCCGGAACCGAAGGTCAAGATGTAATTGATGTACGTTCACTGGGCGCAAACGGTTACTTTACGTTTGACCCTGGCTTCATGGCTACTGGCTCTTGCGAGTCATCCATCACGTATATCGACGGCGCAAAGGGTGTATTGTTACACCGCGGTTATCCTATCGAAGAGCTTGCACGCGATGCTTCATACCTCGAAGTATGTTACATGCTGCTGAACGGTGAAGCACCAGACGCAGAACAGTACGACGATTTCAGTGCAACTATCACTCGTCACACCATGGTTCATGAGCAAATTAACATGTTCTTCCATGGTTTCCGCAACGACGCCCACCCTATGGCGATGCTGTGCGGTACTGTAGGTGCGATGTCTTCTTTCTACCACAGCGACCTGGATGTATCTAACCCTGAAGAGCGCATGCGCAGTGCACATCGCTTGATTGCGAAGATGCCTACTCTGGTTGCAATGTGCTACAAGTACAACGTTGGTCAGCCGTTCGTTTATCCACGTAACGACCTGAGCTACGCAGGTAACTTCCTGAACATGATGTTCTCAGTACCTGCTGAAGAATATAAAATCAGCCCTGCGGTTGAACGCGCAATGGACCGTATATTCACACTGCACGCAGACCACGAGCAAAACGCTTCTACGTCTACTGTACGTCTGGCAGGTTCGTCTGGTGCCAACCCTTATGCATGTATTGCTGCTGGTGTTGCATCACTGTGGGGACCTGCTCACGGCGGTGCAAACGAAGCGTGTTTGAACATGCTGGAAGAAATTGGCAGCGTAGATCGTATTCCTGAGTTTATCGAGCGTGCTAAAGACAAGAACGACCCGTTCCGTCTGATGGGCTTCGGTCACCGTGTGTACAAGAACTACGATCCTCGTGCAACAGTAATGCGTGAAAGTTGTCACGAAGTGCTTAAAGAGCTGAACGTACAAGATCCACTGCTTGATGTTGCAATGGAACTTGAGCGTATTGCACTGAGCGACCCGTACTTCGCAGAGAAGAAACTCTTCCCTAACGTAGATTTCTACTCAGGTATCGTACTGAAAGCAATTGGTATTCCTACCAACATGTTCACGTGTATTTTCGCTCTGTCTCGTACAGTTGGTTGGATCTCACACTGGCATGAAATGATGAGCGACAAAGGTCAAAAAATTGGTCGTCCTCGTCAGCTTTATACCGGTTATAGCCAGCGCAAATATAACCCGCTGGAAAAGTAAGACCGCTTATCACTAAAATAGCGCCTTAAGGCGCTATTTTTTTATCTGAAATAAGGACCGCTATGCCCTATTCCGTTGTTATTTTGGGAGCAGCAGGCTTACTCCCCTTCTTGCTGCTACCGCTAGCTGTAGTGATGAATCTTCTTCCTTTACCGGAAGGTGCACGCTATTTCACGCAGTATTCAGCCGTACTGCTTTCCTTTTTTGGAGGGATTTACTGGTGGGATGCGCTGTCTAAAAAAGATTTTGGCCCGCAAGTTTATATCGCAATGTTGCCAACCATTATTGGATGGTTATGCCTGGTCTTTGCAGGTTCAAGCATGATATTAAGCGTATTATCTGTTACCTACTTGGCAGTGTTAATGTATGACAAACAATCGTTGAGCCTGGATAAAGAAGCCATCGTCAGCTACATATCGCTGAGAATGATACTGACAACGGTTGTGGTGCTTTGCCACGGCTGGATGATTTTTATTCTTTAATTAACAAAAAAGCCTCGCAAACAGGCGAGGCTTATATCCATTGAATATATCAATTACTCACTTCGTATAAGCGTAATTAATTCTTCGGTCTTTGCTTCCATCAGTGGAATGTCACCTTTCGATTCCACATTCAGCCTGATAACCGGCTCTGTATTGGATTTACGCAAATTGAATCGCCATTCAGCAAATTCATAGCCAATACCGTCGGTATCATCAATCACCAGGGCGTCGGCTTCGTATTTCTGTTTAATACGTGCCAGTGCCGCATCAGCATCTTTCAATTTGCTGTTGATTTCACCCGACGACGGGAACGCTTCAATACGGGCTTTTACCATATCTGCCAGGCTTATTTGCTTGGTACACAGTAATTCTGCCACCAGCAACCACGGAATCATCCCTGAATCGCAGTAGGCAAAATCACGGAAGTAGTGGTGTGCGCTCATTTCGCCGCCATACACCGCATCTTCTTTGCGCATTCTTTCTTTAATGAACGCATGGCCGGTTTTCGATTTAATCGGAATACCACCTGCTGACTTCACGATATCTTCGGTATTCCAGAACACCCGCGGGTCGTAGATGATTTTGGCATCTGCTTCTTTATCGATGAACGCCTGTGCGAGCAAGCCCACGATGTAATAGCCTTCGATAAATACCCCGTTTGCATCGAACAGGAAGCAGCGGTCGAAGTCGCCGTCCCAGGCAATACCGAAATCGGCTTTGCTGTCGATGACAGCTTGCGCAGTATCATCGCGGTTTTCTGGTAACAGTGGATTAGGAATACCATTGGGGAACGTACCATCGGGCTGATGGTGTACTTTGATAAACTCTACCGGCACCCCTTTCGCCTTAAACACCGCTTCGATGGCATCCAGCGCTTTACCTGCTGCGCCATTACCGGAGTTTGCCACAATTTTAAGCGGCGTCAGGTTTGCCGTGTCGATGTAAGAAACCACATGTTCAGCATAGTCAGTGAGGCAGTCTTTTAATTCGTACTGTCCACTGGCGTTAAGCTTGTCTGTTGAAACATGGGCCTTACCGTTAAAGAAGGCGTCAGCATCAATGGTTTCGCCATTGCAGTAAAACGCCAATCGTTCGGCGACGAGGCTAGCATCCAGCGCTTCCGCGGCGTCTTTGATGGCATTTAAGCCCGTATCACCACTGATGGGCACCGAACCGGCTTTCACCATTTTCATGCCATTGTAGTTAATCGGGTTATGGCTTGCTGTTACTTCAATACCGCCATCGACACCAAGGTGCTTAGTGGCGAAGTAAATCTCTTCCGTACCGGTATCGCCTAAATCCAACACCGTGGCGCCACCATCAATGAGGCCAGCAGCTAGGGCCAGTTTCAATGGTGTGGAGGTAAGACGCACATCGCCCCCAACAACCACGGTTTTTGCATTCAGTTCGGTGGCGAAGCCACGCCCGATACGGTACGCGACATCTTCGGTGAGCTGGGTATTCAGCTCACCACGAATATCATAGGCTTTAAAACAGGTAATCGGCTGACTCACGCTTTGCCACCTTTGTTCTCAGTACGGCCGTAACGGTCGGAGAAGCGGACGATATCGTCTTCACCCAAATACCCACCAGATTGTACTTCAATCAGCTCTAATGGAATTTTACCCGGGTTTTCTAATGCGTGAACTTCACCAATTGGAATGTACTTAGACTGGTTTTCGGTAACAAAATGGGTTTCTTCGCCAATGGTGACATTGGCGCTACCGCTTACCACAATCCAATGTTCAGCGCGATGGTGGTGCATCTGCACCGACAGTTTTTCACCCGGCTTCACCGTAATGCGTTTCACCTGGAAACGGGCACCATTATCGATGGAATCGTAACTGCCCCACGGACGGAATACTTCGCGGTGGAATTCAAATTCAGGACGTTGTTCCGCTTTCAGGCGGTTAACTACGTTCTTGATGTCCTGCACTTTATCTTTGTGCGCAACCATGATGGCGTCTTTGGTTTCTACCACCACCACGTCATCCAGGCCAATGACTGAAATCAAACGCTGTTCGGCGTTGATGTAGCTGTTGTTTACGCCTTCTAAAATGGCATCACCCACTACCACGTTACCGCGGGTGTCTTTTTCAGCGGTTTCCCACAGCGATGACCAACTCCCTACATCAGACCAACCTGCATCCAGTGGCACCATGGCAGCACTGTCGGTTTTCTCCATCACGGCATAATCGATAGAATCGTCCGGGCAACCGGCAAATACGTCGGCGTCAACACGGATAAAATCTAAATCCGGTGATTCCGTTTCAATGGCCTGTTTACACACAGCAAGAATCTCAGGATTGTATTTTTCCAGTTCTTCCAGATAGCGGCTGGCTTTAAACATAAACATACCGCTGTTCCAGAAATATTTACCTGAAGCGACATACTTCTCTGCCGTATCCATATTAGGCTTTTCAACAAACTCATCCACCACGTAGCCGTTGTCGATACCGTCGCCGGCTTTAATGTAACCGTAACCGGTATGTGGCTGGTCCGGTACAATACCAAACGTGACCAGTTTGCCGGTTTTCGCTAACTTTTCTGCTTTATCAATGGCGGTGTGGAAAGCATGGGTATCTTTAATCAGGTGGTCAGCAGCCAGCACCAGTAAGATTGGGTCTTCCCCGCCCTGTGTCGCATGCAACGCGGCCAGTGCAATAGCCGGTGCCGTGTTTCGGCCCACGGGTTCGAGTAAAATACCGTCGTGCGCTATGTTCTGAACACGCAACTGTTCTGCAACCAGAAACCGGTGAGCTTCATTACAAATGAAAACGGGTGCCTCTGAGTCCGTGCCTTTCAGCCGAGTTACCGTTTCTTGTAACATGGTCTGCTCAGAAGTTAACGCGAGAAATTGTTTTGGAAGTGCGGCACGTGACTTCGGCCATAAACGGCTTCCTGTCCCACCGGCTAAGATAACTGGTTTCATTGACTTTCCTGTTTGTTTTACAGCTAGATTCTTTTTCCTGCCTTAGCTCATACTAAGGCAGGACCTTTTTTGGTTCAATTACAGGATGCAGGAAAGTGGATAAAACGGGCATTTTTAACAGAAATGAAACAAAACCCCGCAAAAGTGCCTATTTATCAGGCGAGTTCACCACGCTGATAATCTTGAATCGCCCGATGGATCTCGGCCTCAGTATTCATTACAAATGGCCCGTATTGTGCGATAGGCTCGTTTATCGGCTGCCCAGAAACCAAGATGCACTTTGAATTCGCATCCAGCGAAATATCAATATTGTCACCCTGACTCAGCACGGCTAACTTTCCTGCTTCAATATAAGTACCAGCAATCTCTGCGCCACCCTGATAGCAATACAGGAAAGCATTGTGTTCAGACTCACATTCTACACTAACACGGTCGGTTTCTTGGCTTTGTAGGTCAAGGAATCGCGGCGCAACGGCATGGCTTTTTACTGGTCCGCTTTGCCCCTTCAGCTCACCGGCCAATATCTTGGCAATACTGTGTTGCCCAATCGCAACAGATGGCACCTGGTCTGGCTTAATGTCTTCGTAGCCTGGCGCTGACATCTTGTCGGCCGCGGGAAGATTTACCCACAGTTGAAATCCTTGCAGTAAACCCGATTCCTGCTCTGGCATCTCTTCATGGATCAGCCCGCGCCCCGCGTTCATCCACTGAATTCCACCTGCATCAATGACACCTTCGTTACCAACGGAATCACGATGTCGCATTTTGCCCGCTAACATGTACGTCACGGTTTGAAACCCGCGATGCGGATGAGGAGGAAAGCCCGCTATGTATTCTCCGGGGTTATCTGAACCGAAGAAATCCAACATCAGAAACGGATCTAGTCGCGGCAATGTAGGCTGACCAATAATCCGGGTTAATGAAACGCCGGCCCCGTCTTGAGTGGCTTTGCCCTGATGCAGTGTCACAACCGTGCGATTACTCATAATCTTTATCTCTTGTGTGTGGTGCTGATAAATCCTGAAACGGCCCAACAGGTACCACCTGAGTAGGATTAATCATCGTATGGCTAAAATAGTAATGCCGCTTAATATGGGTAAAATCAGTAGTTTCAGCTACGCCGGGATACTGATACAGCTCCCGCATATAATCATAAATGTTCGGATAGTCGACAATGCGTTTGTGGTTGCATTTGAAGTGGCCGTAATACACGGGGTCAAAACGGATCAGCGTGGTAAACAAGCGCCAGTCAGCTTCGGTTAACGTTTCACCGCAAAGATAACGTTGCTTGCTTAGTATCTCTTCCACAATGTCGAGGGCATTCACCAGTTTGCTGAACTCCTCTTCATACGCTTTCTGACTGGTAGCAAACCCGCACTTATACACGCCGTTGTTAATATTGTCGTAAACCAACGCATTAATCTCATCGATTTTTGCATGTAAGGTTTCTGGGTAGAAATCTAGTGTATTATTCGTTAGCGCATTAAAAGCAGAATTGAACATACGAATGATGTCTGCCGATTCATTACTGACGATAGTCTCCGTTTTTTTGTCCCATAAAACAGGCACTGTAACACGGGACGTGATCCCATCGTCCACTTTGGTATACAGTTGATGCATGAACTTAAAGCCGTACAAGTGATCACTCGTGCTGCCGGATTGTTCATCAAACGACCACCCATTACTCAGCATTTCAGGCGATACCACCGAGACATCAATATGATCGGTTAAACCTTTCAATTCGCGAAAAATAAGGGTGCGATGTGCCCATGGACATGCCAAGGACACATACAAATGGTAGCGCCCACTCTCTGGTGAAAAATCAGCATCCGCTTCATCTTTTACCCAATGTCTAAACACTGACTTCTGACGTTGAAATTTACCGTCGTTACTGTCGGTGTCATACCACTTATCTTGCCACTTACCGTCTACCAGTAATCCCATCAGACACTCCTTAAACTTTATCTTAGATGCATTAGACCACACCTGTTATTGAACGTATTTTGGCAAATGACGGATTCATTATTCGTTTTAATAGGACAATGACGGAATAAATAGCCTTGTTGCAGCGCAACTACTGCAAATAACACCAAGAAAAGGTACTATGCGCCCCCCTGCAGCGGCACAGTCTGCGCCGCTGTTATTCTGGCAAAAACGAATGGCAAGTTATGAGCGATAAACAACGTTTCGGTGGTATCACCCGGCTATATGGCAATGATGGACTTCACGCTTTAACCAATGCCCACGTCTGTGTTATCGGCGTTGGTGGGGTTGGTGCATGGAGCGCTGAAGCACTCGCTCGCTCAGGGGTGGCTGAAATCACCCTGATTGATCTGGACGATGTCTGTACAACCAATATTAATCGCCAAATTCACGCACTCGATAACACAGTCGGCCAGCCAAAAGTTGAGGTGCTGGCGCAGCGTATAGCTTTAATAAACCCTGAATGTCGCGTTAATGCCATTGAAGATTTCGTTACCGTTGAGAACGTAAGGGAATTAATCACGGCCGATATGCACAGTGTGATTGAAGCCACTGACAGCGTGAAAGCCAAGGCTGCGATCATCGCACACTGTAAGCGCAACAAAATCCATGTGGTAACCATTGGCGGTGCCGGTGGGCAGATTGACCCAACTCAAATTACCCGCGGCGACCTCGCGAAAACCATTCAGGACCCGTTAGCGGCTAAAGTGAGAAGCGATTTACGCCGATTTTATAATTTCAGTAAAAATCCTAAACGCCGCTTCGGTGTGGAATGCATTTACTCAACTGAGCAGCTGCGCTACCCACAACCAGATGGCTCTGTGTGTCATAACAAGTCAGCCTTAGAGGGCGGTACCAGACTCGATTGCGCCGGCGGATTTGGTGCGGTTGTCACCGTTACCGCAACATTTGGTATGTTTGCAGCCGCTTCTGTTATCAATCGTTTGACATCAAAATAGACAGATCGCCGGATAACGCGCACAATAAAGAAAAAGGAGAACACAATGAAACAGGCCGAACTTGCCACACTGATGGAAGAATGTTCCGTTGATGCTGTGCGAACTGCTGAGCAAGAATTTGGCGTTACGCTGGATTTCAGCAAAGAAAGTGTCAGCAAAGTAGACGACATTCTGCTTTCCTTTCTGGATAAATACCAGGATCGTGCCTTGGAAGATTCTGCCGTCTTCACTATTTGCAATATTTACGGCGCATACTTGGGTGAATGCTACAGAAAGCTTGCAGGTGGGCACTGGCGCTATGACGACACCGATCCTGAAGCCCCTTTCGTGGTGCTGGATGTGGCTGATCGCTCTTATGCTTTCGCAGGTATTTGCTATGAACGTTTAGTGAATAACAGCAATATCAGCGCTGCGCTCTATTTTGAACAGGCCCTTGGCCAGCAGGTTCAGTAACATCGGCTTGAGCCAGTTTCGCAGATTCTGGCTCCCGATATCGCCAGTCAGCATACAGTGTTTTTAGATGAATGCTCTGCAATGCGGTTAACGCCAAAATAAGATTAGCCAGTAAGAATGCGGCCGGTGTCCAGTGAAAAGCCCAGTGATCGTGCCCCATGGGTAGCACTTGCGCCAGTATGCTCATCACCACACCCATCATCAGCAATGGGTAAATTAGTTTCCTCCATTCCGTCCACCCTCGTTTCCATAATCGCTCTCGATTGCCAAGCAGTAACAAGGTAACAACAAAAGGCAGCGTAGCCAGTAATCGCATGCCTAATTGCGAACGGTCAGGATAGAATAAAGACAGCAATTCCGAGGTTTTGCCAAAAGTAAGCAACGAGAATACCAGGGCCAGCCAGTCTGAACACAACAGAATTAGCATCCAATAAAGCCAGAGCGGCGGTTTTACCCTGCCCGCTTCGTCATAGCAGTGAAGTGGAAGAAGCATGGAATGTTTGTTTAAGTGTGTTGCATTAAAAAAGAGACCTAGTCTATCAGTTGCCGGTGTAGCAAAGACAGGTTTTTAAACCAGGCTGCCGTTTTTAACGGCGCTGCGCTGTAAAAATGATATAATCCCTCCATTGTGTTTTGTGATGTGAAAAAATGACCGTAGAAAAGTTTATACCGAACCAGACCACCACGCTGGAAACACCGGTAAAAGTCCTTGAAGCAGGCCGTCAGCAGGCTGGCGAAAATACCTCTTCAAATCCCGCAGCGAAAATCGGCTTTGTCAGCCTCGGCTGTCCTAAAAACCTGGTGGATTCTGAACGCATCCTTACTCAGTTACGCACTGAAGGTTACGATGTTGTTCCCACCTATAACGATGCCGAATTAGTCATTGTTAACACCTGCGGTTTTATTGACTCCGCAGTGCAGGAATCTCTCGACACCATTGGTGAAGCACTGGCTGAAAACGGCAAAGTTATCGTTACCGGTTGTTTGGGCATCAAAGAAGATGAAATTCGCGAAGTTCACCCGAACGTTTTAGCTATCACAGGCCCTCACGCCTATGAATCGGTGGTTGAGCAAGTGCACGAGCATCTTCCTAAGCCAGTTCATAATCCTTTCGAACACTTAGTACCCGATCACGGCATAAAGCTGACGCCTCGTCACTACGCGTATTTGAAAATTTCCGAAGGCTGCAACCACCGTTGCACGTTCTGTATTATTCCTTCCATGCGTGGTGATTTAGTTAGTCGTCCCGTGGGTGAAGTACTTGACGAAGCGAAACGACTCAAAGCAGCAGGCGTAAGTGAGCTACTGGTGATTTCACAAGATACCAGTGCTTACGGTGTAGATGTTAAACACCGTACAGGATTCTGGAACGGCATGCCGGTTAAAGCTCACATGCAGCAACTTTGCGAGAAGTTGGGCGAGCTGGATATGTGGGTTCGTCTGCACTATGTGTATCCCTACCCTCACGTAGATGATCTGATCCCACTGATGAATGAAGGTCGCGTTCTGCCATACCTAGATATTCCATTCCAGCATGCCAACAAACGCATACTGCGTTTAATGAAGCGTCCTGGCAGCGCCGAGCGTACCATTGAACGGGTAAAAGCTTGGCGGGAGGCATGTCCGGAACTCATCATCCGCTCGACGTTCATTGTTGGTTTCCCTGGTGAAACCGAAGAAGAATTTGAAGAATTACTCGATTTTATTCGTGAAGCGCAACTCGATCGCGTTGGCTGCTTTGCTTACAGCCCGGTAGAAGGCGCAAAAGCGAACGACTTACCCGATCCAGTGCCTGAACATATCAAACAAGAACGCCTAGCACGTTTTATGGAAGTGCAAAGTGAAATCAGCGCTGCGCGCCTCAAACAGCGCATAGGCAAAGAATATCTGGTGGTCATCGACAGTGTAGACGCCGAAGGTGCGGTTGGCCGCACTTATGCAGATGCGCCAGAAGTTGACGGCGTGGTGCATTTGAATGGTGTCCACGATGTGAAGCCGGGTGATCGGGTATGGGCAGAAATCATTCACGCTGATCAGCATGACGTTTGGGGGGTTATCAGCCTAGAAGACGATGAAGCGTTGAATGACGAGGCTACTGCGTAGCCTTCATCAAGGTAAATTTACTAACAGTATGGCGGGTATCATGAGGTCCCGCCTCTGCGGCGCCACCTATTAACCAAATAGCATTGTCAAACGTCACCGCACCCAAACCATGCCTCGGAACTGGCATAACCGCAGCTTCCGACCAACGTTTTCTCTTTAGCTCATAGCGCCATACTTTATAAAAAACACCGCCGCCCTGGTCGTCAAAGTACTCACCGCCAAACACAAAAATGCTGTCATCGAGAACAGCACAAGCAATCCCTGCTGCCGCTTCAGGCATCGGTTTTTCAGTTTTCCATTCATCAGTGCTCACATCGAAAACTTCATGCACATTGGTATTTCCGCCCTCTACAGTTCGCCCACCAATGACATGCCATTTGTTGTCGTACACAACACTGCAAGCACTGTTTCTAGGTGTAGGTAACGGGGCTCCTGTCTGCCAAACTTTCGAATCAGGATCGAAAATACCGTGCCAATCGGAGTCAAGATGATGTTGCCAGCGGTAATTGTCATCTTTTGAAGTGCGTCCACCAGCGAGGTGAACTTTGCCATTGATAACCGCGGAGATACTTTCTGAAAGCCGTACCGGCATAGGGTTTCGTTTAACCCATTCTGCTTGCTTTTCATCAAACTGATAAACGGCGGAAGAATTATTCCACTGCCCGTCTTCACTTTCGGTAAATCCACCAAACGCCCACAAGCTGCCGCCAGCAGAAGCCAACATAGCATGGTGCGTAGGCGCAGGAAAAGACGGCAACGTCTGCCAATCATTTGCATCGGCGCTAATGCTGAAAACCTGGTCAGAAACCGAGAACTTATCTTTCCCGGCAGTTAGCCCACCAGCCACATAAATCTGGTTATTATGCACGGCTGGATAAATTTCCTGTACCGATAAAGGCAATGACGGCCCCAGTGACCAATGAAATTCACTTGTCGCATGGGCATGTGAAAATGCGCCACTTCCCCCTGTCACACCAATGAATGTCAGCGTAATTCGGGCAACGAGACCTTTAAAGGTCATATTTAGCTTCCTTGGTTCAAGTGAGCAAGTAATCGGTCGAGATCTTCCGGCGTATCGATACCTACGGGGGGTGGTTCAACTGCCACATCTACATGTATTTTATCGCCGTACCATAGCGCCCGTAGCTGCTCTAGTGATTCAATGTGCTCGAGGGCACTGGGCGTGTAATCCACATACTGACACACATAACCGGCACGATAAGCATATAAGCCAATATGGCGAAGGAAGCCTGCAGGATCATTATTGAGCGGATTGCTCAGCATCGAACTTCGCGCAAAGGGAATGGCTGATCGAGAGAAATATAGCGCTTCTCCCTTTGCGTTACGAACCACTTTAACCATATTAGGGTTAAGCACATCTTCAGATGACTGCATTTCTGTGGCGAGCGTGGTTATTGCCACATCTTCGCGACGGGAAAGGTTCTCTACCACCTGGCGAATATTGGCGGCTGGCACAAAGGGTTCATCACCCTGCACGTTTACAATTAAGGTATCGTCAGAGATCCCCTGTAACCGAATAACTTCAGAAAGCCGTTCGGTACCAGATTCGTGATCGGCCGACGTCATCACCACCTTACTGAACGCAGAAGCAACATCAGCAATACGCTGGTCGTCAGTCGCAACGATAACAGAGGATGCACCGGCTTCCTCTGCCCGTTCCACCACATGCTCAATCATGGGTTTACCGTTGATATCAGCAAGGGGTTTTCCCGGAAAGCGGGAAGAACCAAAACGGGCGGGAATAATGACGGTAAAGTCGTTCATCTTGCCGCTTCCAACTCATCAGAGGACAACTGGCTCGCTTTTGCCTCAATCAGCACAGGAATACCATCGATGACTGGATAACTGAGGCGATCAAAACGACACAGCAATGCTTGTTTATCCTGAGCCACTGCCAGCTTGCCTTTACATACCGGGCAAGCCAGTACATCTAATAATTTAACATCGAAGCTCATTATTTTTCCTTACTGTAATTAACATAATGCCGATGGAGAAATGCATAGAACGTTGTTGGAAAACTTGCCTCAACAGGCAAATACCAACAGTCATCGTGGGCAAATTCATGTACTTTAACCGCGTCTTTCTCGGTCATTAGCACAGTGCCATCAGGCAGATCTTCGGGCTGAAAATGATGGTGGTCAGCGAACGCACGACAATGAGCGGTGTTAACTCCCATGTCGGAAAGCTGTTTAAAGAAGCGTTTCGGATGGCCTATTCCTGCCAAAGCAGTGACACTTTTACCGGTAAAATCCGTGCTAATGCGCTTCAACTCATTGTTACGCACATTGACAAAACCGTTACCAACTAGCGTAAAACCAAAGTCCTGGGGAAGATTCAACGTTTGATTCAGTGCTGTTAAATCAACATCACCATTCAAAATAAGCGCGTCAGCAGAAGCAAGTCGATTGGGTTTCTCTCTTAAGGGGCCCATGGGTAACAAATGACCGTTCCCCAGCAAACGCTTATCCATTACCACAAGTTCGAGATCACGTTTCAGCGCATAGTGCTGTAAGCCATCATCACAGACAATCACTTTGCAACCCAGCTCATCGGCGAGTTTCGCCGCGCCACGGGCTCGAATCGGATCTATCACCACAGGCACACCGGCCCGGCGGGCAATCAAACTTGGTTCATCGCCAACCACACTGGCCTCGTCGTTTGGTGAAACAAGGTGAGGATGCGCTGTCATTGTGCCCCCGTAACCGCGACTGAGAACTCCAACCGGCACACCCTGGGTTTTAAAATGCTCGACCACTGCCAACACAACCGGTGTTTTTCCGTTGCCCCCTACCGTGATATTTCCTACCACGATAATAAACGCATCGGGTTTCGATCTGGTTTTTATACCAGTGCGAAACAGGCCTCGACGTACGCCACTTATTAAACAAAATAAGGCAGAAAACGGCCACAGCAGCCAAGCTACTAGTGACTTCTTGTACCAAAGCTCCTGCACAGCGCTCACTATTGGGTCTCACCAAACTGCAGTGCATGAAGTTGTGCATAATGGCCTTTTTTCGCCAGCAGTTCGTCGTGTCGGCCTTGCTCGAGAATTCGCCCTTGATCCACAACGATGATTTGGTCCGCTTTTTCGATGGTAGACAAGCGATGCGCCACCACCAACGACGTACAGGATTGCTGCAGTTTCTCCAGAGCATCCTGAATGAGTTTTTCTGACTCGGTATCCAGTGCCGAGGTGGCTTCATCGAGAATGAGTACCGGCGCTTTGGCCAGAATAGCCCGGGCAATTGCAATACGCTGGCGTTGTCCGCCCGACAACATCAGACCGTTTTCACCAATAACCGTTTCGAGGCCGTCATCCAACATGCCGACAAACTCAGTAACATGAGCCATAGCAGCCGCTTGTTCAATTTCGTCACGACTGACTTTTTCGGTTACCCCGTAGGCAATGTTATTTGCAATGGTATCGTTAAACAACGTGACATGTTGCGACACCGAAGCAAACTGCTTACGAAGGGCACGCAATTCAATATTATTGATGTTCTCACCATCAAGCAGCACTTGGCCCTGCTGCGGAATATAAAATCGGGTCAACAGAGAAGAAATGGTTGATTTACCGCTACCAGATTTGCCCACCAGCGCGATAGTTTCACCGGGTTTAGCCTGAAAACTGATGTTGGTTAACGCTGGACGTTCTTTCCCCGGATAGCAGAAGGTGACCTCATCAAAAGCGATATTACCTTCGGCCCTGTCGATCACTTTTGTACCCGTATTGACTTCAATTTCTTCATCGAGCGTTTCAAATATACTGTTACAGGCGGCCATACCCCGCTGATACTCATTGTTTACGGTGGTCAGTTGCTTAAGTGGTTTAAGTAACATCACCATGTAAATCACCACATTGATAAAAGTACCGGGAGTAAGTTCATCAAGAATTTCTGGCAAACTGGCCATAAATAACACCACGGCAAGCGCAATGGAGGCAATAACCTGAATGGAGGACACACTCAGGATTTGGGTTACCGCCAGCTTCATGGTCTGCTGACGGTTATGATTGTTTTTCTGAGCAAAGCGTTCACGTTCGAAGTCCTGGCCGCCGAACATCAAAATCACTTTATGGCCCTTCACAGCTTGCTCCACGGATTCAGTCACACTACCCATGGATTTTTGGATATTGCGGCTGACCTTGCGAAAACGCTTACTGACAAAAGACGCAATAACAGCAACCACCGGGCCAATAATCAGAAATATCGCCGACAACTGCCAGGAGTAATACAGCATAAAGCCAAGTACACCAATGATGAACGCGCCTTCACGTACAATGGTAAGTAACGCTTTACTGGCAGCATTGGCAACCTGCTCGGTATCATAGGTCACTTTACTGATCAGCGTGCCCACCGCTTGCTGATCATGAAATAACACCGGCAAATGCATGTATTTTTCAAATAATTGCTGTCGCATGGTCATAACAACCCGGGAGCCAATCCAGCTTAGCGTGTAGGTACCAAGAAAATTAAACAACCCGCGCAAAATGAAAAGCGGCACGATGCAAATAGCAGCAAGGCGCAGGAAATCACTGTCTCCGGCACCAAGGGATTCATCAATCAGGGTTTTCGTATTTGAGATGACAAAAGTATCTACCGCGGAATAGCCAATCATGCCGATGACTGCAACGAAAAAGGCCAGTTTGTAGGGTTGCAGATAGCTGAAGAAACGGCGTTGATTACTTGCCGCTGGATCGGGATTTTGCATGTATTCTCATCACTTAATTATCGCTCATCGCTATTGTAACTGGAAATGGAAGAATTCCCAATGATGACACTGTTTTAGCCAATATAACGGAGCGATGCATTATTCAACCAGCTCGTGGAAATGGGGCTGAACCAGTAACAATTCAATCTTGATGTTGCCCACGATTATCGAACCAACGTGGACTGATTTCTCGGTTAAACGGCTGTGCTATCACGTTATCCGTTGTTATGGTGAGCCGCACGTATCCGTGCTGTCCAGTGTCGTACACTTCGCTTCCCACGTTAACATATCGCGCCTGCACATCCTCATCGGGCAACTGCCATCGATGAAATGCGCCTGTGGTAAACACCGTTACTTTGGGTGAGACAGCAGTGACAAATGCGCGAGACGACGACGTGTCGCTGCCATGATGAGGGGCGATAAGTAAATCAGACTGCAACTTCATGCCCGGTTCTTTTTCGAGTAAATATAGCAAATCATATTCAGACGATTTGGGGATGTCGCCAGCAATAAGCAATGAGCGCCCGTTTTCGCTTATACGAAGTACACAGGATTGGGCGTTGTTATCTAAGGTATTGCCCGGCCTGGGCCATAGCACCGAAAATGAGATGTTCTGCCATTGCCAGGCATCGCCTCGCTGACAACCCTTGAGGTTGTCTCGAACGTCAGTGGCTACGGGTTCATGACTTAATTGCGACAGTAAACCAATATCCTTTCTACCGCCAGCATGGTCATCGTCGCCATGGGTGAAAATAACGTGGTCGACCCGCTTAATATTCAGATGCCTGAGTGTGGGAACGACAACTGTGCGCAACATATTGCCTTGTTCAAAAGAAGGGCCTGAATCGATTAACACCGCCCTCTCTCCACGGGCAATGGCGATAGCGGAACCGTGACCCACATCAAAAACATGCACTGTCCAAGGGTCCGGATTCTGTTTTAGAAAAGAAAGACTCAATGGCATGCTAAGTAATACAATACACAGCCATCGAAAGCGGAACGGCGGCATAAGCAACAACAGCATGGCACATAGGGTCAGGATGGCGACAATAGGCTGAATGTTGAGCTGGCTCACTGAAAGCACCCAGGGTTGTACAAAAGTAAGGCCACTCACCAGTATACTCATCACGAAATCAGCGATATCTAACAGCCAGTTTGGCTGCGAAGTAAAGTAATTCATTACCAGCCCCACCATTCCTAGAGGTACGATGGCAGTAACAACAGGAATGGCGAGAAGATTAACCGGCGCCGTTAATAAAGACGCAGCATCGAAAAAGCCCACCGTAACCGGGAGCAAAAGAAACGACAGCGCACATTGCGACACGATGAGCCCTTTTAGTTTGCTCAGCCGGTTTTCGCCTGTAGCCGAGTACCGACTGCCGATGAGTAGCAGCAACGCCAGCGCCCCTGCACTTAAGTAAAAGCTACTGCCAAAAATCCCGAACGGAAAAAGTAAAATACACGCAACAATCATTAATAAGAAGCGCTGCAGCCACGACCAGACAGCCCTGCTAAAGAATAAACCGGTTAGCAACAACACTAACAACCAGGCTCGCGCTACCGGCACCTGCCAATTAGCTAATGTGGCGTAAAGCGCGGTCAGCAACACCACAACAATAAAGGTAAAACCACGCACATTGCAGCGATTGTGCGGTAAACCCCATAACCAAAAAATCACGCCATACATCGCGCTCGCTAACACTGATGCCCATAGTGCTACCATGCCAACGTGAAGCCCGGAAATTGAAAACAGATGTCCTGTTCCCGTTTCTCGCATTAACTGCCAATCCGCTTGCTGTAATCCACTTCGGTCGCCGGTTAACAGTGCGACTAGCCAACGTGAGTAACCAACCTCACGACTTCTTGCAGCGGCAAAGTGATGAAAGCTAGACGCAGGTTCTGTAATGCGATTGGCGTAAGACGCGTTTACCGTACCAGAAGCCACAATGGCTTTGCTCACATACCAACTACGCTTATCGCCGCCAGGATTGAGCATACCCGATACAGGTTTAAGTTTGACACTCAGGGTAACGTGCTGGTGAAGCTGGAATCGTCCGATTGCCTTTTCTACAAATAGTAGCAATGAGGGAGACGGGAAAACCGCATCGTCGCCGAATTGATGCACAGCCAAAATCAATTGCTGATCGTGCCCAATATCGCGGGTCTGAGTTATCCGCCCCGAAACTATGACATCTTGTTGAATTTTGCTTTCAGGGAGTTGCCAAGCCAAGTACCAATGCCCTACACTTGCCATCCAAATCATTCCTGACATTATCCCGCTAATCATAAATGAGACGACAGTAAACGGTTTCGTCGTTTGCCCGTACCAATTAGCGACACGACTATTTTTTTTGATAAGCCTGACAAGGTGCTTGTTAAATACATCGCGATGTATCGCAATATGGATAATGATCACAACACAGGCTGTTAGCACAATCCAGCGTTTGCCCGGCAGGAATGGCCAGTATCGAGCAGACATGGCGGAAAGACTGAATCCCGTGGTCCAAACGGTGAGATATTGGTACATCTGAGAAGTGCTTGTTTTTAACTGAATGAATGTATGCCAAAAAAATTTATAAGACGTTTTTTACCAGATCATCAGACAATAAAGCATAACCGAGCGCTACGGATCTTTGGTACCGTCTTGCATGAGCCGAACCTATGGCACCTGAACCGACGTTCGGCCAGCCACGCTTTTGGCATCGGCTTATTTTTCGCGTTTTGGCCAGTGCCATTTCAAATGTGGCTTTCTGCTGCGACAGCCATACCCTTCCGGGCAAATTTGCCGCTTTCTGTAGCAACGGTCTGGATAACAAACCCATTCACCATGCCACCCATTTTTTATGCTGCATATAAAGTGGGTACCACCGTACTCGGCACGCAACCGCAACACTTTGAATTACAGTTCAGTTGGAAATGGATCATAGAAAGCATTGAAACCATTGGTCCTGCTTTTCTGGTGGGATGTGGAATTTGCTCTGTGGTGTTTGGCTTATTAGGCTACGTTGGCCTGAATTTCCTTTGGCGCTTTTCTGTGAAGAAAAGCTGGCGGGCAAGGCAGGAAGCCCGACGCCATCGCGCTTCCTGAGTACTTCATTTTAAAGGTTAACCATTGCGGTTAACCTTCATACAAACCGTGTTCTGATAATACGGCGAGTAACTTTTCTTCATCCCAAACCGCAACACCTAAATCCTGAGCTTTGGTCAGTTTAGAACCGGCCTTTTCACCAGCAACTAGAAAGTCTGTTTTTACCGATACGGAACCCGCCACTTTAGCACCAAGTTGCTGCAGTAGCGCTTTGGCCTCATTACGCCCCATGGCCGTCATTGTGCCAGTCAGCACGCAAGTCTGACCGTCAAAGGGCAATTCTGCAGAATCCACTTGTTTAATCTCAGGCCAATTGATGCCCGCCGTTAACAGGTTATCGATAATTTCACGGTTATGCGCTTCATGAATAAAATTATACACATGGGTTGCTACCACTTCCCCCACATCTGAAACCGCTTTGAGAGCCTCAATGTCGGCAGCGTATAAGTTATCGAGCGTGTAGAAGTGATTTGCAAGATTGGCCGCTGTGGCTTCACCTACTTCACGAATACCTAAGGCATAGAGAAAACGCGGGAGCGTGGTCGTTTTCGCTTTTTCAAGTGAGGTCAGAAGGTTTGAAGCCGATTTCTCCGCCATCCGCTCCAGGCTCACCAACTCGCCCAATGAAAGATTGAAAAAATCTGCGGGACTTTTTACCAGTTCCGCATCAACCAATTGATCTACCAACTTATCCCCTAAGCCATCAACGTCAAACGCTTTGCGTGAAGCAAAATGCTTCAGAGCTTGCTTTCGCTGTGCACCACAAACAAGACCGCCAGTGCAACGTGCCACGGCCTCATCTTCCAGTTTTTCTACCTGTGAGTCACACACCGGACAGGTTTGTGGAAACGACACTTCCCGGGTATCGTCTGGGCGCTTATTTTCCACCACAGACACAACCTGCGGGATCACATCGCCAGCCCGTCGAATGGTAACAAAGTCACCAATACGCACGCCGAGACGGGCAATTTCATCCTGATTATGCAAGGTGGCGTTTGATACCGTCACCCCACCAACGAAAACGGGCTCCAGACGCGCAACAGGCGTAATTGCACCGGTTCTGCCTACCTGGAACTCCACATCAATTAAACGTGTGATTTCTTCCTGTGCAGGAAACTTCTGGGCGATAGCCCAGCGCGGTGCGCGGGCAACAAAGCCTAGAGTTTGTTGCAGTTCAATGTTGTCGACTTTAAACACCACACCGTCGATGTCGTAAGGTAAAGCGTCACGCTTTTCCAAGATTTGATGATAGTAATCCAGACAACCCGATGCCCCCTCAGCCACAGACACTTCCGGGCACAAAGGTAACCCCCACTCGCCCAGCGATTTCAATCGTTCACTATGTAGCTCTGCCAGGGCAAAATCCTCTGGCGTCACGACACCTAATGAATAGCAATAGAACATGAGCGGGCGCTTTGCAGTAATGCGACTGTCAAGCTGTCGAAGGCTGCCGGCAGCGGCATTACGCGGGTTGGCAAACACCTTTCCCCCTTCGGCACGCTGGCGCTCATTCAATTTATCAAAGCCCGCCTTAGGCATGAACACTTCACCCCGTACCTCAATGCGAGCCGGGATATTATCCCCCTTCAGACGCAGCGGTACGTTTCCAATGGTTTTAACATTCTGGGTAATGTTCTCGCCCACCTGCCCGTCACCACGGGTCGCGGCCTGTACCAATAAGCCGTCTTCATACAATATGCTTACCGCTAAGCCGTCGAGTTTTGGCTCACAGCTATAAATCAATTTTTTATGATCTTTAAGTCTATCGCCAATACGCTTTTCGAACGCATTTAAAGATGCCTCATCAAATGCGTTATCCAAAGACAGCATAGGCACTTCATGGGTGACCTGATCGAAAGCAGAAAGCGGTGCACCTCCTACCTTCTGGGTGGGAGAATCCGGGGTGATGAGATCGGGATGTTCAGCTTCGAGGGCTTTTAATTCTTTGAACAGGCGGTCATATTCAGCGTCAGGCACTGAAGGCGCATCCTGCACATAATATTGGGTGTTATATTCGTTAATCGTATCGCGAAGATTAGCAATACGACTATCAACAGATGGGTTTTCAGACATAAAGATCTCTTACAAAAAAAGCTGCCGCAATAATGCGGCAGCGGGTAAATCATGTGCGGGTAATCATTCGCCGACGTTCAAATTCGCGGATTTTCTCCATGTACTGCTGTAACCCTTGTTTCGTTAGTACACTTCGCCGTCCATCGAGGATTTGTGCGTTAAATTCATCGGCAATTTTGCGTGCTGCATTGTGCATCATGTTAAAGACCTGATGGGCATCCCCTTCAATGGGCAAAATCATAAACAGCGACACGCCTTGGGTGGAGAACGTTTCCAGATTATCGATATCGAACACACCCGGCTTGAACATATTGGCTAAGCTAAATAATACAGGGCCCTTACCATTAGAATTCACGTGGCGATGAAAAATATCCTGATCACCAAATTTAAAGCCCAGCGTGAGCAACAATGGCAACAGTGTAGCACCGGAAATTGTCGACTCTTCCGGCGCGCGAACATTGATCACAAGTACTTCCTGCTCAGATTCACTCAGCGGTGCTTCATCAGCGGCAGGCTGTGACGCCGCGCCGGCGACCTGGCTTTCATCAAAATCAATGTTCATCTGATCATCGCCGAAATTCGGCTCCTGGCGACGGCGAACTGTGCCACGTTTACGTGATGAACGCTTTGCATCGCTGTCGTACTGCTCGTCGGCATCAGCACCATCGTCTGGCACTGACTGAGGGTCGAGCTGAAAATCGTCAGCAGGCACCGAATTTTGTTGCTCAGTTTCCGCAGTCGTTGTACCTGTGTGGTTCTCTGCCGACGCATCTTTGCGAATAAGGAATCCTGGTGGCTCAGGTATCCCTTCATCAGTCAAATCTTCACCATTAACCGGGCGACCTGACTTTATGTGCGGCTTAGGATTTGTGACAACAGAACCGTAAAGCTTTACGGGTTCCTCAGAAGCATCTTCTGACGTATCCTGCGGATTGATGTCGAGAAAATCTTCATCCGCAGTGATGTCTGAATTCGTTGGTGCGGGCTTTGTAGAGGACACCACACGTACCTCGCCAAGACCTAAGTCATCGTAATTTTTTTGCTCTTCATCGGTATCGTCTTGTTCCGACCACTCTTCCTGAACATCGCGAGAACGCTGATGAGAATCATCATGCCATTGACCGGGTTCAATTCGCTCTTTACGGGTTTGAGTCTTATTCTTGCGAATTTTCCAAATACCGTGCGCAAGCACAGCAATGATAAAGCAAGTACCAAAGATAAGGAGTGATAAACGTAGTTCATCCATTTAATTCGTTCGCCCTTTTTTTATGCTTCGACGAAGGCCATGGCTTCATCAACATCCACTGCTACCATACGTGATACACCTGGCTCAGCCATGGTAACACCGGTTAAGTGGGTTGCCATTTCCATCGCAATCTTATTGTGGGTGATATAGATAAATTGCACCGATTTCGACATTTCTGATACCAGTTTACAGAAACGCCCCACGTTGGCGTCATCCAGCGGCGCATCCACTTCGTCGAGTAAACAGAAGGGCGCCGGATTAAGCCGGAAAATTGCAAACACCAATGATAAAGCGGTTAAGGCTTTTTCTCCACCGCTTAACAGGTGAATTGTACTATTTTTCTTGCCCGGTGGACGGGCCATGATAGTGACGCCTGTTTCAAGCAAATCGTCATCGGTTAGCGCCAAATACGCAGAACCACCGCCGAATACCTTCGGGAACAGTTGTTTCAAGTCGTCATTAACCTGTTCAAAGGTCGCTGAGAATCGGGTTTTGGTTTCTTTATCTATCTTGCGGATTGCCGTTTGTAATGTATCCAGCGCCGAGACCAAATCATCAAATTGCGTGTCGAGGTGCTGTTTACGTTCAGCCTGCATTTCATATTCTTCCACCGCGGCAAGGTTCACAGCCCCTAAACGACTAATTGCAGCAGACGTTTTATCGAGCTCCTGCTGCCAACTTTGCTCATCGGCATCGTCGCTTAATTCTGGTAATATTTCTTTTAACGACTGCCCCGTTTCCTGCAGTTGCTCGAGCACAGACATCGCTCTTACCCGGGCACCTTCAATTTCAATATTCAAACCATCGATGACAGACTGACGCTGTTGAATTTTTGTCGCCAGTCCTTGGTGACCTTGCTGTGCCTCTCGTAGCAGGCCTTCCATCTCAGTTAACGATTCTTGTTTTTCAATCCGCGCAGCTTCGATATCTTCACGCTGAATAAGCAGTTGTTGCAGTTGCTCTTCTTGCAACGCCAAAGGTTGACTAAGTGATTGTTTTTCACTATCCAATTCCACTTCTCGCTGCTGATACTCAACCAGTTGAGCATCGTTACGCGTAACCTGTTGGCGATACATTTCCTGCTGATTTCGCTGTTGCTGAACGGTGAGCTCGAGCTGATGTTTACGGGATTTCTGCTGCTCAGCACTTTGACGGCTATCCCGTAGACGTTGCTCCAACGACTCCCGGTTGTATCGTGCCGACTGCTCTTCTTCTTCGGCATCCATCAACTGCATTTCGAGATCTTCAAGTTGTTCTGTGAACGTTTCGAGCTGTTCATCATCCCGCGCCAAATTAAGCTGCTGACGGGCGAGTTCTTCGTTCGTTTTTGACTGCCGGTAAGCCAGTTGCTCAGCTTGTTGAATAAGTAAATCGAGTTGGTGACGTTGCTGTTGTAATTGTTGTTGCAGTTGTACGTGTTGTTGACGGTTCTCATCGACTTGCCGCGCCAGGGTCGTCAACCGTTCCTCAGCAACCTCAAGCGCCTGTTTACATGCGGTGACTTTCTCCGTAGACAACGCAATATCGTTTTCCAGCGTTCGCATTTGTGCCAATCGCTGTATCGCACCGGCGGTTTCTTCTTGCGCCGTTTTATGAATAAGCCAGTCTTTCCCCAACCAACTGCCGTCTGCACATATTATCGAGTCGTGTGGTTCAAGTGACGGTAACAGCTCGCGGCCTTGAGAAAGCGTTTCAACCAGCCGAATGCGATAAAAACAGGCAGGCACATAATCCCCGTCGATAATTTCAGCCAGCGTACCAGTGCGGGTTGTATCCTGTTGGGAAAGTGCAAACAAACGATGGCCGGTGGGAAAGTAATCCACCGAAGCAATGATCGTTTCCAGTGAATATTCTTCTGCAACCAGTGGATCGTTGAGCCATACGGAAACTTGCTCCATCAACGACTCATAGCCGGGTTTTACTTTAACAGACTGCCAAAGCTTAGCCACACCAGCGGGCAATGCAGCCGCTTCTGACGCCGCCAACTCTTGTAAACTTTCCAAAGCAGCAAACCGCGATTCAAGTTGATGCAAATATCGCTGAGCATCGGTGAACTGTGCCTGCGCTTGTTGGTGCGTATCTCTAGCAGTTTGGTGCGCTTCCTGAGCCAGATTGATTTCATCCTCGGCTATGGCAAGCCGCTCTTCATAAATAGCCAGGCCACGTTGGGCTTCATCCTGTTTTGCATCCAGGGTGTCGTCTTGCAAGGCTGATAGTTCTTCGTTTAACTCACCAATACGTTGAGTGGTGCGAAGTTGCATGGTGGTTGTAGACTGAATTTGGCTGTGTAGCCCCTGCACTTTCTGCTTTAAACCGTGATAAAGATTTTCTTGCTCGCGGCGTTTTTGGTTAAACTCCCGAAGCGCAGATTCAGCCAGCGATTCCTGCTCCGCGGCTTGATCAATGGTTTCTTCTAGCATCAATAGCTCAGGCTCTGAAGCTTCCAGTGTTTGCGTGGCCATAGCGAGAGCATTTCTGGCCTCTTGTAAGGAAACGGCTAACAGCGCACGGCGTTCTTGCAGTCCTTCAAGTTCCGCATCAATTTGTGTTTCACGCTGCTGACTGTGCAACGCGTTTTGTTCAATACGGGTGATTTGTGTAGACACGGTGAACAAATTTTGCTGCAAATCATCCAGCGTCGCTTTTATCTCTTCAGCCTGGGTGCGATAGGTTTCGATACCGGCTTCGTCGCCACGCTGCTGCGCAATCAGGGCGTCGAGTTCATTTTGTAGTTGGGCCTTTTCACCTTCCACTTTTTCAATGTGATCACTGTGCTTTAACCAGCGAAGTGCAGAAAGCTCACTTTTTAATTTACGCTCCGACGCTTTAAGTGCCTTATATCGTTGGGCTGCGGCAGCCTGTCGTTGCAGTTTCTCCAGTTGCCTGCCCAGTTCACCACGCACATCTTCAAGGCGTTCCAAGTTGTCTTGGGTATGACGAATGCGGTTTTCAGTCTCCCGACGGCGTTCTTTGTATTTTGAAATCCCTGCTGCTTCTTCAATAAAGACGCGCAATTCCTGTGGTTTAGACTCAATTAAACGGGAAATCATTCCTTGCTCGATAATGGCGTAACTACGGGGCCCGAGTCCGGTACCTAGGAATAAATCAGTAATATCACGACGACGGCACTTCGTCCCGTTTAGAAAATAATGTGACTGTGCTTCCCGGGTAACCAACCTGCGTACCGCCAGTTCGTTATACTGAGCATATTCGCCGCCTATCCGACCAGAACTGTTATCGAACACCAGCTCCACAGAGCATTGCCCTACCGGCTTTCGCGCCGATGAGCCATTAAAAATAACATCGGTCATGGCGTCGCCACGGAGATTTTTCGCAGAACTTTCTCCGAGAACCCAACGTACTGCATCGATAACGTTTGATTTTCCGCAGCCATTAGGGCCAACAATGGCGGTCATGTCGCCGGGAAAAGGAATAGTGGTAGGATCGACGAAAGATTTAAAACCAGCGAGTTTGATTTTCTTCAGACGCATGCATGCTCCCGGGTTAAATGACACCCAAGAGAAACATCATTGCGATAGGAACATGCCGGAAAAATCAGCATCGACGTTTTTTCACCCAATTATCGTGAAAACTCACGGTATGAGAAAGCTCACATTATTATTATGTCCTGACTCTACCAAAACTAACACGCTGTAACAATTGGGTTTTAGCGTTGTAAAATCAGGCAGGTATAATATGTTGGCTTAGTTATCACTTGTTCGGTGGTGCCCGTTTAATACCCCCTAAACCTCTACAGGAGTTAAGATGCAGAGTAAAAGTGGTTTCAGTTACTTTCTTTCCGGCTTCAGCCTGATCACAACCAAAGGCCTCAAGCGATTTGTGTTTATTCCGCTGATAGTGAATTTGCTGCTTTTTTCAGTGGCTTTTTACTTTCTTTATGGGCAAATTGGTGAAGGGATCACCTGGTTAATGAGCCTGATCCCCGAGTGGCTTGGCTGGCTAAAAAGCTTTATTACTTTTATTCTTTGGCCTGTTGCCGTGGTCTCGGTATTACTGATTTTCGCACTCATTTTCGGCACCTTAGCGAATTGGATAGCCGCCCCATTCAATGGCATTCTTTCAGAAAAAGTAGAACGGCATTTGTCTGGAAAATCGATTGGTGACGAAGGCGTTTGGTCGTTGATTAAAGACGTGCCCCGCATGTTGGGACGAGAGCTCGCTAAACTGGTTTGGTACCTGCCTCGCGCCATCGTATTTCTATTTTTGTTTTTGTTACTGCCAATAATCGGACAATTGTTGTGGTTTGCGTTTAATGCCTGGATGATGGCCATACAATATTGTGATTACCCTTACGACAACCACAAAGTACCTTTTCGCGTGATGCGATACCATCTCGGACAGCACAAGACTAAGTGTTTTTCGTTTGGCGTAGGTGTGAGTCTGTTTTCTCTGGTACCGCTGCTTAATTTCGTTGTTATGCCGGTTGCCATCTGTGGTGCCACGGCCATGTGGGTTGACCACCTAAAACCAGATTTCGATCAACGCTAATTATTAACATTAAGTTTGCTATCAGAATTGAGCCGGAAGATCTTCCTGCTCAATATCTGTTTTTTGGCTGCTTTCTTCATCATTTGACGCCCCAAGAAACCCATTATATCGGTTAAGCCATTTACTGGCCTGAGGCGTCTGCCCTGCCTTTTGAAATGCCTGAAATAAATTCATGAATATTGGGCGCTGTGCCGCTGGTCGTGTGAGCTGTTGCCGCCACAAGGCCATGTAAATGGGGGGGATATCGCCACTATCGTGATGTTCAAGAAACGTAATATGGCCTGAGGGCTTATAAGCACGTATGTCGCTGCGAGCACAACTTTGTGCTGGCCAAATTCCTACTCCCGGTTGCAGATTTTGCCAATTATCGAGGGTAGACAACGGCGCGTAGGTGAGCTTGCCATCAAATATTAAATTAGGTGCATCGCCGCTGCCACAGTAGCGCTTAGCCGCGTTTTTCCCCAGTGCATACTCGTCAACGAAACCGGAAAAGTGCGCCAACTCGTGCACTAACACCGCGTACGAATCGATAAGATCAAGGAACATTACGCCATTATTCACATTGGCCTTGCCTTGTTCAGACACCACGATTGCATGGGTGAGCTGACGTTTTTCAACGGCATTTGCCAAAGGCCGTACATCGCAGCCAAGGCGGGGCTGACCTTTATATTCAGCCTGGCAATCCAGAGTGCCTTTTTCAAACCAAACGGGATTATCCAAGCACACCGCTAAATTATTAAAGCGCCGATCTCTGCGAAATGCCCCGACCAGCTCATCGGCTTTAACAATAGTTGAAAGCGAGGTGGCGAACACCCCCACTCGCTGCGCACAATCTGTATTCTTCCAGTTACGGGCCCGAACATTTCCGGCTTTGAACGGCGCGTAGTCTGCCAGCACCCGTTTTACTTTTTCCGCCATAACGTGGCCACCATCGGCGGCCTGCTCTATCCAATTTCGGGCTGCATCGCGATTTCCATCGTCCCACAACAAACGACCATACTGAAACGCACTTTGCGGATAATCATTGGCCGTGATCCTGAGCCAGGCTCGGGCTTCTTCCGGCTGCTCATTGAGCATATACCAATCAGCTAATGCGGCCTGGGCAGGCAGATAGCCCTGCTTCGCTGCCCGTTTAAGCCAGGTTTCCCGCTTTTGCGGATCTTCGGTTGCCATGCCGTAGGCCAACTGCGCTTCCGGCACATTGCCAATGGCAGCGAGTCCCATTAAACGGTCGCTTTTCTCATCATCACCAATCAGCTGATACAATGCCCAGGCCGCGTCGGCATTATCCAATGCAACGAGCTTGTTCAACCAGTATTCAGACTTATTCAGCGACGCCCAGGCAACCAAACGAGTCTCAGCAACCTCACTGCCGTTCCGCGCGGCTTCCCACAAAATGGGCGCAGGCTTCTCGGCATATTCGGCATTAAGCAGGAGCTGTTTACTGTCGTGACTGGTGTCAGCCGCTACTAACAGAATTGCCAGCAGGGCAACAATGAATCCACGCATAAAAGAACGTTATTATTCCGCAGCGTCGGTAGACTGGCGAAGGCGATTGAGTTCAATTCTGGCGTATCGATGTTCTACATAATCGTATACGTTAGTACTAAGTGCCAGTTTGAAGTAGTTGGAAGCAATGCCTTTATTTCCCAGCGCCGAGTGATACTTCCCTAAATAGAAATAGGCTTCACATAAGCGGTCGGTCAATTCTTTTTGACTCGAAATACCTTCAATGAGAGAGTTGAGCAAGTCGTTTTCTGAGGCCGAACCGAGGAACAATTCAACCAGCTTCACCGCCCAGTGATTTTGATTCAGTTCATTGCTCGCCTTCAGTAAATACGCCTGCGCTTCTTCAGCATTGACATCATGCTTGGCAAAATAGGTCCACAATACGCGGAACGGATCGCTTTGGTCCTTAACCTGAAACTTTGCCAAATCATCGACCGCTAAATCGGCACGACCACCATAATAAAGCGCAATGCCCCGATTCAGAAAAGCAAAATCGTATTCCGGATCAATATCTAACGTTGAGTCGAACGCTTCATAAGCCTGAATGAAGTCTAGTTGCTGAACGAAGTGAATCCCCATCGAATTGTAGGCTTCTGCCATATCGGGTTTCAGCTGCAGCGCCTGAGAATAATCGTACTGCGCTAAGCCGCCTAACCCTACACTGTCGTAAAGCATGCCGCGTTGATAAAGCAACTCGGCTCTGTCTTCTTCAGGAATTGATGCATTAGCCAGAATTTGGTTATAACGGGCAATGGCCATTTGTGAGCGCGGATTTACCGGCGCGGGCTCTGCCAGCAATAAGTTACCCATTTCAGCTTTCTGTTCCGGCACAGGCTGGCTGGCACAACCAGATAGAGCGACAGTAAGAGAAGAAAAAAAGATGAGACTAATGACTTTACGCATGTTAAAAATGTGTCTACTCACTATAAAAAAACAAGGATGCGGGAGACTGTCTTCCTGACAGCAAACGATGGCTGACACCATCGCTGATTTACATTAAAAAGTAAAGCCTGCGTCACAAGAGAAATGTCATGGAAAATAAAAGAATAACACAACTAATAGAATCTGCCCAAACCGCCCGGGAGAACGCCCACGCCCCCTACTCCGGCTTTCATGTCGGCGCAGCGGTTCTTACCACCGGCGACAACATCTTTTCAGGCTGTAATGTGGAAAATGCAGCTTATCCCCTAGGCCAGTGCGCAGAAGCCACCGCTATTGGTGCAATGGTGGCCGGCGGCGCTAAAAAAATAACAGCGATTGTTATATCCAGTCCCAACGAGAGCTTATGTTTTCCCTGTGGGGGCTGTCGCCAGAAAATTGCTGAGTTTGCCGATGATGAGACCCCGGTTATTATAGTCACCGACGGTGGTCAGCAGGAAACCTTTACCGTTGGCGAACTATTACCTCACGCTTTTCGGTTCAGCAATTTAAGCGCTGGCAAAGAAAAAGCCTGACAGTACATTGTCAGGCTTTTGATAATCGACTTGTGGCGTTCGAATAATACCGGCTATTTGCTTTTCGCATTCAGTGCCGCAAGTTGCTCGTCAGTGGCGGGCAGTTGATGGTTTTCTTTCCACTCGCTGTAAGGCATTTTATAAATAACCTCGCGGGCGGTATCGTAGTCCATCTCAATCCCTTCATCAGCTGCCGCCTTTGCGTACCACTTCGCCAGACAGTTTCGACAAAAATCCGCCAGAATCATCAGATCAATATTCTGTACCTGCTTGTTGTCGTCTAAATGTTCCAGTAAACGACGAAATGCAGCCGCCTCAATGCGGGTTTGTTGCTCGTTGGTCATATTCTTCTCCAATAAAAAAGGGCGCTATAACAGCGCCCTTACATCATGATACTATCAGCTAGAAGACTGACGATATTACTCGCCTTTGTCTTCTTCTTTAGCCTGTGGAGCTGGCTTTTCAAGCAGCTCTTTGATGCTCAGACGTACGCGGTTCTGACGGTCGATTTCCATTACTTTCACGTCAACCATTTCGCCTTCTTTCAGGTAGTCGGTTACTTTGTTCACACGCTCGTGAGCGATTTGTGAAATGTGAACCAGACCTTCCTTACCAGGCAATACTTCTACGAATGCACCGAAGTCTACGATACGGGTGATCTTACCGTTGTAGGTTTTGCCTACTTCGATTTCAGCCGTTACGCCTTCAATCATGCCGATAGCGATATCTGCTTTAGCACGCTCAGTTGCGAAGATCTTAATAGTACCATCATCTTCGATTTCGATGTTGGTGTCAGACGCTTCAGTGATAGAACGAATCATCGCACCACCTTTACCGATGACGTCACGGATCTTGTCCTGATCAATCTTCATGGTGTAGATGCGCGGAGCGAATTCGCTCAGCTCTTCACGGTGACCGGTGATCGCCTTATCCATTACGCTCAGAATGTGTAAACGGGCTTCTTTAGCCTGCTTAAGGGCAATCTGCATAATTTCTTTGGTGATACCTTCGATCTTGATATCCATCTGCAGCGCAGTGATACCTTCGGTAGTTCCGGCTACTTTAAAGTCCATGTCACCCAGGTGATCTTCGTCACCCAAAATGTCAGACAGAACCACGAAGTTTTCGTCGCTCTTCACCAGACCCATCGCGATACCCGCAACAGACGACTTAATAGGTACACCCGCGTCCATCAGGGCCAGAGAGGTACCACATACAGACGCCATAGAAGACGAACCGTTAGATTCAGTGATTTCAGAAACCACACGCACTACATACGGGAATTCTTCTTCAGAAGGCATAACCGCCTGAATACCGCGCTTCGCCAGACGACCGTGGCCGATTTCACGACGCTTTGGTGAACCGATCATGCCGGTTTCACCCACACAGTATGGAGGGAAGTTGTAGTGCAGCATGAACTTGCTGTCACGCTTGCCCTGCAGTTCGTCAATCATCTGTGCGTCACGTTCTGTACCCAGCGTAGCAACAACCAGTGCTTGGGTTTCACCACGGGTGAAAACAGCAGAACCATGCGTACGTGGCAGTACGCCAGTCGCAACGTCAAGAGCACGAACCATAGCCGGATCACGACCATCGATACGCGGCTCACCAGCCAGGATGCGTGAACGTACTACGTCACTTTCCAGGTCGTGCAGCAGATCAGAGGCTTCTTTCGCGTCTTGTTCTGGGTTCGCTTCAAGAATTTGAGCCAGCGCTTCTTCAGTCACTTTGGTGACTGCATCTTTACGCTCAAGCTTGTCAGAGATCTGGTAAGCCGCCGTCATGCCGCCTTCTGCCAGTTCTTTCACTTTCGCTTTCAGCTCAGTGTTTTCAGCTTTCGGTGCCCAATCCCATGCAGGGGTGTTCACTTCAGCAGCAAAAGCTTTAACCGCTTCAACAACGGCTTGGGACTGTTCGTGACCGAACATTACCGCACCCAGCATGATGTCTTCAGACAATACGCTGGCTTCAGATTCAACCATCAGTACCGCACTTTCAGTACCGGCAACAACCAGGTCAAGCTCACTTTCAGGTTGCTCTGAGAATCGAGGGTTCAGAATGTACTCGCCGTCTTTGTGACCTACACGGGCTGCACCAACAGGACCGTTGAAAGGAATACCAGAGATTGCCAGCGCCGCAGAAGTACCAATCAAAGAAATGATATCAGTTGGGATTTCCGGGTTTGCAGACAGAACGGTAACAACAACTTGTACTTCGTTGAAGAAACCTTCTGGGAACAGTGGACGGATTGGACGGTCGATCAGACGTGCAGTCAGGGTTTCACCCTCTGACGGACGACCTTCACGTTTGAAAAAGCCACCCGGGATTTTACCGGCTGCGTAGGCTTTTTCTTGATAATTAACTGTCAGCGGAAAGAAATCCTGATCCGCTTTCGCTTCTTTTTTACCAACTACAGTTACCATTACGGAGGTGTCGTCCATGCTGGCGATGACTGCTGCAGTTGCCTGACGTGCGATTACGCCAGTTTCCAGAGTTACAGTATGCTGACCATACTGAAAAGAATGAGTAATAGGAGTCACTATATGTCCTTTATTTTCTTTAGATATATATTCGCTTTTAAACGCGGCGCATAGTATAGCCGCGAAGTCCATCTAATGCCATTATCAAATGTGTAAACTGTTGTCACAACGAATTTAATGACATTAATGTGTTATCACATCGAATCCAACGGGGTTTTCTACGAAAAACCTTGGCTTTTGTTCGTTTTTTCATCATATTGACATATAAATCCGTAAGCTTGAATAGTGTTACAGATTAGGAGATGTCTTAATGCTGGTACTTCGACTGAATAAAGCCGGTATGCCTCAGGAATGGGTTCAGCCCGAGGAAGCAGCCAGGCTGTATTGCCAAAATAAAGTCTTATTCGAATTGGGAGCCACTGCCTGTACACTCCACGGTGGTTGGAACAATGCCGGTTTACAAAGCACCCTTAGCCTGTCCAGCATTATCGCCTGCGACGGTAAGGTTACCGATGTAAACGGTAAAGTTGCATTAAACAACCGCTACCTTTTTAGACGTGACAATCACCTTTGTCTCTATTGCGGACAGCATTTTAGTCCCAGCCAGCTCACCCGCGACCACATCATTCCCCGCTCCCGTGGTGGCGAGGACAAGTGGACAAATGTGGCTACTGCTTGCCAGCGTTGCAACCATGCTAAAGGCGCGCTCACGCCGGAAGAAGCCAATATGCCGCTGTTGGCCGTGCCTTTTAGACCAAACCTCTACGAGCGTTTTTACTTAATGAACCGTCGG
Source organism: Alteromonas sp. ABV4_515 (assembly GCF_056160345.1). Taxonomy (NCBI): domain Bacteria; kingdom Pseudomonadati; phylum Pseudomonadota; class Gammaproteobacteria; order Alteromonadales; family Alteromonadaceae; genus Alteromonas; species Alteromonas sp. ABV4_515. The sequence goes on from NZ_JBSWWZ010000005.1 coordinate 126,145, forward strand.
ATACTTGCCGACCAGATGGCATTCCTAAGCAATTATTTCACTCACCAACGGGAGTGGGATTAGCTTAAGCTTCCGAGATTACTCATCAAAGCCTGCTTTTAGCGCAGGCTTGCTGTTGTGACCAACCGCCACGTGCCACAGACTCATCCAATCCTCTGAAATCTGTTGCTGCAATTTATGTGCTTCCTCGATGGGACAAAACAACGACACGGTGATACGTAACTTAGCAAACTGATTGGTTTCAATGGCAATATCCGGGTCGATATCAATAAACTCGGCTTCCATATGGCGCTCGATAAGGCTTTTATAGCGGCCTGCAACCTCACGGAAGTGTTCACAATGCTTCAACGTTCTGGCCTTAAATTCAGGCATCAGCGCATAAGGGTTGGATTCAGGTTCCATTACCAAGGTAAAGCTGTGTAAGGTATATCGACGCAAGAAATTCAGGTTTCTCACAGACTGCGTGACAAGCTGACTATTCGGTACGTACAAATGCTTACCTGTGTAAACATGGGATTCAGGGTCGACTTCCAGCAATGTGGTTTTTGCCCAGTCCATTTCTACCACTTCGCCGCGGATATTATTCATTTCGATCCAGTCGCCAACGCGGAACGGCCTTGCACCGAGATAATAAATAAATCCCATGAAACACTGAATAAATTCTCGTGTTGCTAACACAATCGCAACCATGAAAGCCGCAATGGAGATAGCTAGGCTCTGAATTTCAGAGGCCCATATCATCACAATGAGCACCAGCAGTCCGGCGTTACCCAGCTGTTCAATAATATTTATTGAATGGCGTTTATCTTCTCCCGTAGTGCGGCTTCGCTTTTTCAGCAACCATAAAACACCCCGCTTCACCAGCATATAAACAAATACCAGCAATGCTGAACTAAGGAGTTTTTGGGATTCAGTGAAGTCGACAACCGTTTGCCACCACACCTGATATTCGGTGCTGATATCTATCATAAAGCCTGGGTAACCTAAGGATTAACAAAAAAAAACACCGGCCAAAGCCGGTGTTTCTCATTATTGCAACTCGCTGCTGCTTGTACAATGCAGACCAGTGAAATTATTCCCTGATTTGACCCGTACCGTTTACCAGGAATTTTTCCGCAGTTAACGACTCCAGTCCCATTGGACCATAGGCATGCAATTTGGTGGTTGCGATACCAATCTCAGCACCAAGACCCAATTGGCTACCGTCTGAAAAGCGCGATGACGCATTAACCATCACGACCGATGCATCTACTGCGCGCTGAAAGAAATTAGCCGCAATATTGTTCTCGGTACAAATCACTTCGGTGTGATTACTGCCAAAATCAGCAATGTGCTGAATCGCGGCATCGAAATCATCTACCACACGGATTGCAATTTCGAGCCCTAAGTATTCTTCACCGTAGGCGTCTTCAGCAATGACATCCGCGTTTTCAAAATACTGTGCCCCTTTCTCGTTTACATGAACCTTCACACCGTGTTCTGCAAACGCTTTCGCTACTTGTGGCAGAAAATCACCCGCTACGGCTTCGTGTACTACCAGTCCTTCCAATGCATTACATACACCGGTACGCTGGGTTTTACCGTTGAGCAGCAGATTCATCGCTTTCTCAAGATCGGCGTCCTTGTCTACATACAAGTGACACACCCCCTTAAAGTGCTGAATAACCGGTACCTTAGAATTATCGGTTACGTAGTTGATCAGCCCTTCACCACCACGGGGAATAATCACGTCGATGTAGTCGCGCTGCTCCATAAGCTCTTGCATTAACGCACGGTCAGGATCAGGAACAACACTGATCAATTCACGTGGCAAATTATGCTTTTCCAGCACATCCTGAAGTAATCCCGAAATAGCCAGACTGGTATCTAACGCTTCTTTACCGCCGCGAAGAATGACACCATTACCCGATTTGAAACACAGGGCGCCAGCATCGGCAGTCACATTGGGGCGTGCTTCGTAAATCATGCACACAACACCCAGCGGAATACGCATTTTCTTAATCTCGATGCCGTTCGGGCGAGTGCCTACCACGCGCTCCTGACCCACAGGATCATCAAGGGAAATAATCACTTCAATGCCTTCAGCCATGCCTTCGATACGTTCATCGTTAAGAGTCAGGCGGTCGATCATTGCGTCATCCAGGCCATTTTCCTTAGCTCGTGCAACTTCTTTTGTATTTACCTGTTTAATCGACTCTTTGTTAGCACGAATTGCCGCGGCCATGTCTTCAAGTACCGCATTTTTGGCGTTTTCATCAAGCACTGCCAGTTTCTGAGCGGCTTGCTTGGCGTTCTTTGCTAATGTCGTAATTAAACTCATTTTTTCTCCAGATTTGCTAAATTCTTTTTCGAAATGATGGGGCCCGTTTTCTGTTCAAACTTTAACGAGAATTCATCATTTTCTTGATTGGCGATAAAGTTGAGCAAGGTGCTACTATAATTAGAGCGCGCTTTCACCAATTTCGTCCCATCGTCTTTTCTGACGATGATGGTGTCTCCCACTGAAAACTCACCTTTAACGTCGACAATTTCTTTACTCGTCAATGACTCTGCGTCTTCAGACAATACTGGCGCAAACTCACTGTCGACAATAACTTCACCCTGAGCCCGTGTTGTATGACGCATCCAGTGCACATTTTCAGCCATCGGCTTCTCATGAGCAATAAAGTGCGTACCGGGATTTTCACCCTGCAACAACATATTAAAGGTCAACTCAGTAAACCCGTTAATAATAAATGTATCTATACCATGTGAAACGGCTTTCTCAGCGGCCTCAATCTTAGTGCGCATGCCGCCAGTACCTACACCGCCCTCTACAGCTCCACCCGCCATCTTATAGATGTCTTCGTTGATATGCTTCACTGTCGACAACATTTTTGCATCGTCATGAGCGTGCGGGTTTTTGTCGTAAAGACCATCAACGTCAGAACAAATGATTAGCGCGTCGGCATCGGCAGCGGCCGCTACCATTGCTGATAAATTGTCGTTATCACCCACTTTCAGTTTATCTGTGGTCACCGTGTCATTCTCATTCACGATAGGCAGAATGTTATGCTCCAGTAAGCTAAAAATCGTCTCACGAATACTGATATAACGTTCTCTGTCTCGTAAATCGGCATGTGTCAGTAACATTTGCGCTGACGGAAAATCGAACAGTCGGTCCCAGGTCGCCATCATTTCTGTCTGACCCGCGGCCGCCATCGCTTTCTTGATGGTAATGTCTGAACGCTCGCCATCTGGGAACTGATGAGCACCCGCCGCGACGGAACCTGAAGATACCAAAACCACCTGCGTTCCCATTGCACGGCATTTAACAATAAACTGGGCAATGCTCAGCAGATAATGACTGCTACAGCCTTTACGATTCGGAGAAATTAACGCACTGCCTACCTTAATTACAATGCGATTCCAATTTTTGCGTACCATAAAAAATTTTACCTTAAGTTTGTTGGTGCGTTAGTAGCCGTAGTGCCCTGAAAACATCACGTCTACTCGCTGAATTCGTTAATTGATTGCTGCGCACGTAATAAATGAATTAGAGCCCGATAATTATAGTCGGATATCGTAATTTCGTTGCGGAAAACCTGTTTCATCTCAGCGCTTCGCAACGCCATTTTCCAAAGACAAAACAAAAGGCGCTTCAAGGCGCCTGTTTTTGCTAACCAATTAATTTGAGTTCTAACTATAACAAAGATTCCGCAATAACTTCAAGTCGAATTATTTATTAGATTAGCTTTTGCTTACTTTTCTGCTTAAATTCAGCCAAAACGTGTGAATTACAATAACTGTGAAACATCAAAGGCAACAGCTTGATAAATAAACCAATAATAATTCATCGATTTACTTTTACTACGCTTACTTTGCAATAAAAGTTCAATCACACAACGGACTAACTGTTTCATGCACACCTTTCATCTCACAATTTCATTTAACGACACTAGCCAGAAATAATTTGAGTAAGATACCTTTCAAGCTGATTCAACGACGTATGCGCCGCTGAATTTTTCGACTTAAGCCCATCGAGTTCAATGAGAGCATCTTGCCGCTTTTTTTCGTTTTCAAAGGTGCTAATTAACTTCGGATGAATGTAATATTGACGACAAATTGCAGGTGTATTTCCCAGCATATTGGCAATATGTTTCACGAATGTGGTATCCCATCGACGACGCTTGTTACCAAGGTAAACTTGCTCAATGTCGGGCAAAGATGCTACACCGTATCGAGATGCGCCCCATGTGCGAAAATCTTTGCAGGTAAATTCTTCGCCGGCGTGTGAATGAATAAATTGATTTACGTCTCCGCTATCCACATCCTGCCAACGTCCATCAGTATCTTTATAGCGAAAGATAGCGTAACCCTGGGCCTGCGCGCTGTCGCAAACCAGTTCTGCTAATCTGGGATCGGATATATTCACATGACGGTCTTTACCGTGCTTACCGGTAAAACTAAACGATACACTTTGGCCTTCTTTATCTAAATGTTGGCGCCGCAACGTGGTTAAACCAAAGGTTTGATTCTGCTGGGTATAATATTTGTTGCCAGCTCGAAGCCCTGTGTGATCGAGCATCAGGCAAACCAGTGCCAGGCTCTTTTCCTTTTTCCAACCCGGCACATCTACCAGAGACCAGCAGGCTTTGCGGAAATCGGGGAGCACATCGGCAAACTGAATGAGCTTATTGAACTTTTCTTTCTGACGAGTTTTTTGCCAGTTTTGATGATAGATATATTGTTTGCGACCTTTTATGTCGTAACCCGTAGCTTGTAGATCTGCAGTCGCTTCGTGGGCGATGCGCACATCTTGCCAATTCGGTGGAATCGCAAGTTTATTAATTCGCTTTAAGGCACGCTGATTAGCTAGCTTTCTACCACTCACATAGTAATAGCTAAACCCCTTACCCTGTTTCGTTCGTCGAATTCTTAATGTGTCGTCAACCATACCTATACAGCTTCATACCGAATTGATTTGCCCTGGCAGTGTTAAGCAAATAAAGCACCAATAGCCAGTACTACTTTAGTGCCCTGCTTTTCCGCGGCTTCTCTCATTGTCGGTGGTTTTTCGCTATGTCACTGCCCCTCAATGACCATGAATTTTTTTCATCAAAGACGAAAATTCTTCATGAATATTAGTGAATCTTTAAGTAAGCATGAGTTAACCATGAACTTTATTAATACAAACCAGATACTTACATTAATGGAATGAAGATTGAAAGACAGATATATAGATTTTAAGTGCACAAATAGATTTACACTGCAATGTGTTGCAATCAATTGACACGAGTCACGCTAGATTGGAGAAATCGTCTAGCAGAGAGGAAATCACCGAGACGCGTTCGGTTGAAGCACGTTCGGTTGAGACAGTACCGAATTAAGATGTAACGAGAGAAGAAAGCGAGGGAAAGAAGCGATGAGTAATAATGCAACCTGGAGCGAAGTACAGGCAATTATGAATTCAAAGCACGATCAGTTGGCAGCGGTATTCGATAGTCAAAGCGAAGCAGATAGCTCGGTGGAGACCGTTAAAGATGCCGGTATTAGCGCAGATCAAATTACCCTTATTCACCCCCTCGACCCTCACTTCAATGAAAAACTAGAGCAGGAAAGTGAAAAAATTGGTAAGAGTTTATGGCGTTCTCACCTCTTACTAGGCACTGGTGGCGTAATCGCAGGTTTAATCGCTGCGATGCTACTGGTTATGTTCGGCCCAGAACTAACCCAAAATAACCCCATGTTCACGTTTATTGCACTAATCAGCCCTGGCTTGTTTATCGGCCTATTCATTGCAGGTCTACTTGGCTTACGCCCTGATCGTGATGAAATCATTCAAACAGTACGTTCAGCGGTGAGAAGAAAAAAATTCGCGTTAATCATAGATTTGAAGAAAAACCAGTCTTCCCTTCACATTCGTAAATTACTCGGTGGCCACAGCAATATTGTGATTAAAGCAGCACAGTAGCGGCTTAACCTTGGCTCTCTTGCTTTTTAGGCGCAAACGTCGAGGTAATTTTTGCATTTATCCATAGCCACAGAGGCACAGTCATCGCCCATACAACTGATAATACGGTAACTGTGAGCAGCGTTGATTGGGGAAACGTAACAGCGTTAAGTCGCTCCCCAGCGACGTAACTTAGCGGACCTGAAATCGCTCCTAAAACGGCTGCAAGGACATAGCGCCCTTGAAGGTAATCAAGGCTAACTCGCAACATCATGCCAAAAGCAATCCATAGGGTTACCAGCCAGTATGGAATAAACCAGGCGAACTGGTTAGAGAATGCGAACAGTCCACTTTGCAACATTACACCATCGACGAGTGAGCCATATAATCCGATCCCCAACCCTAACAAGGTATCTTCTAATTTATGTTTACTGAATACGATATGTAGTACCAACAGAGACAAAATAATCAACAAATACGCATCCTCGAACAGGATGGCCAAGAACCAAATCGTTTGAAACCAAATAAAGTTAATTATCTTCGTAAGGGTTGAATGCCCCATAGATTGCCCACCATTGATGACTTTACTGACCGGTATCAATCCGAATTCGGCCTATTACGTATTCTTACTATCTACGAAATTAAACCACACAAGTTCAGGCGTCGTCTCGACATCATAGTATAAGGAGATTGTGAGTGAAAATGGTGAAGTATTACATACTGGGCGCATTGCTTTGTATCGCATTGGCGATATGGTCACCCATTATAGTCGTGTCATTATTACTTTGGTGGGGCGCGTTTTCACTCACCGCTGTCTCATTTGCCTATTTATTTAACTACCCTGGTCTGTTTCGTAAACGTGAAGATGGTTCTATACCGTTTTATGTACGTTGGATATTCATTCCATTTTTGCTTGGGACCGGTGCCTACAATGCCTGGGCGCGAAAAAACGACAAAGTCCCTGCGGTTCAAAAGATAGACGAAAATCTCTACCTCGCCTGCCGATTATTTGGTAAAGACATTGAATCGCTGCAACAAGAAGGTGTAACCGCCATTCTTGATGTGACCGCAGAGTTTGATGGCCTGGACTGGTCGGCCTATCAATATGACTGCGAGTACCTCAACTTACCGGTGCTCGATCATACCAGCCCCACGCCTGAGCAGCTTAATACTGCCATCAACTGGATACAGCAACATGTTGCAGAAGGTCGAAAAGTGGTCGTTCATTGCGCGTTAGGGCGAGGCCGCTCAGTAATGACCGTAGCGGCTTACTTGCTTGCCCGGGACAACACGCTCTCTGTGCTCGACGCAATGAATCAAATCCAGTCGATTCGTCAGACCGCACGACTAAATAAGCGTCAATTGTCAGCACTGAAGCAAATCAAAGAAGGTGGACGTCTAAAGCTTACAAAAACCCTGTGTCTTATCGCCAATCCGGTTTCCGGTGGTGGCAAATGGGGGCAGGAAAGGCAGTATATTCTTTCCCAGCTAAATCCCCATTTCATTGTGAGTGTAAAAGAAACCACGCCAGACATCTCAGCACGGGATCTGGCTGAACAAGCAGTGAAACAAGGTACAGCTATTATTGTCGCCTGTGGTGGCGACGGCACAGTGACGGAAGTCGCCAGTGTGTGTGCTGATAACCGGGCGACATTGGGCGTTATTCCACTGGGCACTGCCAATGCCTTAAGTCAGGTTTTCCATGGTTACATTAGCAAAATCATTCCTATCCAGAGAGCCTGTGATGTCATCATCGAAGGATATACACAAAACATCGACACGGCCCTGTGCAACAACGAACTCATGCTCCTGGTCGCTGCCGTCGGTTTTGAACAAGAAATGATAGCTTCAGCTGACAGGGAAGAGAAAAATCAAGGTGGCCAAATGGCTTACCTGCGCGGACTGTGGGATGCCATTTCGGCAAACGAAACCATGTCGCTGGAAGTATGTTTTGATGATGAAACTAAGAACATCATTCAGACACCGAGCTTCGTGGTCGCTAACGCCGCTCCTATTACTACCGCATTAGCACAAGGCGGAGACGAACCTGACGTCACAGACGGTAAATTGGATATCACCTGGCTAACGCCACAGCAAGACAGTGAAACACAATTTTTATCTCTCGCTGAGCTGGTCTTCAGCAATGCGGAAAATAAAAAGCAATCCCAACGTATTCAGCACAAGCAAGTGAAGAAATTGGTCGTTAACTTGCCAGACAAAGCTAAGTACGCCATTGATGGCGAAATCCGTGAAGCCAATAAGCTGGAAATAATTGTATGCGCCGGCAATCTCACTGTGCTGACAAGTCAGGAAAGCTAGCCATATGATTAAACCGATTGCGAGTTTTGCCAAGGCACGATGGGAAGGGATAAGAGCCAGTTATTGGTTTATCCCCAGTTGGATGATTACCGTAGCTTTTCTGGTAGGCTACTTGTGCATCAGCTATGTACCTGCGTACATCCCAGACACCTTATACCAAAATTACATTCCCCATATTGCAGCAGAAGACGCAAGCGATCTCATTTCAGCGATTGCCTCTGCCATCATCACAGCCACCAGTATTGCCTTTTCCATGACGCTGGTGGCACTTACCATGGCCTCGTCTCAATTTGGCCCTCGCCTGTTACAAACCTTCATGGATGACCGCGCTACCCAGATAGTACTTGGTGCACTCACTTCAACCTTCATATTCTGCTTGAGTGCCCTGCATCGTATCAGTGTGGCAGAAACAGACATGCTGGTGTCGTCGACGTTGTCAATCATCGTGTTGGCAATTGGCGTGCTCGATACCCTAATATTGATTTTTTATATTCACCATATTGCCAGGTTCATTCAGGTAGACGAGATCATAAGTCGCTGTTATTGCGAGTTTACCAGTAATCTGAATAGTCTGTTCAAAATGACCGAGAGTCAAAACAACATACACAACGTGGCTCCAGGAATGCTGGTAAATGGCGATGAGCAACACGCCATTAGCTTTGATGAGTGTGGCTATGTGCAAACTATCGATTACGACAATTTATTGGTGACGAACGACGATGTGATCGGCGTGGAAGTTAAAGTGCGTGGTGGTGACTTTGTGGTCCCGGGCCAAACCGTTATTCTTCTACACAGCAGCAAGACATTATCGGACGAGCACATCAGTTTTTACCGTTCCTGTATTGTCACAGGGAGCCGAAGAACTTCGCTGCAAGATCCTGAATTTTCGATCAAACAACTTGTCGAAATAGCCTTAAGAGCGCTCTCCCCTGGCATTAATGATCCGATAACCGCGATGTCATGTTCAGACCGACTCACGTCTGCGCTCATATTATTGGCTGAGCAACAATTTCCCAATGAAGCGATTATAAATACGGATAACGATATTTGGATGAAGAGAAGAACCTATACGTTCTCGTCGGTGTTCAATACGTGTTTTGATCAAATTCGGCAGGCGGGAAGTTCCCATGTAGATGTGATGCTTCATTTGTTAACGTGCCTTCAAACATTACGAAAGCAGTTGCCAGCATCGCGCTCGGAGATGATAGAGACTCAAGTGGAAGCAATAAATTCGCTCATCTCACCAGAACTAAGAAGTGAAAAAGATAAGGCCAATATAGCGGCAGCAGTAGCTGCCGCTGAAACCGTCTAATCAAGTAAGATTAGCGCGTAGCGATAATATACACCGCATGCACAATACCTGGGATATAACCCAACAAGGTAAGCAGGATATTAATCCAGAACTGCACACCAATACCTACCTGAAGGAATACGCCTACTGGAGGAAGTAAAATTGACAATAAAATGCGAAGAATATCCATAATTTTCCCTTTCTGTTAGTAAATTAACGTCTTACAGCAAGGAGTAGCGAGATTAATGCCACAATGTCAGTAATTTACCAGCACTCGAATTTTAAGCATAAAAAAACCCGGCTAATCAGCCGGGTTTTTTTAATTTGGTGCGGAAAGCGGGACTTGAACCCGCACGACCGAAGTCACCACCCCCTCAAGATGGCGTGTCTACCAATTCCACCACTTCCGCAAAATCGTTAATTAATTACTTGGGATATCGCTTTCAGCACTATCCGTTGCTGGTACGTCAGATACAGGAACATCTGAAGCATCTACAGCAGGTAAAGCATCTACAGCAGGTACATCATCAACAGGAGCCACTGGCGCTTGTTGTTCAGCGGCTGGAACTTCTAAATCATCCCAGCTATCACCTTGTTTTTCTGCATTTGCAGTGATGTTACCTAAAAATAAACTCAGTACAAAAAACAGCGTAGCCAGTATCGATGTTGTTTTGGTCATAAAATTACCAGAACCACTTGAACCGAATACGGTGTTTGAACCGCCACTACCGAATGAAGCCCCCATGTTTGCGCCTTTACCCTGTTGGATAAGAACGAAACCAATAAGCATCAGCGCTACAATCAGGTAAGCGACTAAAAGCACTTCGTATAACATAATATCCTCGTCAATATGCCGCTTGGCAGATTGCATTAAAATCTTTCGCTTTGAGGCTCGCGCCACCAATAAGACCACCGTCTATATCAGCTTGGCCGAACAACTCTTTCGCGTTATCTGGTTTTACACTGCCACCATACAGGATTTGCATGGAATCAGCGAGCTTACCATCGTAGGAAGCGATAAACTGACGAATGAATGCGTGAACATCCTGCGCTTCCTGTGGCGATGCCGTTACACCTGTGCCGATGGCCCAGATAGGCTCATAAGCAATAACTGCATCACCGAGTTGCGATACCGGAATGCGGTCGAACACGGCTTTAAGCTGCGCTTCCACATACTCGTTAACTTTGCCCGCTTCTCTTACTGAGAGCGGCTCACCGCAACAAATAATGGGTGTTATACCTGCTTCGATTAATTTAGCCGCCTTTTCAGCCACTAATTCACTCGATTCGCCGTGGTCATCTCTGCGTTCAGAGTGGCCAACGATGCAATACTTGCACTCAAAATCGTTGAGCATTGAAACGGATAAATCACCTGTGTGAGCACCGTTGTCGCAAGCACTTACATCCTGAGCTCCAACTGGGATTTCACCCTCTGAGAATTCCGCTATCAGAATACTCGGTGGACATAATGCTACATCCATTAAGGATAAAACTTTAGTATCAAACTCTTTGATAAATTCTTTTACTAAAGAACGGGTTCCGTTCATTTTCCAGTTGCCTGCAACCAGAAGCTTTCTTTTGTTCATATTCACAATAAGACCTAGCCCTGTCTCGAAGCGGGCGTGATATTAACGATTCCCGCTCTATTATACAAGTCCCAAAAACACATTATTTTCGATGAATCAATCAATTGGCCACTTTACGTACAGCATCGGCGATAAATTCAGCCCATTTCAGAGATTGCATCTCATCATCAGACTCAACCATAACCCGGATCAACGGTTCTGTACCACTCTTACGCAGCAATACGCGCCCGGATTTACCCAGTGATGCTTCGGCTTCTGTTACCGAGTCTTTGACAGCCTGGTTTTCGAGGGGATTCGATGCGCTTTCTTCATAGCGCACGTTAATCAGTTTCTGTGGGAACTTCTCGAAGCCACCACTAAGATCGTGCAAGTCCATACCTGAACGCAACATCGCGGTGATAACCTGAAGGCCTGCGACAATACCGTCACCTGTTGATGCAATATTGAGGTTAAGCACATGACCGCTATTCTCACCACCAATTGCCCACCCTTTTTGTTGCAGCAACTCCATGACGTATCGGTCGCCTACCGCACTTCTGGCGAATGGAATACTCAGTTTGCTCAGTGCGACTTCAAGACCCAGGTTACTCATAAGTGTTCCCACTACACCACCAGACAATCGACCTGACTTCAGTGCGTCGCGGGCAATGATGTAAAGGATTTGGTCACCATCAAGCACATTACCTAAGTGATCAACCAACATAATACGGTCGCCGTCGCCATCGAGGGCAAAGCCAAGGTCGGCTCCTGTTTCCAGTACTTTTTCAACGGTGGCCTTCATACTGGTAGCGCCAACTTTGTCGTTGATATTCAACCCATCGGGCTTGGTACCAATTTCGATGACTTCAGCACCGAGCTCAGACAACACATTTGGCGCAATATGGTAAGTGGCACCATGGGCGCAATCGACAACAATCTTCATGCCTTTAAGAGACAAGTCAGAAGGAAATGACCCTTTACAGAATTCAATATAGCGACCTGCCGCGTCGTTGATCCGCGTGGCTTTACCTAACTGATTGGAAGCCACGCAAGTCATTGGCTTATCCATCATGGCTTCAATAGCCAGCTCAATATCATCATCCAGTTTATAACCATCAGCGGAGAAGAACTTAATTCCATTGTCATAATAAGGATTATGGGAAGCAGAAATTACGATACCCGCTTCGGAACGGAAAGTTTTAGTGAGGTAGGCAATAGCAGGTGTTGGCATCGGGCCTAACAAGCCTATATTAATACCGGCTGCTGACAAACCAGCCTCTAACGCAGATTCCAGCATGTAACCAGAAATTCGCGTGTCCTTACCGATAAGCACTTTATTCGTACCGTGACCCGCCAGTATTTTTCCGGCAGCCCAGCCCAATTTGGTGACAAATTCAGGGTTGATAGCACTTTCCCCTACCTTTCCCCGAATACCATCTGTACCAAAATATTTGCGCTGACCCATTTCAGGCTCCTTGGATTATCTTTTGAATTTGTTGAATCTTGTTTACTATTTTTATCGCATCCACGGTTTCTTCTACATCGTGAACACGAATAATTTTTGCGCCCATTTGTGCCGAAATCGTTGCTAATGCAAGACTCCCTGCCAGACGCTGTTCAGTCGGCTTATTGAGCAACTGACCTATCATTGATTTTCGCGACATTCCCACTAATAGCGGGTAACCTAAATGCTGAACACGGTGCATTTCAGCCAGCAGCTGATAATTATGGTCCAGGGTTTTACCAAAACCAAAACCAGGGTCGAGGATAATGTTTGCATCATCAATACCCGCATGATTGCAAGCATCTACCCGCTCAAGCAAAAAATTGATCACTTCATCTGCAATATCCGTGTATTCCGGCGATGCCTGCATTGAATCAGGTTGTCCCTGCATATGCATCAAACACACAGGCACACCCGCTGCCGCTGAAACCTCAAGTGCTCCTTGCTCCTGCAGAGCGCGAACGTCATTAATTAACCCTGCCCCGGCGTTAACCGATTCACGAATTACAGCAGCTTTGCTGGTGTCTACAGAAATTACCGCTTCGGTTTGACCCGCTAATCTTTCAATTACCGGTATCACTCTATCCAGCTCTTCTTGCTCAGAAACTTCTGGCGCGCCAGGACGAGTAGACTCGCCTCCTATATCAATAAAGGTTGCACCGGCTTCTACCATGGCATGCGCGTGGGCGCAGGCCTTTTCAACCGTATTGTGTTTTCCTCCATCAGAGAAGGAATCCGGTGTGACATTGAGTATACCCATTACACGGGCAAGAGAGAGGTCTATTTCGGTATGTTTAAAGTGCATAACGTATATCTATCATTATGAATATATTCAGGAAAACACAAGAGGATTTGTGGGGGTAAAACAAAAAGCGCCAGTAGAAACTGGCGCTTTTAGCTTTTTAGCTTGGCAGGTCGCCGGGCTTTCCTACCGAGGGTTTATTTAAACCATCATCGGTAATTTCACCCTCGCGAGCAGGCTTTCCACCTGGAGGCGTATCGCCACCTTTCGGCGCACGATCGTCCCAATCAGAAGGTGGACGAACGTCACGGCGTGCCATCAGATCGTCAATTTGTTTGGCGTCGATGGTTTCATACTTCATGAGTGCATCTTTCATGGAGTGCAGAATATCAATATTCTCTTCCAAAATTTTGTATGCACGGTCGTAGTTAGAATCGATGAAAGACTTCACTTCAGCGTCGATGGCACGAGCCGTGTCATCAGACATGTGGGAAGCTTTAGACATTGACTTGCCTAAGAAAACTTCACCTTCATCTTCTGCGTACAACATTGGGCCCATTTTGGTAGACAGACCCCACTGCGTCACCATCTTGCGAGCAATTTCGGTTGCACGCTCAATGTCGTTTGACGCACCTGTTGTTACCATGTCATCGCCATAGATGATTTGCTCGGCAATACGACCACCAAACAGACTTGAGATCATACTTTCAAGATGCTGTTTAGAATGGCTAACACGATCCTGCTCAGGCAGATACATGGTTACACCCAATGCACGGCCACGAGGAATAATGGACACTTTATAAACAGGATCATGCTCTGGCACTAAACGACCCACAATGGCGTGACCCGCTTCGTGGTAAGCCGTCATGGCTTTTTCGTTCTCAGACATCACCATAGACTTACGCTCTGCGCCCATCATGATTTTGTCTTTTGCTTTTTCGAACTCTTCCATGGCAACCAAGCGTTTATTCGCACGAGCTGCGAATAGGGCCGCTTCATTAACCAGATTGGCAAGATCAGCACCGGAGAAACCAGGTGTACCACGAGCGATAACCGCCGCTTCCACATTGTCGCCAATTGGCACCTTGCGCATGTGTACTTTCAGGATTTGCTCACGTCCACGGATGTCCGGCAGACCAACAATTACCTGACGGTCGAAACGACCAGGACGCAATAATGCAGGGTCAAGTACATCAGGACGGTTGGTCGCGGCAATAACGATAATACCTTCGTGACCTTCAAAACCATCCATTTCAACCAGCATTTGGTTCAAGGTTTGCTCACGCTCGTCGTGACCACCACCTAGTCCAGCACCACGCTGACGACCTACGGCATCGATTTCATCAATGAAAATGATACAAGGCGCGGCTTTCTTCGCTTGTTCGAACATGTCACGAACACGCGAGGCACCCACACCCACAAACATTTCAACGAAGTCAGAACCAGAAATAGAGAAGAACGGTACTTTCGCTTCACCTGCAATGGCCTTCGCCAGCAGCGTTTTACCGGTTCCCGGAGGACCGACCATTAGTACGCCTTTAGGAATTTTACCGCCTAGTTTCTGGAACTTGGAAGGATCGCGCAGGAAATCTACCAGCTCTACCACGTCTTCTTTGGCTTCATCACAACCTGCGACATCAGCAAACGTCGTTTTAATTTGATCTTCACCAAGCAGACGCGCCTTACTCTTGCCGAATGACATGGCGCCACGGCCACCGCCGCCCTGCATCTGACGCATGAAGAAAATCCACACGGCGATAAGCAGTAACATGGGGAACCATGAAATGAAAATGGAAGTAAGAATAGAAGGCTGTTCAGGTGGCACACCTAATACACGCACATCTTTCTTCACCAAGTCAGAAATAAGCTGGTCATCAAAATACGGGATATAGGTAACGAAAGATTCGCCACTACGTCTGGTACCGCGAATTTCCTTCGCATCACTGTTGATACGAACTTCACGGATATTTCCCTGATTCGCTTCTTTCAGGAATGTTGTGTAATCCGTTTGGTCTTTTGTCGATTCACCAGGAGAAAAACTCTGAAAAACCGACATCAGGACAACGGCGATAACCAACCATAAAATTAAATTTTTTGCCATATCGCTCAAGCTATTAACCTCTAAAAAAACCGGAACATCCGGGGACTAATGACAATTAAATGCCCGTCACGCTTTGATAAATAAGCAAATGCTCTACCATAACGCTTTGCCTTCCCTTTGTTTCCGTACGAAATGCGATCCTTACTTCGTCAAATTACAGCCTACTACAAAATAATGCCTGTAGCCACCTAATACACAGCGAAACCGAGGCGTCAAACGTGCAAGGTGAATTAAGCTGATCGCATCGTAATCACTACGTGCTGACCGCCCATTGTGTTCAAAAGTCAGATTAAGAAGACTTCATTATCACAACTTTCCCATAAACATCCGCTAAAACAGCTTAACATCTGCACCGTTTGCTTATTTTTTGGCATTCCGGAGGAATGTCATTGGGATTGTGTCGAAGATGGCGTTAGAATACGTAAATTCAAGACGTAACCTATTTTTAATTGTAAGAAATCCGAATAAATGAAACTTTCAAATAAACAGAAACAATTCCTCAAGGGCCTGGCCCACTCTATGAAACCTGTCGTACAACTCGGCGCGAATGGACTCACTGAGGGCGTTGTGGCTGAAATTGACCATGCCCTTTCACATCACGAACTGATCAAAGTGAAAGTGCCGACAGACGACAAAGAAGAAAAAGCACTCATCATGGACGCCATCATTCGTGAGACCGAGTCTGTAAAGGTACAGGCTATTGGCCATGTACTTATTCTGTTCCGTCCAAGCGAAGAGCGTAAAATTCAGTTGCCAAAACAATAATTCTGTTTTCGCTGAATCATTTGTAACAACTTTGTAAACATATTGGTCCGAGGTAAACTTACGTTAACGTAAACGTTTATCAGGACTCAATATGGTGGAAAAAGTTAATCCCCCTTCAGAAACAACGCCAATGGCAGCTGTTATTACCGGTGGCAGCTCAGGGCTAGGTTTCGCAACTGCACAACGACTGTGTCAACATGGCTATCGTGTCGCCCTTTTCGATATCAACCAGGATGCCGGTAGTGGAGCCGCAGCAAAACTGGGCCCTCTCGCACATTTTTTTGCCGTTGATGTTTGTGATGAACATCAGGTTGCCGGTGCACTTACTGAATTTAAACAAATAGTCGGACACATTAACCTTTGTGTTAATTGTGCAGGCATCGCACCTGCAAAACGTTTGCTCAATCGTGACGGTGAAGCGGTCGCCCTGTCTCACTTTACCAATGTGATTAATATTAACCTTATTGGTACGTTTAACGTGGCCCGGTTGGTAGCACAGACAATGGCAGCACAACAACCTGATGCGCAAGGTGAGCGAGGTGTCATTATTAACACTGCGTCTATTGCTGGCTATGAAGGTCAGATAGGCCAAACCGCGTACGCATCCAGCAAAGCGGCGATTGTCGGCTTGACGCTCCCCATGGCGCGCGACTTATCCGCCAGCGCAATTCGGGTAAACGCTATCGCGCCGGGAATAATGGGAACCCCCATGCTTCTTGCAATGCCAGAGGAGGTGCAGAGCGCACTTGCTGCCAATGTGCCCTTCCCGAAAAGGCTGGGCTTGCCTGAAGAATTCGCTCACTTGGTCATGCATATTGCTGAGAATAGTTACATTAATGGGGAAACCATCAGATTGGACGGCGCATTACGTATGCCGCCGAAATAAAAAAGGGGAATGACCTTCCCCTTTCCTTATATTGATTTTCGACTGTGCTAAAGCCCTTCACGCTGTTGCAATGCATACACCGCAAAGCTACCCAACCAATGCGTTCCCTGGTAATTGTTGTCGACTACAGAAGGTAATGCAGAATTAACGTGGGTATCGCCCACCGCTTTTAAATGACCATAAGTGGCTGGAAAAGCTTTTGCCATCCCGTAGAACGTCCACGCACGACTGAAGTTCAAACCGTCAAGATGTACCAGCTTACCATCGCTACGATCGCCCACTTTTGCAGGTGCCAGTGTAAACGCTTTGTCACGCAAGTGAGGTAAGAACGAGTCAGCCCAGGTTAAGAATGTTTTCTCATCCATGACTTTGCGCATCAAGTTGAGTTCTTCAAAGCAAGGAGACAGAAAGTCAAACCCATTAGGTTCCCATGACAGCGGACATTGTTTATCAGTCGCATACCAATCGCTGGCACGATGGGTGATTAAAGCGGCAAGTTCTTTATCACCCACAACCTGAGCGTAGTCGTAAGCCAGTGATAACCCGAACGCCGTGTTGGGGTGTTCCCCAGTGCGAATGGGGTAAACTAATTTAGGTAGAAAACCCTCGAACTTTTCCACCATCAATGTGGTGAGCGGAGCCAGGTTCGTTTCCAGCTCTCTGGCTAACGGGTCGTCCCATTGATGAAGTTCCGCAGCCAGCACCAATAACCAAGCCCAACCATAAGTGCGCTCATAGTTGGCGTTTTCAGGCGTGTGGAAATAAGCCACCTCTTGCTCAATGTTCGCTTGTGTTATGTTGGTTTTGAGAATTTCACGAATTGCCGGCCCTTCACTGATCGTGGGGAAATGACGCAGCAAATTTACTATCATCCAATGGCCGTGCACGCTCGAATGCCAGTCAAAACACCCGTAAAAGGCGGGATGCAACGCTTTGGGCCCCTTCAGGTATTGGTCGTCAGCCAGCACCTGGTTGAGTTTATTGGGGTACTCAACCTGGGTGCAATGTAAAGGCATAGCCGCTAGACGGCTGGCTTCTTCAACATTTAACGATGGGGTGTTTGCAAACGTTAAGGTGGACCAAACAGACGCAGAAGTGACAACAAAAGCGCGGGTCCAGAATTTCAGTGACATCAATGTTCCTTGTTATTATTTATTCATCGTCTCCACCATTCACGATGAGGGCAATATTGTAAAGGCGATTCACCGCATGGTAGTTAACCGTGTTCTTCTTATAGCGGCCTCTGGCAGTCATTGTGCCCGCTTCTTTCTGCATGAGCAGCGTAATAGCATCATCCACCGTTGCCACGGTATAAATATGAAACTGCCCTTTTTTCACTGCATCAATCACCGCTTTATCTAGCACGAGATTAATTGCATTGGATGCCGGGATCACAACCCCCTGATCGCCGGTCAGGCCACGATGCAAGCAAAGGTCGAAATACCCTTCAATTTTTTCATTAACGCCGCCCACGGCCTGCACTTCACCATACTGGTTAATTGAACCTGTCACGGCCAGTGATTGGGTAGCGGGTATTTCAGTGAGGGCCGAGATCAGTGCTATGAGTTCCGCCAGCGAGGCACTATCACCATCGATATGACCATAGGATTGCTCAAGGGCAATGTTGGCAGACAGCGTTAGCGGGAAGTGCTGGGCGTATTTATTGCCGAGATAGCCCGTTAGCAACATCACACCTTTAGAGTGAATTGGCTGCCCTAATTCTACCTCACGTTCAATATCCACCACCCCATTTGCCCCTGCATAAACGGTGGTTGTGATACGAGCGGGCGTACCAAATGCCGTTCCTCCCACTTCCAGCACCGTCAGGCCATTCACCTTACCCACCGCTTTACCTTCCGTAGCAATCAATACGTGGCCTTCCTTGATATCATTTAATAGCGCATGACTTACCCGGCCAGTGCGGCGTTTTTTCGCATTTAGCGCAATTTCAATATGATCCAGTTCTAGGTGGGTATTTTGCTGTTGAGATGCAAAATAGTGCGCCTCATTAATGAGCTCGATAACTTCGGCAAAGTGGGCAGAAAATTTTTGCTGATGTTCTGCCATGCGCAATGAGTATTCCACCAGTCGGTACATAGCTTTA
This sequence comes from Alteromonas sp. ABV4_515, assembly GCF_056160345.1. Taxonomy (NCBI): domain Bacteria; kingdom Pseudomonadati; phylum Pseudomonadota; class Gammaproteobacteria; order Alteromonadales; family Alteromonadaceae; genus Alteromonas; species Alteromonas sp. ABV4_515. Next base: position 145,354 of record NZ_JBSWWZ010000005.1, read on the forward strand.
GAAGAAATGCCCGTCATACCGATTTGCTCAACCTGATGACGAACCTTGCCGACAAAATCGAAGACAGACTGGCGGGTTACCGGAATTTCGTAATCGAAATCCACCAGCACCCGGAAAAGCTCATCAAACTCGTCATCGTAATCCTGCAATGTGTAGTACAGATCACGGGAACCGAGCAGGATCACCTTTACATCAAGATCAACCGGTTGCGGGTTCAATGTAATGGCATTCACCATGCCCACATCTTGTTGCGGTAAATCCATTTTTATAGAACCGGATTTAATCGCCAATTTCAATGCGTCCCACACGAAGGGCTGTTCAATCACCTGATCCACATCGAGCAGTAGATAACCCCCGTTAGCGCGGTGAATTGCTCCCGCACGAATCATCCGATAGTTGGTATAAACACTGCCGTGAAGATTAGTATATTCAATTTTACCAAACAGATTCTGATACGTGGGATTTGGCTCGTAGACAACCGGCGCACCATCTTCGAGTTGATGACCAACCAGCACATTGGGTAAATAAAGTTCTTCCAGGTACAGGCGACGGTCCAGTTCATCAGGTTTTTCGTCTTTGCTTTCTTCGGCCAGTAAAGACACGATGGTATCGACCAAATGAGAACGCATATGCCGCAAGGTTTTCAACACACCCAGTTGGCCCGCGTATTTGTGCTCTAGGACTTTGAGCAACGGGCGAATCCCCTGCTCAGCTGTCTTTTTATTAAGCTGGCGTACCCGTTCAGAACTTTCCCGCTTCCAGGCGGGTAATCCTAATAAGCTCTCGCTCAGCCGATTTTCTAAATCGGCAATTAAATCGTAAAAATACTGGCGCTTTTCATCGTCGAGTACGGCGAATTCTTCATCGGTGATGGGCTTACCGTTAACAATGGGAGCAAAGGTGATAGCATTTGATTCGTCGTATAGCGCCACATCATTGGCCTGTGCGTAACGCTCAACGGCATCAATGGCTTCATCGTATCGGCGTTCAAAATCCCGGGAAATGGCCGACTTCTGACGCTGATAGCCAGGATTGTCGAAAGCTGCAGGAAAGGTATCAAGTAAATCATCAATAAGATTACTGATGTCTTTCACCAACGCTTTTCCTTCACCCGGTGCCATTCTCAGTACCGCGGGTTCACGTTCTTCATCAAAATTATTCAGGTAAACCCAATCTTCAGGCGCCGGTAAACTTGCCACCTGTCGTTCAATATAATCTTTTACCAGGGTAAAACGGCCCGTGGCGGGTTCGCCCATTACATAAAGATTATATCCTCGGGTTTTCACACCAAGCCCAAAAGACAAGGCTTCTCTCGCCCGTTCCTGGCCGATGAAAGAGGTATTGACTGCTTCGCTATCTTTGAGCGCTTGATTAATTTGCCGACGATTCAATTCGGGAGAAAGAGAGGGTGCTTGCAATGCTTGCACTGCGCGTGGCGTACTCGAGTCGGTCATAACTTCCTGCTAGTGTTCATTTTATATTTCGGTTGAACTTACCTGTCGACCGGAATTTTTTCGTTCCGGCTCAGCAACACCTTGCTACACATACGTTCAGACACAATTTTAAGGCTAGTGAAGCGCGAAAGATCCCCACTGTCAAACCAAAAACCGGCCAAAAGTGATTATTTTCACCACTCAGGTCAAAATCGTGATGAATCAGCGCTACTTTTGCGCTTTAATGTCAAAAAATAAGATTAAATAACCAACAAAACTCACCAAGAGGGACAATGTATGAAGGCTGTAGCAGGAATTTTTTTCATATTTATTTTATTTCTTGCACCAATTGCCAACGCGAGCCTGGAATCGGTAGCTGACAATGGTTTTGTGGTATCTAACACGGTGACGGTAAATGCGACGCCCGAGCAGTCATGGCATGCCCTTACCGATGATGTCGATAAATGGTGGCCCAAAGACCACAGTTGGTGGAATGGTACGTTCTCCCTAGCGGCCACTGCAGGAGGCTGCTTTTGTGAAACCCGCGATGCGCGGTCGGCAGAGCATATGCGTGTGGTATTTGTTGACCCGGTAAAAACCTTGCGTATGACCGGAGGCCTCGGCCCACTTCAAGGCATGGGCATGTACGGTGCACTAGACTGGCAATTTGGCAAATCGAAGGATGTACCCGGCGCCACCACAATCGCCCTGCGCTATCATGTTCAAGGATACACGGATTCCGGATACGCTGAACTCGCGCCGATAGTCGATCATGTGCAGGGATTACAGCTTCAGGCCCTCGCTGATTTCCTTCAACCAGACGAAACTGACTAAATTCCCACCAGATAAGGATAAAAAGACCGCCTGACTATTGTGGGCGTCTATGGCCGTGGGTTATTCTATGCGGCTAATCACGAAGAGTTTACTACCAACGCGGAAGCCTTATTCACAATGGCCGAAAATCATTACAATCCCAAACAAATTGAACAAGATGTCCAGCAATACTGGGATCAAAACCAATCATTCAAAGCTGTAGAAGATAACGACAAAGAAAAATTCTACTGTCTGTCCATGTTTCCTTACCCAAGTGGACGTTTGCACATGGGTCACGTGCGGAACTACACCATTGGTGACGTAATAAGCCGCTTCCAGCGAATGCAGGGTAAAAATGTACTGCAACCTATGGGCTGGGATGCTTTTGGCCTGCCTGCAGAAAATGCCGCCATTAATAACAATACCGCGCCCGCTAACTGGACCTATTCAAATATTGAATACATGAAAGGTCAGCTTAAGTCGCTGGGTTTCGGTTACGATTGGGACCGTGAAGTGGCCACCTGTAAACCAGATTACTACCGCTGGGAACAATGGTTCTTCACCCGCCTGTATGAAAAAGGCTTGGTATATAAGAAAAATGCAACGGTGAACTGGGACCCGGTTGACCAAACTGTACTGGCTAACGAGCAGGTTATCGATGGCCGTGGCTGGCGCTCTGGTGCACTGGTAGAACAAAAAGAAATTCCGCAGTGGTTTATCAAAATCACCGATTACGCCGAAGAGCTGCTTGCTGATCTGGAGAAACTGGAAGAGTGGCCAGATCAGGTTCGTGCCATGCAAGCGAACTGGATTGGCCGTTCTGAAGGCGCAGAAATCACCTTTAAGCTGACCACGCCGGCTGGCGATGTGGAAGAACTGACCGTTTACACCACCCGTCCAGACACCTTTTTTGGTGTAACATACGTTGGCGTTGCGGCGCAGCACCCAATTGCTGAGTTTGCTGCAAAGAATAGCCCTGCGCTGGCGGCATTTATTGAAGAATGCAAAAACACCAAAGTGGCAGAAGCGGAACTGGCCACGATGGAGAAGAAAGGTTGTGATACGGGCCTGACAGCCATTCACCCATTAACGGGTGAAGAGGTGCCAGTGTGGGTAGCCAACTTCGTGCTGATGGGTTACGGCTCTGGCGCAGTGATGGCAGTACCTGGCCACGACCAGCGCGACTGGGAATTTGCCACCAAGTACGACTTACCGATTAAACAGGTTATTGCTCCTGCGGAAGGTGCTGAGAGCGCGTGTGATCTGGCTGAATCTGCTTATACCGAAAAAGGCACATTGATTCATTCTGGCGAATTTGATGGTTTGGCATTTGAAGACGCGTTTAACGCCATTACCGATAAGCTGGAAGCTGCTGGATGTGGCACACGTAAAGTTAACTACCGTTTGCGCGACTGGGGCGTAAGCCGTCAGCGTTATTGGGGTGCGCCTATTCCCATGCTGAACCTGGAAAACGGTGAAAGTGTTCCGGTTCCGGCAGACCAGTTACCGGTGGTACTGCCTGAAGACGTTGAAATGAATGGCGTTACCTCACCGATTAAAGCCGATCCGGAGTGGGCGAAAACCACGTTTAATGGCGAGCCAGCGCTCCGTGAAACTGACACTTTCGACACCTTTATGGAATCGTCGTGGTACTACGCTCGCTACAGCTGTGCGCAAAATGGCGATGCCATGCTCGATCCTACCCAGGCAAACTACTGGCTGCCGGTTGATCAGTATATAGGTGGTATCGAACACGCCATTCTTCACCTGCTTTACTCACGCTTCTTCCACAAGTTATTGCGTGACGAAGGTTTAGTTGATTCTGACGAGCCGTTTAAGCGCCTGCTGTGTCAGGGCATGGTACTGGCCGATTCATACTTCAGTGAAGACGAAGCCGGCAAGAAAACCTGGTATTCACCGCTGGCCGTTTCCACCGAGAAAGACGACAAAGGGCGTATTGTTAAGGCCTGGCTGACAGAAGACGGCACGCCGGTTGAGCATGGCGGCATGACCAAAATGTCGAAATCGAAAAACAACGGTATCGATCCACAAGCCGTTATCGACCAATACGGTGCCGATACTGTACGTTTGTTCACCATGTTCGCCGCGCCACCAGAACAAACACTGGAATGGGTAGACTCAGGTGTAGAAGGGGCTAACCGTTTCCTTAGACGTATCTGGAAGCTGGTTAATGAACACCTTGAAGCGTGTGACAGCCCAGCTGCGGTAGATGCTTCTGCCCTATCAAAAGATCAACAAGCACTGCGTCGTGAAGTGCATAAGACCATCGCTAAGGTGTCTGATGATTTAGGTCGTCGTCAAACTTTCAACACGGCTGTAGCAGCGGTGATGGAACTGCTTAACCACCTGCAGAAAGCACCACAAGAAAGCGACACAGACCACGCCGTCATGCGCGAAGCAATTGAATCAGTGCTTCGCCTGCTTAACCCAATCACACCACACATTAGTCACAGCCTGTGGCAGGCACTGGGTCATACCACGCCGGTTGAACAGTCTGGCTGGCCACAAGCCGACGCAAAAGCCCTGGTGGAAGATGAAAAACTCATCGTGGTACAGGTTAACGGTAAAGTACGTGCGAAAATTACTGTCGCCGCTGATGCCGCTAAAGACGCCATCGAGGCCGATGCGCTGGCTCAGGAAAACGTACAACAATTTATCGATGGAAAGACTGTGCGTAAAATCATCGTTGTCCCCGGTAAACTTGTGAACATTGTAGCTAACTAATGAATGCACTAGTCAGAGGTCTGTTTTTCACTGCAGCCACGCTGGTACTTACCGGCTGTGGCTTCCACCTACGCGGCAACGAAACCTTGCCGCCCACGGTGAACTATGTGGCAGTGACATCCGCGCAGTCACATGCACCGCTTGCTCGGGCACTGAAAAAGCAACTGTCAGTTTATAATCTGAAAGGTGGCAACCTGAAAGACAGCCCTTCTGAAAATATGGCGGTGCTCATTGATATTCAACCTGAACAATTAGAACGCCGACTGCTATCGTTGTTTGCTACTGGTCAGGTAGCGGAATATGAGCTGATTTACGGGGTACGTTACACGGTGACGTTCCCCGGTAAAGCGCCCCTGCCCGCCTATTTTGAAGTGCTTCGAGACTATCAGGACGATCCTCAGCAGGTTCTCGCAAAGTCCAGAGAACTCGAGCTGGTACTCAGCGAGATGCGTGAAGAGGCTGCCGACAAGATTATTCGACGTATAGCCAGCCAGTCTACCCGCGCTGTCGCGGAATAACGGCGCATTATGCAAGTCTACCCCAACCGTTTTAATCAGGAATTACAGCGAGGTTTAAAGCCTTGCTACCTGCTGTTTGGTGATGAACCACAACAGAAATTTTCAATGATTGAAGCGCTGCGGGAAAAAGCCAAAGCGGAAGGTTTTACCGAACGTACCGTGTTTGTTGCCGATAGTGGCTTCAGCTGGAGTCAGCTTATTGAGTCAACACAATCGTTGTCACTATTTGCCTCTCAGCAATTAATAGAGCTGGAATTGCCAACCGGTAAACCAGGCACCGAAGGCAGTCAAACCTTGCAAGCCATTGCGCCCAACCTGGGCCAGGACATACTGCTTTTGGTGCACGGTCCTCGCATTGGAAAAGACGTTCAAAAAGGTAAGTGGTTCAAGATATTGGACGACATTGGCGTGCACAGTATCTGCTATCCCCTTGAAGGCAACAACCTCAACAGTTGGATTCAGCAGCAACTTCAGCAAGCTAAACTTAACGCAGATGCAGCGTGCGTTCGCATGATTGCCGACATGTGTGAAGGCAATATGCTCGCGGCCAGTCAGGAAATTCAAAAACTGTCATTGGTGTTTTCAGGGCAAACCATCACCCCAGAACAAGTGGAAGCGGCGATTGTGGATCAATCCCGTTTTAACGTGTTTCAGTTGGTGGATGTCATGCTAGGTGGAGAACAGCAGCGTTGTATTAAGATGCTCTATCGCCTGGAAAGTGAAGGTATTGAGCCGAATATTTTGATTTGGGCGCTGGTGCGGGAATGGCAAACGCTAACCCAATTACAGGACCAGTTAAAATCGGGGCAACAAATTCAGTGGATGAAATTGGGCATATGGAAAAACCGCCAGGCGGTTTACCAGTCGGCGTTGAATCGGCTAACTCCCGCGCAGATGAAACACATTCGCCAGGAACTCGAACAAGCTGATCTCGCCTTTAAGCAAAACACCGTTGTACGTCCCTACGTAAAACTTGCGCATCTTTGTATGCTGTTTATGGGCGTACCACTAGGTCACCTGCCGGTAATGGAATAAGCCCTTTCGCCTACTGGTGGGATTTAAGTTAAACTTCGCTATAGTTTAGATGTAACCAAAAACTAATTTTTGTGTGATTTGAGGAGAACTTTTGGACAGTAATCAGTTCAAACAATTCGTGTTAGATAAGATTGACGACATGAAGGCCCGCGACATCATTGAACTTGATGTAAGCGGTAAATCATCAATTACCGATTTGATGATCATCTGTTCCGGTAATTCAAAGCGCCATGTTATGGCCATCGCAGATAATCTGCATGTTGAAACCAAAAATGCCGGTCACGCACCGTTAAGCGTGGAAGGTAAAGAAACCGGTGAATGGGTACTGGTAGATTTAGGCGACATTATCGTTCACGTGATGCAAGACGAAGCCCGCGATTTCTATCAGTTAGAAAAACTCTGGGGTTAATCTTAACGAAAACGGGAAAGCATTTTCCCGTTTTTGTTTTTGCTCGTTGTTTTCAGTAGCTAACGAAAAACCGGGAAGTTGTAGAACGGTGAAAATACAGATTGTAGCAGTCGGAACGAAAATGCCGAATTGGGTAACCAAAGGTGTGGATGAATTTATCCGACGCTTTCCTGCCGATATGCCGGTGAGTTTTACAGAAATCGCTGCCGGCAAACGGGGTAAAAATGCCGATATACCTCGTATTTTGCAAAAAGAAGGCGAAGCAACACTGGCTGCAATACCCAAAGGCAACCGCATTGTAACGTTGGAAGTGACCGGTAAACCCTGGGATACCCCGCAACTCGCGCGTCAACTCGACGCCTGGAAAATGGACGGCCGGGATGTCAGCTTATTAATTGGTGGTCCTGAAGGTCTGGCGCCAGAATGCATTGCGGCTTCTGAACAGCGTTGGTCTTTATCGAATCTCACCCTTCCCCATCCATTAGTGCGCATCATTGTTGCTGAGAGCCTGTACCGCGCCTGGTCAGTCACTCAAAATCACCCTTACCACAGAGAGTAGCCATGGCCCGTAAACGTCAGGCTATTCGTGATCACTCAGCTGAAGCTAACCTGTTTGCCCGCCGGGCTGCGGTTTCGCTGCTTATCGTTATAGCCATGCTCGGCATTGTAGTGAGTAATCTGTATGTCTTACAGGTAGAAAAACACGATGCGTACCAGACACGATCGAACGGCAACCGTATCAAGGTATTACCCATTGCCCCAAATCGCGGCCTTATTTACGACCGAAATGGCATTTTGCTGGCTGAAAACCGCCCGGTATTTAGCCTCGAAATTATCCCGGAAGAAGTCGACGATTTGGAAGCGACGTTAGATAGCCTCACCTCGCTCATGGGCATCACGCCAGAAGAGCGTGAGAATTTTCAAAAAACCTATCGCGGCCAGCGTCGATTCAAACCCATCACCCTGCGAACCCAGTTAAGTGAACAGGAAGTGGCGTTATTTTCTGCACAACAACATCATTATGACGGTGTGTCTGTGGAGGCGCGTCTTTCCCGTTACTACCCCTACGGTGAAACCCTCACGCATGTGTTAGGTTACGTGGCGAAAATCAACAAAAAGGACTTACAGAAGCTTGTCGAAGCAGGACAAGAAGCCAACTACGCTGCCACCTACGACATCGGAAAGCTTGGCGTTGAAAAGTATCATGAAGAAGAACTGCATGGTCAGGTTGGCTACCAACAGGTAGAGGTAAACAGTCAGGGGCGCATCATCCGCACATTGAGTATTGATCCCCCCGTCCCCGGCAAAGACATTGTGTTAAATATTGATTTAGCACTTCAGTTGGCGGCGAAAAAATCCCTCAATGGGCAACGCGGTACCGTGGTGGTATCTTCGCCACAAACAGGCGGTGTACTGGCCATGTACTCAAGCCCAAGTTACGACCCCAACTTATTTGTTCACGGCATAAGCAGTAAAAACTACAGTGCGCTATTAAATTCACCTGATCGCCCGCTGATCAACCGTGCGACACAAGGACAATATCCCCCCGCGTCCACCATTAAACCACTGTTGGGCCTGGTGGGTCTGGAAGATGGCGTGATCACCCCGAAAACCACCATTAACGACACCGGTCGCTACCGGTTACCCAATGTAAAACACGTGTGGCGAGACTGGAAAAAGTGGGGCCATGGCAAGGTAAATGTGGTGCGGGCCGTTATGCAATCCTGTGACACCTTCTACTACGACTTAGCCTACAAACTCGGTATCGATAGAATTAGCGAGTCCATGTCTGAATTCGGCTTCGGCGAATATACGGGTGTGGATTTGTACGAAGAGTCAGATGCCAATATGCCGAGTCGAGGCTGGAAAAGAGCGCGCTTTAATCAGCCTTGGTATATCGGTGACACCATTCCTGTGGGCATAGGCCAAAGCTACTGGACTGCCACTCCCATCCAACTGAATCAGGCCATTAATACACTGATTAATCATGGCGAGCGCTACGTGCCGCAAATCATTATGGGCTTTATGGGCGATAAGGGTGAGGTCATTGAAGAACCGTTGAAAACCTGGCGACCGATTGCTGTAAAGGAAAAGAAAAACTGGGATTTAATGCTCGAAGCAATGCATAAAGTGAATCACGACGAAGAAGGTACGGGCCGCCGTTCTTTTTCCGACGCACCTTATCAGTCGGGCGGGAAGTCGGGTACGGCCCAGCTGTTCTCGGTCGCCCAAAACGAGTCTTACAAAGAAGAAGAAGTATCTGAGCACCTTCGTGACAACGCTATGTATGTGGCGTTTGCGCCGTTTGAACATCCGGAAGTCTCCGTTGCCGTTGTGGTAGAAAACGCCGGTGGAGGCAGCTCAAATGCGGCCCCGGTAGCCCGTCATGTTATCGACTTTTTCTTTCGCGAACGGGATTTTATGGACCCAGATTATGTTCCCCCTGAGCAGCAAGGCCAGGAGGTAGGCCAGTGAAACGTACCCAGTTAAAACAAAATCAATCGACGTTGCTGGAACGCATACATATTGACGGCTGGTTACTGCTTGGCTTGCTGGTGTTGATGGTGGTGGGTTTGTACACCCTCTACTCTGCATCGGGCCAGGATATGGGCCAGATGGAGCGACAGTTCACCCGCTTGGGTATTGCCATGGGCGTCATGTTTGTAATGGCGCAGGTGCCGCCCATGGCCTACCGACGCTTATCGACGTACGCGTATATCGCAGGATTGCTCATGCTAATAGCTGTACTGTTATTTGGTGATGTGGGCAAAGGTGCACAGCGCTGGCTAGATTTAAAATTTGTGCGTTTTCAGCCCTCGGAACTGATGAAATTGGCCGTGCCGATGATGGTCGCCTGGTACATCAGCAAATTTACCCTACCGCCCAAACTCATGCAGATTGGTATTGGTTTCGCTCTAGTTATCGTACCCACCATTTTAATTGCCAAACAGCCTGATTTAGGTACTTCGCTATTGATTGCCAGCTCCGGGATTTTCGCCATTTTCCTTGCCGGAATGAGTTGGAAACTGATCGGGTTTGTGGCCGCCCTCGCCGGGGGCTTTACGCCCATTATGTGGTTTTTCCTGATGCAGGATTATCAGAAACAACGGGTTACCACATTTTTGAATCCCGAATCTGATCCTCTGGGCTCTGGGTACCATATCATTCAGTCACAAATTGCCATTGGCTCTGGCGGCCTCGAAGGCAAAGGCTGGCTGCAAGGTACTCAGTCACAACTGGAATTTCTGCCAGAACGCCATACCGACTTTATCTTTGCGGTTTTCAGTGAAGAATTTGGCCTGGTTGGCGTACTCGCACTGCTGGCAATTTACCTGTTTATCATTATCCGCGGGCTGATTATTGCCAATCGGGCGCAGGACGCCTACAGTAAGTTATTAGCAGGCTCTATCACCCTCACCTTCTTTGTTTATGTATTCGTAAACATGGGCATGGTGTCAGGATTATTGCCTGTGGTCGGCGTGCCCCTGCCGCTGGTGAGTTTCGGCGGAACATCAATGGTGACTTTGATGGCAGGTTTTGGCATTCTGATGGCAATCGGTACACAAAAAAGATTCTTATCCCGATAAACTATGTGCGCTAAAAATTGGTTATTGCTTATTCTGGCAGTACTCGTAACGGGCTGCCAGTCATCCGGTCGCTATGCTCAGCACAGTGATTCGGCTCCCACGTTTGTCTACGACGAACCGGACTACATCGATGCTGATCCTCAGTATGAGCCTTATCGCGAGTGGAATTCCCGTCCTTATGAGGTACTGGGTAAGCGCTATTTCCCCCTGTTAACCGGAAAAGGGTTCGTCGAAACCGGGCAAGCGTCTTGGTATGGCCAGAAATTTCATGGCCACCTCACATCCAATGGCGAAACCTACAATATGTTTTCTATGACGGCGGCACACAAAACGTTGCCGCTGCCGTCTTATGTGAAGGTCACCAACCTGAGCAACGGTAAAACTGCCATTGTGCGGGTGAACGACAGAGGCCCATTCCACTCCGACCGTATTATTGATTTATCGTACGCCGCCGCGAAAAAGCTCGACTACCAACAGCATGGTACGGCGCAAGTGAAACTGGAAGTCATCCATTTTGATAAGAATAATCAGGTCACGGTAGGCAACCAACCAACGGTTTCTTACCAGGAGTATGCCGGCATTGTTCCCCTGCCCGTTGAGCCAGAGCCTAAAGAAATCACAGAACCAGAAGGTTGGTATATTCAGGTGGCCGCGGTTAGCGACGCAGAGCGAGCAAAAAGTGTGTCTACGGTCTTATCTCAACTTTATCAGGTTCCTGCTGAAATTCCCCTTGTTGATAACGTGTATAAGCTTCGACTTGGCCCATTAGCTGACCGCTTCCAAGCCCGCATGCTGCTCGATGACTTAAAACAAAATGGTTATCCGGGTGCCTATTCAGTGGGCGCGGCATTGTGAGTATTCAGCAAATGTGGCGCTCATCTGGCAATTCAGTGTTATTCCTGTGGAATCCATCGACGAGCGCTGTATTTCGGTAAACTTTTTGGGTAAAACCTAGTCCAAGCGGAACGCTTACGTTAAAATTCTCAAGATTGTCTTAAATATAAAAACGGTAATTGAAATTCCCATGCATAAAACTATAAACCGCGCTAAACCGACTTTCATGACCGCCATGATCCTCATGTTGCTCATGACCTTTGTTGCCAAAGTTCAGGCAAAGGTTGTCATTCCACCGCCACCAAAAGTGAACGCGAAAGCGTTTATTATGATGGACAACGAAACGGGCTTTGTGATTGCCGAAGAGAATGCTGACGAGCAACTCTACCCTGCCAGTCTAACCAAAATGATGACTACCTACGTCATTGGTAAAGCACTGGAAGCCGGAAATATCAGCATGGACGACATGGTGCCAATTTCTAAAAATGCATGGGCAAAGAATTTCCCGGATTCTTCCAAAATGTTCATCGAAGTAGGTACTGAAGTAAAAGCCTCTGATTTGATTCGCGGTATTATCATTCAGTCAGGTAACGACGCTTGTGTGGCCATGGCAGAACATGTAGCCGGTTCAGAAAGCGCGTTTGCCAGCATGATGAACGCATACGCGCAATCTTTAGGTATGACGCACTCTCACTTTGTAAACAGCCACGGTCTGCACGACCCTGAGCACTATGTTACTGCCCGCGATATGATGCTGCTATCTCAGGCACTGGTTTCAGAAACCCCTGAAATCTACGATATCTACAGTGAAACAGAATTCAGCTATAACGGCATCAAACAGCACAACCGTAACAGCCTGCTGTGGGATCGTAACCTGGACGTAGATGGCATTAAAACCGGCCATACTTCAGATGCGGGATACAGCCTCATTACTTCTGCGGTTGATCCAAAGCAAAATGGCCGTCGCATTATCTCAGTGGTTATGGGAACAGAAAGCATTTCTGCCCGTAACGAAGAAAACCGCAAACTGCTGCGCTACGGTTTTGACTTCTATGAAACGGTAACACCTTACAAAGCCGGTGATAGCTTTGTATCGCACCGCATTTATATGGGTGACCGTGAAACGGTAGACCTTGGAATTAACCAATCTACCCCCATTACCATTCCTAAAGGTCAGGCGTCGAATTTACAAGCAAACTTCGAACTCGATAAGAAACTCGAAGCACCGCTCGCGAAAGGTCAGGTTGTAGGTAAGCTGTATTTGCAACTCGATGGTGAAGATGTGGCGGAGTACCCGCTTGTAGCGCTGCAAGAAGTTAACGAAGGTGGATTCTTCGACCGTGCTTATGATTACCTGATGCTGCAGCTTGGTTGGGGTGAAGAATAACCACCAACAGGTTGTGCTAGTTCATAAGCGGCCAGATTGTTATAATCTGGCCGTTTTGTTTATTTGAAGATGTAAGGAAGTCGTAATGGATACCCGTTTCGATGAATTGCTGGACTTTCCCTGTTTCCAGACTTTTAAAGTAATGGGCGTTGCCCACGAAGATTTACCGCAAATGGTAGTAAGCTGTTTGCAAACCCATGCGCCTGGTGACTATTCACCGACAGTAAAACCCAGTGCCAAAGGTAATTATCACTCGGTGTCGGTGAGTGTAAAGGTAACCAGTAAAGAACACATGGAAACCATTTACACTGAATTGGCGAAAGTTGAACTGGTACGGGTTGTTCTGTAAGTGACAGCACCATCCTATCCGGTGATTGTTCGCCAACTACACCGACGTCCGTATGAGCCCATCTGGCACGATATGCGGCGCTTCACTGATGAAAGAGGCAGTGAAGATACCGATGAAATTTGGCTGGTTGAGCATGACGCTGTATTCACCCAGGGGCAGGCAGGAAAGGCTGAACATATTTTGATGCCCGGTGACATTCCGGTTGTTAATGTGGACCGCGGCGGTCAGGTTACGTACCATGGCCCAGGCCAGCAAGTTATGTACCTGATGTTGAACATAAAACGTCGCAAATTGGGCGTACGCGAGCTGGTCACAGCGATGGAAAATGCGGTTATTGCTTTGTTGGCCGACTTCAATATTACTGCTTACGCCAAAAAAGACGCCCCCGGCGTTTATGTGGATGAACGAAAAATTTGTTCGTTAGGATTGCGAATTCGTAAAGGCTGCTCGTTTCATGGACTGGCGCTCAATGTTAATATGGACTTAGCGCCGTTCGATCGAATTAATCCTTGCGGTTATGCCGGTATGGAAATGATTGATACTGCGCGTCTGTCAGGCCCCCAATCACTCAGTGATGCCGGCCCTGCCCTGACGCAACACCTGCTGAATATATTGAATATCAGCGAGGTCATAAATAAAGAAGGTTTTGATGAGTAACGCACGTCCTAAAGCCGGAGTTAAGCTCCGCGATGATGAGAAAGTAAAACACATTCCTATCACCATTATTCCTACTGAAAAGGAAGAAATGTTGCGTAAGCCGTCGTGGATCAAGATTAAGCTGCCACGTACGACAGATCGCATCGACGAGATTAAACAGACACTGCGTAAAAACAAACTGCACTCTGTGTGTGAAGAAGCCTCCTGCCCCAACCTGGCTGAGTGTTTTAATCACGGCACGGCAACCTTTATGATCCTCGGTGATATCTGTACCCGTCGTTGTCCGTTCTGTGATGTGGCCCACGGTAAACCCCTTCCGCCTAGCGCTGAAGAACCAGAAAAGCTGGCGAAAACCATTGCTGAAATGAAGCTGAAATACGTGGTAATTACGTCCGTAGACCGGGATGATCTTCGTGATGGCGGTGCGCAGCATTTTGTCGACTGCATTAACGCCATTCGTGAACACAGCCCTGCCACAACTATTGAGGTGCTGGTTCCGGATTTCCGTGGTCGTATGGACCGCGCACTGGAAATCTTTAAAAATGGCGTACCAGATGTATTCAACCACAACCTGGAAACCATCCCTCGTTTGTATCGCGAGTGTCGTCCCGGCGCAAACTATCAATGGTCGTTGGACTTGCTGAAGAAATTCAAAGCGCAACACCCTGATGTGAAAACGAAGTCCGGCTTGATGATGGGCATGGGCGAAGAAAACGAAGAAATTGAAGGTGTGCTGCGGGACTTGCGTGCCCACGATGTAGACATGCTGACATTAGGGCAATACCTGCAACCGTCACGTCACCACTATCCCGTAAAACGTTACGTGCACCCTAACGAATTTGATGCGCTGGGCGATTACGCTAAAGACATTGGTTTCGTTCACGCTGCCTGTGGCCCTATGGTGCGTTCAAGCTACCACGCAGACCAACAAGCTGCCGGTAAAGAAGTTAAATAATTTATCGCCTGCTACAAACACAAAACCCGGCATCTGCCGGGTTTCTTTTTTATTGGTTAGGATTATTCGGTGTTAACCAAACTGCGTTAGATTACTGTTGTATTCGTAAACTTGATTCCGGCCAAATCGCTTCGATTGATACAGTGCCAAATCTGAAGCAGAAAACAAATTGTCCAAACTGTATCCTACTTGCAAGCTTGTACTAACACCGAAGCTCGCAGAAACTTTGAATTTGTGTCCTGAAATGCTCGAGTCGATTTTTTCAATGTCTTGTCGGCATCGCTCAGCCAACTGAAAACTGTCTTTGGCAGAGAGCCCCGTTACAATTAAGCCAAATTCTTCACCGCCCATTCGGGTAACGATCCCTTCCTTAGGACACACTCGTAACAGTGAAGCAGCAACTTCACGTAATACCCAGTCGCCCACCTGATGACCGTAGGTGTCATTCACACTCTTAAACAGATCAAGATCGAGCAGTAACATAGAAACTGGCTGACCCGATTTCTGCGCCTGTGTAAGTAGCGTAACGGCTTTTTCACTAAAGAAGCCACGATTATATAAACCGGTGAGGCTGTCTCGGGTGGCGAGATAACGCAATTTGCGGGTTAACTTTCTACTACGGTAACTCCAAAATAACAGCGCCACCCCAACAACGGATACCATTGCTAACGCCAGCATGGTGGTTTTCATTTTCTGGCCAGAATAAAGCGCTTCCGCCTGAAGCAGTTTATTTTGTTTGTCTAGTAAGAGAATTTCATTTTCTTTGGCTTTCACATCGAAGGTGGCTTTTTGGTACGCCAGTTCCCGAATACTTTGCTCCGACGTAAGCAGTGCTTCAATGTCCTGTTTTAACAGTAAATATTGGTAGGCTTTTTCATAGTCCTTTCTGTCCTGATAAATGTCTATCAGAATGCGATAAGCGCCTTTTACACCCTGTTTATACTCACCTTGCGAGTTACTGTTTATGGATTGAATCGCCAGGGCTTCGGCTTCATCAATTCGATTTTCGCCCAGTCGCATTTCCGCTTGTGAAAGTAAAAAGCTGCCAGATAAAGGCGCAAATTTGAGTTCATCCACACGCCAATTGGCTTCTCTTTCAATGATCCTGGCTTTATTGTATTCGGCCGTCGTTACATAGAAGTCGAGCAAGTGAACAAAGTTAAATGCAATAAAGAAGGTTTCGCCGGCACGCTTACAGCTATCGATGGCTTCGTTGAACTGCAACTCGGTTGCCTTTTTTACCTCGAGGTTCATTTCGGCACGCATTGTTCTCGCAAAACATCGTAGCTTGCTGTCGGCAACAGTACTGTTGAGAATCTTTATGACCATAGACTCTCCCTGTTGGCGTAAACCTGCCGTATTATAAAATACAAGCATTCCCTTCCAACCAGCAGCCAGAAGATTGGGGTCATCAATAGTTTCTAATTGTTGTTCTACATCTTTAGAAAGTGCAAATGCGTAATCCCATTCACTTAAATGCGCCGACAAACTAAGCAACGATTTAGCTAATTTGATCCTGGCTTCACCGGGGGGCAATTTATCGTAGAGTCTTTTGTAGTTCTCAGACAAGGTTTCAAACGGAATGTCTTTGGTAGTGAAATAGATAGATAAATAATCGTAAAAATCTCTATCTGAACCTGATAGTTGTTTTTCATCAAGATCAGCAAGCAGCACCTTGGCAGTTTCCCAGTCAGACAATGCCAAAGATTCTATATGTCGTAATCTTTCATGGTCGTCGACAGCAAAACATGCTGTCGATGTGAAGATTAGAAAAACAACTAACCAGTATTTCATTGGGTTCAGGCAACCTTGGGGTTCTTTTCCGGTTCAGGGTCCGGCGTTGGCTCTGTGGGCTCGTTTGGCTCTGTTATTGTCATTATTGGCTTCATTTCTGCGGCTTCTGCTTTTAGTGCGGCAATGCTGTTTAGCTCATCTACGCTGAGGTCGTCAACAGAACGCGTTGTGTCGTTTGCCAATGATGCCAGAATTTCAATTGCTTTTGTCATGTGTGCTTCCTTGTTGCTGTTGTAATTGATGTAATTTATCCAGAATGGCGGTGTTTTTAGTGAGCTTCTTACATGGCGGCACCACCAAGGTGGTCACCAAAGTAAGATTTGCCTCTGGAAGACAATTAAGGGGTATCCATTCAATGCGCGTTTTATCGGTAATTAAGGTAGGGCATTCATAGAGCGCCACAGCGTGATCGCTGGGGTAGCCGTAATGTTCAGTTAACATCGACACCAACACTTGTCGCTGCGCTGCACTCGACGTTTTTGCGGTAATGGTTAAATCGCCGGCAAGCGCAATTTGCCATAGGAACAGATAGGCAGATGTATCGATAACACGCTCGAACATCATTAACTGACTGGCCTCAAAGTGCTGACTGCCATAAGCCCCCGGGTCAATCCCCATATCGGCGTAAAGACAATCTTCTGCAGAAATGCCAGGCTCCATATGCGCAGAAAACCCTTCCTTTCGAGCTTGCGCGATGGCGGTATGAGGTACTTGAGCGAACACGCCAGGATGACCGTAAAACGCCCCCACCACAGACTTACCGCTGCGAATTTCAGTCATGATCAATTTAACCATTTCCTGATAAGTCACTCTGCGGTCTTTTCCATCTGCGTACAATGACTGCAGTGAGCGGGTGTCTTTATTCATGGTCGCCAACCAGCGCTCCATAATAGGATGGCAATTGGTGAACACCACATCGGCATGCTCGATATGACTACGACAACGGGCGGACATGTGCGCACCCAACGTCATACCAGGGCCGACACAAACTAAACTTCCTGTATTACTTTGCATGGTAACAACCGTACTGCTTATTTATTATTTATATTCATCGGTTCTGATCTGGCCATTTATTTTTATGCTTAGCCGACCGAATAGCCCTAATTATGCCGGACTATTTGCGCTGGGCAAGTGACAAATGCCCTCGCTGGCATAAAATTGAACAAAGATGTGATCCAGAATAACCCTGCCTGAGTAGCCAGCAAGTTGATGACTTGCCTATCAGGGCTGTTACAATACGCCGGATTATCAGGAGTACGTCATGAGAAAACACATGTATATCGCTTATACCGGCGGCACCATCGGTATGAAACCCTCTAAACAGGGCTATGTACCGGCTTCAGGGTTCTTAGGAAAAACACTGGAAAACATGCCAGAATTCCACCGCCCGGAAATGCCCTTGTACACCCTTCATGAATACGACAACCTGATTGATTCATCAGACATGAACCCTTCAGACTGGCAACGCATCGCCGACGATATTGCCGCAAATTACGATAAGTATGACGGTTTCATCATTCTGCATGGCACCGATACCATGGCGTACACCGCCTCGGCACTCAGCTTTATGCTTGAAGACCTCTCGAAACCGGTTATTGTAACGGGATCGCAAATTCCGTTGGCAGAGCTGCGTTCTGATGGCCAGGTTAATCTGCTAAATGCGCTTTTCGTTGCAGCAAATTATCCTATTGCTGAAGTTGGTCTGTTCTTCAATAACCGCCTGCTACGCGGAAACCGCAGCCGCAAGGTAGACGCAGACGGGTTTAATGCCTTCGACTCGCCGAATTTCCCCCCTCTGCTTGAAGCTGGCATTAATATCCGGGTTAAAGCAGGCAAACTGGCGGAACCCACAACCAAGCCACTAAAAGTCTGTCAGGTAAAATCACAACCCATTGGCTTAGTCAGCTTGTATCCGGGTATTGCTTCTGAGGTGATTAAAAACACCCTTCAACAGCCCGTCAACGCCTTAATTTTGCTTAGCTATGGTGTGGGTAATGCTCCGCAACAACCGGCGTTACTGCAACAATTGCAATACGCTGCCGAACGGGAAATTGTGGTGCTCAACTGCACGCAATGTTTGCGCGGTCGTGTGAATATGGGCGGCTACGCCACGGGTAACAGCCTACGAGAAGTAGGTGTGTTATCTGGTAGTGATATGACACCTGAAGCGGCTCTGGCCAAACTGCATTACCTGCTGAGCCAGAATTTCAGTTATGAAGAAATCAAACAAAAGCTCACCACGAATTTGCGTGGCGAACTTAGCGACGGATAAGAAAACGCAAGCATGCAAGAATACACTGGCTCTTTGAGCAGAATGAAAGTCTCCGTGAATGACGAACACCAAGTGCAATACACCCTACCCATTGGTGACCACCGCGTTGACATGAACAGCCTGATTGGCAGCGAGATAACGCTAACGTCAGCAGGTGAAATTCGTTGCGTACATTGCGACAAGAAAACCAAAAAGAGTTTCAATCAGGGCTACTGCTACCGCTGTTTAATCACCCTTGCACAGTGTGACAGTTGCATTATTAAACCTGAACTCTGCCACTATCATGAAGGTACCTGCCGCGAACCGGAATGGGGCGAAGCTCACTGCCTGAGTGATCATTTTGTGTATTTGGCCAACACCGGCAATTTGAAAGTGGGTATTACCCGCCACGTCAGCGATGCCGTATCGAGTCGTTGGATGGATCAAGGCGCATCGCAAGCACTGGTGTTCTTAAGAGTGAAAGACCGGCTTACCAGTGGCTTGGTGGAAACCCTGTGCAAACAGCATATTGGTGATAAAACGAACTGGCGAACCATGTTAAAAGGTGCGCCGGAACAGCAGGATCTTGAGGCATTGAAAACGGCGTTGTTGGAAAAAATTGATGCGGGCCTTGATGAGATCCGCCAGCAACATGGACTGGATGCAGTTAGCGAGGCGGCAACGCCGGCTGTGGAGATTAATTACCCCGTAGAGACCTACCCGGTGAAAATTAAATCGATTAACCTGGATAAAACCCCCGCGTTTACCGGTGTACTAACTGGTATCAAAGGGCAGTATTTAATGCTCGACGAAGATCGGGTCATTAATATCAGAAAATATTCAGGTTATCAGGCAACGCTTTCCGTTTAAGAGCGATTTTCGTCTCTCTGGCTAATCCTGTGGTCATTTTCCGTCAGGAATTACTGTAGCCTCATAAATCGAAGCTGTGTATACGAAAAAAGCGACAATCACTGTCGCTTTTTTTTCGTTTTACAATCCATCTTCCGCACTGACTAATTCGTAGATACGCACAAATTCATCATCCAGCGAGTTGTTCGGCATACTTTGCCCTGCTCTGTTGTACCAGTATCGGGCGTTAGGCATATCACCTTCCTGACGATGCAGAAACCCATGTATCAGACAGGAAAAGGCATCATCAAAGTTTTCCACCATATTATGAGATTTCTGCCAATTGCCCTGACCGGCTTCATTCAGTGCCTGTAAATGAAAATCCGCCATTAATGACACTCCTCGCCACCCATCTCCCGGGCAATATCGTCGAGTTTTGCTGCAGTGTCATCAAAACTGCCATCGGCGTAGCGATATTTGATGAGCACATGCTGCGCACTTCGACCACGTTTTACCACCAACTCTTTCGCATCGAAGTGTTTTACTGTGTTTAAAAACCGGTAGGCATTGGGCTCGGTCTCAAAAACAAACTCTACTTGCACCAGCATTAACGCACTCCCTTCAGTACCACTGCATTTTCCTGCACGGTACTTAGGATAACCGCCATTCGTTGCAACTCATCAGCTTGCGGTACGCCACAGGCTAACCAATTAGCGACAGAATCAGAGAAAGAATCTTCGTCACCCCTTTCCAAACGGGCAGCCATTAATGACAACTGAACGTCTCGACGCTCTTGCATCAATGCTGCAGTAGCGGGGATGTCTAGCTGAATTTCAAGAACATGGGCATACCAACTACGGCTATTTGCGGGTTGTGTCGTGTTGCCGGAAATCGCCGACCGCCATATTTTGGGCAGCGCGTCCCAACTTTCGGCATCCTGTGGTTTCACAGAACCATCAGACCAGAGCGATAATACTTCAACCAGCGCAATTATTGCGCCCCGTCGATCGTCCAGCGCATTTGCTTGCAATTGGCTGTCCACACTACGGCGGAGCTTATCAATCCGTTGCTGGATCACAGCCTGCTTGCGGCTGTCCAATGTTTTCATGGTGTCAATGAGCGGCACAAGTGCGGCATCAACGGCCTCAGGCTGTTGGTGCACCGAGCGGCTTATGGTTTTAATCTGCTCGAGTAAACGCTCCACTTCATCGCTTTGTTGCTTCTGCTGCGCTTGTCGAATAGATTTCACCTCGTTAAAGAGCTTGTCGTTTACCTCTTTAAACGCTTGCCATAAACGCGTTTCATAACGCTTGCCGGCATGCCCTATTGTCTTCCAGTGCTGCTGCAATTCCTGTGCTCTGGCTGCACTTTGTTGCAAATCATCACTCTCGGCAAGGGCTTTGGCTTCATCGATCACCGCCTGCTTTTTACTGCGGTTATCAGCAAACCAAGCGGTTACACGTTCGTTAATCGGCGCAAGTGCCTTATCCCAACGCTTTTTAAGGCGGGTATATTTATCTTTTTCTACTGTACCGGCATCTCGCCAGCGCTGTTTCAGCTTTTCAAGCTGCCTGGACATAGCGGCAATATCATCTTCCTGTGAAGACAGCGCGCTAAGCGACTGAATTAATACTTCACGGACTTCAGCGGCCTCGGCTCGTTGTCGCTCTTGTTCTGCATAGAATTCACGGCACGGCGCAAAGGCTGCTTCAAGTGCGTTATCGAAAGCCTGGTCCTGCTCGTCTTTTGGCTGTCCAACAGAAAGTGATTGCCACTGTTGGCGTAGCTGCCTGATATTTTCTGCACGGGCTGGAATATCGTCAGTCGGACTGGCTGCTAACTGCTGTGCCTGTTCCAACATGGCGGGTTTACGTGGCGCGGCCAGATAACTTTGCCAGCCTTCAAGACGGGAAATTTGCTCGCTAACCTGACTATAGCGTCGGCTGAGTTGTTCCTGCCCGCGTGCGTCTAACGATTGGTAAGCGGTTTCCAGCTCACTGAAACGACTCATGGCAGCACGAAAACGCCCAGAATCGACAAGATTTGTGATTAGCGACAATAACCGACGACACTGCTTTAAGCCTTGCTCGGCCTGTGCGCGGGCTGCTGTTTCGTGTTGCTTTTGGCTACGCGATACCGCTCCCCACCGCTTACGCCAGCTAGCGCTGACCGGATAGACTAAATTGTCTGATTCAGCCCACTGCTTGTTCAACCCCTGCCATTCATCAGCAGGCAATGGCCCGGAGGTTTCGGTGCTAAGTGCTTCTGCGCGTTTAAGCACATCCAGCAAACGTTTCGCAATTTGCTGCTGGGCAGAAAACATGTCTAGCTGGGTAATGAGATCAGAGATAGTTTGTTGCAGTTGACGATATTCCCGCATATCAGGATTACTCGCAAAATGGGTTAAGGTGCTCTCAAGGTCGCGTACCTGACCATTTACCGACTCAACATCCTGTAGCGTAGCTTCACACAGGCGTTCGGTATATAACCATTTCACCTTTGCTGTAGCATCGTCTACCTGCTGTAAGAATGCCTGACGGGACGCCTCGGCTTCACGGGCAGCGGATTCTGCTTTCCACACAGCTTCCAGTTTATGATGATGGCGACTGACTTTGTCTTCCAGCCGTTCCCGCTTTTCGATCAATGTAGAACGAACGTCCTCATTGAACACATCAAGGTGTTCGTCCAGCGCAGCCATTTCTTGCCGACAAGCAGACAGACGTGCATCAACATCGTTGAAGTCGTGTCGGTCGGTCAGGGCTTGCAGCTTGGATAATGTCAGCGTGTAAGCCTGTTCAAGTTGTTTCGGCTTCTCTGCCGCTTCGGTAAGCAAAGAAAGCTTGTCATTAATGCGCTGACTCAACGATGCATCATTGGTTTTTTTCAACAACTTATTTAAAGATGGGATATCTGCTGCATCATTAATGATTTGCTGTTGCACACCTGCAGAGGCATGACGACTGTAAAATTGTAGCGTGAAATCACTACGCCCAATTTTTGCCAATAATGACAACACGAGATCGTCACCGAGTGACGCATTCTGCTGGGATTCCAGCACTTTTTTTACAAGTTCAACCGGTGCCTGCTTGATCAGGTACTCGGCTTTTTCCTCGGCTGAAATTTCGGTACTGGTAGGGTCGCCAACCACATCCTCAACCCGACTAACAGCACGACGCCGAAGTTTTGCATCATTCGCCGTCTGCGACATTTTTAGCCAAAGCGGAAAAGAATCCAGTTTCTCTAATGCGGCCAGGCTGACATCACAGTCATCATCGTTAAACGCAAGCTCGTGCAAGGTGGCGCGTTCTGTCGCTTTTTCCGGTGATAATTTGGCGATAGCCTGAATACGTTTCTCTGGATTGGGACTGCTGTGCGCGGGTGAAAATAGTCGACTAAATATCATCCTGACTGAACCGGGCTATGGTGTTTTCATCTTGTTCCGCCTGAAGTGCTTCGCGGAACTCTCTTTTGCTTTTGTGCACAATTTCACCGGCTTCATTCACCGTCATGTGCTCAGAGGATTTTTCAATTTTTGATTGATAAAGCAATACGGCCTGCATACAACTTTCGCGTTGTTCTTCTGACAACACTGTGCCATCAGGCCATTTCCCGGTTTCGACAGCCTGACGGAGGCGCGTGTACACCTCTGGTGTCATGGCTGAGAGTAATGCATCTATATTCATGAATTAAATCGTTTCACAATAACTAATCTGACACGGTTGATAACATACCACACAAAGCCGATGACCGTGGCGGTTATCGCAATGTTATGCTGCATATCACCCGGTTTAGTGCCCCCCACATACATAAAGAGGAACCCTGCGACAAAAAGCAGAACGGCCAGCAAAGACTGGTTCTGAATACTCTGATGTTTTTTGTAACGCTGAAGACTCTGTTTTCTCAGAATATCTTCAGCAGAGGCATCGCCTACCTGAAATCCGCAATGCGGGCACACGTCGGATTTATCTGAAATCTTCTTATTACACGCTGGACAATCTGTTAATGCCATTATTGCTCCTGTACGTTTATTTTGCTGCTTACATCTTCGTCATGTTGTTCCGTCGTCGATGACAAACGCATTGTGCAAAAAAGGGCACCAACGTGCCCTTTTTCGTTATCTGGCTGACTTTACTTATCGTCGCGGACCCGCGTCCAATATTCATCAACCGTCTGCTTCATTTCCTTGCTTAGCATTACTATACCAAACAGGTTAGGCAGTGTCATAACAACAATCGCTACAGCCGATAATGCCCATACCAGTGTGGTATCTGAAAACGATGCCCACACAAAGCCTGCCACGTAAATGACTCGGTATGGCATCACAGAGCGTGGCCCAAGCAGATAAGTCATGGCACGGTCGCCGTAGTACGACCAGGCTATCGCCGTAGAGAAGGCAAACAACATTAAGCCAATTGACACAATGTACTGACCAAAGCTGCCGAAATAGCCACGGGTAAAGGCAATGGTAGTGAGTGCTGCCGAATGCACCAATGATTTACCAGATACTTCAAGGTTGGTTTTTACTGGCTTGCCGTCTTTAATTTGAAGTGTTCCCGTATAGGCATCTTCATCGCCTAAGGAATAACTCACATCTTCAGCAATTGAACGGGCATTAATCAGCGTAAAACCTTCACTTACCGCGGTACCGTTAACAACTGAAATAGGGCCGGTGTAGTTCTCAACACCACTGCCCTCTATATCGTTGAGGTACTTGTACAGCGCTTCTTTGTCAGCTGGATTGTCGTCTGCATAAACACCTTGAACAAAGTACATGTCTGAACGATCGAAGACGTTCTGGTGTTTTTCTTTCCACACACCAGACGACAAAATAACCAAACCGGTGACAGTACAAATGAGAATGGTATCGATGAATGGCTCCAGCAGTGACACCATACCTTCCGATGCCGGCTCGCTGGTGCGTGCCGCGGCGTGCGCGATTGGCGCCGAGCCCTGACCCGCCTCGTTAGAAAACAGTCCACGGTTAACACCACGGTTAAATGCATAGGCTAATGATGCCCCAAGGAAACCACCCGCAGCAGCTGAACCGGAAAATGCATCACCAATAACCGCAGCGAAAGATGGCCCAATGTTCTCCGCATTCGCGAAAATAACGGCAAGGGCACCAATCAGATAGACAACCGCCATAATAGGAACAATTTTAGAGGTAAAAGCAGCGATACGCTGAATACCACCTAAAATCACCAAAGCCAGTAAAATACCCAGTACACTTCCCACTACCAGTGGGTCAAAACCAAATGTCGCTTCAATACTCTGCGCAATACCATTACTTTGCGGCAGATTACCGGTGCCGAAAGAACTGACTACGGTGGCGATAGCGAACGCCACTGCCAACCATTTCATGTTAAGACGACGATCCATGTAATACATAGGACCACCCGCCATGGTGCCGTCTTCCGTTTTAACACGGTATTTGTGCGACAGGGTGACTTCCACAAATTTTGTGGTCATACCCAAAAAGGCGGTTGCCCACATCCAAAACAGTGCTGCCGGACCACCCAAGAATATGGCAAACGCCACACCGGAAATATTACCTGTGCCCACAGTACCAGACAGTGCAGTCGTTAGTGCACGGAAGTGTGTGGTATCCCCTTCCTCGCCGTCTTTGTCATACTTGCCGGTTACCACCAACCAAGCATGTTTAAAGAAACGGATTTGTGGAAATTTAAGATAAACCGTAAAAAATAGACCAACCCCAAGCAGTACGAAGGGGAACCATGGAGCGCCCCCAAGCATGCCATCAAGTGACGTTAAAAAATTATACAAGCCTTCCAAGACGAGTTCCCCTCAATACTTTTGTTGTTATGTATGTTGCGTGATTATTATTATCGCAGCTGTGACACTACCGCACGCACGGCAACGAGTAAATCTTCACCGAGTTGACGACAGCGTTGCACGGACCAGCCATAAACTGGGTCCGGTAAATTTTTATTATCTTTAAAAGGCATTTCGAGCGTGTAAGCCAGGCAGTCGAATTTCTCGCCTACCGCATTTGACGCAACAGTCAGGTTTGCTTGGCCAGGTTGGTCTTTCGCGTAACCAAACTCGTCCTGGAATTCAGGTGTGGCCAACAGCAATGCAGATTTGAATGTATTTTCAAGATGCGCAAGTCGCTCTGAGTAACACGGAATACCCTCACTGCCAGCGACAAAGTTATAAGGCAGTGCCTCATCGCCGTGGATATCCAGATACATGTCCACACCGGTTTCAGCCATGGTATTCAATACGTACAATACCTCCGGGCTCTTTTCCGCCGACGGCGTGGCCCACTCGCGGTTCAGGTTCGTTCCTACCGCATTGGTACGCAGATGGCCTCTTGCAGAACCATCTGGATTCATATTCGGCACCACATAGAAAACGGCTTCATCGAGCAAATGTCTGGCAAGCCCGTCTTGTTCATCAAGCAAGCGATAAATAAGGGCTTCAGCACACCACTCTGCCATGGTTTCTCCTGGATGTTGGCGGGCCGTGATCCAAATTTTCTTTTTCGTGGGCTCTTCTTCACCAATAACCAACAGATTCATATCACGACCGTCGAGGGTTTCGCCCAGGAAACGGTGTTCACAGCGCAGCGACATTTGCGCGTCGCCAACGAGATCGAGGTGGCGTTCGTAGCTGTAGGGAATGAAATAAGCGAAATAAACGGATGACTGTTCGGGAGTGAAACTGAACGTAAGGTTATCGCCGTCGAATTCACTGTTTACACGGAACCAGGTCTGACGGTCATAGGATGCCAGTACATCATAATCTTTCCAACCACCGGGATACGCAGACTTCGCTAATTCAGAGATAGTAATATTGTGTGTTTCAAACACGTCACCAAACAAACGGAAGTGAAACCACTGGTAGAAATCGGATTGATTGTCTTTGTTGATACCCAGAACGATGTTGTCTGGAGAGTCGGCTTTGATTACGCGAATGTTGCCGCTGTCGAATTGACTGGAGATATGCATGGTACTGTCGTGCCCTTATATTTTTGCCGCTTAATTTAGCATAGACAGCCTCGTAAA
Source organism: Alteromonas sp. ABV4_515 (assembly GCF_056160345.1). Lineage (NCBI taxonomy): Bacteria > Pseudomonadati > Pseudomonadota > Gammaproteobacteria > Alteromonadales > Alteromonadaceae > Alteromonas > Alteromonas sp. ABV4_515. Next base: position 171,998 of record NZ_JBSWWZ010000005.1, read on the forward strand.
TACCACGTTTAACATCCCTGCAACGACTATTCTGTCTGAGTTTTGCGCAGTTCGCTCATTGGGCAGACCATGGAATAAGAATACCTCGCCATTTGTACACCAGGCATAAAAAAACCGGTGCAACCAAAAGGCAGCACCGGTAATAACGCCTGCGTTACAACTTATGCAGGTAACGTTGGGAAAGTGATCCCCGCCATGTCACGTACTACGCGAAGAACCTGACAGCTGTAGCCAAATTCGTTGTCGTACCATACGTACAGGGTTAAACGATTTTCAGCCACGATGGTCGCTTGCGAATCCACCACACTGGCAGCCCGTGAACCGACTAAATCGGTAGAGACAATTTCTTTACTTGCGGTGTAATCAATTTGATGTTGCAAGGTAGAAAACAGCGCAGTGTCGCGAAGAAATTCGTTAACGGCTAACTTATCGGTAGACGTTTTCAAGTTCAGATTCAAAATCGCCATCGATACGTTAGGGGTAGGTACACGAATCGCATTGCCTGTGAGTTTGCCAGCCAGCTTGGGATAGGCTTTCGCCACGGCTTTTGCAGCACCGGTTTCGGTGATAACCATGTTAAGTGGTGCAGCTCGGCCACGACGGTCAGCTTTATGGTAGTTATCAATCAAGTTTTGATCGTTAGTGAAACTGTGTACCGTTTCCACATGACCTGACTCAATACCATATTCTTCGTCCAGTGCTTTCAGTACTGGCGTAATCGCATTGGTGGTACAACTCGCAGCAGATAGAATGGTATCTGAAGCCAACACATCTTCGTGGTTCACGCCATGCACGATGTTCTTGATATCGCCTTTACCCGGCGCCGTCAGTAGCGCCTTAGCCGCACCTTTCGACTTCAGGTGCATACCTAAACCGTCGCGGTCACGCCACATACCCGTGTTATCAACAACAATGGCATCGTTGATACCGTATTTGGTGTAATCCACTTCATCAGGACTGTTAGCGTAAATAATTTGAATAAATGAGCCGTTTGCTTTGATTGCTTGGCGTTCGTGGTCAATGGTAATACTGCCATTGAATGGGCCATGCACAGAGTCACGGCGCAGTAAGCTGGCGCGCTTTTCAAGGTCACCCTCTTTACCACCACGGACAACAATGGCGCGTAAACGCAATTTGTTCGCTTTACCCTGTCTTTCGATAAGCAAACGGGCAAGTAAACGACCGATACGTCCAAAGCCATACAGCACCACATCTTGTGGCACTTGCTCGTCGTCTTCATTGACCACGTCACCCAATTTTTCAGCCAGATAGGCTTCGAGATCTTTTTGATCCACCGCGCTGCCGTAATTGAAATCGAATGCAAGCTTACCAATGTCAATTTGAGATGGCGCCAGAGACATAGTGGTAAGGGCTTCTAGGATTGGAAAGCTCTCACGTAAACGCAGCTTGATGCCTTCATGAAGACGAACCTTACGGTGAGCCTTAATGATATCAATCACGCTCGCGCCCAGTAATGAACGACCGTAGACTGATACTTCCACTGAATGGTTTCTGTAGAGTTTACCTACCAGTGGCAACATCATTTCAGCGTATTCCTGACGCTCCTGCCAGCTGCTTTGCAATTCCTGTTCAAACTGTTGATTCATGCCTTTGCCTTCGCCAATATAATTTAACCAGAGTGCTCATGCAGGCTGTGTAAGGTGTAGGGTACACAAGGTGTTAAATTCGTTCTCTGCATGAACGACAGCTATTCTATGGAAAGGTGTGCCGATAACCAAACTGTTGAAAAATTTCAGAAATATAGATTTTTTTGTTCTCTCGTCGATTTCTTTGGTAAGTTTCCAACAATAAATGGAATTCTTCCCAACAGGCAGCAAGAATCTTCATCCAGCAAATTAGGTAGCAGTTTTAAAACGGTAGGATTACAGACAGGAAAACAGCGTGAAAAGCGTTGATTGATCAATTTATAAAGAAAATGGCTGTTCTAGCAGTTACAAAATTTCTGAAAACAACTTTCATGGTAATTTTCTGTATTTTTTAGATTTATGGACATCCCATAAACAAAAACACCGCTTATGATATAAGCGGCGTTTATTTTTTAACCACAAGTGAAGTGTGCTAGCCGCGTATTAACTCATCCTTTTCAGTTTTAAACGAAAGAGACAACGAGTTCACGCAATAACGCTGGCCGGTTTCGGTAGGGCCATCGGGAAATACATGGCCCAAATGGGCTTTGCACGACTTACAAACAATTTCGGTGCGGCGCATACCGTGACTATTGTCTTGATGATACTCAACGTTCTCATCATCAGATTGTCGGTCGAAGGATGGCCAACCACAATGTGAGTCGAATTTTGCATCTGCAGTAAATAGCACTGCGCCACAACACTTGCACAAGTACTCACCGGGGCGTTTCTCATTCAGCAATACACCGGTAAACGGGCGCTCTGTTCCCGCCTGACGGGTAACATGATACTCGTCGTCGGTAAGCGTTTTTTTCCAGTCTGTATTGTCTGTCATGATGCACTCCGGTTAGCTAATCTATTTTTTGATAGCAACCTGAGGCCTTGCTGGATCACTCCAATCAAGGTGGAACTTCTTACCTGCCGGCTTATCAACACGTTGATAAGTGTGCGCGCCGAAATAGTCGCGTTGGCCTTGCAGTAGATTCGCAGGTAGCACTGCGGTGCGGTAAGAATCGTAGTAACTCAATGCTGACATCATTGCTGGGCATGGAATGCCTGCCAAGGCGGCCTGCGCCAGTGATTCACGCCAATCAGATTGATATTCAGTGATTTGCTCGGCAAAGAATGGATCAAGCAGCAAGTTAGCCAGTTCTTCGTTGTTTTCGTACGCTTTTGCAATAGACTGCAAGAATACTGCGCGAATGATACAACCCGCGCGCCAGATTTTTGCAATACCGCCAAAATCCAGTTCCCAGCCATGTTCTTTCGAAGCAACGTCCATTAACTGGAAGCCTTGAGCGTATGCACAGATTTTTGAACAGTACAGCGCATATTCCAGCTTATCGATGGCCGCAAATTTCTCTTCATCAGAAAGCGGCTTCACATCGGGACCTTGCAATACCTTACTGGCAGCGACACGCTCATCTTTAAGGCTTGAAAGGCTGCGAGCAAATACTGCTGAGGTAATCGTTTGCGCCGGGCTACCTACTTGTAGCGCACTGACTGCGGTCCATAGGCCGGTGCCTTTTTGACCCGCTTTGTCGAGGATCACATCCACCAGCGGTACACCCGTTTCAGGGTCGAGCTGTTCAAGCACTTCCGCACTAATCTCAATCAGATAGCTGTTAAGTTTCCCTTTGTTCCAGCGACGGAACACTTCAGCAATTTCTGCTGCAGACATGTGCAAGGCGGTACGCATAACCTGATACGTTTCACAAATGAGCTGCATATCGGCGTATTCGATACCGTTGTGCACCATTTTCACATAGTGACCAGCACCCACTGGGCCAATATACGTGGCACACGGCTCGCCTTCTGTTACCGGTTCACCCGGCGTGAAAGATTCGATAGGCAGACCACTTTGTGCATCAACCTTCGCTGAAATCGCTTTTAAGATGGGTTCTAATCGTGTCCAGGCATAAGGATTGCCTGATGGCATAAGTGACGGTCCGAAACGGGCACCGACTTCACCGCCTGACACAGCGGTGGAGAAAAAGATGAATTTACTTTTATACTTCTCTTCCCGCTCTACGGAATCAGTCCAAAGACTGTTACCCGTATCGACGACAATGTCATCGGCCTGTATGCCCGCATCAATCAGGTGCGAACAAACGTGGTCTACTGGCTCACCAGCAGGCACAGACAGAATTACCATGTGAGGTGACTTTAACTTACTGAGTAATTCTGTGTACGAGCTACAACCTTCAACTCGGGCTGGCAAATCGCCACGCTCTTCTTCGTCTTTGGCAATGATGGCGTCGACTTTGGTTTGATCCAGGTCGAAGCACGCTACGCGAAAACCATGATCAACAAGGTTAAGCGTTAGGTTGGCGCCCATTACGCCTAAACCAATAAAACCAATATCACACTTAGGATCAGTGTGTTTTCCATCTTCTTTTTGCATTGGGTGTCACCTCAGGTTACAGATGGCTGCGGATCATACCACCCGTTATACGCACGAACACTATAAGAAGCGCTTTTTTCGTTGATTTATTGTGTAAACAAGACTGTTTGCCTATTCCCTAAACACCAGTAAACCTGTTCACGGCACAATTTGTGTCATTCTGAACACCGCCACACTTCGGGCCGCTTGCAGAAACACCCGCTGAATACAAATATCAGGTTGTTCCGCTAAAGAAACATAGCGTGTATCGACAGCTAATTCCCAGGCCATTTTGGGAGAAAGGGTTGGCAAATTAAAACGTTTGTCTTGTGTACTGGCGTTGAAACACAGGAACCAGTGTTCGCCGCTGTCATCGGTTTGTGTAGTACCGCGAATTTCCACACCGAAAGCCTGACTGTTTGGCGACTGCCAGTCTTCAGACTCTTTATCCTGGCCATCGGGTTTGTACCAGCGAATTGCCGATACATTGGTAGTACGCTGGTATTCATCGTCATCTAACAACAAATTCGACAGTAAGGTGCTTTCCCGTCGCAGACCAGTGACGTACTGACAAAAATGTAAAAAGTCAGACTGACGTTTGTTGAGAGCCCAATCGTACCAGTTTAAGGCGTTATCCTGGCAATAGGCATTGTTATTACCGTTTTGCGTTTTGCTCAACTCATCGCCGCCCAAAATATGCGGGACACCCTGAGACAACATCAGTGAGACGAACAAATTGCGCTTTTGTCGCTCACGCAGTTGCAAAATGGCTTCGTCACTGGTTTTCCCTTCTACACCATAGTTGGCCGACAGGTTGTGCCCGTGACCGTCTCGGTTATTTTCGCCATTCGCTTCGTTGTGCCGCTCAACGTAGCTCACCATATCATGCAGTGTGAAACCATCGTGGTAAGTGACATTATTCACCGAGGTGTAAATGGGTCGGAATCCTTTATGAAAAATATCTCTGGAGCCCATTAATCGGGTAGCGAATTCTCCTGTTAGTGCATGATCACCACGCCAGAAAGCGCGCACAGTATCGCGATACCGGTCGTTAACTTCCAGCCATGGTGCTGCAAACGCGCCCAATTGATAGCCGTTAGGACCAATATCCCAGGGCTCGGCCACCAGCACGATATTTTTTAATATTGGATCTTGCGCCATGGCTTTTAACAGACCGGATTGTGCCGAGAAGTTTTGTGGATCACGTCCCAGGCAGACCGCCAAATCGAAACGGAAACCATCGATCCCAATAACGTCTACCCAATAACGCATGGCATCCATGATCATCGTCATCATAATGGGCGTTGACGTGTTAACCGTGTTTCCGCAACCAGAATGGTTACTGTATACAATCGCGCCGGCTTTGGTTTGCTCGTAAAGATACGCCTGATGAGGAAACAGACCTTTAAACGACAACACTGGGCCGCCGTCTCCGCCTTCTGCAGTGTGGTTGTAAACCACGTCGACGATCACCTCAAGACCTGCTTTATGGTAGGCATCGACCATGGCTTTGAGTTCTCTTACCGCATCTGCTTTTCCATAACGCGGTTCAGGGGCAAAATAATTGACCGGGTTGTAGCCCCAATAGTTAGTCATTCCCTTTTCGGTGATGTAAGGCTCAGGCATAAACGTGAACAAGGGCATAAACTGCACCGTAGTCACACCTAAGTCCACAAGATGTTTTATGACATCAGGGTGCGCAGCACCGGGATATTTTCCTTTATCTTCATCAGGCACGTTAGGATGTAATTTTGTCATCCCTTTCACATGCGCTTCATAAATGATGCGCTCATGAGGCTGATAACTCGGCCTTGCTGGCCGTTCACCATTATCGTGACTGACCACAACACATTTGGGCACCATAAACTGGGAGTCATGCTCGTAATGTCTGGCATTCCAATGAATGGGACGACTCAGCTTTTGTGCATAAGGATCGATGAGCAGCTTCTCTGCGGTCACGTGATGCAGCGCATCTTCTCCCCGCTCTACCCGGTATGCATAATGTTGATGTTCACCTACCCCTTCAACCTCACAATGCCAAACCTGTCCGGTTTTCGCAGCCATGGGGATTTCCGCCACAAGCTCTTCGGTGTCGCTTTGAAAAAGACACAGCACCACCGCCCGCGCATCTGGGCTGACAACGGCAAAATTGCAGCCGTGCTCGGTGAGCGTCGCCCCTAAGGGTGAAGGTGAACCTGTTGTAACCGTGTTACTGCCGAAAGATTCCTGTTGCACCTTGCCAGGTTCTCCTAATCAAATAGCCAATACAGTGTTGCGAGTGGCGGTAGGTTAACTTCAATTGAATAGGGTTGATCGTTCCACGGCACCGCTTGCGCTGTTACTTTTTCAGCCACCGGGAAGTCGCTTCCCCAAAACGCACTACTGTCTGAATTGAGAATAAGTTGATATTCACCCGCATCCTGCACGCCCACTCGAAAAGCTTCACGAGGTGAAGGGGTGAAATTATTCACCACATACACCTTCTGCGAACTCGACTTTGCTTTTCTAACAAAAGACAGCATGCTCAGTTCAGCATAATTATGGTCAATCCAGGCAAAGCCCTCGTGACTGTGGTCGAGTTCATGCAGAGCGGGATATTGACGGTAAAGTTGATTAAGTTTACGGTACAGCGACTGAATACCGCGGTGTTTCTCAAACTCGAGTAACCACCAATCCAATTGGCTGTCGTGATTCCATTCCCGAGATTGGGCAATTTCGTTGCCCATAAAGTTCAGCTTTTTACCCGGGTGTCCGAACATAAAGCTTGCATAACAACGTTGGTTGGCCGCCTGCTGCCACTCATCCCCTGGCATTTTACCAATCAAACTGCCTTTGCCATGAACAACCTCGTCGTGGGAAATCGGCAGCACAAAGTTTTCATCGAAGGCGTACACCATTGAAAAGGTAATTTCGCCATGATGGTATCGACGGTAAGCCGGGTCCTTGCTGATATAGTGAAGTGAATCATGCATCCAGCCCATATTCCATTTGAAACCGAAACCCAGGCCGCCACTTGAGACCGGTCTGGACACGCCCGGGAACGAGGTAGACTCTTCAGCAATGGTCATGATACCAGGATACGCCTTGTACACTTCCTCGTTCATCCAACGCAGCAGACTAATGGCTTCGTAGTTCTCGTTGCCGCCGTGAATGTTAGGGATCCACTCCCCTTCATTGCGCGAGTAGTCGAGATAAAGCATAGACGCCACCGCATCAACCCGTAAACCGTCGATATGGAATTTGTCAGCCCAAAACAACGCATTCGCCACCAAAAATTGGCGTACGGTGTCTTTGCCAAAATCGTAAATGCAGGAATTCCAGTCTGGATGCCAACCTTTACGCGGGTCGTCGTACTCATAAACGTGACTACCATCGAAACGGGCCAGGCCATGGGCATCTTCAGGAAAGTGCGCAGGCACCCAGTCGACAATGACACCAATGCCTGCCTGATGGCATTTATCGACAAAAAATTTGAAATCGTCAGGGGAACCGAAGCGGCTGGTAGGTGCATATAATCCAACCGGCTGATAACCCCAGGAACCGTCAAAAGGAAATTCAGAAACAGGCAGTAGTTCCAGGTGCGTGTACCCCATGTCCTGCACATAAGGAATCAGTGTTTCAGCCAGTTCGCGATAGCTCAGATAGCGTTCACCACTGTCTTCTGCTGGTCGCTTCCATGAGCCCAGGTGCACTTCGTACACACTCATCGGCGAATGATACTTCTCGTTCTGACGCGCCTGCATCCAGGCATCATCCTGCCAATCATAGTTGTCGTGATTAAATACTCGGGACGCGTGTGAAGGATATTGCTCAGCAGAATACCCTAGTGGATCTGCCTTGTGTGGTAACGGGTTGCCCCAACCATCTTTAAGCTCATATTTGTAACGTTCGCCCTCGCCTACGCCTGGAATAAACAACACCCAGTAACCGATGTCTGTTTTTTGCATAGGATGACAACGACCATCCCAGCGATTGAAATCGCCGATGACGGAAACGGCAGTTGCATTAGGGGCATATACGGCAAAGCGCGTACCGTCCACTTCATCGATGACTTTTAGCTGGGCACCCGCCTGTTTGTAGAGGTTTGCCGGCTCATGATCGATAAAATGAACAGCGTGATACGCTTCATCGGTGAACTGATAAGGGTCAGCTACGATGTGGTCCTGGCCTGTACGTCTGATCACCAGTTCATAGCGCTGCCCTTCTTTAAGTCCCTGGATGGGCGCTGAAAATAAATCGGAATCGCCCTGCCGGTCGAGTGTGCCGAGCAGTTTAGTTGATTTGATACTGCGGACGGCAACCTTATCAGCATCGGGGATAAAAGCGGTGATAATAAGACCGTTGTCGGTCTTCTGTGGACCCAGTACGGAAAAAGGTGAATTACATCGAGCCTGTGCCAGTTGCTGCTCTACTACCATTACTTACTCCTTTAAAATCTGCCGGCAAAAGCCGACAGATCCCGGACCGCTTTACTTATCTGTACTGGCCTGTTTTCTGACTTCTGTCAGTTGACGGGCAAGATGAGTAATGTCCTGATTATTAAAAATACTTTCCAGCGTCTGCGTGAGTTTTCTGCGCCAGTTAGGGTATTCATTAAACGTACCGGGTACATTAACAGGCTTATCCATTTCCAACCAGTCCTCTAATTGCAAACTCAGTAACGCACTTGAACCACTTGCCATATGCAATTGCATGCCACGATTCAATTCTGTGCTCATACCGGTATAGTTCACATCCCGACTGATATTTTCGCTAATGGAATGATGACCATGGAGGGTATCCAGTATCGCTTGTTTATTCTCGTGTCTGTCGGTGTACAACTGAGACAGAATTTCATCGGTAGGATACAGCCCCAACTCTTTGCCCATTTCTAAATCGAGACAATGCCAAAAACCGGTGAGTGTTGGCATATCGTGAGTGGTCAATGTCGACATTGATTGCACCGGATAATGGGAGGGAGAGAAGAAGCCGCCGTCTTCAGCCTGTTCGAAGAAAAATACGCGATATGAATGTACCCCGTTATCTGCCAATTTTTCTCGAATTTCTTCAGGTACGGTACCCAGGTCTTCGCCGATCACTAAGCTTTGATTACGGTGGCTTTCCAGCGCCAGAATGGCCAGCAAATCGTCTACCGGATAATACACATAGCCGCCATCTTTCGCGTGATCGCCTTTCACAACCCACCACAAGCGCAATAGTGCCATCACGTGGTCTATACGCAATGCCCCTGAACCTGCCATGTTAGAGGCAAATAAATCAATAAATGGCTGGTACTTTTGCTCGTATAATTTGTGGGGGTCCATTGGCGGCAAGCCCCAATTCTGACCCAATGGACCAAGAATGTCTGGTGGCGCGCCCACAGAAGCACCCACACAATAGAGATCTTTATTACCCCAGATTTCCGCACTTCCCTCGCTCACCCCGACTGCAAGGTCACGATACAAGCCCACTGACATACCCGAGGCTACGGCCACATCGCTGGCGGCTTGAAGCTGAATCGCAGCTTGCCATTGCAAGAACAAGAAGAAAGTGACACGTTTTTTGTTTTTCTTTTTAAACGCGGCTACTTCTGGTTTATGGTATTCCTTAAACTCATCCGGGAACACAGGCCAGCCCCAAGACGGTTTACCTTCTTCTGCCAATTTTTCTTGTAGCGTGTCGTACACCGCCAGCATATCTAGGCTTTCGCCACCCGCTTCAACAAAGGCTTTAAATTCGCGATTTTGCTTCGTGTTGGTCTTTAAATGCTTTTCATAGTAAATATCGAAAACGGCACTGAGTGCAGGCAGTTTTAAACCGGCTACGGCAGCGTAGTCAATAAAATCAGTGGCCCTGGCTGCTGCCAGTTGCTGCTGAAAATCATCAGTGTTTACCACCGCCTGAACATGCTCGTCATCGAAATAAGGCAATGCAGTCACATCCAGGTATAAGTAATTTAACCAACGGCGCGAAGACGGTCCGTAAGGGCTGCAAGCATCAGGGTTGGCCGGGTACAACGCGTGAATGGGGTTCAATCCGATAAATTCGGCGCCTGATTCCGCGGCCTTAGCAGTGAGGTTTGCCAGATCGGTAAAATCGCCCATGCCCCAGTTTTTTTCACTACGCACGCAGTAAAGTTGCACACTAAGGCCCCAGATTTTCTTGCCCTTTTCGATGGCTTCAGGAATAAAGCATTTGTTCGGCGCCATGATAATTCGCATGGAACACAGAGGCTCGTCATCCCCTTCCACCAAGAGGACAAGGTCGTGATAACCAAGAGGCACATCAAACGGTAACGCAATAATGTATTCGTGGAACTCAACGTCATCTAGCTCAGCCACGTGCGCCAGTGTTTCGTCAACCGGCACAAAACTGTGGACGAATGTCTGCCCATCTTCTGTATTGAGGTTTACAGTATAAGTGTCGGTTACCAATTCTATGGGTAACCGAATTGAGAAAGATAAGGTTTCAGATTGGCGTAGTACCTGAACAGGATTAAGCGGTGTTTGCCAGATCTTTCTGGCCTCTGCTTTAAGCTGTTCTTCAATTGCGAGTTCGTTACTGGTGTCGTAACCCAGTACATTCAATAATTTGGCCTGACTTGACGCTGAAATAGCGGCCGGCTTTCCCCACGCATCGGTATAGTGGGTTTCTATGCCTCGCATCTCAACCAGTCGTTGTAAAACGGGATTTGTCATTCGTGTCCTTTTCTGTTTTTCTAGCGTTGAGGTTTGTACGGCAAATGCCGGACATTCGTGTCAACGCACATTTTTTTGCATTATCAAATAAAGACTGTGTTCGAAGAAACTGAATACGTTTGCATAGTTCATAGTTGTAATTTTGCAACAAAATAGCGCATTTTGCTTTGCCAATTATGCCATTTTGATCCATACTTTACGTAATTTATTTACACTTGTACCAACTTACAACAGAGGTATGACATGACTATACGCATCGGTATCAATGGCTTTGGGCGCATTGGTCGCTTGGTAATGCGCGCTGCACAGCAGCGTGACGACATCGAGGTTGTTGCTATCAACGACCTGCTCGACTTAGACTATATCGCTTACATGCTGAAGTATGATTCTACCCATGGCATTTTTAATGGTGAAATAAAGGTAGACGATAATCAGTTAATCGTAAATGGTAAAACAATTCGCGTTACATCAGAAAGAAACCCAGCTGATCTGGCCTGGAATGATGTAAATGTTGACGTTGTTGTTGAATCAACCGGTCTGTTCCTGACCAAAGAAACCGCTTCTGCTCACTTAGCAGCGGGTGCGAAGAAAGTCGTAATGTCTGCGCCTTCTAAAGATGACACGCCAATGTTTGTTATGGGTGTTAACCACAAAGAATACGCGGGTCAGGAAATCGTATCTAACGCGTCTTGTACTACTAACTGTCTGGCACCTGTAGCTAAAGTACTGAACGATAACTTTGGTATCGTTGACGGTTTGATGACCACTGTACACGCAACCACAGCAACACAGAAAACCGTAGATGGCCCGTCTCACAAAGACTGGCGCGGTGGTCGTGGCGCTGGCCAGAATATCATTCCTTCATCTACCGGTGCAGCAAAAGCTGTAGGCAAGGTAATCCCTGAGTTGAACGGTAAATTGACTGGTATGGCATTCCGCGTACCTACGCCTGACGTATCCGTTGTTGACCTGACAGTTAACCTGGCAAAACCTGCGACTTACGAAGAAATCTGCGCTGTAATGAAAGCGGCGTCTGAAGGTGAGCTGAAAGGTATTTTAGGTTACACAGAAGATGCCGTGGTATCGAATGACTTCCTCGGTGATGCACGTACCTCTGTATTCGATGCAGATGCAGGTATCGCACTGACCGACACTTTCGTGAAAGTTGTATCTTGGTACGACAACGAATGGGGTTACTCAAATAAAGTTCTGGATCTGGTTCAGCACATTTCCAAGTAATACTTTCCCGTTAGACGGGTAAAACAATGAAATAAAAAGCAAAAAAGGTGCGATTAACTATCGCACCTTTTTCTTTTACCATGCACAATGCAAGTTGGAATTAATTATTGGCAAGGAGACGAAGCGTGAGTATTTGTGACTCAATTTCTGTCGAAGAATCATCGGGTATCACCTTTTTACAGGTAGACAACGCTTTTGCTACCAGTCGAATTAGTCTATTTGGCGCCCACGTACTGTCGTTCGTGCCGAAGTCAGACAATGTTGACCGTCTCTGGCTTAGCCCGCATGCCTTTTTAAATGGCGAACGCCCTATTCGTGGCGGCATCCCAATTTGCTGGCCTTGGTTCGCTGACAACCATGGCCGCGAAAAAGGTGAGCTGCCAGCTCACGGCTTTTTACGCACCCAAACCTGGCAAATTCAGTCGTCTGAAGACACCGAAACCGGCACCCGTATTGTGCTTACACCTAATTTCAGTCGTGGTGAAGGTTTCGAATACGATTGTCAGGTGAGCTATGAAATTCTTGTAGGTGAACAATTATCGGTAACGCTAAAAACGGAAAACACCGGCATCGTTCCGTTTACCTTTAACGCGGCACTGCATAGTTACTTTGCAGTGGAAAGTATTGGTAAAACGGAAATTACTGGGATTGAAGGTGAATATAAAGACAAGCTCGAAGATTGGGCCATCAAGCCAACCCCGAGCCCCTATGTATTCTCTGGTGAAACCGATCGAATTCATCAACATGCCGCGCCCGATGTCACCATAGATGTCGATAATACTGCGCTGACACGCGTCACTTCCATGGGGCACGATTCCATCGTGGTGTGGAACCCGTGGCAGGGAGCAGCATCGATTGCAGACATGGATGCCTTTGGATATCGTCACATGCTGTGCGTAGAAACTTCGGTAACGAATGGCGTGACCATCGAACCGGATCATGCCCACAGCATTACGCAGATTGTAACGCCTTTATAAAAACACAATTTACGCCAGCTAAGTAAAGCCCCCGTAAAGCTGGGTAAAGTAGCGTTAAGAGAGTATCGTTTTCTTACAATCCCGATGAATAATAACGCTGATTGTTTTTTCATCGGGAGAATTTTGTGACCAAACCAGTTTCACTTGCCACACTCTTGCTGGCATCGCTTATGGCCTTACAGGGCTGCGGTGGAGACAGCAGCGACAACACCACGACTACCCCAACCACTGAAACCGCCACAGACGACTCAGCATCGGCAGATACCGGTGACGATACGACTGATGAATCAGAGACCGGCGACGACACTGACGATGAAACGACAGGCGACGATGATACAGAGGAAGACACGGAAGAAGACAGCTCAGATAGCTCGACAGTCACAGCTTCTTCGTGTGATGAAGACAGTACGTCACAAATCGACGCACTTATCTGCGTCACCGAAGTGTTTATCGACACCCTTTCGGAAAGTGAACAGGCCAGCGTGCTTTACGACTGGGATAATTCGAATACTGAAAGAACCATTTGGTCGAATCTACCCACCGGCAATGTTCAACGCAATGGCTTGCGTATTGGCGAACTCAATGACGATGCGTATTCTGCATTAATTGATGTTGCTCAAATTCTTTTGAACGATGAAGGTTACGAGGATTTTCAAGGCGTGCTCGCAGCCGATGATTATCTTCAGGAACAGGGGGGCGGCAGCACTTACAGCTCAGCCAATTATTACATCGCCATCTTTGGCACGCCAGCACGTGATGAAAGCTGGATGATCCAGCTTGGCGGACACCACCTGGCTTACAACGTGACTTTTGTGGATGGCGTGGGTTATCCAGTACCTAACCACTTTGCCACAGAGCCGAAAGCCGCATTTGAACTTAATAGTACCACGTATGCGCCAATCGTTGAGGAAGGTGATGCCATGGTGGCCATGTTTGATGCATTGAGTAGCGCAGAGCTCAGCGAAGCCTATCTCTCAGGTGAATCCTATTCGGATGTTTTAGTTGGCCCTGATAACGGTAGCGGTACCTATCCAACAGACTACCCTACTGGTGATGACCGCGGTGGAATTCTGGTGTCCTCACTGACTGAAGAACAACAAGCTCTGGTTATCGCCGCGATGGCGCAATGGGTTGACGATTATCAAGCTGAAATTTCAGACCCGCTAATGGCCGATTACACGACTGACGAAGCGTTAGCTGATACGTATATCGCTTGGGCTGGCTCGCAATCAGCGGGCATTGATGTGGATACCAATGGCACTTACCTCCGTATAGACGGGCCTAGAGTGTGGATTGAACTCGCGTGCCAGGGCGGCGTAGTGATACGCGGAGAGACGCATTACCATACTATCTACCGCGATAAGGAAATGGATTATGGCAATACGCTGTAATGTATTTCGATTACTGATAGTGCTGGCTGGGCTTTTTGCCCAGCCCACTTTTGCACATCCTGCATCAACCACTTCAATAGTTGTTTCCCAGCAAGATGATGCACTTCTCCTTAATGTTTTACTGCCGATTGAACAATTACAGATGGCCATGCCTGATTGGCCGGTGCTTGTGCGCAATGATGAGGCGCAGTTTAACACGTTTATCATTCCTTACCTTCATCAGCACCTAACCGTTTCTTTGGCGGATATAACCCTGCCAATCTCCATTAAACCTTTAGGTACAGAGCGATGTGAATACGAAGACTGCCTCAAGCTAGAGGCTACAGCTCGCCTACCTGCCAACGCATCCTTGTCTGCGTTGACTGTTGTTTACGACGGCATTACCCATCGAGTGAGAAATCACCGAACACTACTGATCACCGATTTACCGGTTGAGAATACCAATCGAATGGTGTCTGGGGCTTACGTACTTTCATGGTCTCACAAGACAGCCTCACTTTTAGTCACACCGACTCATCTCCAATTGCTCACACGCTTTTTTAAGTTGGGACTACATCATATCCTTGAAGGTATGGATCATCTGGCTTTTCTGCTGTGCTTGCTATGGTCTGTCATTGGTACCAACCTACAGACAATTAAAACTAACAGCCACCGAAGCATACGCCATGTTGTGAATCAGTCTGTGGTGTTAATTTCTTTATTTACCCTCGGTCATACCCTGTCTCTGGCACTTTCAGCCATGAATATATTCGCCCTGCCCACATGGATAACAGAAGTTGGTGTGGCGCTCTCAGTTCTGATTGCCGCCGTCACGCTTGCAATTCGTCCGCAGTCTCAAAATCGACTGATTGTATTGCTGTTTGGGCTAATTCACGGCATGGCTTTTTCTGAAGTGCTTCATGCATTGCCTGTTGATACCTCAACCCGGCTTTTCGCAGTGGCAGGATTCAACGTCGGGGTGGAAGTATTCCAGATATTACTTGCCGCGGTAACGGTACCCGCACTGTTTGTACTGACGAAATGGCGATATTTCAATTCATGTAGGATAATGTTCGCCGGTCTTATCGCTATTGCGGCGTGTATCTGGCTAATTGAGCGATTGAGCGCTACATCCGCTGCCAGCTGGATTGTTTGCGTAATTGTGGTACTTACCGGGTTAATTTTGCTGTACAAAACCAGGGTACAGAGACCATCACACAGGAACCCTAACAACTTGCACCTCAGCGATATATAAAAAACTGACGTACAAAAAAACCGGATGCCTTTACAGGAACATCCGGTTTTTTGGTACAGGCTATAAACGCTTAGCGTTTTGCACCTTCGCAAGCTTCTTTGGCCAACTGGGTAATTGCATCCCAGTTTCCACTTTCAATGGCATCATCTGGTGCAACCCATGAGCCGCCTACGCAAGCTACGTTAGAAAGTGACAGATAGTCGTTGTAGTTTGCAGGACCAATTCCGCCAGTTGGGCAGAAAGTCACATCAGGGAAAGGACCACCAATAGACTTCAGCGCTTTCACGCCACCCGATGCTTCTGCAGGGAAGAATTTCAGGTGGTCATAGCCGGCATCTTTCGCCGTCATCAGATCTGAAATTGAGGAGATACCAGGAATCAACGGGATATCGTAACCTTTACCGGCTTCCAGCAAGGCTTCAGTCAGACCAGGGCTAATAGCGAACTTAGCACCCGCTTCTACAACCTGCTTTAATTGCTGAGCATTCGTTACGGTACCTGCACCGATGATAGCTTCTGGTACTTCATCTGCAATTTTGCGGATAACTTCCAGGGCAACCGGCGTGCGAAGTGTTACTTCAAGCACTTTGATGCCACCTGCAATCAGCGCTTTTGCCAGCGGTACAGCTCTGTCCAGATCCTTGATTACCAGTACCGGGACCACGGGACCAGCAGCAAAAATTTCCGCAGGTGAGTAGTTGGTGTTTGTTGTCATAGTTAGCTCGCAGTATGTTGTTTTAAATAAGCTGAGGCACCTAACAATCCGTGATCAGGCTCAGCAATTAAATAGGTTGGAATATCTTTGACGTAGTGCTTCATTTGCCCTTTGGCTTCAAAGCGTGCGCGAAAATCGCTGTCTTGTAAGAATTCAGCAAAACGATTTGCAATACCACCACCAATGAATACACCACCTGTTGTCGCCATGTTCAGCGCCAGGTTGCCGGCAAAGCTGCCCATGATGCGGCAAAATTGCGTTAATGCACGTACGCAGGTGTGACACTCGCCGCTCAATGCTTTTTGCGTGACTTCGGCAGGTTCATTAGCTGCAAGTGGCTCGTTAGCGTTTTCAGCTAGCGCCTTATAAACGTTCATCAGACCTCGACCCGACATCACTTCTTCAGCAGAAGCGCGGGCAAATTGATTCTGCAGATAACGCCAAACAATAACGTCTGTTTCGTCTACTGGCGCGAAGTCCACATGGCCACCTTCACCGTCGAGGGTTTGCCAACCTGAAGTTGTCATCGTGAGGTGTTCAACACCTAACCCTGTCCCAGGACCGAAAACAGCGATATTGCCATTTTCCTTTGGCGTACCTTCACCAATTTGCACAACCTGATCTTTACCAAGCACTGGCAATGAGTGAGCGACAGCAGTGAAATCGTTAATCACAAAAAGTTGTTCCAGATCTAACTGCTGCTTCAGTGCTTTTTGTGAAAATGCCCAGCTGTGATTTGTCATCACAACCTGGTCGCCAAGTACAGGACAGGCAATAGCAATGCAGCCTGCGGTAAAGGTGAAATCAGGTAAATCTTTAAAGTATTGTTCAATCGCCAGATCTATACTGCCGAAATCCTTACACTGGTATTTGATAATGTTATCAACACCAGTTTCAGTAACGCGGGCCAGACGAATATTCGTCCCGCCCACATCAGCGACAAACTTCTCCGTCATAACGCCTGCTCCTGAGTAACAAATAATGAACACGCGCCTTCTTCTGCACCAGTCAGAATGTTTCTGAAACCAGCGAAGAGCTCGCGGCCCATGCCTTCCTGATGGTGTGCCAGATTGGCTTCTTTTGGCGCACGTGCCGCCAGCGTTGCTTCATCAACACATAATGTCAGCTCGCCAGTTTCTGTGTTCAGTTCGATAATGTCGCCATTTTCAACTTTCGCCAGCAATCCGCCTTTGTAGGCTTCCGGGGTAACGTGAATGGCAGCAGGTACTTTACCTGACGCACCCGACATACGGCCGTCAGTCACCAGGGCAACATTGAAACCACGGTCTTGTAACACGCCAAGTGGTGGCGTTAGGCGGTGCAACTCAGGCATACCGATTGCTGATGGGCCCTGGAAGCGCACAACAATGATGGCATCTTTATCTAGTTCACCAGACTTAAACGCGCCATCCAATTCGAATTGATCTTCGAAAACAACAGCGGGCGCCTTGATTTTGCAAATCGGTGAACGCAAAGCAGAGGTTTTAATAACACCTCGACCCAGGTTACCGCGTAATACGCACACGCCGCCGTCAGGCTTGAATGGCGTTTCAACGGTTGCGATAACTTCTTTATCCAACGACTCAGTTGGGCCATCACGCCATTCCAACTCGCCATCAATGAGCATCGGCTCTTTGGTATACAGGTCCAGGCCTTCACCACAAATCGTTTTCACATCGTTGTGAATTAAACCGGCATCTAATAATTGACGGAACAACAGTGCCATACCACCGGCAGCGGTAAAGTGGTTGATATCCGCAGAACCATTTGGATAAATGCGCGTAAGCAGCGGTGTAGCATCAGACAGTTCTGAGAAGTCATCCCAGTTAATAATGATGCCAGCAGCACGTGCAATGGCCACTAAGTGCATTGTGTGGTTAGTTGAACCACCGGTTGCTAATAAGGCAACGATACCGTTCACGATTGCTTTTTCATCAACGATATGACCAATAGGCGTGTAGTTTTCACCCAAATCGGTAAGACGCGTTGCCTGAACCGCTGCGGCTTTCGTTAACGCATCGCGCAGAGGCGTACCTGGATTAACGAAAGAAGAACCCGGTAAATGCAGGCCCATAGTCTCAACAACCAACTGGTTAGAGTTCGCTGTACCATAAAACGTACATGTCCCGGCAGAATGATAAGACTGTGACTCCGCTTCCAGCAGCTTGTCGCGACCAATCAACCCTTGCGCATATTCCTGACGAACACGGGCTTTTTCTTTATTGGGAAGACCAGATGGCATTGGACCGGCAGGAATGAATACAGTTGGCAGGTGACCAAAGGCTAAAGAGCCCATTAATAATCCAGGGACGATTTTGTCACAGATACCAAGCATCAATGCGCCATCAAACATGTTATGCGAAAGGCCAACTGCGGTTGCCTGCGCGATAACATCACGGCTCATCAAGCTTAAATCCATACCTGGGTTACCTTGAGTAACGCCATCACACATTGCTGGTACACCACCGGCAAACTGTGCCACGCTACCTACTTCACGAACCGCATCTTTGATAATTTCAGGATAGGTTTCGTAAGGCTGGTGCGCTGACAACATGTCGTTGTAAGCTGAAATAATACCAAGGTTGGCTTTCGTCATGGAACGTAAGTCAGACTTATCTTCCTTACCACACGCTGCAAAACCGTGCGCCAGGTTGCCGCAAGATAATTCACCACGTAACGGTCCAGTGCGACGCGCTCTTTCGATTTTATCCAGATAAGCTTTACGGCTGGCTTTACTGCGTTCGATGATTCGCTGTGTTACTTCAGCAATCTGAGAATTCATTTTTCTACTCCTAAGGTGCCCACATTAAGGTGACATCAGCACGATTAACCACAGCCGTCACCGGTTTTTCCAGTTCGGTGCTGTTGGCCAGCGCATCTTCAAGAACCTGCTTTTTCTTCTCACCGGTTAAGTGAATAAAGATATTGCGGCTGTTAAGAATAGCCGGCAGTGTGAGTGAAATACGCTGATGTGGTGCGGTGGTAGGTTGCGTGGCAATACAAACCTTGCCGCTGGCAAGATTAAGGCCGTCTTCAATTTGTGCAGAGCATGGGAACAAAGAGGCAGTATGACCGTCTTCTCCCATACCGAGGATCAGTGCGTCGAAGGGTAAACTGAAGCTCGACAGGCGATTTTCAGCTTCAGCAATCCCGTCGTTGGCGTCAGCATCGTCGGTTTTCAACGTCACGAAGTGTGCTGCTGCCGCTTTATTCTGAATCAGATTCTCGCGAACCAATTTGGTGTTGCTTGCTTCGTCGTTTTCACCAACCCAGCGTTCATCAGCCAGTGTGATATCGACTTTGTCCCATTCAAGGTCGGTCTGACTCAATTGCTTGAACAGTGCCAGTGGTGTTCTACCACCACTGACCACCAGACTAGCACGGCCACGTTGGGCAATGCCGTCTTTCAGCAATTCAATCAGTGTGTCGGCAAATGCGCGAGTAAGTGCATCTGCATTATCGAAAGCATTGATTGTTAAAGCCATGAATTACTTCTTCTTGCGTGAAATTTTACTTTCGTACCAGCTACGGTTAGCGCGTGCGAGCAAACCGATAGAATCAACTGGTCCCCATGTGCCGGCCTGATAAGGCTCTGGCGGCTCATTGGTGTGCTTCCAGGCTTCAAGAATTGAATCTACCCAGTTCCATGCTTGTTCAATTTCATCGCGACGAACAAACAGCGCCTGGTTGCCTAGCATCACTTCCAACAACAGTTTTTCGTAGGCATCTGGAATACGCTCTTCCGAGAAAGCTTCAGAGAAACTCAAGTCGAGCTTAGACTTCTGCAGATCCATAGAGCCTGAACTGGTTAACCCAGGCACTTTGTTCATCACGGTGATTTCAACACCTTCATCTGGCTGCAAACGAATAACCAGTTTATTAGGTGGCAGATTCTGGAAGCTATCGCCAAACAGGTTGTGCGGCTGGCGCTTGAAGTAAATAACAACCTCAGACACTTTGGTCGGCAGACGTTTACCGGTGCGTAAATAGAAAGGCACACCCGCCCAACGCCAGTTGTCGATGTCGGCTTTAATAGCAACAAAGGTTTCGGTACGGCTACGGGTGTTAGCACCCTCTTCTTCCAGGTAGCCTGGTACTTCTTCACCTTTTACGAAGCCAGACGTGTACTGACCACGAACGGTAGACTCATTAATGTTAGACAGGTTAATCGGACGCAGTGCTTTAAGTACTTTCAGCTTTTCATCACGAATACTGTCAGCGTTAAGGTTAGCAGGCGGCTCCATGGCAATTAAGCTCAGCACCTGTAACAGGTGGTTCTGAACCATATCACGCATTTGACCGGCATCGTCAAAGTAACCCCAACGACCTTCAATGCCCACAGATTCGGCCACGGTAATTTGGACGTGGTCGATCGAGTTGTGGTCCCAGTTTGTTGCAAAGATAGAGTTCGCAAAACGCAGGGCAATCAGGTTAAGTACCGTTTCTTTCCCCAAATAATGGTCGATACGGTAAATTTGAGATTCTTTAAAATATTCTGAAACCTGGTCGTTAATGATCTTGGAGGATTCCAAATCGTGACCAATGGGTTTTTCCAGTACAACGCGCACTGAACTATCGATGATATTACAGCTGTGCAAACCACGGCAGATGTCACCGTAAATTGCTGGCGGAGTGGCGAGGTAACACACCATAGTGCGCTTTGCATCTACCACTGAATCGAACACTTGATAGCTTTCTGTGTTCTTCATATCAACGCAAGCATACTGTAAGCGTGCTTCCATTCTGGCCCAAGTTTCTTCGCAGAAATCTTTATCGCCAAACTTTTCAATGTTCTTACGGACTTCTATCTTGTAGTCCTCAGTGCTCACATCCTGACGCGCTACACCAATAATCTTGGTTTCAGGATGAAGCAGCTCAGCTTTTTCTAGCTGATATAAGGACGGCAACAGTTTCCGTCGTGAGAGATCCCCTAGGGTGCCGAAAAGCACAAAATCACAGGGTTCAAAGGAATTATCCATTACCATATTTGTCGACCTTCTTAATGATAATCCAGATAACAGTTCAATACTGTCAGGCAACACAGATTAACTGTTCTGTTAGTTGTTAGCACATAGTTAACACCAAATGTAGTAAAATTACAACTTGCATTGTTTATATGGCGTTAAAGAGGTATTTCTTCACTGAATACCCATCATTCTGACAGTCCGGTTGTCAAAAAATTACATTTTTCTTGTCACCCGAGTCACAATGGGTAGTATAGAAAGCTCAGATGACATTAACTTTACCTTACTTTCTGCTATATCCGTATGAATATTCTTGAGAAAATAACGCAAAACAAAGCCGCTTTCAGTAAGTCGGAACGCAAAGTTGCCGAAATCATTCTGGCAAACCCACAAACAGCGATTCACTCGAGTATAGCAACACTCGCCAAAATGTCGGATGTCAGTGAGCCTACCGTCAACCGGTTCTGTCGTCGTCTCGACACCAAAGGCTTCCCTGACTTTAAATTGCATTTGGCCCAAAGCCTTGCAAACGGGACACCCTACGTGAACCGACACGTTGATGAAAGCGATGGTCCTGGCGAATATACCAATAAAATTTTTGAATCAACCATGGCCTCGTTGGAGGTTGCACGTCAGTCAATCGACGTGAACACCGTTAACCGCGTGGTAGATTTGCTCACTCAGGCGCAGAAGATTTCATTCTTCGGATTAGGGGCGTCGGCGTCAGTGGCCCACGATGCGCTCAATAAGTTTTTCCGCTTCAATGTACCGGTTGTTTATTTTGAAGATATTCTGATGCAGCGCATGAGCTGCATGAACTGCTCGGACGGTGATGTGGTTGTACTCATTTCACATACCGGCCGCACGAAAAGCCTGGTTGAAATTGCACAAATAGCGCGTAGTAACGATGCCACCGTTGTTGGTATAACGTCTGCCGACAGCCCGCTTTCGAAAGAATGTACTTATGTGCTTTCTCTTGAAGTACCTGAAGACACCGACATGTACATGCCAATGGCGAGCCGTATTGCGCAGCTAACGCTAATTGATGTACTGGCAACGGGTTTTACGTTACGTCGCGGTAATAAGTTCAGAGAAAATCTTAAGCGTGTCAAGGATACGTTACGAGGCTCGCGGTTCGACAAACGCGATCTCTAGTTCTAATAATCGACTCACCTCTACTAAAGCCGCCATCTATGGCGGTTTTTTATTTAATATTCCCTGCCCCTTAACAAGAAGCTAAAATTTAACCACTGGTAAGGCCAGTAGTTAAAAAAATTCTTGGGATTCACATTTTTGTCAGATTGCACTACTATTCTGTAATAAAATTACGTAAACGCATTACAGCAACAAAAATCGAACATTTTTGTGACAACACTGTCAATGCTTTTAGGTACTTATTAAAGCCTATCTGTTAACGACAAATACAAGCGACGACTAACTATGACCAGAAGAACAAAGATACTTGCCACGCTAGGACCTGCAACAGACACCATTGAGCGCATTGAAGCCATTATTGCGGCAGGTGCGAATACTGTACGCATGAATTTCTCACACGGTCAGGCTGAAGATCACATCGAGCGCGCCCGCAAAGTTCGCCAAGCCGCAAAAAACCTGAACAAATATGTTGCTATCCTTGGGGATCTGCAAGGTCCTAAAATCCGGGTTGCCCGTTTCAAAGAAGGCGCGATTAACCTGGATGTTGGTGCTCCTTTTGTCCTCGATGCGGAATTAGGTAAAGAAGAAGGCGACATCAATGCAGTGGGTATCGATTATAAAGCCCTGCCCGATGACGTTAACGCTGGCGATATTCTGCTACTCGATGATGGTCGTATTCAACTACAAGTTACAGAAGTGGTCGGCCGTAAAGTGCACACGAAAGTAACGGTTGGCGGCAAATTATCAAATAACAAAGGGATTAACCGTCAAGGTGGCGGATTGTCTGCTGAAGCACTTACCGCTAAAGACAAAGAAGACATTAAAACGGCAGCCGCTATTGGCGTAGATTATTTAGCAGTGTCTTTCCCCCGTTCTGGTGCTGACCTTGATTATGCCCGTAAACTTGCTCGTGAAGCAGGCTGTGATGCCATGATTTGCGCCAAAGTTGAACGCGCGGAAGCGGTAGCCACTGACGAAGCCATCGATGACATCATCGCCGCCTCAGACGCGGTTATGGTTGCCCGTGGTGATTTGGGTGTCGAAATCGGTGATGCAGAGTTGGTGGGTGTGCAGAAAAAACTGATTTCACGTTCGCGCCAGTTAAACAAAGTGGTAATCACTGCTACGCAGATGATGGAATCCATGATCAACAGCCCAATGCCTACCCGTGCAGAAGTCATGGACGTAGCAAACGCCGTGCTTGATGGCACAGACGCTGTGATGTTGTCTGCAGAAACTGCAGCGGGTAATTTCCCGGTAGAAACCGTTCAGGCCATGGCGCGGGTTTGTGAAGGTGCAGAAACGCATCCAAGTATTCGTCTGTCTAAACATCGTATGGACGATACCTTTTCAACGGTAAGCGAGACTATTGCATTGTCTGCAGTATATGCAGCAAATCACTTACCTAGCATCAAAGCGATTGTCGCGTTAACGGAAAGTGGCAACACGCCGAAGTTGATGTCGCGTATTACCACATCACTGCCAATCATCGCCCTGTCTCGTCACGAAGCGACACTGAACGCGATGGCACTGTATCGTGGTGTGCGCCCAGTGTATTTCAATTCTCACGCCAGTGAGCCAGGTCAGCTTAAAAACGACACCATTGCAGCATTGAAAGAAATCGGCCTGGTGAAAGAAGGCGATAGCTTGATTATGACTTACGGTGACGAAATGGAAAAAATCGGTGCCACCAACGCGCTGAAAATCGTTCAGGTAGACTAATAGGCAACACTATCCATGTATAAAGAAGCCAGCTTTGATGCTGGCTTTTTTATGCTGTATCCGTTGAGGGAAAGCGCTTGTTAGCGCCAGAATGTAAAATGCGCGTCGCTATTAGGTGCGGGTTTATCTGGAATTTCAAACGCCGGCGTACCTAAGTACAAAAAGCCCACAATTTCATCGTCGTTGGATAACTCCAGCGCGGCTTTCACCAACTCGCAGTGCGCATAAGCGCCAGTTCGCCATATACCATTGAAGCCCTGTGCAACGGCCGCCATTTGCATCGCCATTACCGCGCAGGAAGCAGAGGCTATTTGCTCAACCCGTGGTACCTTCTCATGTTCTTTGTATTGTGCAATCGCCACGATAACCATGGGCGCACGAAGCGGCAACTGAGGCGCGCGTTCAATTTCCTTCTCAGATTTGTCATTTTCAATCGCAGACTGTTCGAAAATGCTGCCCAGTTTATTCAGTCCGAGTTCTTCACAAACAATAAAACGCCAAGGCGCTAAAGAGGCATGATCCGGCGCGCGCATCGCCGCCTGCATAATGTTTTTTAGCGCATCCCCTTGCGGGGCTGGCGCTTTAAGTCTGGGTTGGGAACGCCGATTGAGTAAAAGTTCCAATGCATCCAAAACACGCACTCCTGTTTTCGTTTTTGATTTCACCTGCAGAATGAAAATGAATTTGCCAGATAGGGCTCATTTACAGGGCTAAAGTAACACCTCTCAATTTACCAAACCAGGGATATGAGTTGAACCATCGACCTGGCGTTTTTAAATTGAACAATCACCGTGCTATTAAGCTTAGCTAACCCACCGTTTACCACTAAAGCAAGATCCAACATCGCCGAAATGGTTTAATCAGTACTGGTCTTAAGTCGGCTATACAGTCTAAATTCCGGGTATTACAATTCATTACAATTTAAGTTAGCTATCTATCGTGGATTGGTTACCATGAAACAAACATCTTCTGAGGTATAAAGATATATGGCAGCAAAAGGAAGCTGGACGAAATCACTATTTGTCGGTCTGTGGACCGTTTTGAATTTCGCAAGGAAACTGGTTTTCAACCTTTTCTTTCTGGTTATCGTCATCGCAGTAATCATCGCCGTTAGCAGTGGCGAAAAACCTGTCCAGGTTAAACCCGACAGTGCCCTCTTACTTTCACTCAATGGCAATCTTGTTATTGAAAAAGAGCAAGTGGAGCCCTTCGCGCAATTTATGCAAGAAGCATTTGGCGAAGAACCTGAAAATCCGGAAGTACTGGTTCGCGACGTGGTGAAGGTGCTTGAAAACGCCAAGCAGGATAACCGAATAAAAGCGCTGGTATTGGATTTATCAGGATTACGCGGTGGTGGCTTAGATAAACTGCGTACGGTAGCGGCAGCTATCGATGATTTTAAAGCCGAAAAACCCGTTTACGCCATTGGCGATTACTTTGGTCAAGATCAATACTACTTGGCAGCCCATGCCGACCACATTTACCTGAACCCGATGGGTGGGGTAATGTTTGAAGGCTATGGTCGTTTCAACTTGTATTTTGAGAAGCTTCTCGAAAAACTTAAAGTGACGACTCACATCTTCCGTGTTGGTACTTACAAGTCTGCCGTTGAACCCTTCATTCGTAACGACATGTCTGATGCAGCGAAAGAAGCGAACCGTGTTTGGCTCGATACCTACTGGCAGCAATACAAAAGCGATGTGGCAGCGGCCCGTGGTGTAGACATTAATAATTTCGATGAAAGTCTGGATGCCCTACTCGCTAAGTTTGAAGCAGCCGGTTCTGACTTCGCAAAATATGCACTTGAAAACGGCTGGGTTGATGCTCTCAAAACACGCTCTCAAGTGCGTCAGGAACTGGTAGACCTGGTTGGTACAAACGATGACGAATTGGGTGTTAATTTCACCCCTTATGGTGCTTATCTTTCTGCCGTAAGTCGCCCGCTACCTAAAATTGAGAACAACAATGATAAAGTGGCTATTGTTGTCGCCAAAGGTGAAATTCTCGACGGCACGCAACCGGCTGGTACCATTGGCGGTGAAAGTACAGCTGCTCTGCTTCGTCAGGCGCGCATAGACGACACCGTTAAAGCTGTGGTCATGCAGGTTGATTCTCCCGGAGGCAGTTCTTTTGCTTCTGAAATTATTCGTCAGGAAGTGCTCGAGCTGCAAGCTGCGGGTAAACCTGTGGTTGTATCAATGAGCACCTACGCCGCTTCAGGTGGATACTGGATTTCCGCTCCTGCAGATAAGATTTTTGCATCACCTAGCACCATCACCGGTTCTATTGGCGTATTTGGCATGTTCATGACATTTGAAGATTCGCTAGACTACCTTGGTGTCAATGTGGATGGTGTGGCATCAACCGATATTGCAGGAATGTCAGTCATGCGTGAGCTAGATCCTCGCTTCGGCCAAATCTTACAGCGTAACGTGGAAAGCGCTTATAACCAGTTCATTACCATGGTAGGTGAGAATCGAGATATGACACCGGAAGCGGTAGATAAAATAGCTCAAGGACGTGTTTGGATTGGTAGCCAGGCTTTAGAGCTCGGCCTGGTGGACGAATTGGGCGACCTAAATGACGCCATCGCTTCTGCCGCAGAAATGGCTGAATTGGATAGTTATGAAACCTTCTACGTGCAGCGAATTCTGTCACCACAAGAAATGTTCTGGAAAGAGTTTTTCGGTCAGGCTCTGGTATGGGGTGCGAAAATGCAATTTGCTGATAGCGATAGCCAGCTATTGAAAATGGTTAAAAACCTGATGACAGAAGTGAACGCTGTGACTAGCCTTAACGATCCAAAGGGTGTTTATATCCTTTGCCTTGAATGCAAGGTTCAGTAAGCAGTCCGTGGCACTTACTTCATCTGATAAAAAGGCGGTGACTGACGAAGTTCACCGCCTTGTTCATATTGCAGAGCAGTTTTTTAACTGTCGTTTTCCATTGCCAGATGTGAGCTTTCGCCGCAGTGGTAAAAACGCCGGTACCGCCTTCTTACAACAAAACAGGGTTAACTTTAACCCTGTGCTACTAGCAGAAAACAAAGACGCCTTCTTTGCAGAAGTCATCGCCCATGAAGTGAGTCATCTTCTCACCTGGCAGAAATTCGGCAAAGTAAAACCTCACGGCAATGAATGGCAAGCCATAATGCGCGAAGTGTTCAACTGTGAGCCCTCCACCACCCATAATTTTGATCTGAGCGGCTTAAACATTCGCACCTTTCCCTACCAGTGCGGCTGTCAAACGATAAACCTGTCAGTTAGGCGTCACAATAAAGTGCTCAAAGGCATGCAATACCGCTGTACCCGTTGTGGTGAGATGTTGAGATTTCGCGCGAATCACTGAAAAATAGCCAAAAAAAACCGGTGACATCACCGGTTATTCTTTTACTGGACTTTAATTGAACCACTTCTGGGTGAAAACCCGGTCTAATTCGCTGAATGCTGTTTTCAGGGTTGATGCCAGTTCACGGTATTTAGGTTGTGAGCGCATGGCTTGTAATTCACAGCCTTCCGCCGCCATCTTTCTATGTACCTCTTGGTACCAGCTTTTAAGTTGCGGAGGTAACACCTGATTGGAACGGTGCCCTAGCCAGAGTAGACCCTGAACAGGCAAACTAATAAAGAAAAGGCCAATGGCTAGTGCTTGTGGTAGATAGGCTGCGCCTAACACGTTAAACATCATGCCTGCGGCGACAATCGCCAATGGCGGCATGGTTTTAATTGCCAGCTTAGTCGCGCTCACCACTCTGCATTCGGGAAAGAAAGCATAAAGCTCACGCTTTACCGGCCAGGTATTCATGTAATCCTGACCATCACGAAGTAACGTGAAAACTGATTGTGACATGCTTACTCTCCATACAGGTTGTCGGCGTTCACTGACATTGGCGCTGGTGTGCTGAATAAGACAGCAAACCGAGGATTTTGTTGCAGGGTTATTAGCATTCTATACTAAATTGCACTGCGATTGGTTTATTATAGCCTACTAATTAGGTCAGGTAACAACCCAGACATATGTTGTAATGAAAAGTCATACTCAATTTAGGTTGAATATGCGATATTGGACCTTATTAAGATAACATCATTTTTTCAGGGCAATAAGCGCTATTATGCCCTGCGCAACGGAGACAAACATGGCAGAAAGCAGACACGTCCGTCTACTTATTCTGGGCTCTGGCCCAGCTGGATATTCAGCAGCAGTTTATGCAGCCAGAGCAAACCTTGAACCTGTACTTCTGACAGGTATTCAGCAAGGTGGTCAGCTTACCACCACAACCGAAGTTGAGAACTGGCCCGGCGATCCTGAAGGTCTGACCGGTCCGGATTTAATGGTGCGTATGCAAAAGCATGCTGAAAAATTTAATACCGAAATTATTTTCGATCACATTAATAAAACCGATTTCAGCAAACGTCCTTTTACCCTTTACGGTGACTCAGGTACTTACACCTGTGACGCCCTGATCATCGCAACAGGTGCATCAGCAAAATATCTGGGCATGGAATCTGAAGAAGCGTTTAAAGGTAAAGGCGTGTCTGCGTGTGCAACGTGCGATGGATTCTTTTACCGTAATCAGAAAGTAGCCGTTGTTGGCGGTGGTAACACAGCCGTTGAGGAAGCGCTGTATTTGTCTAACATTGCTTCAGAAGTACACGTAATTCACCGTCGTGATTCATTCCGCAGTGAAAAAATTCTTGAGCAGCGCCTGTTGGATAAAGCCGAGAATGGCAATGTGGTATTGCACCTCAACCGCACGTTAGATGAAGTACTCGGTGACGAGATGGGCGTAACGAAAGTGCGTATTGCCGCCACCGACTCCGATGCGAAAGAAGAAATCGATGTAATGGGTCTGTTCATTGCTATCGGCCACAAGCCGAATACCGATATCTTTGAAGGTCAGCTTGAAATGAAAGATGGCTACATCAAAGTACAAAGTGGATTGCAAGGTAACGCGACTCAGACATCAGTAGAAGGTATTTTTGCTGCCGGTGACGTGAGCGACCACATCTACCGCCAGGCAATTACCTCTGCGGGTACAGGTTGTATGGCCGCACTGGATGCCGAGAAATTCCTCGACGGCATGCGCCCTGAACAGGGTTAACACAAAAATGGGCAGCTTGCGCTGCCCATTTCTCTTTTGCTACACCTTATCCACCGATGATTGAACTTCCCTATCTCAACGTAGAAACGCCTTTTCCTCCGGTATCTACCGCACTAACCGAACCCAACGGATTACTTGCTTATGGTGCCTCTCTCGATGCGCCCCGACTTTTTAACGCGTACTCTAACGGTATTTTTCCCTGGTTCAGCGATGATGAACCGATTCTTTGGTGGTCGCCCGATCCACGAGCCATTATAGAATTGGAAGATTTTCATCTTTCTCGCAGCCTCAAAAAGTTGGCAAATCGCCGTCAATATACCGTAACCCTGAACCAGTCGTTTGATGAAGTGATACAAGCGTGCGCCAGCATACCGCGCATGAATCCGCATAGTGATGCGCCAACCACTGAAACCTGGATCGTCGACGACATGATTACCGCGTATAAGCAACTGCATCAAGCCGGCATTGCGCACTCTGTGGAAGTATGGGACGAGCAGAATAATCTCGTTGGCGGCCTCTATGGCGTCGCTATCGGTGAAATTTTTTGTGGTGAATCGATGTTTCACCGCCAACCCAACACGTCTAAGCTGGCGATGTATGCCCTTGTCACCCATATGAAAAAACATCAATTGGCGTTTATAGACTGTCAATTACCTACTGAACATCTTGCCAGTTTAGGCGCAAAAACCTTGCCTAGACGCACATTTATTGAACGCTTACGCAAGCATAATGGTACACTAGATGGAGACGGCAGGATTACTGCCGAATATCGTTACCGTTGGCAAGGTGGAAATATAACCCCATGAAGTTCGGGCTTACGCAGTCTTTCGCCTGCAGTTATTTACCGCAAAAAAATGAACAATTGTTAGTGTTCGCAGACACTGAGCAAGATCTCAGTTATCGTTACGGGCAGCTTATCCAGGCTGGTTTCCGGCGTAGTGGAGATCAAATTTATCGTCCCCACTGCCCTACCTGTGATGCCTGTCAGTCAATTCGTATCCCGGTGGCGGAATTTACTCCATCGCGCAGCCAGCGGCGGGTGCTTAAACGTAACAGTCACCTGACAACCCGATTATCCCGAACCCCGGCAGAGAGCTATTATCCGCTGTATGAGCGCTATATTAATGCCCGACACACCGATGGCAGCATGTATCCTCCCAGCCGGGAACAGTTTGATAGCTTTATTTTGTGCCAATGGAACCCGCCCGTTTTCATTGAAGCCTGGGACGGCGATACCCTGGTCGCCGTCGCCGTTACCGATGACATCACCATGGATGAAAACCAACGCGCTTTTTCAGCCTTATACACATTTTTTGCGCCGGAACTGGCTGCGGCTTCCATGGGTACATGGATGATCATGCAGCAAATAATGCATGGGCAGTCTGAAGATCGTCAATATCTCTATTTGGGTTATCAAATAGATGACTGCACAAAAATGAATTACAAATCAAAATTTCTGCCTCACGAGCGCTTGTTCGACATGAAATGGCAGAAATTCAGCTCAAAAAGGGCCTGAGCCCTTTACACGCGCGCTTTTATTGGTTAATGTCTGCGCGGCAAAATTTTGACTTACTGAGGTAATTGCTTTACATGGCAAAAGAAGATTCTATCGAAATGGAAGGAACAGTGGTTGACACACTTCCTAGTACACAATTCCGCGTTGAACTTGAGAACGGTCACGTTGTGACTGCCCACATCTCTGGCAAAATGCGCAAGAACTATATCCGCATTCTGACCGGTGACAAAGTAACCGTGGAGATGACGCCATACGATCTAACTAAAGGCCGTATCGTCTACCGTGCAAGATAATACTCAGTAGTCTGTAGAATCTTATTAAAAAAGCCCGATGACATTCATCGGGCTTTTTATTTGGTTCTTTAAAGAAAACTGAAACCGCTGAATCGATTAATTCGACTCAGCCTCTTCATTAGGCGCTTCGGCACCAGAGAAAGAAAACTCCAGTTTATCTTCGCCAAGGTCAACTTTCACACTGCCGCCTTTACTGAGTTCACCAAATAACAACTCATTAGCTAACTCTTTCTTCACTTCCTCTTTGATGAGACGTGACATTGGACGAGCCCCCATTGACTTGTCGTAACCCTTCTCTGCCAGATAAGCCCGGGCAGCAGGTGTTACTTCAAACGACACGCCTTTGGTATCGAGCTGCGCTTCCAGTTCCACCAGGAACTTATCAACCACCTGCAGAATAACGTCGGTACCCAAGTGATTAAACCAGATGATACCGTCGAGGCGGTTACGGAATTCTGGTGTAAACACCTTATTGATTTCCGACATTGCATCGTGGCTATGATCTTGTTGCTTAAAGCCGATAGACTTACGCACGGTTTCCTGAACGCCGGCGTTGGTTGTCATCACCAATACCACGTTACGGAAATCCACTTTACGCCCGTTGTTGTCTGTCAGTGTACCGTGATCCATTACCTGCAGCAGGATGTTGTAGATATCGCTATGCGCTTTCTCGATTTCATCAAGCAAGACCACTGAGTACGGATTTTTAATAACCGCGTCAGTCAGCAAACCGCCCTGATCGAAGCCCACATAACCCGGAGGCGCACCAATGAGACGGCTCACCGCGTGCCGTTCCATGTACTCAGACATATCGAAACGTACCAGCTCAACGCCCATGATTTTCGCTAACTGCTGTGTCACCTCGGTTTTACCTACACCGGTAGGACCGGCAAACAGGAAGCTACCAATTGGCTTTTCTTCACTGCCGAGACCGGCACGTGACA
Source organism: Alteromonas sp. ABV4_515 (assembly GCF_056160345.1). NCBI lineage: Bacteria > Pseudomonadati > Pseudomonadota > Gammaproteobacteria > Alteromonadales > Alteromonadaceae > Alteromonas > Alteromonas sp. ABV4_515. The sequence goes on from NZ_JBSWWZ010000005.1 coordinate 203,955, forward strand.
AATGAATCGCGTCAGTGAGCGTTTCAATGGCTTTGTCCTGACCAAACACCACCATTTTCAAGTCGCGTCCCAGATGTTTCAGTGCCTGACGGTCTGATGCAGAAACTGATTTTTCCGGTATACGCGCCATCTTGGCAATGATTTGTTCAATGTCAGCCACATTGATGGTTTTCTTACGGCGTGATGCAGGCAATAAACGCTGGCTCGCACCGGCTTCATCCATCACGTCAATGGCCTTATCAGGCAAATGACGCTCGTTAATATACTTCGCTGATAGCTCTGCCGCCGCTTGCAACGCTTTTTGCGTAAAGCGTACGCTGTGATGCTCTTCATAGCGAGACTTCAGGCCCAGCAAGATCTTCGTCGTATCGCTTACTGAGGGCTCCGTCACGTCGACTTTCTGGAAACGACGAGCCAGTGCTCTATCCTTTTCAAAAATGCCCTGATATTCCTGGTAGGTCGTGGAACCGATACAACGCAGTTCACCAGAACTCAGTTTGGGTTTCAGTAGGTTAGATGCGTCCATGACACCACCGGATGCCGCACCAGCACCAATGATGGTGTGGATTTCATCGATGAACAAAATAGCGTGCTCGTCTTTACTCAGTTCTTTAAGAATTGCTTTCAGACGTTTCTCGAAATCGCCACGGTATTTAGTACCCGCAAGCAGACCACCTAAGTCCAGTGAATACACCGTACTTTCAGCAATCACATCCGGCACGTCTTCGTTAACGATGCGGTAAGCTAAACCTTCGGCAATAGCCGTTTTACCCACACCGGCCTCACCCACCAGCAGCGGGTTGTTTTTACGGCGACGACACAGAATTTGAATAGTGCGCTCCACTTCGGCATCGCGACCGATAAGTGGGTCGATCTTGCCGTCTTTCGCCTGACGGTTCAGATCAGTAGAATATTTGCTCAGCGCAGAACCAGACTCTTCCCCTTCAGCCATTTCTTCGTTGTTTTCAGCACCAGCAGGACTCTCGTCGTCGCTTTTGCTTACGCCATGGCTAATGTAGTTCACCACATCCAAACGGGTTACGTCAGCACGTTTAAGAATGTAAACCGCCTGAGATTCTTGTTCTGAGAAAATGGCGACTAGGACGTTGGCGCCTGTCACTTCGTCTTTACCTGAAGACTGAACATGGAAAACTGCGCGCTGAAGTACGCGCTGGAAGCCTAAAGTCGGCTGGGTTTCTCGCTCATTAGCTTGCTCGTCCATAATGAGCGGCGTGGTATCTTTGACGAATTCGATGAGTTCAGCTTTGATTTGCTCGATGTTTGCACCACAAGCCTTGAGTGCATCCCGGGCAGCAGAATTATCCATCAGTGCCAGCAACAAATGCTCTACCGTCATGAATTCGTGACGATGTTCTCTGGCAAACACGAAAGCTTCGTTCAGCGTTTGCTCTAACTCTTTATTCAACATATCGCTCGCCCTCTGTTAATAGACTTATGCCTGTTCCATGGTGCACATAAGCGGGTGTTGATGCTTACGCGCGTACTGATTGACCTGCATCACTTTGGTTTCTGCAATCTCTGCAGTATATATGCCACAAACGGCTCGTCCCTGATAGTGAACAGTGAGCATAGTTTGATTGGCCTTCTCAGCATCCATATTAAAAAAATGCATGAGTACTTCGACCACGAAGTCCATTGGCGTGTAATCGTCGTTGTTTAACAACACTTTATACATCGGAGGCGGCTGCGTCTTCTGACGTTCCGCCAAGCGTTCTTTTTCTCGGTCTATACTGATCGCGTTGTCTTTACTCATAGTACAATAATAGTGCCTTAGCGCAGATTAGCTGATTTTTTTGCAAATAAATAATCTTTAATTTACGCTTGACATGCAATGGTTAAAATATCTACAGTTTTAACTATGGATATTCGAGTGACGCGAATATCCATCGTGTTCCCAACATCTATAGTGGGGGCATTGTATTATGAGTTCAAGGATTAAGAGGAAGTCGATGTATGGCGGTTGGTAAAGTTAAATGGTTTAACAATGCTAAAGGATTTGGATTTATCGTTCCGGAAGATGGTGGTGAAGATATTTTCGCTCACTACTCAACCATCCAAATGGAAGGATATCGTTCTCTGAAAGCAGGCCAGGAAGTAACGTTTGATGTACAGCAAGGTCCTAAGGGCCTGCACGCGGAAAACATTGGTGTTGTAGAAGAACCTGAACGTTAAAATTCAATAAAGCATTCCAAAGGGCTTTTTACTGCTATAAGGCAGTCGGTAGAAAGCCTTTTTTATGCTCCATTTTCTGCGGTGCCTTCTCAATTTACCGCACACCAAATAAAAAACCCGGCGAAAGCCGGGTTTTTTGGTTTTGCTTAAACGCTTACTTAGACAGAGATTCCTGCAGCGTTTTGCTTGGAGACATGGCTGCGTACAGTTTGTCTTCGTCTGGGAAGTAGTAACCACCGATATCTTGTGGTTGACCCTGAGACGCATCGATTTCTTCAATGATTTTGTCGATGTTAGCAGTCATTGCTTCTAAAGTTGGCTTAAACAGCTCAGCCAGTTCTTTATCTTCAGTCTGCTCGGTCAGTGCTTCGGCCCAGTACAGCGCCAGCCATACGTGGCTACCACGGTTGTCCAACTGGCCAACCTTACGCTCTGGCGACTTACCCGTGTTCAGCAGCTTCTCAGTGGCTTTATCAAGGGCTACTGCCAGCGCTTTCGCTTTAGAGTTGCTGTGCTTAATAGCCAGCTCTTCAAGCGATACTGCCAATGCCAAGAACTCACCCAGTGAATCCCAGCGTAAGTGACCTTCTTCAACAAACTGTTGAATGTGCTTAGGCGCTGAACCACCCGCACCGGTCTCGTATAGACCGCCACCGGCCATCAGAGGCACGATAGACAGCATTTTCGCACTTGTACCCAGTTCCAGAATTGGGAACAGGTCAGTCAGGTAGTCACGCAGTACGTTACCGGTTACAGAAATGGTATCCAGACCGCGGATTGCACGTTCCATAGAGAAACGAATCGCACGTACCGGTGACATGATTTGAATGTCCAGACCGTTGGTATCGTGGTCTTTCAGGTATTTCTCAACTTTCTGAATAAGCTGTGCATCGTGAGCACGCTCATCATCCAGCCAGAATACTGCTGGCATGCCAGAGTTGCGGGCACGGGTAACCGCCAGTTTAACCCAATCCTGAATCGGCGCGTCTTTCGCCTGACACATACGCCAGATATCGCCTTCTTCAACATCGTGCTCAATCAATACTGTGCCGTCCTGATCAACAATTTGTACAGTACCGTCTGCTTCCAATTCAAACGTCTTGTCGTGTGAACCGTACTCTTCTGCTTTCTGCGCCATCAGGCCAACGTTAGGCACTGTACCCATAGTTGTTGGGTCAAACGCACCGTGAGTCTTACAGAAGTTAATCGCTTCCTGATAGATGGTCGCGTAAGTTGACTCAGGGATAACCGCTTTAGTGTCGTGAGCCTTTCCATCCGGACCCCACATCTGACCGCTGTTACGGATCATAGCAGGCATAGACGCATCAACGATTACGTCTGAAGGTACGTGCAGGTTAGAGATACCTTTGTCAGAGTTAACCATTGCCATAGGCGGACGGTCAGCGTAACAAGCGTTGATGTCTTTTTCGATTTCGGAGCGCTGTGACTCTGGCAGAGAAGCGATTTTATCGTATACGCTGCCCAGACCGTTGTTAGGGTTAACACCCAGATCTTTGAACAGGTCTTCGTACTTGTCGAACAGTTCTTTATAGAACACTTTTACACAGTGACCGAATACGATTGGGTGAGACACCTTCATCATGGTCGCTTTTACGTGCAGTGAGAAAAGAATACCTGTGTCTTTTGCATCTTCGATTTGTTCTTCGAAGAATTTGCACAGGGCTTTCTTGCTCATGAACATGCCGTCGATAACTTCACCCGCCAGCAGGTCAACACGAGGCTTCAGCGTTTTCTTGCTACCGTCTTTGCCGGTAAATTCAATGCTTACGTAGCCGTCTTTCTCAACCGTTGTGGATTTCTCGCTTGAGTAGAAATCGCCACCGCGCATGTGCGCTACGTGAGAACGTGAAGCCTGGCTCCACTCACCCATTGAATGCGGGTGCTTCTTCGCGAAGTTTTTAACTGCAGTTGGTGCACGACGGTCTGAGTTACCTTCACGCAGAACCGGGTTAACCGCTGAGCCCAATACTTTGCCGTAACGTTCACGAATATCTTTTTCTTCGTCCGTTTTAGGATCTTCAGGGAACGGAGGAACGTTATAGCCTTTTGCGTTTAATTCTTTAATTGCTGCACGCAATTGGGGAATAGATGCACTGATGTTAGGCAGTTTAATGATGTTAGCTTCTGGATCCTGCGTTTTTTCACCCAGGTCAGTCAGTGCGTCTGGCACTTTTTGATCGTCGTTCAGGTAATCCGGGAAGTTGGCGAGAATACGCGCAGCCAGTGAAATATCGCTTAACTCGATGTCGATGTCAGCAGATTTAGCAAATTTCTCAATGATTGGCAGTAAAGAGTAAGTCGCCAGCATTGGCGCTTCATCTGTTTTTGTGTAGATGATAGTCGACTTAGCTTTGGTCATTATATACCTCAAAGTTGTCGGTAAAGAGCTACCTGATTTATTCCATTAACCCCGCGTGGAATCGCTATAATATGCAGGGCATCTCGGTAATATCGTAAGTTTCTGATCACGAATACTGAAATAACCTTTCAGTCTGGTCTATATCTGTAATTTACAGATCACTGTGTCATGTCCTCTCGCCCACGAACATGTCACCCAAATCGTCATTATCACGAGTCCGCCTTGCAGACGCACCCACTCCTGCCGAAATTACCGCGCTCAATAGTATAGGGTCGGACGTAGGAGTTACAAGTCATACCATTGTCTTAAGCGTGAAGATCAATCTATTTTTAACCGATTTTATGAATTATTTTTGCAAATCCGTTTTTTTTCATCAGAAATAATGCAAAGCCGTGCCGCAATTTCATGGGTTTTTCGGTAGCATACGCACAATTATTTTTTGCCTGGTGCCATTATGTCTGCAGGAAAAGTGCTGCTGTTTAATAAACCCTTCAATGTGCTGACCCAGTTCACCGACCAGGAAGGCCGACAAACCCTGAAAGATTTTATTCCCGTACCGGGCGTGTATGCAGCCGGTCGTCTCGACCGTGATTCTGAAGGCCTATTAGTGCTCACAGACGATGGCAAACTTCAGCACCGTCTCGCCAATCCTAAAGCCAAAACCAGTAAAACCTATTGGGTACAGGTTGAAGGTGAAGTTACCGACGACGCCATTGCGCAACTTTGTCGTGGCGTGGAATTGAAAGACGGCATGACCCGACCCGCTAAAGTGAAAAGAATAGACGAACCGAACCTTTGGCCCCGTAACCCTCCCGTCAGGTTTCGTAAGCATATTCCAACCAGTTGGCTATCGATAACGATTACCGAAGGCAAAAATCGTCAGGTGCGGAGAATGACGGCCAACGTGGGATTCCCTACCCTTCGTTTAATTCGCTACCGCATCGGAAACTGGACCATCGATGGTATCGATAACGGCAAATATATCGAGATTAGCTAACCGTTTCGGCAGGATGGTTTATCCTTATAGCAGTGTTAGCCACCACCGCTGCCAGGCGCTTTTCATAAAATGGTACAAGATAGAACACATTAGCACTGTATCTGCCGTGTAAACTGCAGATGTTTCTGGTAGAATCCGCGACCCTGAGTAACCGGGCAACGTTGGAAATTAACGAAGAGTCAGTATGTCATCAAATTCAACCCCTTCTCCATCAAAACAAAAAGTCATTGTCGGCATGTCCGGCGGTGTGGATTCCTCTGTTTCTGCCTATCTGTTGCAGCAGCAGGGTTATCAGGTGGAAGGTCTGTTCATGAAAAACTGGGAAGAAGACGACAACGATGAATACTGTGCTGCCGCAGAAGACCTGGCAGACGCGCAGGCGGTGGCAGACAAGCTCGGAATGGAATTGCACACCATCAATTTCGCAGCAGAATACTGGGACAATGTATTCGAATATTTCCTTGAAGAATACAAAGCGGGACGCACGCCGAACCCAGATATCATGTGTAATAAGGAAATCAAATTTAAAGCTTTCCTTGAGTTTGCAGCCGAAGATTTAGGTGCTGATTATATTGCTACCGGACATTATGTGCAGCGTCGATATAAAGACGGTCACTGGCAAATGTTGCGAGGACTCGACAGCAATAAAGATCAAAGCTACTTCCTTTACACCCTTGGCGAAGAGCATATAGCGAAAACCCTGTTCCCAGTTGGCGAACTGGAAAAGCCCAGAGTCCGTGAAATTGCGGAAGAACAGGGCCTAATTACCGCTGACAAGAAAGATTCCACCGGTATTTGTTTTATTGGTGAACGGAAATTTAAAGATTTTCTGGGTAAATTTTTACCCGCTCAGCCTGGTGTCATTGAAACCGCTGAAGGTGAAGTGATTGGCGAACACGAAGGTTTGATGTACCACACCCTTGGTCAGCGCAAAGGCTTACACATTGGTGGACTGGCAAAATACGGTGACGACCCTTGGTATGTGGTAGACAAAGACGTTGAACGGAACGTGCTCATTGTTGGTCAAGGTGCAAACCATCCTCGACTGTATTCAAAAGGCCTGATTGCCAAGCAATTACATTGGGTAGACCGCACACCGGTAACAGAAACCGTGCGTGCAGTAGTGAAAACCCGCTATCGTCAAACAGATATTCCCTGCACATTACGCCCTATTGACGACGACCAGGTCGAAGTATTATTCGACGAACCGCAAAAAGCAGTGACCCCGGGTCAGTCTGCGGTATTTTATCGCGATGAGGTGTGCTTAGGTGGCGGGATAATAGAGAGCTATATTCGCTGATGCTTGACCCAAGGATAGAACAACACATTGCCCTGGCCGGTGTGTGCCAGGCCGCAGCACTGGTGCAGAAAGTTGCCCGCTCCGGTGCAGTAGATACGGAAGCCTGTGAGGCCAGTTTGTCCAGTATTTTAGTGACAGATCCGGAATCCCCCCAGCATGTGTTCGGCCAGTTAAGTAACCTGAAAATGGGTTATAAAAGTATTGTGTCTCAGCTTTCCGGCCGAAGCAGTCATAAAGATGCAGAACTTACCCGCTATGTTGCTAGTCTGCTGAGTATGGAAAGAAAGCTGGCAGCAAAGCCAGATGCGCTGAACGAACTCAGTCAACGTATTTCCCATGTTCAGCGGCAGCTAGCCCATGTCGATTTCGACAACAGCCAGATTATCGCCTCTCTGGCCAGTATTTATTCCGATATTATTAGTCCGCTGGCCCCGAAAATTCAGGTTGCGGGTAACAATGAATTTCTTAGCCGTCCGCTCAATCAACAACGGGTTCGTGCACTGTTGTTAGCTGGTGTGCGGGCTGCGGTAATGTGGCGGCAAATGGGTGGGCGCAGACGCCAAATCCTGTTCGGCCGCAAACAAATTTTACACAGTGCAACCCTTGCACTGAGATTAATCAACTAGTTTAGTTTAGGAGCTAAAGGTGGAACTGACTCAGTTAACCGCAATTTCCCCTGTAGATGGCCGCTATGCCAGTAAGAGTGCCGAGCTGCGCAGCATTTTCAGTGAATACGGCTTATTGAAATACCGTGTTCAGGTTGAAGTAAGATGGCTACAAATGCTGTCAGAGCAAGCTTCAATTGCTGAAGTCCCCGCCTTTAGTGAAGCGTCTCATACGCTACTAAACAATATCGTTGCCAACTTCTCAGTTGATGACGCCATGCGCATCAAAGAAATTGAACGTACCACCAACCACGATGTGAAAGCGGTTGAGTACTTCTTGAAAGAGCAAGTGGAAAGCAACAGCGAACTGAATGCTATCAGCGAGTTCATTCACTTTGCCTGTACCTCAGAAGACATTAACAACCTGTCTCACGGTCTGATGTTGACAGAAGCCCGCAACACAGTGCTGCTGCCTTACTGTGACAAACTGATTAGTGAAATCACTCGTCTGGCGAAAGAATACAAAACCATTCCAATGATGGCCCGCACACACGGTCAACCTGCTTCCCCAACCACCATGGGTAAAGAAATGGCGAACGTGGCAATGCGCCTTCGTCGTCAGCGTGATCAAATTGCTGCGGTTACCTTGCTGGGTAAAATTAATGGTGCGGTAGGTAACTACAATGCACACTTGTCTGCTTACGCAGATACCGACTGGCATGTACTGTCAGAAAATTTTGTTACCAGCCTGGGCCTAACGTGGAACCCGTATACCACACAAATCGAGCCACACGATTACATCGCCGAATTGTTTGATGCAGTCGCCCGTTTCAACACCATCATTCTGGATTTCGACCGCGACGTTTGGGGCTACATTGCGCTGGGTCACTTCAAACAGAAAACCATTGCCGGTGAGATTGGTTCATCTACCATGCCGCACAAAGTGAATCCTATCGACTTTGAAAACTCGGAAGGTAACCTGGGTCTGGCGAATGCTATTTTTGACCATCTGGCTGCCAAACTGCCTGTATCACGCTGGCAGCGTGACCTCACCGACTCCACGGTTCTGCGTAACCTAGGCGTAGGTGTGGGCTATGCGGTTATTGCTTACCAAGCCACCCTGAAAGGCATCAGCAAGCTGGAAGTGAACGAAGCAAGCCTGCTGGCTGAGCTGGATAACAACTGGGAATTGCTGGCGGAGCCAATTCAAACGGTTATGCGCCGTTACGGTATCGAGAAGCCTTACGAGAAGCTGAAAGAACTGACTCGTGGTAAAAAAGTGAATGCGGAAGTCATTGCCGAGTTCATTGACGGCCTGGAATTACCTGATGCCGTTAAAGCAGAGCTAAAAACCCTGTCTCCGGCCAACTACATTGGCGATGCAATCCGCCTGGTTGATCAGTTGCCTGAATAAATTTTCAGCGGTAGACTCTGAAAAATCTTCGTAATAAGGGCTGCTTCGCAGCCCTTTTTTCACTGTCAGGGAAAGTGTGAAAAAGCCTAACCTCAAAACCAGTATGACCACCACCATGCTGGTACGAAACCTCTCATTCGCCGTGCTTGCCGGGCTTGCCTTGTACACATCGGCAGTCGTGCTGATCCTAAAAGACTACTCCACGCCGGTACTCATGCTTATTGCCATGCATGGTATTTTGTTTGCCAGCTGTGTTGCACTGACTTACCGCCGACGCCCGGGTTCATCCGATCGCGCGAGGTTTTTCTTCGTTAGCAGTAGTATGACGCTAATCACATTACTTTCTTTAATGTGGGAAAAAGACACGGGTCTGCAACAGTTACTTCTGTTTGGCATGATCACCAGTGGTTTTATTTTTCCTCGCAACGAGAAACGCCAACGGCGGTTTGCAGAAACAACCTTTGGATTACTGTATGTCGTTGTGGAAGCCGTGATTGTTTTTAGTCAGTCTCACAGCTTCGCCTCTTTACGCTTAGCCAACGCGGTGATTCTGGTGACGGGTGGCCTAATGGTTCTGCGGTGGATACGAGGAAAGCTCGAAACACAAAGTCAAACACTGGCACTATCAGAAAAGCAAAACAAAGCGCTACTGAACAGTATGCTCCCCCTCGGCCCTAATAACAGCACGGAGCACTGGCCCCTTGGCATGACAGACAAACTGCACAATGTCAGCGTACTGTTTGCCGATTTGCAAGGTTATACCAAGCTCAGTGAGCGCTACGATGATGCCCACATTGTGTCGATTCTAGACGATCTTTACAGCCTGTTTGATAACCTGGCAATTCGCTACGGCATCGAAAAACTAAAAACCAATGGCGATGAATATATGGCTGCTGTGGGAATACCAAGTACCCTTGCGCGTAATGAAGTGGGCAACGCGCAAACCGTAGAAACGCTTTGTTCGTTTGCACAAGATATGTTGCAAAGCTTCCGCACATTATCGGAAGAACGGGAACTGGGCTGTAATATCCGTATCGGTATCGCCACCGGCTCAGTCATTGGCGGTATTATTGGAACGCATAAACCCTATTTTGATATCTGGGGGAAAACGGTGAACCGTGCTGCTCGTCTTGAACAAGCGAGTATTCCCGGCACCATTACTGTTTGCGCCCGCACTCGGGGCCACCTCATAGACAGTCAAAATACACAATTCGACTTCTCAGACCGCTTTGTTGTTGGTGACAACCTGGTGGCCCACACGCTTATTTTTAAATCCTGACGACTCCGGACACACGCATGTATCAACTGAACGGTGAATTCTGCACCGATACTTTCCTCGCTCAACACTGGCAAAAAAAGCCTATGGTGATCAGTGAAGCCTTTAGCGGTTTTATCGATCCGGTTGATGAACACGACCTGGCTGGTCTTGCCCAGGAAGAGCAAATAGACAGTCGAATTGTCAGTCAAGACAACGGTAAATGGCACGTTTCACACGGCCCTTTCGAAGATTTCGAGGATGTTTGTAAAGGGAAGTGGACGCTGCTAGTGCAAGCCGTAGACCGCTACATAGCTGACATCGACGCGCTCATGGAAGCCTTCCGTTTTGTGCCGTATTGGCGCATGGACGATGTAATGATCAGTTTTGCTGTGGAAGGGGCTGGTGTGGGCGCGCACACCGACCAGTATGATGTATTTTTGATACAGGGTAAGGGCTCGCGGCGTTGGCGTGTTGCACCGCCCGACAACAGCGAAACCCATACCCCGCACAAAGATTTACAGCAAGTTACCGCGTTCTCTCCAACCATTGATGTGGTATTGCAACCGGGTGATATCCTTTATATCCCTCCAGGCTGGGCCCATGATGGCGTAGCGCTTGAAGACTGCCTCACCTACTCTATCGGCTTTCGCGCACCGACACAGCAGGATTTACTTCAGCAACTCGCCGACACGGTAGCCGAACAAACCGGCGATAAAACAGATAGCAGTACGCGCTATAGCGACCCGGAGCTCGCAGCCCAATCCCATCCTTCTCTGGTGACAGAAAAGACCAGCAATGCCCTTAAAAACATGTTCTTAGAGTTCTTAAACAGTGCTGATGGCGAAGATGCGCTACTGAGCTTATTGAGTAACCAGCATCTCACTCCTCTCGAAGCGCCAGAAGAAATAACCACTGAGGAGCTGATTGCCTGTTTGGAAGAGGGAGACAGCGTGATGAGAGCACCAGGCTGTAAACCACTGTACAGTGAAACGCAAAATCATGAGCAGTTTACCTTTTTCATTAATGGTGAAAAATTTGCGGCACCTAAGCATCTCATGCCCCGACTTATTGCTCTTTTTGCTGGCGAACCGCTGTCGATAAACACCCCGGAAGCTGACGCCGGTGACATTGCGCTACTTTCTCTGTTAGCTATACTGATCTCAAGAGGTTACTGGGAATTAAGTAACTAACCACCATCGTCGCCTGAAAGCATCACGAGGACGTTTTCAGGCAACCATGACTCAGAGCGATGATCATGTGTTTTCAAGTTGAAAGTGTTGATTGGACGAGTGGTAAACATCAACTGACAAAACTTCGCGAACAAGTGTTTGTGATTGAATGGCATATCCCTCAAAACGCTGAATTTGACGACAGAGATTCAGACGCTTTTCATGTTTTAGTATCCGACGATAAGCATCGAGCAATTGCCTCGGGAAGAATAACCCCCGACGGTGAAATTGGCCGTATTGCTGTACTTCACCCTTATCGCACTTTAGACGTCTACAAAATGTTGTTCGCCTCTCTCATCAAGGTTGCAGAGTCTGCTTGCGTTAACGAGGTGAAGGTTGTGTGCAATCTAGATAGTGTAGAAGCCCATAAATCGCGGGGCTACCTGCCAGAAGGCCCGGTGTTTATGGAAGCCGGTATTCCCCGTCAGCGGATGTTATGCCCCATTAGTCAGTTTTCACTGCCCATGGTCAGTGAGCTTCACTGACCAACGCGCTCTACTTAACTTGCCCAGAGCGATTCATCTTCGTAAAAACGGTACAGCGATTCAGCGCGGTTTTGTAGGAAGTCAGCCTGACTGCGCTGTTGTGCACTGCTCTCGCTGTTTTCCAGCGTATTTGCCGCTTGTACCTGCCATTTTAAGGCAAAGTGACGCATGGCATCTCTGGCATCAGGAGCATTCTCTACGAGCATAAAATCGGTGGGCAACTCACCGTTTATCACCCAGTAAGTCTTATTGTCTTCACCGGTGATTTTCCACAGCGCCAATACAGGAATTAGGTAGCGGCTTTCTTTGTGGTTAAGCGTTGAAGGTATTACCCCTTTTTCGGCGAGAAACATGTTCGCGTGTTGCCATTGTTCGCGTACCCATGCGGCGCTTTCTTCTTCGGTCATAGGTTGAGGTGTTGAGTCTGTCATCGTACTTCTTCTCAGGTTTTATTATCATTTTTAAGTAGCCGAAACCTTAACACAGCCAGCGACATTCGTCCTTATTTGCCCAACGGGTTCTTTTCACGTTTACACTTCGTTACAGCAAATTTCTTTTCATTTGCTATAACTAAGGTAATCTCTCAGGCTGCAATCACTTCAGGCTTATTTATGTTAAAAGTATTTCGAATTACTTTAGGGGCGCTACTCGCCGTTGCTGGCGTGGTGCTAACCATTATTCCTGGTTCCAGTTTATTAGTATTGGTTGGTCTGGTGGTACTTAGCTACGATGTGCCTAAAGCGCGGGTTTGGCTTAAAGTGGTTCAGGGAAGCATGCAGCGCGGCGCCAAAAAGCTCGATACTTTTCTTCTTGCAAGAAAGCTTCGCAAACGCTGCTAACCGCCCAACGAATGCACCTAACCGTCTCACGATATTGAATAGATAATAAAAAAGCCGCTTATCGCGGCTTTTTGTGTCTTAGCGGGTTGGTTGGGATGAACCCGCCGATTCCTTAAACTACATTGTAACTATAGCTTATCCGTGTTTTTCTGCCAGGTATAACCAGGTTTCAACCACAGTATCTGGGTTCAGAGACACAGAATCGATACCTTCGTCTACCAACCACGCAGCAAAATCTTCATGGTCAGACGGACCTTGACCACAAATGCCTACGTATTTGCCACGTGCTTTCGCTGCGCGGATTGCCATAGAAAGCAAGGCTTTAACGGCAGGGTCACGCTCGTCAAACAGATGCGCAATCAGGCCAGAGTCACGGTCAAGACCTAACGCTAATTGGGTCATGTCGTTTGAGCCGATAGAGAAGCCGTCAAAGATATCGAGGAACTGATCGGCCAGCAGCGCATTAGACGGCAGTTCACACATCATAATTACGCGCAGGCCATTATCGCCCTGCTTAAGGCTATTCTCTGCCAGAATATCAATAACCTGACGACCTTCTTCTAAGGTACGTACAAATGGGATCATGATTTCTACGTTCGTCAGCCCCATCACATTACGTACACGCTTAATGGCTTCACATTCCAGCGCAAAGCAGTCGCGGAAATCTTCTGACACATAACGGCTTGCACCACGGAAGCCCAGCATTGGGTTCTCTTCGTCCGGCTCGTACTGATAACCGCCGACCAGGTTGAAGTATTCGTTAGATTTAAAGTCCGACATACGAACAATCACTTTCTTCGGCGAGAATGCCGCACCGATACTGGCGATACCCTCAACCAGTTTCTGAATGTAGAATTCGCGAGGCGACGCATAACCCGCAATCATTTCGCTGATTTCTTCTTTCAGCTCTTCAGGCTGGTCGTCAAAATTCAGCAATGCTTTTGGATGCACACCAATCATGCGGTTAATAATGAATTCCAGACGGGCCAGACCCACACCTGCGCTTGGCAGACGAGCGAAATCGAAGGCGCGATCTGGGTTACCCACGTTCATCATCACTTTCAGTGGCAGATCAGGCATTGAATCAATGCGCGAAGTTACTACGTCAAACTCCAGCTCAGAGCTGTAAATGTAGCCTGTGTCACCTTCTGCGCAGGATACAGTAACTTTATCGCTTGTCGCGATGGAATCGGTAGCGTTACCACAACCAACAACAGCAGGAATCCCCAATTCACGAGCGATAATGGCTGCGTGACAAGTACGGCCACCACGATTGGTTACAATCGCAGACGCCTTCTTCATGATAGGTTCCCAATCTGGGTCAGTCATATCGGTAACGAGCACGTCGCCGGGCATAATTTTGTCCATTTCTTCAATGGATGCGAGTACCTTGGCTTCACCGGCACCAATTTTGTGACCAATTGCACGACCTTCACAAACGATGCTGCTCTTGTCTTTAAGCTGGAAGCGCTCGATGGTTTGACTATCTTCACGGCTACGCACGGTTTCTGGACGGGCTTGTACGATGTACAGCTTACCGTCGACACCATCTTTCGCCCATTCGATGTCCATTGGACGTTGATAATGCTTCTCGATGATAACCGCTTGTTTTGCCAGCTCCTGCACTTCGTCGTCGGTCAGTGAGAAGGTCAGTGAATCTTGCTGTTCAATATCTACAATGGAGACCTGCTTACCATGAGACAAATCTTCTGAGTAAATCATCTTGGTCAGCTTGCTACCCAGGTTACGACGCAGAATGGCCGGCTTGCCATTCGCCAGAGTTGGCTTGTGTACGTAGAATTCGTCAGGGTTTACCGCGCCCTGTACCACCATTTCACCCAGACCGAATGAACTGGTTACAAATACCACATCGTCGAAACCTGATTCGGTGTCGATGGTGAACATAACACCTGAAGAAGCGATATCACTGCGTACCATGCGCTGAACGCCCGCAGACAACGCTACGCCTTTATGGTCGTAACCTTGGTGTACACGGTAAGAAATAGCGCGATCGTTAAATAGAGAGGCGTATACGTGCTTAATCGCAACCATTACCGCATCATAGCCTTTCACATTCAGGAATGTTTCCTGCTGACCCGCAAATGAAGCGTCAGGCATATCTTCTGCAGTGGCAGACGAACGAACAGCAAAAGAAGCCGCGTCGCCCGCATCGCCCTGCAGGGTTTCAAACGCGTCGCGGATTGCATTTTCCAACGCAGGCTGGAATGGCGTGTCGATGATCCACTGACGAATGTTCTTACCGGCTTCTGCCAGTGCGGTTACGTTATCGACGTCAAGGGTATCCAGAACTTCATGGATCCGTGCTTCCAGACCACTTTGTTCAAGAAACTCGTTAAATGCATCAGACGTCGTGGCAAAACCACCAGGTACCTGAACACCGGCATTTGCCAAATTAGAAATCATTTCACCTAACGACGCATTCTTGCCGCCTACGCGACCTACATCATGCATCCCCAACTCTTGGTACCAAAGTACGTATTCTTGCACGGCCAAAGCCTCCAGCTTTATAAAATTTGTGTGATTCGCTTTACCACGAATCATCTCGATAAACGCCGAGGATACTGCCACTCTGAACAATGCAGACTAGCTTTTCGACAGATTAATCATAGAATGGTGAAAAATTGAAAGTAAAATCTTTCTATATTTCGTAATAAAATTACAACAATGTTAAGGAATTGTTTTGCGCACTGCATACTACATTTCTGATGGTACAGCCATCACTGCAGAAGTCTTCGGCCACGCCTTACTGTCTCTGTTCCCGATACAATTCAATCACACCACAATTCCGTTCGTTGAAACCGAGGAACAGGCATACAAGGTACTTGAAAAAATTTCTGAAAGTTTTCAAGATACCGGAGAAAGGCCGCTCGTTTTTTATACAATTGTGAATGTCGATGTGCGCAAAATCATCGCCAAATCAGTGGGTATTAATTATAATTTTCTCGATCAATTCGTCGCACCACTGGAAAAAGTGCTCGGTGTTCCCTCAAAACCGGAAAAACATCGCACCCACAGCATTCACGAAAAAACTTACGACATTCGAATCGAAGCGGTGAATTACGCGCTAGCGAACGACGATGGCTCTAACATCAAAAACTATGAAGAAGCCGACATTATTCTAGTCGGCGTTTCTCGCTCAGGAAAAACCCCGACCAGTTTGTATCTGGCCCTTCAGTATGGCATTAAAGCTGCCAACTACCCCTTTACCGAAGAAGACATGGGCGACATGCTGAAGATGCCCACAGCGCTAAGAGGCTTCAAAAACAAATTGTTCGGCCTGACTATTCAACCTGAACGATTAAGCCAAATACGCTCTGAGCGCCGGGCTAACAGTCGTTATGCGTCGATAAAGCAATGTCGAATGGAATTGCGCGAGGTTGAAAACCTCTATCGCAGAGAAAAAATTCCGTTTTTGAACTCTACCCATTTCTCTATTGAAGAAATCTCGGCGAAGATTCTGGCTGAAACAGGGTTGCAACGACGCAAGTACTAAAACGAAACGGGCGCAAAATGCGCCCGTTTGCTACTTTTCCAATGCCTGCTTCAGTGGCGAGAGATATTCACTGAACCCTTCCCACTGAGTCATACCGCTGCGATAGATAGGTTGACGAACCTGCTCTGAACTCGGCGTTTTAATTACCCGCTTTGTTTTATGAAAATCCACACAAGCCTGCTCGAACGGCAAGCCACAGAAATTCAGAATGCGCTTAACCTCGCCTTCTAAGTCGTTAATCACATTTTCATTCTGCACAGTGAGGATCTGATCGGGTAACACCGACTGCCAATGGGCCATTAGCTTTTCGTACGCACGGTAATAACGGCCAATATCCTCAAGTGCGTAACTGAACTCCTGTCCATCAGCAAATAACTGCTTAAAGCCACTGAAGCAACACGCCATGGGATCGCGACGGGCATCAATAATTTTGGCATTGGGCAAAATGCGTTTGATAAGTCCGATGTGGACGAAGTTATTCGGCATTTTATCAATGAAAAATGGGGCGCCCTGACGATACGCCTGGGTTTGTTGAATGTATTGTTCACCCAGTTTTGCACACTGCTCGTCGCTGAGGTCGGTCAGATTATGCGGATACGCCTTCTGCTGCTGACTCAGCCCAGACGCAATACCGAGAATATCATGCAGCTCCATCGTGCCATCAACCATAGAATGGGAGGCCAGGATCTGTTCCAGCAATGTTGAACCTGCCCGTGGCAAACCCACAATAAAAATAGGATCGGGTGCCTGACAGCCCGCATTTTCTGCTCTATCAGCAAACAGTTCGGTGGTACAGGCTTGCGCTTGCTCAGCCAGCGCGCGCTCGGTTCGGGAAATATCGAAGTTCAGCGTTTTGTTTTTCAGGCTATTACCTTGCTGATAAAAGTGAAATGCCTGCTGAAACTGCTTTGCATCTTCATAGGCTTTACCCAGCGCAAAACAAATATGAATTTTGTCGTCAAGGCTGGTTGAATCTTCGTTCACCAAAGCCTGCATCTGCAACACCATACTTTCAGTAAAGCGATAGGTTTTTGTATTCGCGAGACTCCAATAAGCGTCACCATAGTCAGCCGCAATGTATACCGCTTTTTCATACGCATTTATCGCATCGTCTGTTTGCCCCTGAGCTTTAAGAGCATGGCCATATTGTACCCACAAACCATGCCGCTGCGCGTTCTGACTAAGTAAATCTTGATACAACGCCAGTGCTTCATCCAGTTCCCCTACGCCCACTAATGCAAAAGCCAGTGTGATTTTGGCTTGTACATTATCGGGGTTATCAGCAACACGCTTTCTTGCCAGTTTGGCTGCAACAGGAAACTTGCCTAGCTTGTTCAATAAACTCTGATAGGCGACCAATGCAGGTTCGTTCTTGGGATACAACGCGACACAGCTTTCCAGCAAAAACTCTGCATCGTGATAAACCTTCAACTGCAACCCAATTTCCGCCAGCAGCATCATGGCATCAGGATGATGTTTATTCGCCTGTAAATAGCTGCGACACACTTGCTCGGCTTTATGTAACTGACCTTCGTGCAACAGATCCATAGCGCCAATTAATGGTTTGGGAAGCGCAGAAAGGTGCTGAATATGTTGTGAAGCGACATTAAGCGCCTGCTGGTTGCCGGTTTTGGTGTAAAACTGCACCAGTTCCCGCCAGGCAGGCAACAACGCAGGGTTAAAGCGTGTGGCGCGGTAAAACGCCGTTGCCATGTTTCGTTCATCCCCCAAAGCCTTCCAGCAGTAGCCCTGCTCCTGGAACCCGCGCCCGTAATCGGGAAAACGCTGAAGTAACTTATCTAAAGTCTGAAGCGCATCGCGAGGTTGCTGCGTCATTCTCAATGCCACAGCGATAAGGTACAAACTTTCCTTTTCACTATTGCTATCGCTACGGTCTGACAATATTTGATTACAGATCGAAATCGCCTGCTCAAATTGTGACTGCATGAGTGCTTTTTTCGCCTCATTAAGGCGAGATTGATTGGGGTCTGACATACTTATCCAGAAAAGTGACTTGCACTTTTGAAAAACAACAAAAAAACGGCAAACACGAAGTTTGCCGTTTAATCTTAACGCAATTCACGTTTACCGTGTGATTTCCCGTCGATTAATAGTAATCGTAGGAAAGACGGATACCAATAGTACGAGGACGATTGGTCACCACTTTTGGTGTGAATTGCTGGGTATCGATGTTTAAAATAGCATGCTCATCAAACACGTTGTCGATGTACAGCTCTGCTTTCCATTCATCGTTAGTAACACCCACAGCTAGGTTGGCCAGTACGTAAGCTTCCTGAACATAACGGCCGCCACGGAAGGTTTCACCGTTGCTGTCGCTGTATGTCACACCTTCGTATACATCGCCTTCGTCTTCAATTTTAAGGCCAGAACCCGTCCCGTAAATCAGTTGGGTGGCATCTTCCATCACGTAGGCATCCATTACCATGCCTGCCAGGCGATCACCGGTGTAGCTCACAGAACCATTTACGTAACCGCGCATGTCGCCTTCCATTTCAAAGAAGTAGCGCGCATTGATGTTACCGGAGAACTTTGCCGAATAAGGCAACTCAGAACCCACACCGGCAGAAATGCCTTCCAGCTCTGAATTCACGCTGGTAAGTTCAGTGTCCAGTAAGCTGAATGCACTGCTGATGATTAAATCGTCGGCGGCAAGCCAAGTAATGTCGGCATCAAGACCACGGATCTCAGCATCACCCACGTTGTCGGTGAATACCAGGAACGAGATATTGGTTGGGTCAAAACGTGACGTTTGCAGATCAGAAATTTCAGAGTAATACGCTGTGGCATTTACCCGCACCTGACCATCAAAGAAATCACCCTTCATACCAATTTCATAGTTATCCAGGGTATCGGTTGTGGAATAAACCGGAATGCGGAAGTTTTCAAACTTGCCAGACTGATTGGTTGCCAAACCACCACCAACACGGTTAGTCACCGGCGGGCGGAAACCTTCAGAATAGTTGGCAAACAACAGTATGTCGCGGTTTACCTTCCAGTCTAATGAGAACTTCCAGATAGTGTCGTCTACAGTAAGTACGCCATCAGAATCCAACAAGTCTACTTGCAACTGACCACTTTGAACCGCTTCATTAACCAGAGTCGGATTAAGACCTACCGCAGCCAGTTCAGACTCATCCATGGTACCGAAAGCACGGATTCGACGTGATACGTCTACTGTACTGGTAGAGCCTTTGTATTCATCGTCAATTTGATACCAACGGGCACCAACACTCGCTGTGAGTGAATCAGTGATGTCGTACTCAAACTGACCAAATACCGCTACCTGCTCGATAGTATGGGTAATGTCGTTGATGAAACTGATGTCCGCCGGGAATGGTCCGCCGTCACTGTTAATGCCTTCATTGCCAACCAGAGTTCGCGCCATGTCAGGGAACAGTTCGGTACTTGCAATGTTGAACTGTCCAACCGTTGCCACTTCCTGGTTATCGTAGAACAGACCCGCAGTTACGCGCCATGGTGTATCCATGGTGGTATTGAAACGTAACTCGTGAGTAGAACGGGTTGACGTTGTGTCTTCGCGGAAGAATTTAGTTGGGTCAAGACAGCGATCTTCGCTGGTATCATCCGATGCATTATAACTACACACGTAATACGCCGAGAAAAGGCCACCATTGGTGTAACCGGTATAGTCTGCCAGGGTATCGATCTCACGATCTAAATAACCACCGGTGTAAACCATATCCAGTTTTTCCATCCGCCCTTCCAACGTCCAAGTTGTTAAACCGAATTCATCGTTATTCTCTTCTGGTTGGAAACGGTTGGTCGAACTTTCGCCTTCCAGGTTAGGATCGTAGGCGAATACCCCTTCAGTTTCCAGCGTTTGCTGGGTATGTTGAACCAGCAGATCCCAGTCTTCGTTAATGTGGTAAGACAAACCGAAACGGGCACCGGCATAAACGGCATCGTTAAAATCGTCTTCTACCAGAGAGTCGTTGCGCGGTGAAACCACGTCAGCATCTTCTGGTGACGAGATAGCCGGATTAGTGATGCGGTTTGCGTCCATAGCAACCGGGTCAGACAAGACACCCGTTGGGTTATTATCATTAATAGTCAACCGGTTAATTACCTGAGCACTACCGATATAACCACCGTTGCCTGGATCGTTTAGAATATTATCAATCCAACCACCCTGACGGTCGTTGTATGCAGCAACACGTACAGCAAGGTCGTCGGTAAGCGGCACGTTAAAGTAGGCTTCAACCGCATTACTCATTTCACCGCCTTTGGTGAAACCAATGTTGCTGTCGAAACCAACAGCAAAACCTGAGTGATCGGGCTTCGCAGTGATCATTCGTACCGTACCGGCCTGTGAGCTGGCACCAAACAGCGTACCTTGAGGACCAGGCAGCACTTCTACGCGCTGAATATCGGTTGCGTAAACATCAAGGTTACGACCGGCCATGGAAACCGGTTGTTCATCTAAATAAAACGCCACGGAAGGCTGTAAAGCCTGTACCGAAGATAACATGATGTTCGACTGTGTGGTGGCAGCACCACGAATGTAAATCTCATTCATTCCAGGGCCGGTTCCCTGGAAAACCACGTTGGGTAAGAATTCAACGTAATCCTGGAAACTGTCTATTCCCAGGTTCTCAAGTGTTTCACCATTCAGAGCACTAACGGCAACGGGTACGTCCTGTATTGATTCGGTGCGCTTCGTCGCTGTAACTTCTATCGTTTCCAGCTTGGCACCTGTGTTGGCTTCCTGCGCGAGTGTGGGGGTTGTTGCCAGAGCTGCCAATACGGCATAGCTTAATCTGGTTTTCTGCATGTGTTCCTCAACTTTTCTCGGAGTGATTATATTTATAATTTACCTACTCTACCGACCATTTATTTACGTTCGGCGAACCGTTATACTTCATTACTAATTATTTAGCTCACTAAAAGGCATGAGTTTTTTTGGTATATATTGGCTATTTTTAGTAATTACCTTTATATGATTGCTTTGTTCGTGCACAAAATCAAGTTGAGCACTAATTATTACAACTATACTCAAATATTATTATGACTAATCGGTTCCGCAAGAAGAAACGTAACCAACGACATTACAAAGGTAGTAGAAAATTAAAGGAAACGTAGTGACAGAAAACACAGCATCGTCTGGCATGCTTAATAAGAAAGTATTTGTTCCCTCTTCAGCGGCCATTTTGTTGCTGCTGATTTATGCGGCATCTAACCCAGAGCAAGCCAATACCTTCTTCCAATCATTACAAACCACGGTGTCACAAAATGGTGGCTGGTTTTACATTCTTACCGTCGCCATCATCTTATTAACGGTGGTGATCTTAGGTTTTTCCCGTTACGGAGATATCCGCCTGGGTCCTGATCATGCCACCCCGCAATTCAGCAAGTTCACCTGGTTGTCCATGTTGTTTGCTGCTGGAATGGGCATCGGACTAATGTTCTTTGGTGTTGCCGAACCCATCATGCACTTCCTTGCTCCGCCGACCGCCGATCCCGGCAGCGTTGAGGCAGTTAAAGAGGCAATGAAAACGACCTTCTTCCACTGGGGTATTCATCCCTGGGCAATTTACGCGGCCGTGGCACTGGTTTTAGGTTATTTTGCCTACCGTCATCAATTGCCACTGACGTTGCGCTCTGCACTTTACCCGCTTATTGGCGATCGAATTTATGGCTGGCCCGGTCATCTGGTGGACATTTTTGCGGTAACGTCCACCATTTTTGGTGTATCGACTTCACTGGGTTTTGGTGCAGCACAGATCAATGCTGGTCTTTCTTATGTGTTTGGCATTCCCACCTCCACCAATGTGCAAATCGCGCTCATGGCCGGTGTGGTTGCCATCGCCATTGTGTCGGTGACCACGGGGCTGGATAAAGGCATTCGTCGTTTATCAGAAGCCAACATGTTGTTGGCTGTGGCATTGCTGTTATTCGTGTTGGTGTTGGGGCCTACTGTATTTCTGCTGCAAGCTTACATTCAGAATGTGGGTGCCTACACGTCGGACATTGTGCGCAATACACTGAATCTGTTTGCTTATGCCAAAACAGACTGGATTGGTGGTTGGACTATCTTCTACTGGGGTTGGTGGTTGGCCTGGGCACCGTTTGTAGGTTTGTTCATCGCCCGTATTTCTTACGGCCGAACCATTCGGGAATTCGTAACCGGCGTACTGCTCATCCCCACCGCGTTCACCTTGTTGTGGATGACCGTTTTCGGCAATACTGCAATCGATATGGTGCTAACGCAAGGTAATGAAGCACTGGCGAACATGGTTGATGAAGACACGGCCGTGGCCTTATTTGTGTTCCTTGAAAACTTCCCTTTCCAATCTGTACTCACCCTGCTTGCGGTTTTGATGGTGGTAATTTTCTTTGTTACTTCCTGTGACTCCGGCGCCATGGTAGTCGACATGCTATGTTCTAACGGCAGAAACGACACCCCACTGTGGCAGCGAATTTACTGGGCAGTGACGGTAGGTGTGGTCGCCGCCATCTTACTTTATGCCGGTGGTCTCAGTGCGCTGCAAACAATGACCATTGTTGCTGCATTGCCGTTTTCGATTATTTTACTGGTGGCCTTGTTTGGGCTGATGAAAGCATTACGAGTGGAATCGTATAAGCGGGAAAGTTTAGCCGCGACTGGCGTAAGTAACTTGTCTGGTGATAACGACAAAAACTGGCGTTCGCGGCTGGAAAACATTGTGTCGTTTCCTAATCGTAAAGCGGTTAAGCGCTTTATGGACAAAACGGTTATGTCGGCCTTTAATGATGTAAAAAATGAATTTGAAAAGCTGAATTTTGAAGTCGAAATCGCTCAGGAAGATAAATCGCTAATGTTGACGTTGAAACTGAATGAGCAACCGGATTTCGTTTATTCCGTACATTCTACGCCAACGGTGCAACCCGACCTGAACGGCAAACTGGACACAGATAGTGACGACACGTATTATCGCGCCGAAGTTCACCTGTCGGAAGGTGGTCAGGATTACGACATCATGGGTTGGTCTACAACTGCAGTAATCAATGACGTAATTGATCAGTATCAGAAGCACCAGCATTTTTTACATCGTCTGGTCTGATATTTTAGATATCTGTTAGGAAAGAAATGAGAAAAGAAGAAGAACTGTTGGTGGCACTGCGTAAAGTTATCCGTGCCGTTGATTTACGCAGTAAACAGCTTAGCAAGGATGTAGGCCTGACGGGTCCGCAGTTACTGGTGATGCAAAACATCCAGGAGCATCCGGGTGTGATGGTGCGTGAAATCGCTGAAAGCATTAACCTCAGCCCGGCGACCATTACCAACATTCTGGATCGTATTGAAGCCAGAGAGTTGGTAACGCGCATTCGCAGTACCACCGATAAACGAAAAGTCGGTGTGTATCTTACCGAGAAAGGGGAAGCATCCCTGGAGAACGCGCCACGTCCGCTGCAGGAACACTTCGTTGAGCGATTCAACAATATGAAAGACTGGGAACAAAGCCAGATGGTTGCCACTATGCAGCGTATTGCGTCAATGATGGACGCTGAAAATATCGATGCATCGCCCTTTCTTGAAGTGGGCTCGTTGCGAGACCGCTAATCTTCTTTTTTCGATTTCAACGGATTCGGGCGGCCACCGGTAACTTTATCGGCCCGCCCTTCTTCTACCGCCTTCTCAGCCCGGCGTTTGCGAATTTCTTTCGGATCGGCAATTAACGGTCGATAAATTTCAATTCTGTCGCCATCCCGTAAGCCATCTTTTAATTTTGCTACCCGACTCCAAATCCCAACTTTCGTAGTTTTTAGGTCGAGCTCGGGGTGCAAGGCGCACAGACCAGAGGCATTTATAGCCGCTTCAATATCACTGCCCTCCGGCACCGACACCTCTACTAACGACTGTTTGTGCGGTAAGGCGTAAGCCACCTCCACTTTAATCGACCCGGTCATGAATACACACTCCGAGCCCGTTCAGTAAAGGCATTGACCATACTGGTTGCCAATCCGCTGAAAATTTTTCCAAAAGCCATTTCGGTGAGCCTGTTACTGAATTCGAAATCCAAACTTAACTCTATTTTACACGCCTCTTCTGACAACGGAGAAAACGTCCAACCGCCGGACAGCTTTTTAAAGGGGCCGTCCACCAGCTGCATATCAATTCTACGCGCAGGTTCTAAGGCATTCATTGTGGTAAACCACTGCTTAACACCGGCTTTAGAAACCAGTAACGAGGCTTTCATTTGCGATTCGTCACTCTGCAAGATTTTACTGTCTGCGCAACCGGGTAAAAATTCAGGATAAGAGGCAACGTCATTGACCAAATCAAACATGGCCTGGGCACTATGTGCCACTAACGCGCTGCGTTGAATACTTGGCATAAAAACTCTTCACTTTTTCTCATGAACGGAGAAGTTTATCACGACTGTTTATGCTCACCTACCCTTTAAGCTTTTGTTACTGCCCCCATATTGATCTGCCTCTGCAGGTTCAGAGTAACTCACTGTAGTTAAGGTTAAACGGGCAACGCTGTCCGAACCGGAAAGAAAAGACATTTAAGTTGCAATCGGTATAATAGCGGGCATGAAAAAGAATAAATCAAATCAGAACTCCACTGGCACCATCGCGCTGAATAAAAAAGCACGTCACGACTACCACCTACAGGACAAATTCGAAGCAGGTGTATCGTTACAGGGATGGGAACTAAAGAGCATTCGTGAAGGTAAAGTGAACATTACCGACGCGTACATCATTATGCAGAACGGTGAAGCCTGGCTGGTAGGTTGCCGGATTACCCCCCTTAACCAAGCCTCCACCCACGTTATTTGCGAGCCCGAGCGGGCCAGAAAACTCCTGCTGAACAAACGAGAACTCGATCGTTTAATTGGTGGCCGTGAAAGACAGGGCTATTCCATTGTGGCTACTGCAATGTACTGGAAAAAATGTTGGGTAAAACTGGAAATTTACCTCGCCAAAGGTAAACAAGATCACGATAAGCGTGATTCAATCAAAGATCGCGACTGGGAACGCCAGAAACAACGTGTGATGAAACATAGCGTGTAGCCTTTTCGGGCTGCTCGCTGTGCGTTTTTTGCTTTTCTGTACTGGTTTGTTCAGCACAATGAGCCCGGTACAATTTCATCATTTTTCGTTTATGGATAACGTCTAAGAACAAACTCCACGGTGCCGTAGGGTTGTGCATGGTAGTAAAATCATTCCCAAGGCGGCGAAGTTGACGTCTTACTTTTGCCATTTTCACCAATGACGCCAGGGTTTTATCCTGCCAATCGCAATGCGGTTTAACGCCTGCGTAATCCGGTTTTTGTTGCCATTTCTTTACTAAATCGGGTGTAAATGCCAATGCACTGGCAATACCAACAAAATCGTATCCGGCTTCAAGCACTTGTTCTGCGGTTTTAAGCTGCGTAATACCACCGGTTGTCATCACTGGCACTTCAGACTGCTGCGCAATGCGGGCGGCAAATGCCATAAAGTACGCCTCAGGCTTCAAGGCCGATGACATATCTCCCGTTCCCTGCATTGCAGGCGACTCATAGTTACCGCCAGACAACTCAATGAAATCAACATTTAACTTACTCAATTTGCGAACCACTTCCACCGCGTCATCATCGGAAAACCCGCCACGCTGAAAGTCTGCGCTGTTGAGTTTCACCGATACTATGAAGTCGTTACCGCACAATGCCCTCACCTGACACACGACATTAATGAGGAAACGGGCACGATTTTGCAGCGATCCTCCCCACTCGTCTTCACGCTGATTGGATAACGGCGAAAGAAACTGACTGAGCAAATACCCGTGAGCGGCATGAATTTGTACGCCATCAAAGCCGGCGTCTTTTGCGCGCTTGGCGGCCATGGCAAACTGATGGGTTACCCGGTGGATTTGTTCACAAGACATGGCAACAGGCCGGGCAAATTTTTTGCTGTAGCGGCCAAGTTTTAAGGCTATAGCAGACGGGGCTAAGGCAGTGCGTCCAAATTGGGAAGGCATTTGGCGTCCGGGATGATTAAGTTGCATGAGCGCCTTTGCGCCGCCTGACTTCATCACCTTTGCCCATTTTTCGAAAGCGGTAAGCGACGTATCCGGCTCCATTACCACACCGCCTGGGCCTGTCATCGCAGTCCTGTCTATCATTACATTGCCGGTGATTATCATACCCGGACCGCCGTGCGCCCAATATCGATAAAGAGAATATAAGGCAGAATCCGGTTGGAGATCCCGTCCAGCCATGTTTTCTTCCATGGCCGCTTTAACGATTCGGTTTTTAACAGTCTGCCCACATGGGAGTGTGAAGGGTAACGCCGGACTGAAGTGTGATTGCTGCATGATTCCATATCTGTCGCTTGAGCCACGACACTTTAAAGCAAATTGCATTTAGATTCATGTAAATCGACGTGAATAGTGGCACCGTTATCGTCCGCAATCCTGTACAACTGGTCGATCACGTTCAAATAATAAACTTTATTAGGTCATTTTTGGAAACAATCTTTATCGATTACTGGACTATTTATCATACTTGTTCACCCGTAAATTACATCGCCAACTTTCCATTAACGAAATTTGGTATAAAAATGAAAAATCTCATCAAGCCAACGCTCTTATCAATCACCCTTTGCGGTCTCTTTACAAGTTCAAATTTATAAGCAATAGAACTGTATTCATCCGGTTCTGGCGACGACATCACCAAAGTATCTATCGGCGGCTATGCCAAGGTAGATGTTCGTCATGTAAACGGTGATATCGCCTATCAGGCTTATTGGGTTGGTAATTTCCCCGGCGGCGAACCAACGGATACATCTACTACTGGCTTTAACGTAAAAGAATCGCGATTGAGCATGACGGTGCAACACGGTAAAGTGACCGGTTATATGGAAATAGATTTCTATGGCGGTGACGGCAATGAGATTGTTAGTAACTCATCTAACATTCGACTGCGCCATTTTTACATCAAATATAAAAATTGGATAGCTGGTCAGAATTGGGCAACCTTCATGCCGTTGAAAGCGCTGCCAGAAGCATTAGACTTTGGCGGGCCACACGTAGGCGAAGTATTCTCTCGCGCGGTTCAGGTTCGCTATACCACGGGCAATTGGCAATTTGCTATTGAAAACCCTGAAACCTGGGGCGACGGTGATATTGGCGCACCGTCAAGCGCATTGGGCTTAACCGGCGATCAAGCCGATCCCGATCAAGATACCCCCGGATTTCGTTGCTCGTTACAACCTGAATAAAGATTGGGGAAGCCTGTCATTTGGCGCACTGGTTCGTATTATCGATCAGGGTGGCATCGACGAAACCGGTACGGCATTTATGATGTCAGGCGCCGTTCCTACATTCGGTAAAGATGATCTGCGGTTCCAGGTATCAACGGGTGATTTAGGCCGCTATGCTGCTGCAGCTATGGTGAATGACATCGTTCGCGACCCGCGTACCGACGAGACCTTGGTGGAAGAAACCGCGGCGTTTACGTGATGAACTTAACCGGTCCGCTGGCACAATGATCTGATTTGCAACCACATTGGCGAACTCACGCGTTTTTCAATAAGATTCAACCATAGCCTCCGGCAAACGGCCGGAGCACAAGGAGAAGCATTTATGTCTCACCCCGTTGTCGACAAACTGACTCACCTGTTAACTGAAGAATATGTGACTACCGGCGATCGCCGAACAGAACACTATCGTTCAGGCTGGCGCTCTGGTCAGGGAACGGCATTGGCAGTGGTATTTCCTCAATCGCTGGTCGCGTTGTGGAAGGTACTGGAGATCTGCGTCGACCATAATTGCATTATCATTATGCAGGCGGCTAAAACAGGCTTAACAGAAGGCTCAACGCCGAGCGGCAACGATTACGACCGCGACGTGGTTGTTATTAACACCCTCGCCATGGACAAGTTGTTAGTATTGGGCAACGGCGAGCAAGTCATTTCGTTTCCAGGCGCTACTTTGTATAAACTTGAAACGACATTAAAGCCCCTTAATCGCGCGCCTCACTCTGTCATCGGCTCGTCCTGTTTAGGCGCATCTATTGTGGGTGGTGTCGCCAATAACTCGGGTGGTGCACTGATTAAGCGAGGGCCGGCATATACCGAGCTTTCGATATTTGCCCGGGTGAACGAGCACGGCAAACTCGAAATCGTGAATCACCTGGGCGTAGAGCTTGGCGATTCACCAGAGGAAATGCTGACAAACCTGGAAAACGAAAAGTTTCAGCTAGATACTCTCGAACACACCGAGAAAGCCAGTGCCACCGACTATCAGCAGCGTGTTCGCGATATTAATGCCGACACACCGAGCCGCTTCAATGCTGATACATCTCGCCTTTATGAGGCTAGCGGCTGCGCCGGCAAACTCGCGGTGTTTGCAGTACGTTTAGATACGTATCCGGTATCGGGTAAAGAAAAAACGTTTTACATCGGGACAAATAATCCAGATACCCTAACCACCATTCGGCGTGACATCTTAAGTAACTTTCAGAATTTGCCAGAGGTAGGCGAATATCTTCATCGAGACATTTTCGATATTGCCCGGGAGTACGGAAAAGACACCTTTTTGGCTGTAAAACACTTGGGTACCGACAAGCTTCCAAAAATGTTCGCATTAAAAGGCCGAATTGATGCATTGCTCAATAAGCAGTCTTGGTTACCTAAATTTCTTACCGATCGGGTAATGCAAGGCATAGCGAAACTGTTTCCGCAGCATTTACCCGACCGAATGATGGCTTTTCGTAACCAATACGAACATCACTTACTGCTTAAAATGAGTGATGAAGGCATTGCCGAAGCCGAGCAGTACCTCAAACAGTATTTTGGCGGGAACTCGGAGGCCGGTGATTACTTTACCTGTGATGGCGATGAATCCAGTGCCGCTTTTCTGCACCGCTTTGCAGCCGCCGGGGCCGCGATTCGTTATGAATTACTGCATCAAAAAGACGTGGGTGACATTCTCGCGTTAGACATTGCACTGCGCCGAAACGACGTCGATTGGGTGGAAAAGCTGCCACCGCACATTGCCGATAATATTGAAATGTCGCTCTACTACGGTCATTTTTTCTGCTATGTCTTCCATCAGGATTACATTTTGAAAAAAGGCGCCGACGCCAAAAAAGTAAAAGCGGACATGCTTGAACTGCTCGATACCCGCGGCGCTAAATACCCGGCAGAACACAACGTGGGCCACCTGTATAAAGCTGAAGACGGTCTGCAAGATTTTTATCGTAGTCTCGACCCCACCAATACCTTTAACCCTGGTGTGGGCAAAATGGAAAAAACAAAACGCAATTGTGCGTGTTGTTAAGTTGCCCTAGCCCACTTTGGCGAACGTCATTTTCTAAAGGCTTATCTGTAAAGGATAAGCCCTTTATGTTTGGGCCGTCAGCCACCTAAGGCACAGCCTTGCAGTTCTGCTACAATAGCCCCTTTCAGCTATTATCGGACCACGCTTTTATGAGCCAGCAGCAACCCAATAACCCTCTTCACGGCCTTACCCTTGAGAAAATCGTGACAAGTCTTCAGGAACATTACGGCTGGGACGGGCTGCATGACCGCATTCAAGTAAACTGCTTCTATAACGATCCGTCAGTGAAATCCTCGCTTAAATTTTTGCGACGTACGCCATGGGCAAGAGCGAAAGTCGAGGCGTTGTATATCGAAACGTTTTGTGAGTAGTGCCGTCTCAATTCGTTTGTCAAAAAAGTGCATCCAAAGTCGCCGATGAATCGTTTGGTTATTGAATGTTTAACTTGATAGTGAAGAGATAAAACGTTAATACTGTGTAAATAATCGACCTAAGCGGGAACTGGGATTTCATGGAGCACGAAACATTGTTTCCACTTTTGTGTGAAACGGCGAACGGGAATAAAACAGCATTTGCGGAACTTTATAACCTAACCAGTGCGCAAATGTACGCAGTGGCGTTAAAAATGCTGAAGCGACCGGAATTGGCTGATGAAGCCATTCAGGATGCATATATAAAAATATGGCACAACGCCGGGCAATATCAGCGTGGCAAGGGCACGGTGTTTACCTGGATGCTTAGCATCGCTCGCTACCGTGCACTGGACTTGATGCGCTACCACAAAGTGCGCAATGAAGTGGACTTGTCGGAAGACACCCATTCCCCCGTTTCTACAGATGAATCCGCCTTATCCGATGCGGAACTGCAAAAGCTCGAAGCCTGTATGGGAGAGCTTGAGCCTTCACAGCGACAGGCGATTCATTTGGCTTATGTTAACGGTTTATCTCATCAAGAAGTAGAGGCGCATATGGCCTCACCTCTCGGCACTATCAAAAGTTGGATCCGCCGCGGATTACAAAGTTTGCAGAGGTGTCTGTCATTATGAACTATCTAAATGAACAACGAAGAAACGCGCTGGCCGCGGAGTATGTGCTTGGCACACTGCGCGGTAAGGCCAGAGTTCGCTATCAAAAATTGATGATGCAGTATCAACTGATTGCTGAAACCACCGCACTTTGGGAGCAATACCTGGGCGGGCTGAATCAACGTGTTCCGCCAGTGAAGCCCCCTCCCCGCGTGTGGGAAGCAATTTGTGCGCAAATCGATCCTGCATCGGTAACTGAAAGCACCGCTTTGCCCTCTTCTTCAGACGGCACCTCTGACGACAATGTTGTTGCCTTTGAACGTAAGCGAAGAAAACAATGGCGACTGTTCTCTGGTGTAGCCGCAGCTGCCGCACTCATGATGGCCGTGTTGCTGGTTACGCTAAGTGAACCTGTTGTCGCCCCCATCGAACGGGTCGCTATTTTTAGCGATACAGAAAACAAACCCTTGTGGATTATTGAGATCTCCGGGGATTCCTTAAACGTGAGAGTAACCGACGCCCTTGCGGCGGTATCAGACAAAGACTATCAATTATGGATGGCCCCAGCCGACGGCGGCGCCCCCATATCACTAGGTCTGTTGCCTAAAAACGGGGATATTACCCGCATTCCTCCCGAGATGTTGTTAGACAAAAACGTCACCGTACTAGCAGTGAGTTTGGAACCTCTAGGTGGTTCGCCCAATGGTTCACCAACCGATGTGCTGTATCACACCAATATTTTCTCTGTGTAGCATTTACGCTAGTTAGCCACCCGCGTAACGCCTGTTAATCAGGCTTTGCGCGGGTTTTCTCACGCCCCACCATTTACACTGTTAAATTTCTAAATATTAAAAATTTAAAAATATTTATATTTTTTGCATCCAGATAGATCTGTCAGTCGTTTGGCTTCATGTACGGACGCAGAAAAGTAGGCGCGTCTTTGAATATGCATGTCACAGATGGAGACAACAATGCTGAATACACAGACGAAAAACGCACCATTTAAATATTCTCTTTTAGCCAGTTTACTCGCCGTTTCACTTGCGGGCTGCAGCGGCAGCGATGGCGATGATGGCATGGACGGCGTTGACGGTATGGATGGCTCTGACGGTCAGGACGGCACGCCAGCACTTACCACAGGCACTTTTATCCGCGCAAATAACGGCGATGACAATCGCGGCACTGTTGATTGGATCAATCAGGATGGTGAAACGCTGAGCAGTTTTGAAACCGGCGCAAACGAAGGTGTCGTGCTGTCGAGTTCAGGCACGCTTTATCAGGCTGGAGACAGCGGCGAACCCATGCTCGGCGCGTTTTGCCGTATCGCAGGACGTGAAGACGGTATGATGATGTCGTCTATCGATTCTCAAATTATGGGCGCGAACACTGGTCTGACAAATCCAAAAGGGATTGCCCTGGCTGATGACAGCGGCATGATTTATGTGGCCGACTTTAATGCCATGCGTATCGCCGTATTTGGTAGCGCAGCCGCAGGCGACGTAATGCCCGTGGCAGAAATTATGCTGCCAGCTCAACCGTGGGACGTAGCCGTCGATGAAGATGCTGACCGCATGTATGTTGCTCTGACCGACGGTACTATCGCAGTGTATGACAATGTGATGGGTTCTGATTTTGCGCCATCAGTCATGCGCATTATTGTACCTTCAGATGCTAATGGCGACCAAATCTCAATAAACAGCCACGGCATTGTGTACGACGCCGATTCTGACCGTTTGGTAGTCTCCGATGTGGGTGATGCGAGCGTTGCTGATGATGGACAGATTTTTGTTATTAACGATGCCTCAACGGCAGATGGCGCGGTAGAGCCTGCACGCACCATTGCAGGCCCTTCTACCATGCTGGGTAACCCGGTTGATATTATCCTTTCTGGCACTACACTTCGGGTGGCAGAAAAGTCTAACGATGCGATTTTAGTTTATACCGAAATATTTAGCGGCGAGAGTGGCGACATCGCGCCCACACTTTCAACGGCATCAGTAAAACCAGAATCCCTGGTAGAGTTGAAAGCGATGCCTGACCTGATGGACTTCTCTGACATGGCACTGGCAGAAAGCACCATTGGCGGCATTAGTGTAAGCAGCAACCCAGCCACCGAAGGCGACAGCACCGGTATGATTGCACAGTTTGATGCCCCGCTGGGCAGTCAAACAGCCATGTTTGATACCAGCATGAGTATTGAAAGCGTAGCTTATTCAGTAAATGGCGATGGCTTTGTCACTTATGACGATACCGATACGGCGATGGGCGGATTATTGGTTGTGAACCGTTTGGCTTCCATGCGCGATGACGGCATGTTCAGTGTGTCGCAAGACCGTGAAATCATGGGCGATATGACCGGCCTGGTTGCGCCTAAAGGGTTGGACGTAAACAGTGAGCACAATTTAGTGTTTGTCGCTGACTTTAATGAAACAACGCCAGCCGTTCGCGTGTTCTCAGGGTGTGCTGCAGGTAATGTAATGCCACTTTTGACCCTTACCGCCTCTGACGGCGCCCGCCCATGGGACGTAGACTATGACGCAGAAACGGACCGCGCCTTCTTAGCCTTAACCAACGGAACCGTGGCGGTATTTGACGAAGTGACACGCAAGCTAATGAGCGGCACCAGCGAAATTGTCGGCGAAGACCGTTTAATCATACCGGCAATGAACGACACTGCCGTCGCGGCACCCACTAACATACACGGTATTGATTACGATGCCGAAAGTGATGCATTGGTACTTTCCGATGTGGGCAGTGCCGACAGTGCAACTGACGGTAAACTGTATGTCTTGCCTGATGCGGGTATGGCAGAGGGAATCACCAACATGACGGTGAACATTGCAGGCCCAATGAGTATGCTGGGTAACCCGGTAGACATCATGGTAAGCAACGGTAACGTGTATGTGGCCGAAAAATCGAATGGCATGCTCTTGCGGTTCGACGACATTATGAATGCCGCCAGTGGCGATGTAACGCCCGATTACAGCGTAACTTTCACCGCACCAGAATCGGTAGCCGTGCTCCCTGCTTATTTGTGGTAACAACGCCACAGTAAATCAAAACTCAGACCGGCAAAATGCCGGTCTTTTACCTATCGTAAACTTTTTGAGCAAACAGACGTACAAAAGGTGAAATAATTTGTGGCGTACACTTGAATAAGTTAGACTCCACCCAATATTCAATAACATGTTTTAAGGTTATTGAATAACCTGGAAACAGGCGATCGCCGGGGCTGATTAGGATTCGACAGGATCTAGGAAGCTGGAGGTGCATGCAGAGGAGCGGTTTGCCTCTTAAAAAGCCGCATTTAAATAGTCGCAAACGACGAAAACTACGCACTAGCCGCTTAATAACCGGTATAGGCCCTTCCACCTAAGCTCTGTCTGCTAGCCAGGATTTTGGAAGGTCATATAAGTAGACTAGCGAGGGAAACTCTCCTGAGGTTGAACCGCGAAATAGTATCAGGACAGCTACCAGGAACCCTGTTTGTCGGGGTCCAAAGTAGTTAAATAAAAGACAAACTAAGCATGTAGTACCAAAGGTAGACATTTTCTGGACGCGGGTTCAAATCCCGCCAGCTCCACCAATTCATAGTTTAAAGACGTCCTAGGGCGTCTTTTTCTTTATCTGCAGAACAGTAAAATCAATGACTTAGCGTGTTTTAACGTTCATTAGCTTCCCGTGGCTTCTTTGATTTATAGGTACACGATTGGGTACACTGCAAAAACTGGATTAATTTGGTGTACCCAACATGGCAAAAGTAACGACACGGCTTACCGATAAAGAAATCAAATCAGCAAAGCCAAGCGATAAAGAATATAACTTGTTTGATGGTGACGGTCTGCGGTTACGCATTAAACCGAATGGTTCAAAGCATTGGATTTTTAACTACTATCGTCCCACTAGCCGTAAGCGAGCCAACTTGAGCTTTGGCAAGTACCCTGACCTATCCCTGGCAAATGCTCGGAAGATGACGCTTGAAGCCAACGAGCTACTAGCCCAATCAATAGATCCTCAAGAAGACCGCAAGCGCCAGCAAGAAGAACATAAATCAGTCCACCAGCACACCTTTATTAACGTTTCGAAAGAATGGTTTGAAATAAAAAAGGACGAAGTTACACCAGATTATGCCGTTGATATTTGGCGCTCTCTGGAATTACACATCTTCCCCTCTATTTCTGGGGTCCCGGTAAGTTCTATCACTGCACCGCAAATTATTGAACTACTGAAGCCAATTGAAGCAAAAGGCAGTTTGGAGACCGTGAAGCGTCTGTCTCAACGCCTTAACGAGATTATGAACTTCGCTACCAATTGTGGACTGGTACAGGCTAATCCATTAATTGGAATCAAAGCAGCATTTAAAAAGCCTAAGAAAGAAAATATGGCAGCACTCAAACCTGCAGAACTGCCGGAACTCATGGCTGCAATTGCTAATGCCAGTATCAAAAGAACGACTCGCTGCCTAATTGAATGGCAACTTCACACCATGACACGCCCTAGCGAAGCATCTGGCGCAAATTGGAAAGAAATCGAATGGGATAGTCAGATCTGGACAATCCCTGCAGAGCGAATGAAGAAACGCAGAGACCACCGTATTCCCCTCACTGACCAAATGCTGGCTCTCCTTGAAGTAATGAAGCCTATTAGTGGCCATCGTGAGTTTATATTTCCTTCTGACCGTGATCCCAAAAAGCCATGTAACAGCCAGACTGCAAATATGGCTCTAAAGCGCATGGGCTTTGCCGGACGCTTAGTTAGTCACGGACTTCGATCACTGGCTAGCACAACACTAAATGAGCAAGGCTTTGATAGAGATTTAATTGAGTCTGCATTGGCGCATGTTGATGATAACCAAGTACGTAGTGCTTACAACCGAACTGATTATTTCAACCGCCGGAGACCTATGATGAATTGGTGGAGTGAGCATATTGAAGAAGCTGCTACTGGCTGTTTTTCTGTTACTAGTGTTAAACAGTTAAAAGTGTATTCTTAACAGTATTTAAAAACCACGTATTTTGCCAACTTTCTGAAAATATTAAATACTTAAGTTGAACTGTACAAACTAGTGGTAGAAAAGGAACATTGGTGTTAGATACAGCAAAGTCCACTATTTAAATAAGACGAGCCAACGAATTCCAACACTCAGAGAGAATTCAATGAGAATAGAAAAAAGCAAACTGCTTCAATTTTGCAACTTGCAGCAGACTCAAAAATATAGGCTACTACAGCTTCTAGAGCAAAATGACAAAGAGCATTTACTAAGCTCCATAGCAAATTACATTTCTTTTCCTACAGAACAAATAGAGTTTGCATCAGCTCCAGAATATATCGATGATGCTTTAGTAACATTCTCTGAACAAGTCAAAGAAACTGCTAACTTTGATGACAATTTGCTCACAGAGTTTCTAAAACCATTGAGAAACCTTAACGACAAAGAAAAAGAGTTCATCGGTGGCGTTAGAGTCAATAACTCAACCAGTGAACCTATCTCTTCTTCGAATATAAGTTTTCAAAGCAAACTTTGTCCCTCGGAGAAAACCTATACCAGTTCTGTAAAATTCAATGTTCGAAAACCTACACTAGAACAACAAGAAGCTCTAGACCTCTGTAATGATGGGATTTTAGTTAATAGCTATGCAGGCACGGGCAAGACAACTTTTTCGGGTCAGGCAGCCGAAAAGCTTGGCTATAAAAAAACGTTATACACTGCATTTTTAAAGGAAAATGCTAGTGAAGCACGGGAGCGAGTTACCGAACAAGCTTATACACAAGACGCGCTAGCTTACCGTTATGTTCTAGAACATTCACCGTTTAAAGACTCTTTGAACCCTAAGCTATCAAAGAAGCATTCAGAGGCTACAGCGCTTCAGATTCTTTTAGGATTACCAGTAAAAATGGACATAGGAGGAAAGACTATTAAGTCTTATGTCCTTTCAAGACTTATACAAGAAACTGTGTATAATTTCTGTAACAGTACTGAAGATGTAGTCTCTATAGCTCATGTTCCCAAGCAAGTTTTTTCAACGCAAGCGGCTGAAAAAATTAAATTTTGGTCGACTGCGTACTGGGATTTTCTAGTTTCTTCGAGAACGCATGACAAGCATATAATTAAGTTCCCTCATCTTATGAAGTTCTGGGCGCTTAGACCTGATATCCAGCTACCGCACGAATTTTCAAACATCATAGTAGATGAAGCTCAAGATACAAACGGTGCATTCTATCAGGTAATGCAAAATCACATTGACCGTAATTTTGTAGTGATAGGTGATCGCCACCAGCAATTGTTTCAATGGCGAGGAGCAATAAACACTATGACTATGTTTAAGTTACCTAAAAAATCATTAACTATGTCACATAGATTTGGTGAGAGTATTGCTAACGTAGCGAACAATATTTTAGCAAAGCACAGCGAACCACCAAGTGCCTTAATAACGGGCAATCAAGATCTAGAATCAAAAATTGTTTATTACCATCCAAATGAGCCTTTCCCAAAAGACGTTGGAGCCATTCTTACAAGAACTAGAACAGAAATCATTTCTATCGCTAAAAATGAAATCGAACAAGGGCACGCTATTAGTGTTAAGACTGAGTTCAATAGCATAAGGTTTTTATGTCACAATATTATTGCTCTAGCTGAAAAAGAATATAATGAAATTAAACACCAATTTATTGCAAAATGCTACTCACTAAGTAATTTGGAAACTGAGTTAGAAAGTTATCCTGATGGCGATGTATATTTTGCACTTAAATTATACAAAAGATTTGGCAAAGAGGTTTTAAATATTATTGACCAAGTCGAACTTCTTAATCAACCAGAATCAGAAACTACCAGATTAATCAGTACAACTCACGCGTTGAAAGGCCGTGAATGGGACACAATCGTAATTTCAAGCGATTACCTATACCTATTAGAGACACCAAAAATACAGCTTGATGATGAATTATGCGTTTTATATGTGGCAGTCACTAGAGCAAAGAGGAGAGCTTATATCCCTATAGGTCTAAAACCATATTTCGATAAGCACGGCGAAGTTGCAAAACGGTAAGCATGTAACTATAGCATATTGTCTTTCTAGGTCTGGTAAGCACTTCTCTAAATAAAGAAGCCGTGATTGCAAAGAAGTCGAAATTATCACTTAAGAATTCACTTCTTTAAACAAGCCGCTCCATAATGAACTAGTAAAGTGAGCGTTTTCAAGAAGCAGTCTAAACTGAATTTACTGAGAATTAATTTAGCACAAATCTAATCTGACGTTGGAACCAGAAAACTGGGTAACTGTCAGATCAGATCTGAGCTAGAACACCTTAGATGATCACCATTCAAAACGCTCTTCTGATGTTCTTGCATTCAATTCTTCCCAAGCCCTTTCTTCCATAATGCGTTTACGTATCCTGCTGATTACTATTTTTGAGCTCTCAACAACTTCAGGGTTTTGATGTGAGGTAAGTTCTTCAAAAATATTCATCCTTTGTTCAATTATGTATGCACGAGAACCACTCCAAGACATTGGGCTTATAGTCCTTTCAAATGCTTCAATTACGGAACGAGGCTCAGGACATTCGTTGACTAGAGCCTTTGCCAAAACGGTTAATTTGGTATGCTGATGGTGCTCTTCAAATGGGGTGATTGACGATGCAAGAGTTTTAAATCTTTGAATAGGTAATTCTTTACACCACTCTATGGCTATATCGCAAGGAAGCTTTGAAAATGGGCTCGTTTCTTGAGAGATATTACTTGTTGTAATTTGCTTTAAGACATATTCATTTTGAAAAAAAACTTCTAAGGCCTGAGTTGGCTGGAGTGTGATAACAGTGGATAAAAATTTCCCATAGTTAAACGCATAAACTTGGTTTGTGGCAATACTTTCAGACAATTTCCTGAACAATGCGTTAGCCTCTTCCTCAACGCCTGCTTCAGTGAAGACCGCTTTGGCTACTTGTACTAAAGAATGTTCGAGCCTTCCATCGTTTGCCTGCTTTTCGCCATAACCATAAATCAATAAGAATTCTCTGCATTTTTTTAAAAAATTCTTGCTTGGAGTATACGAGGGCTTTGAATCCAAAGAATGAAATCGCATAGTAAGTATTTGAAAAACTGCAAAGTGACCATCTGGCAGTAACCATAGCAAATTTAAGATTGAAATTAAGTCAGAGTCGGATACCAACTCATGCCGCCCCCCACTAGCTAAGTGAAGGTACATCCAACTCGGAGAAGTTCGATTCTTTAACGATATAATGAGTCGGCTTACTGCGCTTTCGTCTACTGGGCTTGATGACTGTACTAATGGAAATATTTTATTAATCTTGTCGCTGTGTAATAAATCATCCAAAATAAGTTGTGATTTATCAAATTGAATATCATATGTGTGTTTTATAAAACCTTGCAAGAAATTCGTATTTACCTTATCGACATCTAAATTTTCCAATTGATTTACTAACACTTTCCAGAACTGTTCAGCGTCGTCAAGCCCACTTGCGACCCCTTGACCAAACCAAATTAGATGATTGGTTGTGCTCTTGGTTGATAATATTTTCTCTAGTTTTTCATACAGGTATTCAATATGTTTCTGAACGATGTACTCACCTAATTCCTTCGCCATCTCTAGAGCTTTTTCGTATCCCCACCTAACAGTTTCCCCCTCGTCATCTAATTCATCCAAGTAAAAGAAATCATGGTGACTGGTTAATACATAAAGTTCCATTCGTCCATCTAAATCCTGAACTTCTATGCATGCTCTTAGAGTTTCAAGTCGGACTTTTTGCTCATTCGTCATTAATGAGGAATCAAATCTCAAGATCTCCCCGAAAGCAGTCCAACCTCCAGGCCAGCCTCCATTTCTACTAAGACTTTTAGATATTGTCGCTATCTCATTATGTAGAGAAGATATTCGCCATAACTCTCTAATATGACCAGCAAAAACATCCTTAATTTGTTGTTCGACTACTTTTTCAGACAAAGCGATATCATGAATAATAAGTAGAAATTCACGGTACCAAGAAAGAATATCTTTGTTAGTTTTAGGCTGGGAGCCAAAGTCCCTAGACTCCACTCCAAAATCAAATCCATAACTTGATGAAAAGCCTTGCGTATTAAGTGAATTATCTAATAACTCATAACCTAGCTCTCTCTCACTTAAATCTGAGCTGTAAATAAGTTTCTTCACGCAGCTAACTCTTTGCTCAAGTGTTGCATGTGTACCTGATAAGTAAAGCTGAAAAAAACTACTTAGTAGGCTTCTGACAGAGTTATTTGCTTCATCTTTTTTCTCAGATAATGCAAAGCAACAAAGTAATTCAAAACATCGACAGAATAGTTGGCTTTCATACGCTAAAGAACGAAGAAGCCTTGCTATTGAGGCGTAATGAGGATTGTCTCTGCTCAAAAAATACTGGTCGCAGTTTCCTTTATTCTCTATATAGAAAAGCACTTCAGCAGGAATGATTGGAGCAATATTAGCTAACAAGGTACAAGCTAAGTCTTCCTGCCGGCTGCGAAAAAGCAAATCTATTACTCCATCTGAACTTATCCACGAAGATGCCAATTTAGCTGCATCTCTACTACCTTTAAGATAACCAAGGCGACGTGAGAAAGACTTAATCAGTCTTGGTTCAGTTTTACTGTTAAAGAACTTTACGATGTTAGAAAAAGGTATATTTTGCAATGCTAAGCTGGCTAATTTATTGGCAATAGGATTAGGTAGCAACGCCATCCAGACACCGCGCTCTTGCGCTAAGCCTCGTCGTTTCAGTTCTTTCGCAAACTTATACATCTCGTTAGGAGGCATCATCACTATATCACTTAAGAGTTTCAATTCATGACTAAAGTCATCTTCAGACTCTATTAGAAACGAATACACAAGTGACAAGCCTTCAGCCGCCTTTTCTAAGCCGGTATCAGAATCATGACGCTGATGAAATAGCCGCTTAAATAACTCTTCATCTTTTAATCTAGAAAGGTTTTCATCATGTTCAATGTTAGAGGCTAGAGCGATAGCAACTCTGGCATTTCCCCCAGAAAAGTTAGCTATTATCGCAGCAGTTTGTTTACTAAACTGTGGAAACCTAGATGAAATCATAGTTTCTATAAGTTCACTAGAACTCGAATCTAAATTATAAACTTCTGTTTGCTCTGGCAAATCTTCTCTGACATCATATTCGACCGTTAAAATTTTAGCCGCACTGCTGTATTTACACAGATTTGTAAGTTCACGGTGCAGGTCAGGGGCACAATTATCCACAATAATAATTGACTCAATTTGCTCTTTCACAAGTCGCTCAACTAATACAGTTGGAGTGGGTAAAGGGGTTAGGCTAATGTCTGAATAAAAGACAGTTTCCTTATTTAGCGCATTTTCTCCTACTCTCTCATCAAATAAAGCTTGGGCAAAGCGAGTTTTACCTACACCTGACAGACCGACCAACCGAACAGATGCTCCCGATTTGTATAAAACGTTTCGAAGATGATTCAATGCTTCGACTGTCGTTAAACCTTTTGAATCACTGGAGGATGAACGATGAAGGCGTGCAGAGCTATCTATTATATATTCCTCTTCTACGCCCTTTGGGGAATTCGCCCAATTTCCATAACCAATCCAGCCGCTATGATCCTTCCCAAAATTGGCCTGAAGCCATCTCGCTTGTTTGGTTAACGTTTTTTTAGCAACAAAATTTTTAATGTGTTTATAAATAACGTCGTCTTTTGAAGTCGGCTTACTTATATTTATGTGATGTGCATCAATAGGAATAACCCTATCCTTTAACCCCGGATCTGCACTATCAGGCTTAACAATTTGCCCGAATATTAAAAAAGGCTTTGTTTCGGATAAAACTAAGTGCCGGATACCTTTTTCGTGATACCACCCTCTATACCAAGTGTTCAATGCCCGAAGATTGGAATCATTGCGCTCTAGTGACGCTGTTGCCGCTGAAGGTTTAAGCAACAAAAATTTTAATAGTAATCGAGCTGTTAAAGAATTACCTGTTTGAGCCATATCTGCACCAGTATGAGGTGTCCCCAGAAAGGCTACTCCAGATACTCTATTTATAAGTTTAGACGTATCCTCTCGCCCAGTCTGATCGCTTGCCAATCTGAGTAACTGCTTGATTATAAGCCCTCCTAAACTATGCCCAACTAATAACAGCTCACC
The DNA here is from genome assembly GCF_056160345.1 of Alteromonas sp. ABV4_515. Classification (NCBI taxonomy): domain Bacteria; kingdom Pseudomonadati; phylum Pseudomonadota; class Gammaproteobacteria; order Alteromonadales; family Alteromonadaceae; genus Alteromonas; species Alteromonas sp. ABV4_515. Next base: position 245,631 of record NZ_JBSWWZ010000005.1, read on the forward strand.
TTCACCTAACGCCGATTCTGCTAATAATGTTTCCAAGATGCTTTGCGCTCTATCTTGAAGCCCCATCCCCTTATCTAAGAAAGATAATTTAGGTGCCTCATAACCCACAGACCATATGCATATATTTTCTAAATCTTCATGTAACCATGTCGGCCAGAATATTTTTTCTAAATTATTTGATTGCCAAGTGTTCTCAACATTACCTCCAAGGCCATGAATAAAAATGACATGCTTTATAGCAGAAGAATCGCCGCACATTAATCGCAGATCAGCCACGTAAACCTCTAATTATTAAAAAATCACTCAAAACATTGTCCTTTTTTATCTACCAAAGCCAAATCGCTGTTTTTAAAATAATAAAAACTTGTATTTCCATGACTATGAAATTAAAGCCAAGCGCGACATTGAATACTGGAATTTTACTGAAGATATTTTCTAAGCGTTAAATCTAATTGTTCCAATGCCTTTTTACGGTGGCAATCCCTAATCCTAACACCTCAGCAGTCTTCGACTGAGATAGTCCTTCTGCTTTTTTTGCTTGTACGGATGCTGTTGTTCCCTTTGCTACAGGTCTTCCAAGCTTTTTCCCATGAGCCTTCGCTCGTTCTAGCCCTTCCTTCGTTCTTTCACGAATACGATTACGCTCAAACTCAGCAAATGCGGAAAACATTTGTAGCATCAATTTCCCTTCAGCACTTGAAAGATCTGCCACTGGTAAGTCTAAACACACCACCCTCACACCTTTTTCAGTGAGTAAATTTATGGTGCTTTGAACATCGATATTATCCCGACCCAAGCGGTCTAACTTTAACACCACCAGAATATCTCCCTTTTCCATCTGATGGTTGATAAGCATCTTGAATTTTTCTCGTTTCATGGCTTCGACAGAACCGGATACAGTTTCGCTCACAACCCTAGAATCCAAAACCTCATATCCTTTCTGACGAATGGCTATGATTTGGTTTTCAGTCGTTTGCTCTGTTGTTGAAACTCGGCAATAGGCAAATATGCGCATTAGCTACTCATTTTGAATTTTGGTATCAACTATTGAGGTATCATATACTTTTGGTATCACAAAGCAACAACCTTAGTTTAATGATACCCTTTCAGTCATAAAAATACTGGTATCAATATACGAATGTTTATTGATACCAGCCAAATAACGTTATTCTTCGGAAATTTACGCGCTTCTCTTCATTTCCTGAAACTGCATAAATTGCCTGAACTGTTCTTCCATGTCTGATGGAGTTCCTTCTGCTGGTTCAGCCAATTTCCGCAATAACTCTGCTTGCTTGTAGTCAGGTACATCTCCGTAGCTATAGAAACTGGTGAGAACACTTTCATGTCCTAGGTTCTGACTCCACGCTTTGAACTCCTCTGGTGTACGACATAATTTTTCTCCGAGCCGCACCAAAGTATTTCGGAAACTATGTGGATTAAAATAAGGTAGCCCTGCTGCTTCAAAAGCTTGCCCAAATATTTTGCGTATTGGGTTAGCATTACTCCAATGTTCCTCCAGCAAACCTACTGCTTCAAATTGCTGACTAGCATTGTGAGCTAGCTTAGTTTTCGGGAACAATGGTGAATTTTGTTTGTACCCCAGCTCCAGCACTAAATAGTCCATCCAATCTTTCAGAATGTTGAACGCTAGCTCGCCGACTGGGAAAAAGTAGGTTATAAACGTTTTACTAAACTTGGTATTCACATCTCTCGCATCCTGATAAAAACTCTGCTCTTCGATATCAATATGCTTTATCTTAGCTGATGCTACCGCACCGTCCCTTGCTCCCGTAAGAATCACAAAAGCCAGTAAAGCCCTGTCTCGTTTTTCAATGGCCGTTGAGCTGGGCATACCTTCCAGAGCTTGCATAACCTGATCTATCTTTGGAACATTTCTTTTTCGCTTCGTGTTACCGATTCGAGTGTCTTTTTCAGACAAGTTGAAGTATTCAATATCACTGTAATTGATCTTAGTCCGGTAACCTTTTTGCGTTACCAAATATTGAAAGAACATCTTCATATGACGAGTCGCTGTGAGTACTGTTGCCTTGCTCAGCTTTTCGCCTGTAACAAGAGACTTTTTATTTAGTAAGTGTTTCTTAAAGCCGATGGCATGCTTGGCCCGATACTTCCTGAAATCGATGTATCCAGTAAATTCCTCAAAGCGATTAATCGATTTGAGTGCACCATCTATTGTCGAGTCATCCAGTCGCTTAGCTTCCTTAAGATACTTAGTAAATTCATAGATAATTCGAGCATTATTTGTACTATTATTTTTCATCGGTAGAAACTCCGTCAAAAGGATAATTTAAGAGGTTTTGTTCCCTTAGGATTATGTGTTTTTGTGCTATCGGTAATTTACCCTTGAGTTCTAGCCAGATTTCATGAACATCTCGCCAAGAGACATACTTATTCATTCGACATCCGCACTCATCACAGACACCTTTCATGAGAGCCATTCCTGCAGGCTGCTCAACAAACTGAACAGATTCAATGTTAGGTCTCATAGCACCCTGGCATCGAAAGCAGCTCATTTCATGCTTAGCAACGTTGAATCTGATCGCACTGCGCTTCTGCTTAAAATGAACTTTCAGATCGGAACCATTTATCAAGAGCGGACGTTTTGAATCTACAACTGGTAGACCAACACGAATCCAATTTCGCACCGTTTTAGGATGAACGCCGAGCGTTTCGCTAACATCAATAACCGTATAGTTACGATTACTTTTTATTCGGCTGGGGGTGTTACGTCTAGACATGATCAACCACCTTAGACGCAGCAACGCGAGCATCAAGCCATGCTTCGATATCACTTAGCAGCCATCCAACTGCGCGCTCTCCCAGTGAAATGGTTTGCGGGAAACTTCCCTTGGCCATACGTAAATAGATTGTGCTTCGCGATAGACCTGTTATCTGAATGACTTCCGGTAACCGCATGATTTTATGAGACATAGTGAGTCCTCTTTGTCTGTTATGGGATGACCGAGAGGTTACGACGAAAGTCGGGCTCAAAAACTCATATGAGAAAAGCAAAAACTCATATGAGTTTTTATGAATGACAAAATAGAGCGCCGCACAAACGGACTTAGATCAGGCCGAGGAATTAGAAGTGAAGGTATAGCAAGTTGATTTGCAAAATCTTTACGTCCACAATAGTGCGACTTTCATGGATGTACTCAGCCGCCACTTTTAAGGGCTGAGCGTAGTTTGGAGCGAAATTAATGCGTAATTTTTCTTTGTTTGCACTGACGCTGACGTCATCTGGTCTGCATGCTGACCTACTCACTCAAGAATTTACAATAAACAATTATTCTTTAAATCATCAGGGAAACGAATTCACCTACATAGATAGCAACGCATTCCCTGGGCCGATGAAGTTCGAGCTTATTTATGATTTAAATCTGGCAAACGGCGAATTTTATTCAAATGTAGATATGGAAGACGAAGTTTCTCGGTACGTATCAACAAACACACAGTTTGACTCTAACTCGTTCTCATATGGATATGATAGTATTTTGCTAGATGAAATAATGAGCTTCCATTCTCCAAGTGCTAATGAATCATCAAGGCTTTATTTCACTGATATTCTCTTCGACCTTAAGCCCGAAGGCCGAATAGATATGATAGAGAACGGCTCAAATCTCAACGTAAATGTTACTACTATTACAGAATCGACAATATCTGGTGACCCTAATATTGGGAGTTATACTGAGACTCAGAAGCTATACAGCACGTATTTTAGTTTCAGTGCACATGAATATTTCGACATGTTAGATGCTGAAGATCCAACCGCATCTACTCTTACAGATTTCACCAATTTTCTTGCAGAATATCCTGTGACGGTATCATTTGGTATAGAGGGATACACACAGTATTTCGAATATCAGAACTATCAGCTCAGAGATGAGAACATATTTAACTTTAGTGGGATTTGGGGCTATGGCAATGCTGTTTTAACTAACCAAGAACGCATGTCAAACGCGGTGACTGTGAACGCTCCAGCGACCTTGGCGTTGTTTGGCATTTCCATTTTAGCATTGGGTTGCAGACGCTATCAGTTTGGTCGCAGCAATCAAATTATGTCTTCATAATGCACATGGCTTAAGCTTAATACTGAATTTTTTATCTGCTCATAAGGGCAGAACTGTTAAAGCCTACCAGTTCTGCTTTTTTTTATCTGCCATGCATTCACTAACCTGTCATCTCAGTCCAATACATCCGTAGTTTCATCGAGGATTTTCCGAATAGTATTGTCGCAAAGACTGATTCCCGCTTGCTGACTCATGAGTCTGACGGCAGACGAAATCCCTTTCTGAGTTGGATCTATCTTCTGAGCATGTAAAAGAATACCGATAAACTTGAGATAACTTCTTTTTTCTGGCGGATGTACTCCCTTTTCTTCCGTCATCTCCACCTGTGCCTGGTCTAGTGAAACGATAAAACGATCTAGTTCTTCACGCCTAATGACAAATTGATGGTTAGTATCTTCTAGTGAAAACAGATAAGTGCCATCCTGCTCCACTTCGAAAGGATTGAGAAGTCCCATTACTTGTTCAATCTCTTCACTATCGAAATGCTCAAATATAGCGCTAGGATTTTCGAGCAAACTTTGAACTGAAGTTCCCTTAGAAATCAGCAGGGCTTCAAGCTCTTTCTCAACGGCATTCTGCATTTCATCGTTTTTAGATAAAGGAAGAGAATCCAGTAATTGATATACGTGACCGTCATCTTTGATAAAGTAACCGTTCATTTCAGCTAGCGCTGGAACTGGGCCACCGGTTTCCAGCTGATGAAGCTTCCTGATTTCATACTTCTCTAACCCAACCATCGCCAGGTCATAGGCCCCATTAATGTAGTGAATCCGTTTTTCAGTGCTAGCTGATAGAACAGTCTCCGCCTTAGCTTGTTTAGCTCCGGAATCTTTATCTGAAACCAGATTCGTTTCCGTAGCGAAAGTCTGCTCAGGAAAGCGTATTGAGATTGCCAAATGACCATCTAATGCAAGCCCATATAAGTCTGCCAATGAAACCTGCTCCTCTAAGACGTTGGACAAATAATTCGTCGCATCAGTAAGAGGGAGATATTTTTTTAGTTTTAATAATTTGCTCATGAAAAACCTTGTCGAAAGCTACTACACCGCACGTCTAACACGAACTACAACAATCGTAGTAGTCGATACCAGAGCACGAGCGATACACAGCCGAATTGCAGAGTGCGGAATTATGGCAGAAATAAGAGGTAACTTTGAAAAAAATACGGATAAGGCTAAATCATGGGTACACCGAAGGGTACACAGACATAAATCAAGTTGCATATAACTATTTTAAAACAATCACTTATTGGATTAATTCAACTTACGCCAGCCCACCAATTCAAAGTCAAAGACGTCCTAGGGCGTCTTTTTCTTTATCTGCAGAAATAACCACTCAACAAAATCACTGCTTTTCCAACAATACCATGCCGCAGGTAAGTAAGAATTCAAACGTCTCATTGTCATCGCATTTAATGATTAAGCCGTTTCTACCGCGGCTAAGCAGCACGCGGTAGCTGCCATAGGTATAGTGATCGTGCTCGCGGCGATGCCGCTGTTGTTGAGAGAGTGAGAGTTGGCCGTTTCGAAAAACGAGGTCGTTCCCCCAGTTGAGCAAGGCGAGAGAAAGTTCGAGCCCTTGGCTCGCAAATTCAGTGCAGGCTGAATTTAGCTGACAGCATGAGTGTTTGGACGTCGGTGGTTCCACATACCAGGGGCCAACCAGGTTTGCATCTTTTGCTTTAACCTCCGGGAGAAATTTGCCGCCTTTGCTCGACATCAGCCATCCCATTCGGAATGCATCTGATTTTTTATTGTCTTGATGCAGAACTTGCATATGTTCACGAGCAAAGGTTTCTGCATCTAATCGGCTTTTTGTGAGCTTGAGCGGGTAATCCAAGATAAGCGAATGCGCTACCGCCTTTGCTTGCGACGCATTGCCGTTTAGCACAGCCTCAATCCAACGATCGAGATCTTCTGTGTAAGCCTGACGAATTGGCGTTTTTAAGTTGAAAACGTCTCTTTCACAGACCTGCACCTTTTTTAAATGGTGCGCATTAAGATTCGGTACGATGGCGGTAATTTTATCTTGATGCCGGTAAAGCGCGTCATCCAGTGCTGACAACAGGTTTTCCAGCGACATTTCGTTTTGATGAATAGCCTGGCCGTCGCCCACCAGCAGCACGAGTACACCAAATTCTTTGGTTGCTAACCAATCACAAAAAAGGTGAAGCTCTGATTCCGCATTGTCATCGCGGCTATTCACTTTTTCCCAGGCACGCTGGGCTTCATCGAATACCACAAAATTCTCTTCAATTTCGTTTCGCCGCGGGTGTTGTTTCAATCTTTTTTTAAAGTTGATTAACCCCTGAATGAGCACGCGACCATCAAGGGGCGTGTCCTTATTTATATGCTTACCATGAAAATCTAATGTGTATTGCAGCACCTGCACCAAAGGTCCATTACCGGAAAGGAAAAGGGGTTTGCAACACTCGGCTCCATACGTGTTAATCAAGTCGGCAACGGCACTTATACCTAACAGGGTTTTCCCTGCCCCGGGTCTGCCGTGTACCACTACCACGTACCGTTTGCGGTGCTCCTTTGCATGTTCATAAAGCTGCTTTAATTTATCCCTCGCCTCTTCAATATTTCTACCCGCATTGGTTTTTAAGGTTGGCAGGGTTTCGTTGAAGAACACTTGGACTGTGCCATGCAATATACTGGGCTGTCGGTAGAAGTCGCCTTTTTGCCATTGATGTATATCGTAGGCGTCATGGGGTTCACGAAGCGCGCTAGTCAATGCATCAGATAGCACAGGTAAAAACCCGTTTTCGGCTATATCACACTCGACTTGCTGGTTTTGGAACCGTGTGGCACCTTTCTTAGTCAAAGCTAAAAAACAATGTCCTTTTAACCCAATAGACTCGCTGTGAAAGCGAAGCATGGTATTGAGATCATACTGAGCTCGCCATATCTCATGCTCGCTCGCTGAAGATTTATGTTTAAATTCAACAACGAACAAATCACCCGTAGGTAGAACAAGGTTTACGTCTGCAGCACGCTTGCCTCCTTCACCCACCAGCTCCTGCTCAAATGAAATCCATGCCTTATCAGGAGCAAAACCGCACGCTTCGCAAACATGCGTTAGCGTGCGTTTCATTACGTGGTGCTCTGTCTGCCACGCCTTTTTCTGAGGCTCCCCGAGGGTTTCTGTCCAAGACAAGCTGGAATGAAAGCGAACAAGCTGCTCTAAAAAAGCCCTTTCATCCACATCGAAAAATGCTTTCCATGTGCCACACCATCCTGTTGAAGAGTCCATTCTTTGCATCCTATTTATTTGCGCTCATCCATTCGCGCATTGCCATTATTTACTTATTTTCTTGATCAGTTGAAACGCCGTCTTTTTTGTCAGCATCCCCTTTGTCTGAACCGTACACCACCATGTAATAAAGAATAAGCATGACAGTGACGAATACCACCACAATAATCATACCGATATAAGTCGTACCCGTGGCTGCAAAAGAAGGCGCAGCGATTAACATCAGTAAGATGAATAAAATACTATTTTTCATTACCACATCCAGTCGATTTAGTTTCGAACGTTACATACGTACCGAGATTTGATTATGCCCTAGCCTTTCGCCGCCTGATACAAGGCATCCCATTCTTCAGGCTGAACCGGCATAATGGACAGTCGGTGCCCTTTTTTCACCACGCCGAGTTCGGTGATTTCGGGCATGGTTTTAATTTTTGCCAATGGCAGCACACGTTTAAATTTTTCCACAAAGGTGACGTTCACGCACACCCAACGCGGATTGTCGGGCGATGCCTTGGGGTCGAAATACTTACTTTCCGGATTAAACTGGCTGGGATCGGCGTAAGCAGCTTGGGTAATTTCAGCTACACCTGCAATACCCACGTCTTTGCAACTCGAATGATAGAAAAATATCTTGTCGCCCACTTTCACCTCGTCACGCATGAAATTACGCGCCTGATAATTGCGTACCCCGTCCCAAGGTTCTGTCTGCTCTGGCCGGGCAGCAAGATCATCAATGCCGAACGCGTCAGGCTCAGATTTAAATAGCCAATAAGCCATAATTTTTTCTCTTTCGTTTTTCTTGTCGCGATGTTACCACAGAAGCACCAACGGCGGCTAAACCCTACGTCAATTGCGCCTTTGCAAAGCTTTACGTAATCCTGACAGTAGCAGGAATGTGGGTTGCTACCTTTACGGTGTGTCAATAGAGGCACGACAACCGGAGCAAAGCTATGGAAATCTCATCCTTTAACAGTGCAATGCAAAGCACTTCAATTAACAACCTATCGGGTACCAATGGCATTAACCGTCAACCGCCACCACCGCCCCCTCAAGACGAACTGTCTGAATACATGGGGGAATCTGGAGAAAGCGAAGAAGTAAAAGCGTTTATGGAAAGCATTATGGAGATGGAAGCATCCGGCGAATTCGATGCAGCCACCCTCGCCGCGTCGGCGCCGGCTTCCATGCAAGCGTTTGCCGAAGAAAACGGTGTTGATTTGGCTGAATTTTTACAGCAGAAACATGAACAGTTTCAGTCGATGAAATCGAATACCTCACAGCCTCCGCTGCGTCCTGCTGAAGCCCCCGCCGATACCTACGCCAATACGGCAAAAATGGGCGCGGCAAGCAGCCAGTTGTCTGATCAGCTCACCGCGAGCATTGGTATTAATACTCAGGCGTAAGCGCTTCACCGTTGTATGTCGTGCTCGCCGATGTTGCCCACCACCGACAGTGTTTGCCGCTTTTACGGCAATAGCGTGCCCAACCGCGGCACGCTTTTTTAGTTTTAACTATCCGCGCCCCCGTTGGAACTGTTATAATTCCCCTTTTTACGTCGTCATCGGTTGATTGTCATGCAAGCTACCATCAAGGCTGATCGAGGCCTTTTCTCTTATCCGAAATATTGGGCGCAATGTTACGGCACTGCGCCTTTTTTACCCATGTCCAGGGAGGAGATGGATGAGCTTGGCTGGGACAGCTGCGATGTCATATTGGTGACGGGCGATGCCTATGTGGATCACCCAAGTTTTGGCATGGCCGTCATAGGCCGGGTTCTAGAAGCCCACGGTTTCCGTGTAGGCATTATTTCTCAGCCTGACTGGACCAACAAAAACGACTTCATGAAGCTGGGCAAACCGAACCTTTATTTCGGTGTGACGGCCGGCAACATGGACTCCATGATTAACCGTTATACGGCAGACAAAAAGTTACGTCACGACGATGCGTACACGCCCGGCAACGTGGGCGGCAAGCGCCCTGACCGCGCGGTAACCGTGTATTCTCAGCGCTGTCGTGAAGCTTTTAAAGGCGTGCCAGTTATTGTAGGTGGCATTGAAGCTAGCCTGCGCCGTATTGCTCACTACGACTACTGGTCGGAAAAGGTGCGCCGTTCGGTATTGTTCGACTCTAAAGCCGACATGCTGTTTTTCGGTAACGCCGAACGTCCACTGGTTGAAGTTACCCACCGATTGGCAGCAGGTGAAGACATTACCGACATCCGTGATGTTCGCGGCACCGCGGTTATTGTGAAAGAAGCCTTACCTGAATGGCAAGGTGTGGATTCCACGTCGCTAGATCGCCCAGGCAAAATCGATCCTATTCACTCGCCCTATCAGGAATTACCTGAGTGTGACAAAGAAGATAAAACGTCTTCTGAAGTACCAGAGGCGAAACCCATTGTTATTCAACCGGTAGAACGCAGAAAGCCCTGGGAACACGTGTATGTGAAACTGCCTGCCTATGAAGTGGTAAAGGACAACAAGGTACTTTACGCCCACACTTCACGCATTCTGCACCAGGAAGTAAACCCAGGTTGTGCCCGCGCGTTAATGCAGCGTCACGGCGACCGCCATATTTGGATAAACCCACCGGCCATGCCGCTGGAAACCGATGAAATGGACGCGGTTTTCGATTTGTCGTATCAGCGTGTGCCTCACCCGGTTTACGGTGACGCTAAAATTCCGGCTTACGACATGATTCGTTTCTCGATAAATATCATGCGTGGCTGTTATGGCGGCTGCACGTTCTGCTCGATTACAGAACATGAAGGCCGCATCATTCAGAGCCGTTCCGAAGATTCAATCATTCGTGAAATTGAAGAAATCCGCGATAAAGTCCCCGGATTTACGGGTGTGATTTCCGACCTTGGTGGCCCTACGGCAAACATGTATCGTTTGCGCTGTAAAAGCGCGAAAGCGGAAGCAACCTGTCGCCGTCCTTCCTGTGTGTACCCGTCAATTTGTGCGCACATGGATACCGATCACAAACCCACTATCGATTTATATCGCCGTGCACGGGAACTGCCTGGCGTGAAGAAAGTGCTGATAGCCTCAGGTGTACGTTACGATTTGGCCGTGGAAGATCCGGAATACGTAAAAGAACTGGCACTGCACCACGTTGGCGGCTACCTGAAAATTGCCCCTGAGCACACTGAAGATGGCCCGCTGAGTAAGATGATGAAGCCGGGCATGGGCAGCTACTATCGCTTTAAAGAGTTATTCGATAAGTACTCAGAAGAAGCCGGTAAGAAGCAGTATCTGATCCCCTATTTTATTGCGTCTCATCCTGGTACCACCGACGAAGACATGTTGAATCTGGCGATTTGGCTGAAAGAGAACCGCTTTAAGTTAGATCAGGTGCAAAACTTCTACCCGTCGCCGATGGCAACGGCCACTACCATGTACCATTCGGGTGTGAACTCGCTGCGTAAGGTGAACAAAGACAGCGAAGACGTGCCGTCGGCCAAAGGTGAAATTCACCGCCGTCTGCACAAAGCTATGTTGCGTTATCATGATCCAAAGAACTTTGCGCAGATCCGCGAAGCCTTGCGCAAAATGGGCCGCGAAGACTTGATTGGTCGTGGTCCACAGCATCTGGTTCCGCCTGAAACGGCAGATGAGAAACGCCAGAAAGCGAAGAAAGGCCGTGGCGGTGAACGGGCACTGACAAAGCACACGGGTTTGCCGCCGAAAGGTTTTCGCGACAGCAAAGGAAAAGGTAAAAAGCCTTCCTCAGGCAGTAACGGAACACGGGCAAACGGCAACGGCGAAGGTCGTCAGAACCGTAACGGCAATCGTAATGGAAACAACAATGGTAGCAGCAATGGTAAAAAGGTAACCGCCGGTGGCGGAAAGCCGGGAAGACCAGGAAAATCGCGTTCCCGCCAGCAATAACACTGGGGTATAAACGTGGATAAACGGCCGTGATGATTTACTTCATCACGGCCGTTTTTTTATGCCCTTTTTTCTGCTGGTTCAGACTTACTACTGAAAAACAATTCGTACAGAACAGGTACCGCCACCAGCGTGAGTAAGGTGGCAAAAGTCAATCCCGCCATAATCGTTACTGCCATACTGGCAAAGAATGCATCCCACAGCAGCGGGATCATACCGAGTACGGTAGTTAACACGGCAAGCATAACTGGTCGTACACGACTGAGACTTGCGCCTACGATCACTTCACGAATAGGGCCGTCCTTTTTTCTGCGCAAATCGGCTTCATCCACCAGCACGATGGCATTTTTTATCAGCATACCAGACAGACTCAGCAAACCGAGCAGTGCAGTAAAGCTAAAGGGTAATCCGGTAAGAATAAGGCCCGCGCTTACGCCACAAATGGCCATGGGCACAATGAACCAGATAAGCAGCGCCTGACGAACCGCGTTAAACAGCAGCACGGTGATCAAAATCATACACAGAAAGCTTACCGGCAATTGTTGCCCAAGTGCGGCTTGTGCATCACGAGAACTTTCGTACTCACCGCCCCACTCCAGTTCATATCCCGCGGGCATATCCAGCTCAGCAAGCGCCTGCGCCAATTGTTTACGACCTTCTTCCGCAGTAAAGCCATCGGCTGGTTCCGCCAACACTGATAAGGTTCGCACTCTGTTTCGACGTTTAATAACGCCGTTGTGGGCTTCTACATCAAACGACTTAATCACCTGTGTGATGGGAATAAAATCTTGCTGCACCTCGCTCCAAATCAAACGGTCTTTCAGCCATTGCATACTTTGACGCTCTGACACGGGCGGACGAATAACCACGGGGATTTGTTGCTCATCTTCACGATACACGCCAACGGTTTTACCCACGGTGGCGAACTCAGTCGCATCAGCGATATCAGTACGAGACAAACCGACAATTTTGGCTTTTTGTTCATCCACAACCGGGTACACTGTAAATTCGCGCTGACGCCAGTCCTGACGAATATCAGTTACCGATGGGGTCGAACGCATGATGTCTTCTGCTTTAGCTGCTAATTCGCGTAAGATTTCATCGTCGCTGCCTTTAAAGCGTGCTTCAATTTTCGCGCCCGTTGCAGGTCCGAAGAACAACCGTTGAGTGAAAACTTCAGCCTGCGGATGTTGTTGGCGAATGTCTTCGTTTAACCGCTGCATTACAGCCGGAATTTCGTCTCTATTATGAGTACGTACAATGAGCTGACCAAACGCAGGATTGGGTAATTCCGGCGAATAAGTCAACATGAAGCGACTTGCCCCCATACCAATAAAGCTCGATACGTTCACAACCTCGTCTTGGGCCAGTACTTGCTTTTCAATAGCGGCGATATCGGCTTCTGTCGCCCGAATATCACTGCCCTGAGGTAAAGTATAATTGATATAAAAGATAGGCGTATTCGATGGTGGGAAGAACGACTGCTTCACTAACCCGAAGCCAACAACACTAAGCCCTGTCAGCATAACCAGCAACAAAACGGTGAGTTTGGGGAACCGCAGTGCCGAGCCTAACAGGCCACGATAAAAACGGTAGCCGGTTGAGTTATACATCTCACCATTGTCACCGTTTGTTGCTTGCTTAAAGAAATAGTGGCCTAACAGCGGCGTGACGGTAACGGCCAGAATCCAACTTAGCAACAACGAAATACAGATAACGGCAAATAACGAGAACATGAAATCGCCGGTTGTATCTTGCGACAACCCAATACCTGCAAAGGCAAGGATACCGATGACCGTGGCCGCCAGCAGAGGGTACTGCGTTTGCTGTGCGGCATCTTCTGCCGCTTCCGTAGACGCCTGGCCTTTTTGCATATTCAGCAGCATGGATTCGGCGATCACGATGGCGTTGTCTACCAGCATGCCCATGGCAATTATTAATGCGCCTAAGGATATTCGCTCCATTTGAATTTCAAAAATCCACATGAGGAGCACAGTGCCAAGTACCGTCAACAACAAGGTACTGCCCACCACTACGCCTACACGCCATCCCATCACTAAAAGCAATACCGCGACAACAATGGCAACAGACGCTGCAAGGTTCACCAAAAAGTCGCTGATTGCGGTATCGACCACAATATGCTGCTCGTAAATGGGCAGAATATCCACGCCCAACGGCAGCGTTTCACGAAGTTCAGTCAGGTGGTCTTCTACTGCATGACCAATATCCACAATGTTTTGATCGCTTCGTCCGGCAATGGCCAGCGTGAACGCCTCTTGGCCATTATGACGCACAACCTGAGAAGGCGTTTCAGACTCTACCCGGTACACCCGGGCAATATCGCCAACATGCAGCTGTTCTGTGGTGCCAGGCACACCAAATTTCAGTTTACGGATCGTTTCTTCAGAATCGTCACCGGCGGGAATGACCAAACGCACCCGACGCTCTCCCAGACGCATGCTCCCCGCATTGGCAATGGCGCTTTCGGTTTGGAAAACCTGCGCAATGCTCGACATAGAAATGCCCAGACTCGCCAGTTTTTCCTGCGACACTTCAACATAAATGGTTTCTTCTGGCACACCCGCAAGCTGAGCCTGCGTGACACCAGGCACAGTCAGAATTTCTCTGCGCAATCGCGTTGCCAATTGCTGCTTCTCGCGGTTGCTGTAGCCTTCAGCCACCACCGCATAGAACATGCCGTACACATCACCAAAGTCGTCGTTCACCACCGGCGAGTTAGCGCCCGAAGGCAACCGCATGGCAGCAGCACTGACTTTACGGCGCAATTCGTCCCAGGCTTGCGGCAAGTTGTCAGAGTTAAAATCGTCGCGGATTTCTACCGTTATCTGCGATTGGCCGGGCAACGAGCGCGACGTAATATCGCCCAGTGTCGCCAACTGCTGAATCGTCGATTCCAGTGGTTCTGTCACCTCCTGTTCAACTTCCTCTGCCGTGGCCCCAGGGTAATTTGTGGTAACAATAGCGGTTTTCACCGCAAATGCCGGATCTTCCAGTTTGCCAATATTAATCACGCCAAGTACACCGCCAACCAGGCAGATGACCATTAGCAACCAGACGGTTACGGGGTTGTTTATTGAGTAAGTGGCAATTCTCATAGCGCGTTGTTCCGGTTAGTAAACTCACGCACCGACATACCGTCTTTCAAACTGCCAACACCTGCTGCTACCAGTTTGGTTTGCGGCTGAAGGCCACTGACGATTTGCACCTGATCATCACGCATGATGCCCACTTCAACAGGTTGGTAATGAACCGTGTCATTTTCTATTAGCCAAACCGCAAAGGGTGCATTTCCCGAAGAATCGACTGCCGACAATGGTACCCAGAAGCCTGCGGGCCCAACCGGATTGGCAACCACAATGCGTGCGGTGAGTGCCATACCCGGCAGTAAATCCATGGAATCCAGTCGAGGGAGTTTAAATGTCACCTGATAGGTTTGGGTGGCGGCATTGATTTCCGTTTTGTGTTCCAGATAACTTAAAGTAACTGGCTTGTCGTTTTCATTGGTGATCAGTTCGCCGTTCTCATCTTCGAGAAAAGCCTGGTATACCGGGTTTTCTTCAACGGCATAACGCATCAATTGTTCCGGTACATTCACATGAACCCGCAAATAATTAATATTCTGTACCCGCAACACCGACTGGTTAGGCTGCACATAGGAAAACTTCTCAACCAGACGATTGGTGATCAACGCATCGAAAGGGGCATGTAATTCGGTGTACTCAATGTTCAATCGGGCATTTTCCACCGCCAACTCGGCATTTTCATAGGCGGTTTCCAGCCCATCAAAATCGCTCTGACTAATATATTTGTCTTGCTGCAGTTGCTTGCCACGCTCAAAATCAGACTTTGCCTTGCGGAAGCTGGCTTCAGCCTGTTTAAGCGATAATTCGTAATCCTGCGGTTCCAGTGCGGCCAGCAAATCTCCTTTCGGGATCACAACGCCCTGACGCTCAGCTAAACGGTTGATGCGGCCAGCAACCTGAAAAGATAAATCAACCGTGCTTAATGCATCGACCCGGGCAACAAAATGGCGTACAACGGTTTGATCGTTGGCACTTACTGTAAATGTTTGTACCAGAGGTGGCTGCTTTTGCTGCTCGCCTTGTTTGTCATCGCTGCAAGCGCTTAGTGCAACAAGTGCTGTAAGCATTACTGTCATTAAACGATTAATGCTGATCCGGTTTTTCATTGTTTTGCTTCCTCTAAGGCAACCGCTTTTGCTATCAGTTTTTGACGAATGGCAATTCGCTCTGTTTCATCAAACGGACTGATTTCCATTAATTCTTGAAAGCTTAGACCATCTGCTGCTAGCCAAAGTAAGGTGCTCTCATCAATGGCATCCTGGCTTTCAATTTCTTGTTTCTTACACTTCATCAGTTCCTGCATGGGTTTTAGCAGGTCTGGATTTTCTACCGCGGCAACCAGCAGAATTTTTGCCTGATACATGGCAATCTTTTCGTGATGGCGCTGCCTGCTACGCAATAATGTGGTGATGGCTAACCCGTCATCATGCTGTTGCTGTGTTTCTTCTGTGTCTGTCATCAACAGTGAAATCATGGCTTCGACCATGCCCGCCAAAAGCGCATCTTTATTTTTAAAATGATGCATCAGGCCACCTTTGCTCATACCACACTGCTTAGCCACGTTATCTAACGTCAGTTGTTTCGGGCCTCGCTCTAAAGCAATTTGTGTTGCAGCATCGAGAATTCGCTTTCTTGATGAATCTGATTTTGATTGCGACATGCGCACTCCACTAAAATTACAAACCAACCGGTCGGTTTTTATAGTAAATTGCTGCCGCTGTCAAATAGAGATCTGCATTTAACGCTACAGATCAGTAAATGTGAGATTACAAACAGGTGTGATTCACAAACCAGGGCGGATTCGTGTATTCTTGCTGTTTACTGTTTTATCTGAATTTCTTCGCGGCTATGATTGCAACCACGCAACGGCAATTAGTTAATATAGACATTCTGCTCTCAGACATCGAAATGCTTGAGCATGATGCCTATGCCTCACCTGAGCACATTCGGCTTTTAAGTAGTCTTGAGAAAGCACTGGCTGTGTTAAATGAAAAAGCGGAATACGAAACCGTTGCCTCTTTTCACAACGCGGTAAAAAGCGCCGGGCTAGAACACACGTTTAAAGACAAAATTCTGATCGGTATTTATCAGCGTTTAATTAGCTATGTGCTGGAATACTGGGATGCGCAAACCAAAATTCACGGCATTCTGGATGATTATTTTGATACCCATTCAGAGAAGCGCCTGCATCTACTGCAAACCAAATCTACCCGGGCAAAAACACAGTTCAAAACGGTGGCGATGGCGATGGGACAAAAAGACTACGAGCACTTTATTGCGTTACTGGGTTTACATCATGAAGACTGGGTATGGCGGAGTTAAGCGCGGGAAAAGCGTGATACTCACCACTTCATTGGTAACCAACGAAAAAACCCGGAGCACCGTGAAAAACCTAATGCCACCGGGTTGCCAAAAACTAATCCGTTAATTACAGCGTGTATCTCGCGCCTAAGAAGAACTGTCGGCCTGTGTGATTGTATTCACGCATGAGATTCAGCGAACCGTCACCAGTTGTGAATAAACGCTCATATTCATCGGTCAGGTTAATAACCTCAAAGGTTAACGTCAGTTCATCATTCACGTTATAGAATGAAGAGAAATCTACCTGGGTTGGGCCCGTGGTACCATGCTCCGCATTACCGTTGCTGCCGGTGAAGTCGGTCAGATAATCATCGCGCTTGTTAACTGATACACGTGCGCCATAAACGTCTGTTTCATAGTAAAGCGTAAAGTTATAAGACGTTTCACTCATCCCTTCTACGTTATCCGCATTCACATGGGTGTAGTTTGAAACAACCCCCATATTTTTCAGTAGGCCAGGCAGGAAATTAAATGGCTGCTGGTAAATTAACTCGAAACCACTGATGCTGCGATCTTCCGCGTTAATTGGGCTACTGTGCTCGTACGGAATAGTACGAGGGTCTAGCGCGATGACCGGGTCGAACTGCGGGTCGTTATCGATAAATCCATAATAGGCGCTATCAACCAGACGCTCTTCTGATGAGCGAACAATCCAGTTCTCGATATCTTTATAGAACACGGTTGCTGCGAACAGCGCTTCGTCATCAAAGTACCATTCCACACCAAAGTCTACGTTGCTCGACGTGAACGGGTCGAGGAATGGATTACCTACGCTTACTGAACCGTTGGTGTAATCGAATGAAGGATTACCTGGGTTCAGCGAGTTCAGGCCCGGTCTGGTCATTGACTGGGTAAGTCCAAGACGAACAATCAGTTCATCATTCACTTCCAGCGCCAGGTTAACGGCTGGCAGGAAGTTATTGTACTCGTTTTCAATTTCTACCGTTTCGCCCTGAATAAAGCCTTCGGAAGTCGTGGTTGTTTTCACATAGCGAACACCGTAATTGGTGCGCAGGTACATATCAGCGATGTCGTAGCCAGCGTTCATTTCAACATAAGCGGCGGTGGTCTGTTCGCCCACCTGCCAGCTTTGCGCAGTACGTGGCGACCAGTTAACAGTAAGCAGTTGGTCGCTGATTGCGCCAAAGTCGGCTACCAGGAACGGCTCAAGCGGGCCATCGAAACCACTGCCGTAGTCATCAACGGGCATCATGTGAGCAAAGCCAACGGCTGAGTCTTGATCAGGGAAACCATTAATTTGTTCTTCGCTGTAAGACACAACTCGGTCGTTATAGGCCAAGCCGGCTTTAACGGTTACGTCGTCAGCAAGGAAAGTTGCATCAAGTTTAACGGTGTCGTTTTCACGCAGTACATCTGTAGCACGCAAGCGTCCGTCGCTTAAATTGTAGTTCGCCGGGTCGTTGATATCGTAACCATAGGTGACGGTTGGCGCATTCGCATTGTTGCTGAAGTCGAAACCAAAACTGGTGTCTTCAAGCAGAGTCATGTTGTAACGATACTGTTCTGAGCGAGCATCCGACTCAGCCGTACCTGCCATCATATCCAGTTGAATGTTATCGCTCACAAACCATTTACCAGACAATACAAACTGGCTGAACTCGGTGGATGATTCTTGCAGACGGCTTTCTATACGAGAGCGGATACCGTCGTAGCTTCCGGCCACCACTTGTTGTCCATTTGGATGCACAGTAATCGCGGTTGGGGTAATTTCACTGAAGGTACTACGGAACATGTGGAAGAAGTTATACATTGTCCGCGTGTTTTCCAGTTTGGAAACCAAGCCATCGAGGGTTAGCGTTAGATCATCGTTTGGTGCCCACTGCAGTGAGCCTGTGAAACCTGTACGCTCTTGATCGTTACCGAAATAATCCGGGCGCGGAAGACGTGGTGTCCATAAGCAGTTTACGGGATCAACCGCCTCATCATTATATTGACAATCGCCCACATCCGGTGAGCCTGTCACTACGGTATTAGACGTGTCTGCAAAAATACCGCCGCCATCGCGAACCGGTGTGGTCCAGCGCACAGTACCGTAACCTTCTTGTCTCACTGTTCGCTCAGAAAATGCAGCTGAAAACAGCACGCCCACTTTATCGTCTGCAAAGCGATTGCTCACCATAAATGCAGCACGCGGGTCAACTTCATCAGCAATATTGTTATAGCCACCTTGCAGCGACGACACAAACTTGAAGCCATCGTAATCAAACGGTTTCGCAGAATACATGTCTACTGTACCTGCAATACCGCCCTCTTCCATGGAAGCGGTGGGAGACTTCTGAATGTCTACTCGGTTGAACAATTCAGATGCGAAGATATTAAAGTCGAAACCACGACCGCCATTAACACCACCGCCGGAATCGGTGCCGTCTGTACTTGCAGGTACTTCCATGCCATTTAGTGTGGTGCGGGTAAATGATGGGCTCAGGCCACGTAAGGTGATTTGGCGACCTTCCCCTCCTTCACGGGAAATAGCAACACCGGGAACACGTTGCAGAGACTCGGCAATGTTCAGATCAGGAAATTTACCAATATCCTGAGCAACGATAGATTCTTTACTGTTTACCGACGTACGCTTTTCCATCAGAGATTTGTTCAGTGAGCCTCTGAAGCCGGAAACCTCTATCACTTCCATATCATCTGCACCAGTGGTCTGGTTTTCTGACACCTCTTGGGCGTGAAGTTGAGCGCCGGAAAGCGCGAGTGTTACAAGTGCTGCGAGTTGCTTTTTCTTAGGGTACATTGTTGTTTCTCCGTTTTTATCCGGAAAAGCCTGTTTGTAGAAGGTCGGAGATATGTCAATTTGATATCTTCTTCTCACCTTGTGCTTTTCCAAGGTTCTGACGTCGCTTCTCTGGCTACTGATTAACGATAAAGGGCGTACGTTGACCAGCTGCTATGTTAAAAAGCGATTCAGTAGGCTGTGCTTCGCCTGTTTGTTATTACTTTGACCTGCGACCTATTTATCGCCGGCACTTTTCAGAACATGCTTCGTTGTTACAGCTTGCTGATGAAGTAACAAATCACACCTTCTTCAACGCCAACCACTACAAACATTTGGTTAACATTGAGTTTACACATTACTCAAAATGTCTATCGGTGGCAAACAATTTTTTCTTTATTTTAACAATTAAATTAAGGAAAAAATCAGGCTAACTCGGGGTACAAAGATCCCTACCTAGGCAGCAAACGGCAGGTATTCCGTGGATTTATTATTTTATTACTGGCGGCGAGTTTCATCGCTTGGAGGTGATAAAGGCACGTTCAAAACGAAAAATTGCCACCGGTAGCAATAACAACTAAATTTATTTAGTTAGTACCACATGTCAGCGTAGTGATTTCGCCATTATGACCGTCCAACGGATGCTGACTCACGGGTTAGCTGACGCATCTTAGGCGTTAGGCTGAAGCCCAATCCCGGACGGTCAGGCACCCACATACGTCCATCGCGAATTTCTGGTTGCTCTTCAAATAAGGGAGATAGCCATTCAAAATGCTCTACCCATGGCTCTGTTGGGTACGCCGCCGCTAAATGTAAATGAATTTCCATGGCGAAGTGCGGTGCGAGGGCCAGTCCAGCATGATTTGCCAGAGTCGCGAAGCGTAAGAAAGGCGTGATACCACCAATGCGAGGGGCATCTGGCTGCACAATTCCTTGATAGCCGGCATTGACCAGCGCCATATGTTCGCTAACGGACGTTAGCATTTCGCCGGTGGCGATAGGTGTGTCAAATGTGGTCGACAACTGCGCATGGCCCACGGCATCCCAGGCATCTAGCGGTTCTTCAATCCATACCAAATCGAACTGTTCCAGCTCGCGGCACATTCTTTTTGCCCGGGCTCTGTCCCACTGTTGATTGGCATCAACCATTAATGGCACGTCTCCGAGGTGTTCACGAATGGCTGCAACCCGCTTTAAATCGAGTCGCCAGTCTGGTTGCCCAACTTTAATTTTAATGGCGCCAATACCGGCTTCTAACGATGCTGTGGATTTGTCTTTAATTTCATCCACCGAGGCTTGTAAGAAACCCCCTGAAGTATTGTAAACGCGGCAAGAATCGCGGTGTGCGCCAAGTAGCTTTGCCAGCGGCAACCCTGCCCTGCGGGCTTTCAGATCCCACAGTGCAACATCCAGTGCTGCAATGGCTTGCGTTGCAACACCTGACCGCCCAACGGACGCACCGGCCCATAACAACGTATCGTAAATTTTGGCGATATCAGAAGGGTCTTGACCGATAGCGACTTCAGCAATTTCCTTAAGATGACGAAACTGGGCAGGTCCACCCGCACGCTTCGAATAGCTGAATCCCATGCCGCGGAAACCATCTTCAGTCAGCACTTCCACAAACAACATCACCATTTCGCTCAGTGGCTTTTGTTTGCCGGTAAGTACCTTGGCATCGCTCACCGGGTTATCAATAGGTAACACTACATGTGACAAATTTATATGTCGTATTACATCTGGCATGATTGCATTCCTTTAAGTCTTGGTTTTAACGGGTACTCGCAAGGCGCAGCCTCTGTTGAATACAGGCTTACTGCGTTGCTGCACCGGTTACTTCTGTTTCAATTTAATTAGTTCGATACCCGCCAAAATGTACGGGCCAATACCGTGGGCGTCATCGGTCACTTTTGCTTCATTTACGTAATACTCAAAACTGCCTGAACGATAAGGGTTCCCGCCCAGTCCTGCGCTGCCGCAAATATTGGTAAGATGCACTTGGCCGGTGTCGCTATCTGTAACGATGAGTTCTTCAGTCAGGCCATCGAACGCCTTTTGTGCAACAGGTGTCCAATCTTTGGTGAGATACCCAAGCCGTACCCCCTTCGCGATAGCATAGGCAAACATGGCAGTACCAGAGGCTTCTTCATAGTTGCCTTCCCGACCCACCTGATCGGTCACTTGTAACCAAATACCCGATGCTTGTTGCCAAGGTTTAAGGGCGTTCATCAGTTGCTTGAATATACCGAGTAGTTGTTGTCTTTTACCGTGATCAGCAGGCATCACTTCCAGCGTGTCTACCAGCGCCATGGCATACCATCCCATGGCACGTGACCAGAAATGCTGTGACAACCCAGTTTCCTCATCGGCCCACTGTTGCAGGCGACTTTCGTCCCAGCCATGAAACAACAAGCCGGTTTTCTCATCTCTGGTTTTGCTTTCAATTAAGGTGAACTGCAACGCGATATCATCAAACACAGCACTGTCTTCGCCGAAAGTGTGGGCGTATTGAGCAAGGTACGCACTGCCCATGTACAGTCCGTCTAGCCACATTTGCCAGGGATAAATGCGCTTGTGCCAAAATCCACCTTCACGGGTTCGCGGCTGCCAATCGAGTTGCCGACGCAATTGCTGCATGGCTTTTAGATAGCGGGGATCTTGCGTTTGCTCGTAGAACATAAACAGCAATTTACCGGCATTGATATCATCGATATTAAATTCGTAAATCACGTAGTCTTTAATATTGCCATTCTCGTCAATGAGCGAGTCTACCCAGGTTTTGGCATAATTGAGGTAGGCCTCATTACCGGTTTCCTGATACAAACGCTGGAAGCCGAGTAATACTAAACCATAGGTATAAGACCAATCTGGCTCTGTTAGCCCTTTGTGTGGGCGCATCGCCCAGGCCTCAGGACTACGCGCCATGGTGGTATTGGCGACTTTTTCTACCCACGACAATTCGTCCGCATTGCTGTGTATTGCTACGCATGCTGTTAGAAGGGATGTGCAGGTAAACGTGGTAATGATTTTTCTAAATAATTTCATTTTTGCGTCCAACAATTTTATCTGGTTACCGTAACTTCACTTGTGCCAGTCGAGAGCGCCGTTAATGCGCTGGCCATTCACACTGACATTATCGAAAACCAGGTTTTTCACATTTTCCAATGTCATCTGATGTTCTACCGTGGTCACCGTTACGTTTCGAAACACTAAGTCTTCAACGGGAATTTCATCTGGCCCGTGAACTTCCAGAAACGTCCCTGCTTTTTCCACCGTCACATTGTTAAACACGATATCGCGGTATCTGGAAGGGTGTTTGCCGTCTAACTCGCCGGGATAATTCAGTTGAAACCAAAACAGGCTTTCGAACGCTTCAACCTGAAGATCGCTCACCCGAATGTGTTCCACTACACCGCCCCTATCCATATTGGCTTTAAAGCGAACCGCAGACACACCTGAACGAAGGATATTATTGGTAAACCAGACATAACGAATGTCACCCGACATCTCACTACCTAGTGCAATACCGTCTTCACCGCCCATATCATTATTGCGCACCACAATGTACTCAGAGGGAACACCCACGTCTCTGCCATCCCGGTCTCTTCCCGACTTAACCACTATAGAATCATCGCCAGTCCGAAAGACATTATCTTCAATTAATACCCAGGAACTTGAATCTACATCCACGCCATCATTGTTCGCGTGATGACTGTTCACCTTAAGATCTCGCACGGTGGCATGGGTGGTGTACACCAAATGATTAACCCAGAATGGGGAGTTGCGGGTTTCATACCCTTCAAGCAACACGCGCTCTGCGCCGAATATCTGAATAAGACTGGGGCGCAAGAGGTGCCCTTCACCAAACTGACGTTGCGAAAGCGGCACACCGTCAATGCCCATTTTTCTTAATGCCAGCTGGTCTGGCTTTTCTTGCGGGTGCCAGGAGAAAAATTCACTGCTCTCGTTGCCGTCGATAATGCCTGTACCGGTAATCGCAATATCATGCACATTGTGAGCATAGATAAATGGCGAGTAGCCGAACATTTCTGTTCCTTCCCAGCGCGTTTTTACCACTGGCAGGTAATGTTCGGGTTTGGCGCTAAAGAGCAAATGGGCGCCTTCACTAATATGCAGATTAATATTACTTTTTAAGTGTATAGGTCCATTCACCAACCACTTTCCTTGCGGCACAATAACCCGGCCGCCACCGGCATCAGTAGCGTCGTTGATTGCTTTGATGACTGCATCACGAATGTCGATAGGCGCTTTGGCCATATCGTGGTTAATGTAATCACTTACATTAAAATCGTTAGCGGGAATTTGTGGTGCTTTTATTTCTCTAACAATACTCTCTACCGAAGGCATAACAGCACTATCAGCCATTGCCTGAAAACCACAGCCTAGTACTGCCAAACTAAAAAAGAGCCGTGTTACCTTTTTCATTCCCATGAAGAATCCTTTTTGATTACCAAGTTGACCTTGCATGACAAACGCTTGCTAACCGCCTGTAAGTGGCATGGGCGAATTCACTGCTTAGCCTTCTCTTGCGATACAATTGCTTTATACTTGTGCCTGAATATCGGCAAAAAAATACAATGTACAAGCGCCAGGTTGTATGTCATCGTACAACTATGTTAACAAAAGTTTAAAGTTTAGCAACAAATTATTCGCTTATGATTTCGTCTTCAAAAAAACGCACCACCAGTCTGACTCAGGAATTAGTCGACCAACTAACCGCCCTCATAGCCCAGGGTTCGCTGAAGCCAGGTGATAAATTGCCTACGGAATCTTCTTTAATGAAGCAGTACGGTGTGAGTCGTACTGTGGTTAGAGAAGCTATCTCCCGTTTACAAGCTGCAGGTTTAGCTGAAACCCGCCACGGTGTAGGCACCTTCATTTTAGCGAGTTCCAGCGGTGCCCCACTCATTCTGGATGCAGCAGAATTAAACACATTAGAAGACGTTATTGAGATACTCGAACTGCGCATAAGCCTTGAGGTAGAAAGCGCGGCATTAGCGGCGGAAAGGCGTTCTGAAGCGCAACTCGCTGAGCTCAAAGCAACGCTGGACGCCCTGACAGCACTGGATCCGAGGGAAGATGAAGGTTCCAAACTCGACTTCAGATTCCATTCTCAAATCGCGAAAGCGTCAGGCAATCGTTACTTTATTGATATTTTGAATCAGTTCGGCAATGTGATCATTCCCCGCAACCGGATTAAAGGCACAGCGATTTCTGAAACTAATCAACAGGCCTATCTCAACCGGGTGAATATGGAACATGAAGACATTTATCTCGCCATCGCCAGACAAGATCCGTCGTCGGCTCGCGCAGCAATGAGAATGCACTTAACCAACAGTAAAGAGCGCCACCGCACCCTGTACATGGCTGCACAAGCCAGTGACAAACGCCCGCATTAATCATTCGCCAGCTTAGTAAAACAAGCTGGCCACACTCGCAAAACATCAAACACTTTACATACAATTAACTTTTGATCTTGACTCTCCTTATTTTTGAGTTGTACGATGTCCTACAACATAAATCAAAATAATTGGAGTTTCCCATGTCCCCTGACGCACTCAAAAAAACCATAGGATCAGGCTTACTGTCATTTCCAGTGACGGATTTTAACAATGATGGCAGTTTCAATGCAGACAGTTATGCCAGCCGACTTGAATGGCTCGCGCCGTTTGGTGCCAGCGCACTGTTTGCAGCCGGTGGAACCGGTGAATTTTTCTCTCTCGACTTCAATGATTACAGTCAGGTAGTAAAAACGGCGGTAGACACCTGTCGAGGCGAAGTCCCCATTATTGCTGGCGCTGGCGGTTCCCTGCCCTGCGCCATTGGTCAGGCACAGGAAGCACAGCGTGTTGGCGCTCAGGGCATTTTATTGCTTCCGCACTATCTCACTGAAGCGAGCCAGCAAGGTCTTATCAACTATGTCAGTAGCGTTTGTGATGCTATCGACATCGGCGTTATTGTTTACAACCGTAATGTGTGTCAGCTCACCGCCACCAGTTTGGAAATACTGGCTGAGCGCTGCCCTAACCTTATCGGATTTAAAGACGGCCTTGGTCAAATAGAGCCCATGGTTACCATTCGTCGACGCCTTGGTGATCGCCTGTCGTATTTGGGTGGCCTGCCAACGGCTGAAGTCTATGCGGCCGCCTATAAAGCCATTGGCGTACCGGTTTATTCCTCTGCAGTATTTAATTTTATTCCCTCAACTGCCATGAAGTTCTATAACGCATTGGCCAGTGGTGATACCGCAACAACCGAACATTTAATCGATACCTTCTTCCTTCCACTGCTCGAAATCAGAAATCAGTGCCCGGGATACGCCGTGAGTATTGTTAAAGCCGGTGCGAAAATCATCGGTCGCGACGCTGGCCCGGTAAGAGCCCCGCTTACCGACTTGAATAGCGATGAAATGGACAAGCTCGCTGCACTCATCGATAAACTGGAAGCATAAATTCTCACTGATAACAGATTATAACGGAGCGTCAAATGGACGATTACAAAAAGCACTTTATAAACGGCAGCTGGGTTGAAAGTACTTCCACTAGCGAAAATATAAACCCATCCGATCTTAGCGACATTATCGGCAACTATGCTAGCGGCGATGAGCATACTATTAATCAGGCTGTTGAAGCGGCAAAACAGGCCTTTCCTTCATGGTCACAAAGTAATATTCAGGCACGTTCAAATGCGCTGGATTTCATCGGCAATGAAATTCTCGCCCGGGCCTCAGAGCTCGGCGAACTATTAGCCAGAGAAGAAGGGAAAACCCTTGGCGAAGCCACCGGAGAAGTGAACCGGGCTGGTCAGATATTTAAATTTTTCGCTGGCGAGTGTTTGCGTCTGAGTGGTGAAATATTGCCTTCAGTACGTCCTGCCATAGATATCAACGTCACCCGGGAACCGCTTGGCGTGGTGGGCCTCATCACGCCGTGGAATTTCCCCATCGCCATTCCGGCATGGAAAGTTGCGCCCGCACTAGCCTACAGCAACTGTGTGGTACTTAAACCGGCTGAGCTGGTTTCAGGAAGTGCCTGGGCGCTGGCAGAAATAATTTCCCGTTCAGGCATACCTGATGGTGTGTTTAATATGGTAATGGGTAAAGGCAGCGTATTGGGTAACGCACTGGTAGAGCACGCCGATGTGGCCGCAATCAGTTTCACCGGCAGTGTAAAAACCGGCCGCCATATTGCGTCGCGATGCGTCGCTCGTCAGGCGAAAGTGCAACTTGAGATGGGCGGCAAGAACCCGCAAATTATTCTCGACGATGCCGATTTAGATAAAGCCGCTGAGCTCTCAGTACAAAGCGCCTATTACTCCACTGGTCAACGTTGTACGGCCTCAAGCCGCCTTATCGTTACCGATAAAATTTATCCTCAGTTCATTGAAAAAATGCAACAGCGATTAAATAAGATTCGTGTCGGTCATGCGTTAGACAGCACAACGGATATCGGACCTGTGGTCTCGCAGAGTCAGTTAGATCAGAACCAGTCTTATCTAAAAATAGCCCAGGATGAGGGAGCGACGCTGGCACTTGGCGGTGAGTTATTAAAACGAGAGTCCGATGGCTACTTTATGGCGCCGGCGTTATTCACCGACACAACATCAGAGATGCGGATAAATCGCGAAGAAGTGTTTGGGCCAGTAGCCAGTGTATTGCGGGCATCAGACTATGAACACGCCTTGGCATTAGCCAACGACACAGAGTTTGGCTTATCTGCCGGTATTGCTACCCAGTCATTAAAATATGCCCGTCATTTTCAGCGTAACGCACGCGCAGGTATGGTGATGGTAAACCTGCCTACGGCAGGGGTGGATTATCATGTGCCGTTTGGCGGCTGCAAGTCTTCATCTTACGGTTCCCGTGAACAAGGTAAATATGCGCAGGAATTCTATACCACAGTGAAAACCAGTTATCTGGGATTGTAAGTCACTGCATTAAACCAGGGTACAGCAAGCCGATTTGCAGTACCCGTGTTGTCCGGTAAGATGCTGTCGCCCGGTATTTTACGTTCACTGAATAGAAAAGAGAGAATAATGAATTCAGCAAAGCCTACACGGGTTCGATATCAGATCCTGTTAATGATTTTTCTGGTCACCACGATCAACTATGCCGACAGAGCTACACTGTCTATAGCCGGCTCTAGTATTCAGGATGATCTGGGAATTAACGCCGTAAGCCTGGGCTATATTTTCTCCGCATTTGGTTGGGCCTATGTGATAGGTCAGATCCCAGGTGGCTGGCTACTCGATAAATTTGGCTCAAAGAAAGTGTATGCGGCCAGTATTTTCACCTGGTCCTTATTTACCCTACTGCAATCTTTCGTGGGTTATTTCAGCTTTATCAATGTTGTTGTTTTGCTGTTCATTTTACGCGCCATGGTGGGTATTGCCGAAGCGCCCTCTTTTCCGGGCAATGCCAGAATTGTTTCAGCCTGGTTTCCTACTGCCGAGCGAGGCACGGCATCAGCGGTGTTTAACTCTGCGCAATATTTCGCCACCGTGCTGTTTGCCCCGTTGATGGGTTGGATAACCTACACCGCCGGTTGGCAATATGTATTTTTTGTGATGGGTGCGTGCGGCATTGTTTTTTCAGCAATTTGGCTGAAAGTCATATACAGCCCCCGAAACCACCCCAGTATTAACGACGCCGAACTCGATTACATTGGCAACAACGGGGGCCTAATTAATATGGATTCCCCAAATGTTGAAAAAACCAAACCGACTTTTTCTCACGTACGATATTTGCTCAGTAGCAGAATGTTGCTTGGCGTTTATTTCGGCCAATACTGCATTAATGCCATTACTTATTTTTTCCTCACTTGGTTTCCGGTTTATCTGGTGCAAGAACACAATATGACCATCCTTAAAGCGGGCATTGTGGCTTCTTTACCGGCTATTTGCGGATTCATCGGCGGTATTCTGGGTGGCGTGATTTCCGATACATTCTTACGTAAGGGCTATTCTTTAAGCGTCGCCAGAAAAACCCCTATCGTAGTGGGTTTGTTACTTTCCACCAGCATTCTCGTTTGTAACTACATCGATACTCAATGGATGGTCATCGCCTTCATGGCGTTAGCATTCTTTGGAAAAGGATTAGGCGCCCTCGGCTGGGCGGTCGTGTCTGATACATCACCGAAACAAATCGCCGGTTTGTCTGGTGGACTGTTTAACACTTTCGGTAATGTTGCATCTATCACCACGCCCATCATTATTGGCTACATTGTCACCGCGACCGGTTCATTTGAGTGGGCGCTGGTATACGTAGCAGCAAATGCGGCGCTGGCGGTGTTCTCGTATTTGTTCATTGTTGGCAAAATAGAGCGTGTCGAGTTGCCGGCAACGGCGACGAACAGGTGATATTCACACATCTATTCATATAGAAAAACGGCACCCGATGGGTGCCGTTTGCTTTGTCGTTTTACACTAAATGGTTATGCCGTCTTTTCAGACTCTGGCACTTCGTGCTGTAACAGATATTCAAAGGCAGACAGCGATGCTTTCGCGCCCTCCCCCATTGAAATCACAATCTGTTTGTAAGGTACTGTCGTTACGTCACCGGCAGCGAAAATACCTTTTTCAGACGTCACGCACTTGTTATCAACGATGATTTCACCATGCTTGGTCATATCGACCACGCCTTGTATGAACTGGCTGTTTGGCACTAAACCGATTTGTACAAACACACCAGCAAGTGGCAACGTTGTAACTTCTTCGGTTTCACGGTTCTTGTACTCAATACCCGTTACTTTACCGTTTTCAGCAACAATTTGATTGGTTGCCACGTTACGCAGAATCGTCACGTTGTCGCGTTTTTCTGCCTGTTTAACCAGTACTTCATCGGCTTTCAGCGTCGGCATAAATTCAAATACCGTCACTGATTTCACAATACCCGCCAGGTCAAGTGCAGCCTCGATTCCCGAGTTACCACCACCGATTACCGCTACATCCTTGCCTTTAAAGAAAGGACCATCGCAGTGCGGGCAATATGCCACACCATTACCTACGTTCTCTTTTTCGCCTGGTACGCCGAGTTCTCTCCAACGTGCACCGGTGGCAACGATGATGGTACGAGTGCGAATTTCTTCACCCGACGACAGGGCAACTACCTTGATATCGCCGCGCTCGATGTTTTCAACTTTCACGTGCTCTTTAAGCGTGATTTCGTAATCCTTCATGTGGGACATGAGGTTACCAACCAATTCCGGACCCGTGGTTTTCGGTACCGAAATCAGGTTTTCAATACCCATCGTATCTTTAACCTGACCACCAAAGCGGTCAGCAACGATAGTTACTTTTAAGCCTTTACGTGCGCTGTAAATCGCGGCACTTACGCCAGCCGGACCGCCACCAATAACGGTAACGTCTTGCAATGGCATACTCTTACCCTTGTTCGCCTCTTTCAGACTAGGGTCACGCTCTAATAGCTTGTCGATTAATGTAGACGCATCTACTTTACCGTTAGCGAACAACTCGCCATTCAGGTACACACTAGGTACACCTTGAATATCACGTTCTTCTATCAACTTCGGATATACACCACCGTCAATCATTTCTGAAGTGATGTTAGGATTCAGCAACGCAAACTGGTTGAGCGCCTGAACCACGTCCGGACAGTTGTGACAGCTTAAGCTAATGAACACTTCAAAGTGCAGGGGTTCATTTACACCCTTCACAATATTTTGTACATTTTCATCGACTTTTAATGCAGTGCCAGATGAGTGAAGCAGTGCCAGGATAAGTGAGTTAAACTCATGACCACCTGGAACGCCTGAGAAGCGAATGCCTGTGTCTTCACCGTCAGCCTCTATAAGAAAACTGGTAGCACTACGAAGAACGCCGTCGGTATCTCGTTCTTCCAGTTTGATTTTGTCACTTACACTTGCAACGCCAGACAGAAATTCAACCAGTTCATTGCGCTTGGCATGTTCGCCAGTTTGTACAACGAATGTTACATCTTTCTGCATCGATGCGGTGTAGCCTTTCAATGCTTGTAAAATTTCTTTAGTTAACACGGTATATCTGCCTTTTGTTTCAGTGTTAAGAAGGTGCAGGCAGTGGCCTGCACCCAATCAGGAACGCTAGGTAAGCTTAGATTTTGCCTACCAGGTCCAGTGAAGGTGCTAATGTCTCTTCACCTTCTTTCCATTTTGCCGGGCATACTTCACCTGGGTGAGAGGCTACGTATTGCGCCGCTTTAACTTTACGTACTACGTCATCTGCTTCACGACCGATACCTTCTGCAGTGATTTCCATCGCCTGAACGATACCGTCCGGGTCGATTACAAACGTACCACGGTCAGCCAGACCCATGTTTTCACGCATACAATCAAAGTTACGCGTGATTTCACCAGTAGGGTCGCCAATCATCGCAAACTTGATTTTGCCGATAGTGTCTGAAGACGCGTGCCATGCAGCGTGTGTAAAGTGAGTATCAG
Source organism: Alteromonas sp. ABV4_515 (assembly GCF_056160345.1). Classification (NCBI taxonomy): domain Bacteria; kingdom Pseudomonadati; phylum Pseudomonadota; class Gammaproteobacteria; order Alteromonadales; family Alteromonadaceae; genus Alteromonas; species Alteromonas sp. ABV4_515. The sequence goes on from NZ_JBSWWZ010000005.1 coordinate 276,534, forward strand.
TAGATACTGAGAATACTTCTACGCCACGTGATTGCAGTTCTTCGTACTTGTCAGCCATGTCGCCAAGCTCAGTAGGACATACAAAAGTGAAGTCAGCTGGGTAAAAGATAAATACCGCCCACTTTCCTTTGATGTCTTCGCTGCTTACTTCTACAAATTCACCATCTTTAAATGCGTTTGCTTTGAAAGGTTTGATAGCAGTGTTAATAATTGCCATTGTTAATCTCCATTAATGTAGTTTATTTTGTGTCTTTTCGCGCCGGTTACACCAGCTGACAAAGTGACACGGTATTTACGTAATAATTTAGAACTTGGTTTGCCCTGTGTTGAGTAACAAACCCTGTTCTGTTGACTTGAGACAAGATTAAACTCACTGAGTTTAAAAAGATAATTAGTAATGTTGAACGGTCCAATCAGTTTTTGCGATTACCAAGCCAATGTTTGAGCGAAAAAACTCAATGGCCGATTCTGACAAACTCAAATAATAAGTTCAAGTGACGTTATGATGACAGAAAATAGCTTTGCCGGACTGAGTCCGCGACACCAATTTGTCGATACACACATTCTGCGAATCGATGGGCGCTCTCCCGATCCTTTGCTTATCAAGCACGCTAAAATGGCACAGTCGCCTTTTACGTTCTATCGTGGAAGTGCCCAGCTTTTTTACGCCGACTGGAAGGCTGGAAATGTACAATTTGACGCTGCCCTGCTCTCCTTGCCGTTAACGTGCGTGGTAGGCGACTGTCACATGAGTAACTTTGGCTTTATGACCGAAGAAGGCTCTCACGGCGATACCATTATTTTTTCTCCCAATGATTTTGACGATGCCTGCGTAGGTCATGCCGGATGGGATATTGTTCGCTTTCTTGTGTCGCTTGAGCTTGCCAGAGAACATTGTGAAGGCGTGCGCAGCGGTAAATATGAATCGCCTAAGCAGGTTACGATTAAAGCCGTTATCGATAGTGAACACGTTGAGCTCGCCATGGACGCCTTTCTCGATGGCTACCTCACAGTATGCGAACGGGTCGCTGACGACCCTACAGCACTTTATGATGCCGTAGAAGACATCATGCCCGGCACCCGTTTGCACAAATTTTACAATAAAGCTTGCGCCAGAGCTGCAGGCGGTGAGGAATTTTTAACCAAAAGTGCGCTGGCCAAGGCCGTGCAAATGCGAGATGACGGTTTGGCATTTCGCAAAAATAGTGACAAATTCACCCCATTAGCTCCGCATTATTATACTGCGGTTAAACAAGCCTTTGCCCCGTATATGGATGACGATGTCATTGATATTGTTCAGCGCAATCATGCTGGTACCGGTTCAAACAACCTCGATCGCTTTTATTTTCTCGTCGGCCCGGCCAAGCCCCATAATGAAGCCACCTTCGCCCGTTGCCATATTGTCGAAGTAAAGCAGCAGCGAGAAGCGGCTCCTCTGTTTTATTATCCAGATTTATCACCGGTCAACCGATTAAACCCCGCCCATTTAACCGCTCGCTGTCAACGTAAAATGAAGCGACGACCAGACCTCTTACTCGACGAAGCCGAATGGTCGGATAAACACTGGCTTATTCGTTCAAGACACCACGCACGAGTGGGGATAAGCCCAGAAGATATCTGTATGGGTAACCGTAGTATTGACGGAGGATTTGTGGATTTTGCGCAAGTTTGCGGAGAAGCGCTGGCATTTGCACATTGTCGCGGAGACCGCCGCTCTGTGGAGTTTGAATTAGCGGCCTTGACGGTACTAGAAGCAAACCGGGATGCGCTGCGCAGGATCAGTATGGAGTATGCAGAACAAGTTAAGTCAGACCATGCTGATTGGGTAGCTTACTTTCGAGGACAACGCTCAGCAACATGCTGAGCGATTGTTGAAAGCCGGAGTAGTTAACTCAACAGGTTGTCTGAAACCGTCTTTTTCTCCTGGATTTGCGCGGCGATATTCATCTGCGCAATGTATTCATCTCGCTTCGCCGCTTGGGCAGGCCCCAGGTAATCGTCACTCAGTAACACTGCCGCTTTCACCGCGGTTTCGATTTGCGCGTTGTTAAGCGGTTCTTTTTTATTTAGTTGTACCATGATTTTCAACAAACTAAGCGCAATCTGCTTGTTGTCGGGAGAAAGCGTCAGCGCTTGTTTAAGATTTTGATAAGCCGGGCCAAAACGGTTTTCTTTGTAATTCACCGCCGCCATTTCTTTCAGTTCGCGAGTTGTGAAGTTGATTTCTTTTCTCTCAATGGATTCTTGTTTGAGATATTCATCAACCACCTGACTGGTGAAAGTATCACCTGCAATCTGACGATGTAATTTCTCTAACATCGATAAGCAATGTTCACGCATACCGAGCTCATGAAATGCTTTCATTTTGTCGAGATTGTCTTCCATCGATAATCCGTCGGTATCCGGACGCTTCGTCTTCATGATGGCTTCAGCTGACTTTTTGTCATTTTTCAAGCACAGCAGTCTTGCTTGCAACACTGCGCGTTGATCGGCGAGTTCTTTGTCTAACCCTTGTTGGCGCTCAAATTCAATAAGGTCGGTTTCAACTTTCTTAACTAACTTCTCCGCTTCGGCCCCATTAGCCGATGTCGCTACATCGACTGTCGCTCGCAGTACATTGAGTGTTAGCTCGGGAGAATCATGGATAGAATTTTTTGCATATTTCGCCATATTTTGAACGGCGAGCAGTTGCCCCAACTTGTCATGATTCAGCCTTGCCAGGTCCCAAACCCGTTTATTGCGCTCAATATTCCTGGGAGCTAGCTTACTTGCCTCGCGCATTTGCTCATACGCTTTATCAAACTGTTCTTTCTCGATGTAATATTGCGCCAGCAAGTCATAGGTCATAAAACGGGTATCATCCCGCGCCAGTAAGTCTTCCAGCAAACTTTCGGCTTCTTCCATTTTATGCTGCCGTAGCAGCGCCCGGGCAAGACCTATGTGTATCCAGGCATGATCGTACTGTTTCAACAGGTCGTGAAAATAGGACTCCGCTTTGCTGTAGTCTCGCAGTGCAAGGTAACTTTCACCAATAATGCGCTTCAACCGTGGATGAAATTCACTCACGGTTTTATCCGTTAGCTGGCGCTCTGCGTAATAAATTGCCGAGGAGTAGTCATGATTTTGCAGACAGCAGAGCAACTTATGTAACTTTCTACGAATATTGAGCAGATATTGAAATCGCTGAGTGACACGCTTCTTATCTAACGGCTTAACCCAAAAATCATCCGGTTGAAGCTCAACAATACAATTGACCAGTGCCTGGCTCGTTTCTGCACTAAGAAACACAACCGTCGTTTTATCAGTAATATGCTGATAATGCTTGAGTTCTTCAAACAGATGGAAGCCGTCTTTATCGCTGCTGACATTGAATGCGATCATGACGATGTCGTACACGTTTTCATCACACAACCGAATGGCATGAAAAGCATTAAATGCACTGTCGACGCGAAGAATGCCCGCATCTTTCAGCGCATTACTTACCACTTCATGGACTAACCCCTGATTATCAATAATAAGTGCTTTTAAATCATCAACAGGCGTGACGGGGGGAAACTTTTCCAATGTTCTGTCCATTTTTACTGCAATCTGAGGAATAGCAGACGCAATCGATAAACTTAATCCATCGATGCGTCTTTAGTATCACTTACAATAAACGGATACCCGGTATCTGGCAATCCCTGGTATTCAGGGTAAGCGCGACTAACTGATCTTCTTAACCATAGGAAAATTAAGAGGGGTGAATTCAACTCTGTTGCGACCCATGGATTTCGCCCGATAAAGGGCTTCATCCGCTTTATCGACCAACTCCCTTCCCTCAACGCGATTTCTCAGCGCACTTCTTAAATCCATCACCGACACCCCAATACTGACTGTAAGGTAAGGATGACTACTAGCACTGCCGTGTTCTATTTGCAGGTCGTGAAATTTCGAAATAATGCTTTCACCTAATGCCATAGCACCCACGCGGTCTGTTTCACCAAGAATAATGGCAAATTCTTCACCACCAAGTCGGCAGCACAAGTCGGTGCCCCGTCTGGCACTATTTTTTAAAACATTGGCCACGGTTACCAGGCAATCATCCCCTTTTCCATGACCATAGGTATCGTTGTAGGCTTTAAAATCATCGATATCGATCATGATCAAGGCGAGTTCGCTTTGACTTCGCTGACAGCGCTCAATTTCGTGGGTGAGACTCTCGTCAAATTTGCGTCGATTCGATAAGCCCGTCAGAGAATCCGTTGCCGCCAGAGATTCCAATTGCAGGTTTTGTAAATACAGTCGAATATGGGCTTTAACGCGGGCCCGTAATAGGGGAACTTCTATGGGTTTGGTGATGTAATCGACGGCGCCGATTTCGAATCCTCTGGCCTGATCACTCACTTCCGCAAGGCCCGTGACAAAAACGACGGGAATTTTACGCGTTTGCTCATCAGACTTTAATTTGCGGCATAACGCGAAGCCGTTAATTTGAGGCATAAGCACATCAAGCAAAATCAACTGCGGCTCAGTGCACTTGGCTTGTTCCAACCCCTCTTCAGCACTGGTGGCAATGATAACTTCGTAGTCAGGCGCTAATGCTTCCGCGATAAGTCTGATAGTCGCAACGTCATCATCGACAATTAAAACTCGCGAGCGTGGTGTAGACATGTTTTGAAATCCTGTTTCATTTATTCAACAACAATTAGCAGTTCAACAAAAACCTTTCTATTATGAGACACATGGCAAACAAAAATTAATTTTATGTCTTCATCCCTGGAAAACCTGCTTAGAACCGATTACATGCCTCATGGCGTTTGTTATCAATGGATCCCAGAAGTCCTTTGGTTAAACGTTCTTGCTGACTTACTTATCGCCACTTCCTATTTTTCGATTCCCATAGCACTTTACTACTTTGTAAGGCGAAGAACCGATCTCAAATTCAAAGGCTTGTTCCTGCTTTTCTCCTTGTTTATCGCCCTCTGCGGCATTACCCACTTTGTCAGCATATTTATCATCTGGAACGGCGCTTATGGGCTCCATGGCATACTAAAACTAATTACAGCAATCGTTTCATGCTTTACTGCTTATAAAGTTTATAGTTCTATTCCGGCCGCTCTGCAATTACCTACCGTCGATCAGCTGAAAAAAAGTGTTGAAGAAGCGAATCAAACCAAAATTAAGCTTCTACAACAAGAAAACAAAGCCCGACAAGAACGGGTTTTGCGTGACAGCACAGACAGTGCACATGTGGGTATTTTGGTGATCACTGGCGATGGTATCATTTCAGTTGCCAACAAAGCTGTTTGCCAGATATTTGGTTATGAAAAATCAGAATTGGAAAATCAGCACGTCAACCTGCTTGTTTCACCAGAATTTAAAGCGATTCACACATCGCTTATGGCGCAGTTCATCAACAGCGATGAAATAACCCGAGATATGGCCAGAAACCGCATTGTAAATGGGGTAACTAAAAGTGGAAAGTCGGTCCCTCTGGAAATACGTTTAACCCGAGCACAACATGATCCCGAGATAATTTACGTTTCGCTTTTGGATATCAGTGAACGTATTCAGCACCAGGAAGCATTAGCCAGTAGCGTCGCAACAACGGAAAACCTGCTTGCCCACATTCCCCTTGGCGTGTGTATTTATCAACAAAACGGTGATGCGTTTCACCTGGTGCATCAAAACCCAGTGGCCGACACTCTGCTTTCGGCACATGCTGATGACCCGTTCCTGGCCGACACGCAACTTAAAGAGAAGATGGCACTTTTTTGCGCAGAAAAGAGCCAAACGTTGAAAGTCCCCTTCAAAACGTCGGGAGTATCCCATAGCGAATTTCAACTTTATTTGTTCTATATCTCTGCTGGCAAGCTGGCCATTATGTTTGAAGACATTACCGAACAAAAACAGTTTGAAGATGGCTTGATTGAGCGTGAAAACATTATTCATAGAGCAATCAATGCGTCTATTGCTGGCGTTTATATTTTTGATATTGCAACGAGAAAGAACCGTTTTGTTAATGACCGTTTTAAAACCATTACTGGCTACAGCCTGAACGATATCAATAATCTGGATACCGGCATCAGTTCAATTATTCATCATGATGACCAATCAAAAGTGATTAATCATTTTTCCCACTTGATGAAAGGGGAAGATGAAAACAGCGCATTCACCCTTTTCTATCGTGTACGCCATGCTAACGGCCATTGGCTTTGGCTGATGGCGCAGGATTTAATTTTCGAACGTGACAATAAAGGCAAGCCGACCCAACTTATAGGCTCTTTTCTTGATATTACGCCGCAAAAAAGAATGCAGGAAAATTTACTCTCTTTGAAAGACAAAGCAGAGAATGCTAACCATTCCAAGAGTGAGTTTTTGGCCAATATGAGTCATGAAATTCGCACGCCAATGAATGCGGTCATCGCATTAACGGATATGGTGCTAAAAATGGAAATGGGTAATAAGCAGCGTGAATATTTGAAAAAAGTACAGTCTTCGTCGCGCTCATTGCTGCAAATTCTGAACGATATTCTCGACTACTCGAAACTCGAAGCGGGTAAATTTGAAATCGTTAATGAACCTTTCGACCTCTATAAAATGCTCTCAAATTCCATTCATCTATTTTCAACTACGGCCAACCAGAAAGGTCTGAAAACAGAATGCCATATTGATAGAGAGGTACCACGATTCGTTGTAGGCGACGCCCCACGGATAGCACAAATACTGAATAACCTGTTAGGGAATGCAATCAAGTTTACCGAAAAAGGCACAGTTTCACTTACGGTCTCCAGCCAACAGAGTACTATTTCTGGCACACACAAAGTGGCTTTCACCGTTGCTGACACAGGCATTGGTATAGAAGAAGCTAAATTGGATTCATTGTTTCAATCATTTTCTCAGGCAGATGGCTCCATCGGCCGCCGATTCGGTGGTACGGGCTTGGGCCTTGCCATATCGCAACACTTGTCAAAGCTATTGAATGGTTCGATAACCGTTGATAGCGTTGTGGAACAAGGAAGCCAATTTAATCTCGTATTGCCCCTCACCACAGATAAAACGCTCAAATCCCCTGTTGATGGCGAATTGGATGATCAAGATATTTTATTGATTGGCAGTATGTCGCCCGAAATCGAATTGATGATACAATTTTTTGAGTCGATGCGAGCTACAGTAACGCTGGATAATAACCTTAATCGTCTCGAGCCCAGTGGGGTTGAAACCTGGGATATCGTGATAGTCGACACCACCATACTCACCGACGTCGATAAAACCCGCCTAGTAGAAACATTACTCACCCACTCTACCGCGAACATCAGGTGCGGTATCATTTTTTTGAGTACAGAGGGCTATTACCACCAAAACGCCAGCGAGATTATTCTTAACACGGCTTCTGCCTGGCTGCTTACGCCATTTTTCTTGTCTGATCTCGAGGCTTCTGTCATTAGTCTGCAGGAAAGGCAACAAACGTTAAACGCTACCCATTCGAAATCGACCATGCCCATTTTTAACAACGCGTCGGTGTTAGTTGTTGAAGATCACCCGACAAACCAATTTGTTGCCATTGAGTTACTCAGTGCAGTAGGTCTGGATGTGAAGGTGGCCGAAGATGGTTACGAAGCCATCACGGTATTTCAAAAACATCCATTCGATCTGGTGTTGATGGACTTACAGATGCCGAATATGGACGGCTATACCGCGGCAGAAAAAATTCGCCAATTGGCTGTAGGTAAGACGGTACCGATTTATGCCATGTCCGCCGCCGTTATGGATGCAGACAGAGAAAAAGTGACGGCTGTTGGCATGGACGGACATATCGCTAAACCCGTTGTGCGTGAGGATTTATATGCGTTGCTCGAACGCGTACTGGGTAAGAAAAGATCGCCTTTACCCATTCAAAAACCACATGATGAAGAGCAAGCCGCCGATGATGAAGCGCTTCTTCGTGGGCTGGCAACAACACTTATTGGTTTCGACCTTGATGTCGCAATCGGACGATTGGGCAACGACGTACATACCTACCTAGGTTTGCTCAAAAACTTCCATCTGCATTTTAGTGATTTTGAACGTGAAATTTCAGCCCCCGACGACACAGAAACCCTAGCACGCCGTCTGCACACGATGAAAGGCATGTCGATGTCGATAGGAGCCGTACGCTTAGAAACACTGGTAAAAGAGGCTGAACACTTGCTGATTGCCGGCAATTTACCTTCAACCCGGGAACTGGAGAATGAATTTAACCTGGTCTATCGCCATATTGGAAAGGCCCTGAAAATCTGCGAACGCCATTTGAAAACGGAGCCGGTGCAGCAAAACGTAAGCTTGCATGAGCTGGTTGAAAAAATTGAAAGCCACCAGTACCTGAGACTCAGTGATATCGAACCTTATCGGGGCTTACTGGAAGCCACTTATGGACAAGAAAACAGCACCCTAATTATTAACGCGGTGATGAACCTCGACTATAAAACAGCCACCAAATTGATGGCTATTGAGGGGGATCTATAATATCGCCAATAGTGCCATTCACCCGAAACCAGCCGGCAATCGAATTTCTACAACGGCTGGCGGGTAACACTTCGTGAGGGAACTCCTCACTTAGAAACACAACCACAGTGCCAAACCGCGGTAGCACTTTAATGCCGGTGGTGTCATTCTCATTCATGTACATCACCAATTGCCCGCCGTCGCTTTCTTGCCAGTCACGGTTGAGGTACGTTACCAATGAAAGTACGCGGTTTGCCTGGCCCTTAAATGCATCAAGATGCCGCTTGTAAAATGCGCCCTCCTGATACATCGCGAAATGGCTTTCAAAAGAGTACAAGCCTAGTAGCAATCTTCGATTCAAAAACGTTTTCAGCTCACTGGTCCAGTGCAACCAGTCAGCCCCTGCTTCGCTGGTGCCATCAATCCAACAAATTTCGTCTCGACGCACAAAATCATTTTCCTGAAAATCGTCTTTACGACCAATGCCAGCCTGCTGAAACTGCTTCTCCGACATGGCCCGATTATATTCCCACAGGCCATTGGCCAGGCTTTCTGGTAAGGCATATTCCTGAACACTGAATCCTTGCTGGTAAATGTCGTCTGCGATGCGAGCAAACAAGCTCGTGTCGGTGGGAAGATGGGTTGCTAAAAGTGCACTCATTGATGAATTGTTGGTGTGAAAAAAACTGGCCGCTTTATACGCCCAAACCGCCATCTGCGCAATCACTATTCGCATCATGTTTGACCGTCGTCGACAGGTAGCTAGAAAGGATCTTTTCTTTCTGTCATTGTGTATACACTGTCAGAAGTAAAACCCCGTTATATAGGCACATTAATGAGTCACGACCCAAATCATATTGAAGAAACAGAACACCACCTTGAACTACGCAACTTAACCCTCGACGACTACAACGACGTTAAAGAGTTGATGGATAAGGTTTATGCGAATGTAGGTGGCGCCTGGCCGTTTAAAAACTACAAGGCGCAAGTTACCACCTTTCCAGACGGACAGATTTGTATTGAAGATAAAGGCAAGGTAGTGGCTTTTGCTATTTCTGTTATCGTCGATTACGACCAGTTTGATGACAAACACACCTACGATGAAATCACCGGTGATGCCTACCTGACAACCCACGATCCAAACGGTGATGTTCTTTACGGTGTTGAAGTAATTGTTTGCCCTGAGTACCGCGGTTTACGCCTTGGACGACGCCTGTACGAAGCCCGGAAAGAACTGTGCAGAAATCTCAATCTGCAGTCCATTATGGCCGGCGGCCGGATACCTAACTACGGCAAGCATAGTCATGAAATGACGCCGTACGAATATATCGAAGCGGTGAAGTCTAAAGACATTTATGATCCTATTCTCACCTTCCAGTTGTCTAATGGCTTCGAAGTAAAACAGATCCTCAAAGCGTATTTACCCGAGGATGAAGCGTCTCGCGGCTACGCCACCCTATTGCAGTGGCACAACATTTACTACGAGCCAGGCAAACCGCGCTTGTTCGGCGGCAAGAAATCCAGTGCCCGTATCGGCTGTATTCAATGGCAGATGCGTTATTTTGAAAATGTTGAAGAACTGCTGCAACAAGTAGAATATTTCGTTGATGCCCTATCCGACTATGGCTGTGATGTGGCATTGTTCCCTGAATTCTTCAACGCACCACTCATGGGATTGAGTGAATCGCAGGAATCAATCGATGCCATTTGGCACCTCGCCAGCTATACCGAAGAAATTCTTAATGCCATTTCGAACTTGGCGTTGAGTTACAATATCACCATCATTGCGGGTTCTATGCCGGTTGTAGAAGACGAAGAACTGTATAACGTGAGCTACATGTGTCGCCGCGACGGGACTATCGACAGCCAATACAAAATTCACCCGACGCCTCATGAGAAAAAAGATTGGATCATGAAAGGAGGTAACGACCTCAATGTGTTCGATACTGACTTCGGCAAAATCGGTATTTTGATTTGTTACGATGTGGAATTCCCGGAACTGGCCCGTTTGCAATCTGAGCAAGAAATGCAAATCCTGTTTGTGCCGTTCTGGACCGATACCAAAAATGGCTACCTGCGTGTGCGTCGATGCGCACAAGCCCGTGCCATTGAGAACGAATGCTACGTGGCCATTGCCGGTAGTGTGGGTAACTTACCGAAAGTGGATAACGTTGACATCCAGTATGGGCAAACTGCGGTGTTCTCTCCGTCAGATTTTTCGTTCCCACACGATGCTATTGTGTCTGAGACCACGCCTAACACAGAAATGACCCTAATTGTCGATCTTGACCTCGATAAGCTTACCAAACTGCAAAACGAAGGTTCGGTAAGAAACTATCTGGATCGACGTAGAGATTTGTATCGGGTACAGTGGCTCGGAGACAAATAGCCCGTATAAACCAACAAAAAGAGCGGAAAAGACAATGTCTGGCCCGCTCTATGCAGTTGTTTATTGTTATTTGAGCCAGAGAATGGTATTGGTATGAGGTAGAGAGTACCATTCTTTGAATACGTACCTGAGTCCAGTAGTTTAGTTATCTAAAAGAGTAAGTATGTCCAACGATTCCAGAAACGATGATTTTCCGACTATCCGATTAGACGAGGAAGATCGTCGCGACTACCAGCATAAAAAACAGCCTTCCAGTCATACGATTAAAGCGCCAATGAGCGATTCCAAGAGTACTTCAGGCAAATCTACATCAGCGCCGGCGAAGACGAGCGGTGGCAATAACGGCTTATGGATTGCACTGGTCGCTGTCGTTGCATTGGCTGGTATTGGCGGTTGTTATTATTTATTCCAGCAACTTCAATTACAAAAAGAAGTCGCTGCCGATGCTGAATCGCGTATTGCACAACTTGAGCGTAAGTTATCTGCGACAGGCGAAGAAATGGGTGAATCAACCGTTGCGCTGCAGGTGAAGGTAGGCGAACTTTCCGATAAATCTGAAGAGTTGTGGGATCAAATGGACAAACTTTGGGCGTCGGCCTGGCGTCGTAATCAGAAAGAAATTACTGATTTGGGCGACAAACTCAACGCCACTGAAAACAGCCTGAAGAAATCAATTACCACAGTGACTGAAGATGTCACCGCCGAGCAGACCAAACTTGCGTCGCTGAACAATCAATTAAGCGGCATTGCAGATGAAATTCTTGCATTGAATTTGCAGCTTGAACAAGCCACCAGTGACAAATCATCTCAACAGCAAACAGTGAAAAATCTTACCGATAAAATCTCCGTGTTGGAAAATCGTAACGCCAGCTTAGCTAGCCGATTAACCAGTATGGAAAATGAAATTCGCGATATTGCGACCAAGGTGGTGGTGAGCCAACCAGGTGCCACAACACCAAATGTGCCTCAGGGTCAGTAAAAACCGTAATATTGCATAGGCTTATCAGGCAACCTTCGGGTTGCCTTTTTTATTCTTTGCTGCAAGATAAGTATTGCTTCCCAATCAGCAGACACAAAAAAAGCGCCCGGAGGCGCTTTTTTCGTTTGAAACTTTGTCTTAGCGACGCAGACCCAAACGCTTGATCAAATCAAGATAACGTTCTGCGTTCTTACCTTTCAGGTAGTCAAGCAGTTTACGACGCTGGCTAACCATGCGCAGCAGACCACGACGTGAGTGGTGATCTTTCTTATGACCAGAGAAGTGACCTTGCAGTTTGTTGATGTTGTGAGTCAACAGAGCTACTTGTACTTCAGGTGAACCAGTATCACCTTCTTTAACGCCATAGTCAGCAACGATTTGTGCTGTTTCTTCTTTAGTTAGTGACATAATTTTCTCCTAATTGGATTAAATTCCGCCGATCACTAATTCAGCGAAATTATGAGAGCGCGTATTATAACGATGACGCTATAATTCGCAAGTAAATTCAGACTCAGACCGCCTCGTAGACCACGCGGCGTCGGGGAGACACAAAAATCTCACCAGCGTTAGCTCTGGGCTGGTCTTTAGGCGTTAATACCCCTTCACCGACGCCTAAGAACACGTTCCCGTCGGCTTTTTCCATGTAAACGCGATATTGCACGCCGACCTCTAACGCACTGTCCGTTTTACCGCATACACTTTGACCATGCTCGAACCGTTGATACTGCTCGTTATCCAGATAAATAGCTGGTAGCGACAACACCGCGGTATCCATTGGCAATAGCAGGCAATCCAGCTTATCAAAGTTGTCTTCTTCGAGGCTTTCTTGAATAGCGATGACGTCATCAAGGCTAACCATTCTGTCGGTGGGATAATCGGCAACTTCGGTGCGATGCAAGCGCGTTACATATCCTCCACAGGCAAGCTGCTGACCAATATCATCGACCAGTGAACGGATGTACGTCCCTTTGGAGCAGCGCACACGCATATCCACTTCTGGCAACGCCATACGGGTTATTTCCAGCTCAAAGATGGTGATATCACGGGCTTCACGCTCTACGGTTATTCCCTGACGGGCATAGTGATACAGCGGTTTACCCTGGTGCTTCAGCGCAGAGAACATGGAAGGGATTTGCTTGCTTTGACCAAGAAAACTTAGACAGGCATGGCGTACCTGCTGTTCAGACACATTCACCGGCTTCTCTTCCACTACTTCGCCATCGGCATCAGAGGTAGTCGTTCGCACGCCAAGGTGCATGGTCACTTCATAGGTTTTATCGGCATCCAGCAAGAACTGCGAAAACTTGGTGGCTTCGCCCAGGCAAATGGGCAACATACCGCTGGCAAGAGGATCTAATGCACCAGTATGACCGGCTTTCGCCGCTTTGTAACACCAGCGCACCTTTTGCAAGATCTGATTAGATGAACCGCCCAATGGCTTATTCAACAGCAATACGCCATTGATACTGCGGCCTTTACGACGTCTGCCCATTAATCCTGCTCTTCATCCCGCTGTTTGCTTTTCGCTTCATCTTTCGCAATGGTTTCAGAAACCAGATTAGAGATACGAATACCTTCGGTCAGCGACTCATCGCGGAAGAAATGCAGATGCGGTACGCTGCGCATACGCAAACGTTTAGCCAGCAGTGAACGCACGAAACCTTTTAATTCTTCCAGCTGTTTGGTGTGCGCTTTCGCCTCTTCTTCCTCAGCACCATAAATAGAGATGAAGATTTTGGCGTGCGCCAGATCGCGTGATACTTCAACGTCTGCCACGGTGATAAGAGGCATTTCGCCCACACGATGTTTATATTCATTTTGCAGAATGCTGGCAACTTCTTTGTGAACCTGTTGCGCCACTCTGTCTGTACGAGAAAATTCCCGTGCCATATTCGACTCCTCATGCCTGAAAATACGATACGGACAAAAACGGGGGCTGCTGCCCCCGCTTTAATCAATATGCCTTAACAGGACTAAATTTGACGGGCAACCTCGATGACTTCGAAGACCTCGATTTGGTCGCCAACTTTAACGTCATTATAGTTCTTAACGCCGATACCACATTCCATGCCGTTACGAACTTCTTGTACGTCGTCTTTAAAGCGACGCAGTGATTCGAGTTCTCCTTCATAGATAACAACGTTATCACGAAGTACACGGATTGGGTTGCTGCGCTTCACGTTACCTTCGGTAACCATACAACCAGCGATCGCGCCCAGTTTCGGTGACTTAAACACGTCACGAACTTCAGCCAGACCAATGATTTCTTGACGGAATTCAGGAGCAAGCATTCCGCTCATTGCCGCTTTCACTTCGTCAATCAGGTTATAGATAACGCTGTAGTAACGCAGGTCAATTTCTTCACCTTCAATCACGCGGCGTGCAGTTGCATCGGCACGTACGTTGAAGCCAAGAATAATCGCGCCTGACGCTGCCGCCAGGGTGGCGTCAGTTTCGGTGATACCACCTACACCACTACCCACAATGTTTACTTTTACTTCAGCAGTAGACAGTTTCAGCAGTGATTCTGAAATCGCTTCCACAGAACCTTGTACGTCCGCTTTCAGAACAATGTTCAGTTCGCTCACGTCACCGGCTTCCATGTTCGCAAACATGTTTTCCAATTTCGCTTTCTGCTGACGGGCCAGTTTCAGTTCACGTTTCTTCTGATGACGCTTACCAGCAACTTCACGGGCTTTACGCTCGTCTTGTACCACAACAGCATCTTCACCGGCTACAGGAACACCTGACAGACCCAGTACCTCTACAGGTGTAGAAGGACCAGCCACTTTCAGCTCGATACCGTTTTCGTCACGCATGGCACGAACACGACCGTATTCTTCACCACAAAGCAGAATGTCACCAGACTTAACTTCACCTTCCTGAACCAGTACAGAAGCAATCGGACCACGACCTTTATCCAGACGGGATTCGATAACCAGACCACGTCCTGGGCCATTTGGCACAGCTTTCAGGTCAAGTACTTCAGCCTGCAGGCTGATGGCTTCCAGCAGGTCGTCAACGCCCATACCGGTTTTCGCCGATACGTTAACGAACTGGTGCTCACCGCCCCACTCTTCAGAAATAACTTCCAGCTGTGAAAGTTCGGTTTTCACACGGTCCGGATCAGCGGATTCTTTATCCATTTTGTTAACAGCAACAATCAGAGGCACGCCCGCCGCTTTCGCGTGCTGTACCGCTTCTTTAGTCTGTGGCATTACGCCATCATCTGCTGCAACAACCAGAATAACGATATCTGTCGCGGTAGCACCACGTGCACGCATTGCGGTAAACGCGGCGTGTCCGGGTGTATCCAGGAAACAGATTTCACCGTTATCGGTTTCTACTTTGTAAGCACCAATGTGCTGGGTAATACCACCCGCTTCACCCGCAGCCACTTTGGCGCGTCGAATGTAGTCAAGCAGTGAGGTTTTACCGTGGTCAACGTGACCCATGATGGTAACAACCGGTGCGCGGGTAATCTTCTCACCCGTGCTGGCATCTGCCATCAATTCATCTTCAAGGGCGTTATCATTAACCAGTTCGTACTTGTGACCCATTTCTTCAATCACAAGTGTGGCTGTGTCTTGATCAAGAACCTGGTTGATGGTGGCCATTTCGCCCATTTTCATCATGGTCTTGATAACTTCGTTAGACTTCACTGCCAAACGGTTTGCCAATTCACCTACGGTGATAGTGGCACCCAATTTAACAATGCGCTCTACAGGTTGTGCTGGTTTGTTGAAACCTTGCTTCAAATGCTCTCCCGCGTTTTTTCTGGACTTCTTACGACGTCGCGAAGAACGCTCTACCTGCATATCTTCTTCGTCTTCAGCTTCCTGTGCATATCGGTTAGAGTGCATGTGAACTTCGGCAGCCTCATCGCGCTTACGACGTTCTTCCTCTTCCTTCCAGCGACGCTCGTTTTCTTCTGCCAGCTTGCGCGCTTCTTCAGCGGCACGCTTGGCTTCTTCTTCAAGCTTCTTCTTAGCTTCTTCTTCTTGCTGCTTACGCAGGCGCTCTTCTTCTTTACGGGCTTCTTCCTGAGCAGCTCGTTCTTCTGGGCTTAGTTCAGGTTCTTCCTGTGCAGATTCTTTACGCGCTTTCTCTTCAGCAGCCTTACGAGCACGCTCTTCTTCCGCTTTTTTCTTCGCTTCAGCTTCTACACGTGCTTTTTCTTCAGCAACCTTACGGGCCGCTTCTGCTGCAGCTTCTTCAGCCGCTTTCTGTTCTGCTTCCAGACGAGCACGTTCAGCTTCTAAACGTGCCTCTTCTTCCGCGGCTTTCTGCTCGTCAACTTCACTACGTTTCACGTAGGTGCGCTTTTTACGCACTTCAACTTTTACAGATTTAGATTTACCAACACTCAGAGTGCTCGTGGTTTTACGCTGCAATGTCATGCGCGTTGGTTCACCCGCTGCTGCATTACCGTGCTGCTTACTCAGGTGATCAAGAAGCTGACGCTTCTCGTCTTCTGTTACTGAGTCGTTTACAGCTTTAGTGATACCGGCATCTTTAAACTGGGTTACCAGTCGGTCAACGGTTGTTCCAATGTCGCTGGCGAGCTTTTCAATAGATACTTCTGCCATCTTAGTATTTTTCCCCTTATTGACCTTCTTCTTCACCAAACCAGACGATATTCCGTGCCGCCATAATCAATTTTCCGGCGTCTTCTTCGGTCAGTCCTTCGATATCACTGATATCATCTGTTCCCTGCTCAGCCAGCTCTTCAAGGTCAGTAATTCCACGGCTAGCAAGGATATAGGCAATGTTTTTGTTCATACCGTCAAGGTTCAACAACGCTTCTGTTGGCTCGGCACCTTCCAGTGTTTCTTCATTAGCAAGAGCACGGGTAGTCAGCGCGGCACGTGCGCGGTTTCGCAGTTCTTCAACGGTGTCTTCATCAAGGCCATCAACGGCCAGTAATTCGCTAACAGGTACATACGCCACTTCTTCCAGTGTGCTGAAACCTTCGCTAGCCAGTAATTCTGCAAAATCTTCGTCGATGTCGAGACCTTCAACGAAAACCTGAAGCACTTTTGCAGTTTCTTCTTCGTGCTTCTTGTTCAGATCTGCCACTGTCATGACGTTCAGATCCCAACCGGTAAGTTGACTGGCTAATCGTACGTTCTGACCGCTTCGGCCAATCGCTTGCGCTAAGTTGTCTTGCTCAACGGCAACGTCCATCATGTGGCTGTCTTCGTCAACGACAATAGAGGCAACTTCAGCCGGTGCCATTGCATTGATAACGAACTGAGCTGGGTTTTCATCCCACAACACGATATCAACACGCTCGCCACCCAGTTCACCCGATACCGCCTGTACACGCGAGCCACGCATACCTACGCAAGCACCAACAGGGTCGAGACGTTTATCGTTTGTCTTCACGGCGATTTTCGCACGTGAACCCGGATCGCGAGCCGCAGATTTAATTTCCAGTGTCTCTTCCGCAATTTCTGGTACTTCCAGACGGAACAGTTCAACCAGCATGTCAGGGTGCGTACGGCTAATAAACAGCTGTGCGCCACGTGCTTCTGGACGAATCACATAAAGCAGGCCGCGAACACGGTCACCCGGACGGAAGGTCTCGCGAGGCAGCATATCGTCACGGTAAATAACACCTTCAGCGTTGTTTCCTAGGTCGATGATGATGTTGTCACGGTTTACTTTCTTAACGGTACCGGTTACCAGTTCACCGACTTTGTCTTCGTATTCAGCAACCATTTGCGCACGCTCGGCTTCACGTACTTTCTGTACGATGACCTGTTTTGCGGTTTGCGTAGTAATACGGTCGAATTTAATAGATTCAATCTGTTCTTCTACGTAATCGCCCAGCTGTGCGTCAGGATCGTCAACCTGTGCGGCAGACAGCGACATTTCCGCGTAAGGGTTTTCCTGCTCATGGTCATCAGCAACAACCAACCAACGGCGGAACGTATCGAAATCACCGCTAGTACGGTTGATGCTCACGCGCACTTCGATCTCGCCTTCATTTTTCTTTTTGGTCGCGCTAGCGATTGCGTATTCCAGTGCTTCAAAGATCTTTTCTCTAGGCACTTGTTTTTCATTTGAAACGGCTTCTGCCACTAACAAAATTTCTTTATTCATTTTCGCCTCACTGATGCTTTCTTACGCCGAAAGCGGGTGCTGTTCCATTAGTCAAATGTGGGAACAATGTTTGCTTTTTCGATATTCGCCACAGCTAACTGGAACTGCTGGCCATCCACTTCTACGTTGATCATGCCATTCTCACATGACAACAACTTTCCTTTGAAATTACGTCGGTCGTTCATAGGTACCGTTAGACGTACCTGAACAACTTCACCGAGAGACTGTTCATAATGCTTCTCTTTGAACAGCGGGCGATCCATACCCGGAGAAGAAATTTCCAGGTTGTATTCCGTATTGATGGGGTCTTCAACATCAAGAATTGCACTTGCCTGGTAACTGACTTCGGCACAATCGTCTACAGTTATGCCATTTTCGTGATCAATGAAAACGCGCAGAATAGAATGTTTTCCGGCACGTACAAATTCAACGCCCACTAATTCATAACCCAGTGCTTCTACACCCGGCTCAAGCATCTCGGTCAGTTTATCTTCAAGCTTTGCCAATCCTTACCTCCAAAAACGAAAAAAGGGCATAAAGCCCAACTACCTGATTTGTCTGTTATCTTTACTCAACAAATCAGTTTAAAAACAACAAAAAGCCCCGGACCAGCGGGGCTTTTTGCATGAATCTGAACCCTGTCTGCCAACGGCAGTTGCAAACGATACAGGTTTAACTACGTTATAATTGTAGAAAAGTTTGCAAATTTAGTTAGGCGTATACCGCTAAACTGCGTTTCCGGTAAGCCCGCTGACTAACTAATTGTGGCGCATTATACTGGCACTCTGGCCAGATATCAACTCAGTAAAGGCATTGGATCGTCATCTTTCCAGCGTTCGCGAATTTCCAGGATTTGGTCGAGGCACTGTTCGAGTAACGGAACCAGCGCCGGGTCGAAATGAATACCGCTTTGCGATCGTATAAAATCCAAGGTTTTATCTACGGGCCATGCTTCTTTGTAAGGTCGACGACTGGTTAACGCATCGAATACATCCGCGATGGCAACTATTCGTCCTTCAATTGGAATATCCTCGCCCGCCAGGCCACCAGGATAACCGCTTCCATCCCATTTTTCATGATGCGTGAGCGCCACATCACGTGCCAGCTTCAATAATTCGGTGTCGGCATCACCAAGGATTTCAGCACCAATTTGCGGGTGTGTCTTCATGATTTCGAACTCGGAATCGGTCAGCTTACCTGGTTTAAGCATGATGCTGTCTGGAATGCCTATTTTACCAATATCATGCATGGGCGCGGCATGTAAAAGCATATCCGCACGGGCTTCGGAAAACCCATACGCCCGTGCAATCACCTTAGAATAGTGGCTCATGCGCATCACATGCATGCCTGTTTCGTTATCTTTATATTCCGCAGCTCGACCTAAACGCTGAATTACTTGCAACCGGGTACGTCTTAGTACATCGGCCTGAACAAGAGAAAGGTGGGTCTTCACCCGCGCAAGTACCACAGGTGGTGAGATTGGCTTGGTGATGTAATCTACGCCGCCCACAGCAAAGCCTTCCGCTTCATCAGTAGCTTCACTCAATGCAGTAACAAAAATAACCGGGATAGATTTAAGCACAGGATGTTTTTTTAAATGCGTACATGCCTGGAAACCTGTCATTTCCGGCATCATCACGTCCATCAAAATAAGATCGGGTTGTTGTTTTTCTGCCAACTTAATGGCTTCGTCACCGCTTTTAGCAAAATAAAGCGTGTAATCTTTCGATAGCAACTGCTTTAGCACCCGTAGATTAACCGGTTCATCATCCACAAGCAGTAAGCGTGGTTTATCTGTACCGTTAGTCATAGTCTATTCCTGTTTCTTCAAGCTTCTCAATGAGCTCGTTTATACGCACTACAGCGCGTTCGAATTCAAAGTCGTCCATATCCTGCAAAATGCACTGTACCTTTACATTATAGCTGCCAAAATAATGCCCTTCACAGTAAGCAACAATAGTTTCGTCAAACTGATTTTGCTGAGCCGAATCAAGTAAAGAGGCTAAAATTCGCTTTAATGCCCCTTTATCAACTTCTTCTAAGGCCTCTTCTTGGGTGGGCGCTGTCTGTTGCGCTAATTGATTTTCCACTTCTCTTAAGGCTGCCTTTAAGGTGGGAATATCTTCAGCTGACAAATGGTCGTTACGGGCATTGCGCTCAAATTCACCTGCTACGTTCATCACTCTGACCAACCCAAGGTTACCACTCACTCCTTTCATGCCGTGTAAATGACTGATTACTTGCTCCATGTCTTCTACCACCAGGCACTGTACCAACTGGGTGAGTATCTCTGACGCGGTAGACAGGAAACGACGAATTTCTCGCTCTAATGTAACTTTATCGCCCCAAAGCAGCGTTCCCCGTCTAAAATCAATTACGCTATTTGGGTCGCTGTCTGTCGCGTCAGTGGCTTCTGCAACCGTTGTGTATTCGAACCCGAGTACCCGGGCAATTTCAGCAACAAGTGTGGGAAAATCGATGGGCTTATTGGCAAAACCTTCCATGCCCGCGTTTTGCGCATCCAGTTTATCTTGCACCAACACACTTGCAGTAAGGGCGATAATTGGAAGCTGTTTCAAACCTTTCGCCTGCTCCCACTCCCGCCGGTTTGCAGCAGCTGTCAGACCATCCATAACCGGCATTTGGAGGTCCATGAGCACCACATCAAAATTGCCGGTTTTCATTTTTTCAAAAGCCAATTTGCCGTTTTCAGCAAAATCCACACTGTGGCCGGCGCGGTTAAGCAACAAGCTAATCAGATCAACGTTTTGTGATATGTCGTCGACCACCAGAACATGCAGCGGCGGAAGGTCAATAGACGCCACCTGAGTCACCTGCTCCTGCTCACTAACCGGGGTAATTGGCAGACGAAAAGTAAACTTTGTTCCTCTGCCCTGTTCACTGGATACTTGAATATCTCCACCCATGAGTTCTACCAGTTGTTTACAAATGGTAGTGCCCAAACCGGTGCCGCCGTATTTTCTGCTCATCGATGCATCAGCCTGAGCAAATGCATCAAATACACGACTCAGTTGTTCTTCGGTCATGCCGATACCGCTATCAGACACAGAGAACTCAACCCCGTTCTCTTGGGGATGAACACTCAGCGTAATTTCACCGTGTGCGGTAAATTTCACAGCATTACTGATTAGATTATTCAATACTTGGCGGAGCCTTTCCGGCACACCATAATAGTAATCACTCAGCAAAGGCGAAACGCTGACTTGCAGATCCAACCCTTTGCGTTTCGCATCTAACCAATAAGTTGAAATTACCGTGTCGATTTCCTCAGAAATGGCAAAATTTCTATAATCCAGCTCTAGCTTTCCTTTATCAAGCTTGGCACTGTCGAGAATATCATTCAGTAAATGAAGCAACGAACGGGCTGAACGGTTTATCGTAGTCAGGTGTTTGTGCTGACCATCTGTTAGCTTTTCATCCAGCAAAATATCACTAAAACCAATGATGGCATTCATGGGAGTACGAATTTCATGACTCATATTCGCCAGGAAACTTGCTCGAGACGCCGCGGCTTCTTCAGCTTCATTTTTGGCATCCCGTAGTGCGACTTCCATTTCCTTACGGGAAGTTATATCCATAATAAAGCCGTCAACCCAACTTACTTCATTATCAGCGTTGTCGACAATAGACCCATATTCGCGCATCCATTTGGTTTCACCAACACGGTCAATAAGCCGATATTCTACATAAAATTCGCTATCAGTCTGGCGGGAAGCCTGATAGGCCGCTTTATCGTCAGGATGTACTAGATCAAAAAGGTTAATGCGTTCATCTTCACGGGTAAAGGCATCTGTGGTATAGCCAGTAATTTCCTCAATGGCATTGTTCACAAATACCAGAGGCATACCCTCAGAATTCAAACTGCGATAAGCAATGCCAGGAATATTGCTGAAGAACGAACGGAAACGCGCCTCATTGTCGCGAATGGTTTTTTCCATCTGCATTCGCTCGCGATTATCCGACATATTAATCACGAATAAATGTTGTTCACCCAATTGGGTGTGTCCGATCCCGACTCTTACCGGAACCGGTTGAGAATCGTTATCCAGGGCATATAAATCTTTACTGAAACGGGACGACTGCTGTTGCTGCGAAGATTGGATTTTTGCGAAAAAGCGGGAATCAAAGGTTTGCTCTTCAGATTTTTCCATGAGTGAAGCGAAAGGTTGGCCAATAAGCATCGACTCGTCCCAGCCCAATATTCTGCTCACCGCTTTATTCATATTGAGGATAGTGCCCAGGCTGTTTACCGTAATAATGCCGTCGATTGCGGTATCCATAAGCGCAACCTGGGTGCGTCGGCTGTTTTCCGCTTTTTGCGAAATATCCATATAGCGAAACAAGGAAGTAACACCAATAACTACGCCGATGATGACTAAGGTGAAGAAACTCACGTAACCTGCCAGCACATAGGAAATACTCTGATCTTGCATGCTGGACTCAAACCCTGGTGGTGCGACAAAACGGGCTGCGGCCATGCCGGTATAATGCATGGCAGTAATCGCACAACCCATCACCACACTGGCAATAACCCGGGTGCCTTTGAAGCCCTTTGCCATAGCGATGCGTTTGAGCCCGAATTTAATCCACAGAGCTAACATAGCCAGTGAAACGGCCACGACAATTGAAAGGCTAAACATGGGCAGGTTGTAACGAAGAAGCGGTGCCATTTCCATCGCAGCCATGCCTGAATAATGCATGGCGCCAATACCACTGCCAACAAGCACACCACCCACCAACACTTGAACGAAGCGAACCTGCCGGCGAGTCAGGCTTCGCAACGCAACGTACGCCGCCAACATGCCAGGGATGAAAGACAGAAACGTGGTTTTAGTATCGTAGGAAATTGGCGTACACAATTCGAAAGCAAGCATGCCAATAAAATGCATCGCCCAAATGCCGCCGCCTAAAGCGAGACTGCCTAACGCAAGTAAGATTGCCTTGCGTTTACGGTTCACTGATTGCGCGGCCTGCCCTGCCACCAGAAAAGCCATATAAGACGCAAATATTGAGATGCTTATAGAAAGCACCATAAGTGAAGGGGAGTATTCGCCAGTGAGTAAAAGTGAAGATTCAGGAATGACGAAAAACGACATCAGCCATTCGAGCATAGGGCGCCCTGTTATTGTTATTTATCTATGGTAAGACTAGCAGGTATTTATTCTGTCTCAAATCATTGATTATGCAAATGAGACGGATGCCGCAACTGAAGCGATTATTATTCAGATGTGAATTAAAAAAAACTCACTGCGGGCGCAAAAAAGAAAGTGGGTTTGGAATTGCGAATATGTTTATAGAAAACTAAGAAAGGTATTTGGTTGCGGGAGCAGGATTTGAACCTACGACCTTCGGGTTATGAGCCCGACGAGCTACCAGACTGCTCCATCCCGCGTCCGAAAAGGGGTCTTATCTTTAATTACGAATTGGTTGCGGGAGCAGGATTTGAACCTACGACCTTCGGGTTATGAGCCCGACGAGCTACCAGACTGCTCCATCCCGCGTCCGTAAAAGATAAGTCTCAACAAGTAATTAGGAATTGGTTGCGGGAGCAGGATTTGAACCTACGACCTTCGGGTTATGAGCCCGACGAGCTACCAGACTGCTCCATCCCGCGTCCGAATTACTCCATTAGCTTGGCTGGATATTTCCGCCTCGCCGTTGAGTGGTGCGTATTATACATACGCACGTTACCTTGGCAAGGGATCGCATCATTTATATTTCATTTTATTGACTGAATGGACAATAAACCAGCATACCGCTCAAACTCCCGCCAATTCAGGCGAGTAGACTCTCCATTTTTGCTGCCAATTTAAAGTCGAGTTCCGAAATTCCACCTGCATCGTGAGTGGTTAACGCCACATCAACCCGGTTATATACATTAAACCACTCCGGATGGTGTTTAAGCTTCTCTGCCCAAATGGCCACTTCCGTCATCCAACCAAATGCTCTGATAAAATTACGAAAGGTGAAGGATTTTGTTAGTTTGCCATCTTGCAGGATCCACTTTTTATCTTCAGATAAAGACGAATTTAAATCTTTAAGCGCGTTATTTACTTCATCAACATTCAATTTTGCCGTCATATTCACCTCCGTTATCATTGCTTCTACTTTCCTCTCAACGCCCCGTAGATACAAGCCTTGAAGATAATTAATCTAACCCATTCAGTGGATTAGCTTCTTTACACTGCCCTACTTTTGGTTATAACTCCTAATACCTATGTGTCGCTCAAATGCTTTTCTCGTCACCGGAAAATAGGTTTACTAGATAGCGAACAAACAACACCACTTTACTTTAATAACAATTACTAACGAGTACTTAACCATGTTGAAAACTGTTAAAACTTCTCTGATCGTAGCTTCAATGGCATTTGGTTTTTCTGGCGCTGCGCAAGCAGATATTAATGAAGCATTAGCGAATATCTGTACTATCGTGCAAGCCGATGATAAAGGTGAATTGCGTAAAAAAATGCGCCTAGTGGAATCAGATTACCGTTTGAAGCTTCGCGACTACTATTCAGGCGTCACCTGCAGCGGCAACAGCCTGATCAGAACAGCATTTGCTAACAATGCTGTTGAAGCAGGTACGCTGCTCGTGAAAAAAATGCCTAAAAGCGACTTGTCTGCGCCAGAAGCCGATGGCAAAACGCTGCAAGCCTGGGTGAACGAATCAGGTTATCAAGCCAGCCCAATCGCTGAAGAGTTAACCAAGCGCCTGTAACAAATATGCTATTTCTATAACCATTTCAACATGGTTGCAGGCTTGAGCCTGCACTCAAAAAGCGGCCCCTGGCCGCTTTTTTTCATAGTCCTGGCGAATTAGGTTTTGCACCTCATACCTAAGTATTACCGCGCTTCTTTTACCAATGACGGTTGTGGTGTTTACTTATTAGCGAACAAACAACCCCCTTTTTAAACCATTATTCTCTGAGGAATTAACCATGTTGAAAATTGTTAAGACTTCCCTTCTGATTGCTGCTACAGGTCTGGGATTCGCAGGCACAGCGCACGCAGATATCAACGACGCACTTGCTAACATTTGTACCATTGTACAGGCTGACGACAAGGGCGAGCTGCGTAAGAAAATTCGTTTAGTCGAGTCTGACTACCGCTTAAAGCTCCGTGATTACTATTCAGGCGTAACCTGCGGTGGCAACAGCCTGATTCGTACCGCGATTATGAGTAACGCGGTTGAGACCGGCACCTTATTAGTTAAGAAAATGCCCAAGAGTGATTTAGGGTCGCCGGAAACTGACGGTAAGACGCTTCAAGCATGGGTGAGTGAAACAGGTCATCAAGGCAGTCCAATTGCTGCCGAACTGGCAAAGCGTCTCTAATCGTTAAGCGCAACGCCACTACCATCTCAACATGGTAACAGGTTTAACACCTGTACTTTGAAAGCGGCGATAACGCCGCTTTCTTTTTTTGGAATGAACATAAAACAAAGATAACTTATTGAATTTTAGTTAATTGATGCCATGGCAGTATATTCCTACATACCTTGGTATTAGCTTTAGCCTTTATTTGCGTTGTTAACTAATCTTTAATTACAGCCGAACAAACAACATCTTCCTCAGGCGTCCAAAGCGCTTTTTAAAAAAGGTGAGTCAATGAATAAACTAACTAAAATTGTTTTACTAAACGCATTGCTCTTGGCCTGTGCAACCGCCTCTGCAAATATGGGAACATCTGCTGACGCGGCAACAACCACTGCCAACCCGATTGAGAAAAAAGCCCGCTCAGGACTAGACATTAACTTCCAGCGCGTACTTTCGGCTAAATCGCTGCCAAATGAAAATTCGCTAAGTGCTGCAGACGCATTACAAAGCAGCGAAAAATCCCGCCTGTTTAGGAAACTACCAGACCATCTTGTTGCGGCAAATCCGTAGCAAGTTCACCAGGGAGGGTGACACCTTCAACATGGTACGCAGAGTAAAATCTGCATCTCCGCGGCCCACTTGTTGGGCCGCATCTTATTAGGCCTCTTGCGCTCTTCTCATCCGCTTACCTCGCAGACTCTAGTCATATAACCACCGCTTTCCATGAGCGTTACTTTTCTTACTTCATTTACATTTATATACAACTTTAGCTTTGTATGACTTTTATCGGTCACAAATCCCGATTACAATTCGTCGCGAATTTTCGGCGCTTCGTCATGGATGTAAGACGACTCGGCATTTTCAATGGAATGAGCGACATAAAATAAAAACACTCGAAAGGATACGCTCATGTCATCAGTGACATACTCAATCCCTTTTTCCTTTTCAACTGTTGCTCTTGCGCTATGCATGCATTCCGGTATCGCTGTAGCGGCAACAACAGAAGTCGACGACAAGAAAAAAGAACATCCGTTAGAACGGATTGAGGTTACCGCACAGAAGAGAACGCAGGATCTTCAGGATGTGCCTGTTGCACTTACGGTGGTATCTGGCACCGATATCGCAGAAAGCGTGTCTCTGGATATCTATGATCTACAAGGCTATGTTCCCGCTTTTCAAGCATTTCAAAGCCAAAGTGCAACAAACTCCAGTTTTTCTGTGCGTGGCATAGGCACATCATCGCAAAATTTTGGCTTTGAATCTTCTGTCGGGCTTTATGTTGATGGCGTCTACCGTTCACGTCAGAATGCAGTCATAAACGATTTGGTGGATATCGACGCAGTTGAAATTCTGCGCGGTCCTCAAGGCACGTTATTTGGCAAAAATACACCGGCGGGTGCCGTGGTTTTCCGCAGCAAGGCACCAACTTTTGAAAATGGCGATGGCTTTGTCAGTGGTACACTGGGCAGTGACAACCTGTATCGCCTAAGTGGTGCCACTTCTATTAACCTTGTTGACGATAGACTTGCTGCACGCGTATCAGGTTTCACCACCCAGCGGGATGGTTGGATTGACGATGTAAACCTCGGGCCTAATACGATCAATAACAGAGACCGTTCAGGTGTGCGGTTACAAGCCCTCTATACGCCGAATGAAGATGTAAGCATTCGCCTTATCGCCGATTATGCAGAGCTCGATGAGCATTGTTGCGGGGCACTAACACTGCAAAGCAATACTGTCGCCAATGATATCGCTGGCAAATTTGGATCTGATGCACTACTAATGATGCCGCCCGTAAGTGCCACTTTATTCGGTGGCGACTCTTTTTACGACTACACCACAGCCCTGTCCGCCCTACCTGTTTCAGCAATGACTGACAAAGGGTTTTCTGCCGAAGTTAATTGGCAAATATCCGACACGCTACTTCTCACATCAGTCAGTGGCTGGCGCAGCTTTGACAGCCTCGACATTACCGATACCGACTTTACCGATGCAGATATGCTCAGCACCACAAACGATGCGGGTCAGCAAGCGTTTTCGCAAGAACTACGGGCAACGTACAGTCGAGATTCGGTAACCGTAATAGGTGGACTCTATTATTTCAGTCAAAATCTTGGACTAAATTTTGATATCACCACCGGCGAGGAATTTCCGTTATTTTTTGCAGCCTCGGCAACAGAACTCACGCCGCTGATAGAGGGGCTCAATGGTCTTAGCGCTGCTAGTGGCGGCTTGATCGCGCCTGCAGCTCCAGCCACCCCGGCAAACACGCAGTTCGCCCATACTGCCTATCAGGAACAAGACAGCATAGCCGTATTTGGCCAGAGTGACTGGCAATTTACCGAGCATTTCACCCTTACTACGGGATTACGCTACACCCGCGAAGAGAAAACCCTGGTGGGTCGCTACACTGAACAAGGGCCGGGTATCAATGGTTTACCACTTGACCCTGCGCTGCTCCCCAATCCCACACTGGCCGGCGCAGCCCTTGGTGGGATTGCGCAGGCGTTGGCAAGCGGTATTCAACCGGAATTGTCACAATTAGCCGCCCTCGCGCCCTTTCAACAAGCTGGATGGGGTTACTTTTTCCTTGGCACTGCCTCCGTGCTGCCGCGAACAGCTCTGGATGAAAGCCGTAAAGACAACCAAATCACGGGCACAGTAAAACTGAGCTGGCAGCCCAACAATGACCGCCTGTACTACGCCAGTGTCGGCACCGGGTTTAAATCTGGCGGTATGAATACCGACCGTATTGCCGAAGGATTGGATCCGCAATTTAATGCCGAAAAAGCCACCGCGTTTGAAGTGGGCTTGAAGCAAGACATCGACGCACTGAATTTACGTATCAATGCCGCAGCACATCACACCCGCATTGATGACTTCCAGGCATCGACCTTTACCGGATTTGGCTTCAACCTGCAAAATGCTGGCGACCTGAGTACCAAAGGTTTTGAACTGGAAATAATTTGGTTTCCTACCACAGACACCCGGCTAGGCGTGAACATGGCCAGAACCTTAGCCACATTCGACAAGTTTGAAAAAGGCACTTGCTGGGTAGCCTATAGTTGGCACACGGGCATCGATGATCCCGGTCGCCCCTCAGCTGATGCCCCCTACTGTTCTCGTACGGGAGACAGACTGGGTTTTGAACCTGAAACAACCATTGGCGTCAATCTTGAGCACACTATCAACATCGGCGCCTATCCATTCTTGCTGGCGTTGGATTATCAGTATACGGGTGATTTGTACCTCGACGACTCCAACGATCCTTACAAACATGTGGACAGCTTCGATATCGTTAACGCCCGTATAAACATGAACATACCGCAATGGGATATGGACGTGACACTATGGGGCCGCAACGTGTTAGACGAAGAGTACATTGCCCGCAATGGCTTCGATGTACCCGTGCAAGCCGGTAAGCTAATGGCTTACCCAGGTCAGCCAGCGTCTTACGGGATTACCTTGCGAAAAGCCTTTTAATTACAGATTCATCGAGCTTGTTAATGCGCACTGCTAGTCACGCTGGCAGTGCTTTTTTTGTGCGCTAATTTTCGAACTGCGAATTCCTTACAACATTCTGCAAAATATTGAATCAGATCAATTTTTGCCTGCTTGCCGGTGGTTATACTTTCTGGGTATTCAAAGACAAACCGGAAAAAGCATGGCTATCAGCGAACTCTTCGACCCCGCACGTATGCAGAAATACA
The DNA here is from genome assembly GCF_056160345.1 of Alteromonas sp. ABV4_515. Classification (NCBI taxonomy): domain Bacteria; kingdom Pseudomonadati; phylum Pseudomonadota; class Gammaproteobacteria; order Alteromonadales; family Alteromonadaceae; genus Alteromonas; species Alteromonas sp. ABV4_515. Next base: position 305,520 of record NZ_JBSWWZ010000005.1, read on the forward strand.
ATATCAACGGGCCTCGATACACCTCTTACCCTACAGCCCTTGAATTCGGTGAAATCACGCATTCGTCACCGGTTGAGCATGCATTATCGCAGTCGAAGGCACGAAGCGTTTCGCTTTATCTGCACATTCCGTTTTGTCATAGCCTTTGCTATTACTGTGGCTGTAATAAAGTGGTTACCCGTCATAGTGAAAAAGCTGATCGCTACTTAGATTATCTTGCCAAGGAAATGGCAATCCGCTCAGCCGCTTTTGCGGGTAGAAAAGTGGAACAAATTCACTTAGGCGGCGGCACACCGAGCTTCCTCAGTGAACGCCAACAAACGCGTTTAATGACACTAATAAAAGCCAATTTTGATGTGATCGATGATGCCGAAATCGGAATTGAAATAGATCCTCGCCGGGTAATGCCGCAATACATCAAACTCTTAGCCAACCTGGGGTTTAATCGGCTGAGCATTGGCGTACAAGATACCGATTACAAAGTACAAGACGCTATCAACCGGGTACAAAGTACATCTCATATTGCCCACTTGGTGGACTACGCCAGAGCCGTGAATTTTAAATCAGTGAACCTCGATTTGATTTATGGCCTGCCCCACCAGACACCAGATACCTTTGCCACCACACTTGCTGCGGTTAAAGCCATGCAACCAGAGCGAATTAGCTTATTCAGCTATGCCCATTTACCCACACGCTTTGCGGCTCAACGTAAAATTAAGGGTGAATGGCTGCCCAAACCTACGGAAAAAACTGCACTTATGAAGCAAGCTGTGGAAAGCCTTACCCGAATTGGCTATGAACTGATTGGCATGGATCACTTTGCCCTGCCCGACGACGAACTCGCCGTTGCTCAGCGCAATAGAGAACTACACCGTAATTTCCAAGGCTACACCACCCGTGGTGATTTAGATTTACTGGGTTTGGGCGTATCTTCCATTAGCGCCATTGGTAATGCGTATCTGCAAAACCCGAAAACCTTAAACGACTATTATGGTCAGTTAGATAGTCAACAGGAGCTCGCCCATCGCGGATTATTTCTGTCGGCATCTGACATGTTGCGGGGCTATGTGATTCAGCAACTCATGTGCAACCTGTCTTTGTGTTTTGGCGAGGTGGAAAAGCGTTTCGCCATTGATTTCACCCATCACTTTGCCGCTGAGTTGGAGGCATTGAAAGAATTTGCTGAGGACGGTTTACTGAAGATAACCGCTGACGGGATCACAGTACTCCCTTCAGCCAGGCTGTTCATACGTATTATCTGTATGACATTTGACGCTTACCTGAAAGACACGGCGCACCAGCACCGTTATTCACGGGTGATTTAATTTGTCTATCGAAGTTTAAAGCGAGCGGTGACGGTTTCCCCCACTTTAAAGTGCAGGCGCTCCTGCGATAGCTGACTGATAAGTGCAAATATCTGCGTCTGTCCGGTTTTAAGTGTGAACATTAATTGCCCGTCTTGGCTGTCGGAAATGCCTTGAATGACGCTTTCCAAGCCGTTCACAATTGATGAAGCATTCGCTGCTTCGCGATCGACGCTGATATCTCTGGCGTCGATGGTGAGCATGGCTTCATTGCCATCAATAACCGGGAAGCGACCGTAAATCAGCTGTCCTTCACAGCGTATGGCATAGCAATTTTGCTCTTCCAGATGCGCTTCGAGCTTTCCAGTAAATACGGAGAAGCGTTGTTCAAAGCCGGGTAATTGTGAAGTCAGTTCAGCCAACACATTGTCGCTTGGCCCTTGATGAACAATGGTTCCCGCATCCATCCAGGCCATATAGTCGGTGTACAACGCCAGTTCTCGTAGATCGTGAGAAACCATCAAAATCTTCAATCCACCACGGCTCAGTGTGGCAAGATATTTCAGTACTTCATGTTTCAGACTGTCATCGAGTGCACTCACCGGTTCATCTAACAATAAAATAGCCGGCGAATTGAGGATGGCGCGCGCGATAGCCACCCGTTGGGCTTCTCCTCCGGATAACGTCTCTGGCATACGCGTCATGAGATGATGACATTTGCAACCCAACACCACCTCATCGAAATGATGGGTTTGCTGTTTAGCAAAGTCTGCTGCCAACAAGAGATTTTGACCTACCGATAAATGGGGAAATAACAAGCTGTCCTGAAAAACCAGTCCAGTACGAACCCGGGCAATGCGCAGCGCGTCCCACTGTCCGTTCACCTTAGCAGCACGACTAAGTCCAGCAAGGCAGCGCAAAAGCGTAGACTTGCCCGCCCCCGACGGACCGCTTAGCCCCACGAATCTGGCACTGGCAGGGAAATCTAACCGAACACCCAGGCTAAGGTTGTCGCCGGTTGTATTAACTACGACTTCCATGCTGTCACCCCGTTGCGGTTATAGCGGTACAACAGCGCCATCAATAGGAATGAAAACACCAATAAGCCAAACGCTAACGCGTGCGCCTTACCGTACTCCATGGCTTCCACGTGCTCGAACAGCGCGATAGACAATACCTGCGTTTCGCCAGGAATGTTGCCACCAATCATGAGAACCACACCAAATTCGCCCACTGTATGAGCAAAGCTCAAGCCCAGCGCCACCATAAAGGCTGGCTTACAAATTGGCATAATGATGCGGCGGAAGCGGGACCATTTCGACATGCCCATGGTGCGCGCCACATCAATGTATCGGTTATCCAGTTGAAGGAAACTCGCGTAAAGCGGTTGTACTGCAAACGGTAAAGAATAAATTAGTGAGCCGATCACTAGCCCGGCAAATGAAAACGCCAATTGCTCACCAGTAATAAGCTGCCAAAGTTCTCCTGCGACGGCATTCGGAGAAAAAACCACCAGCAGATAAAATCCCAGAACGGTGGGCGGTAATACAAGCGGTAACGCGACGACAGCAAGCACCAGGTTTTTCGCTTTGTGTTGCCAACGCGACAACTTCCAGGCCAGCGGCGTTGCAATAAGCATCAATAACACACTGGTGAAAAGCGCCAATTTCAGCGTTAGCCAGATAGCGTCAATATCGCTTTGCATTTATCGGCACCTACCTTTTACCGGCTGATTGGTATCCCCAATCCATGAGGCTTTTTTGCACCTTTGCAGAAAGGAGATATTGCATAAAGCGGCGGGCGGCATACGGATGCGCGCTGTCTTTGATGACCACCATTTTCTGAACGATTGGCGCATGAAAATCATCAGGAATGAGCAGATAAGGATAATTGCTGCGCTTAACCAGCGACCAGGCGACAAACGCATCATCCACATTGCCCGACGTAAAATACTGATACGTCTGCAGGATATTTTTGCCCTGTACTTGTCTGAACGGTAGCGCGGCATCTGGCGGTAGTGTGCCCAATGCCTGAGAGGCGGCCAGCCCATAAGGAGCTAATTTGGGGTTGGCAATGGCCACAGGCTTGTCGAATTTTCGGGAAACAAAAGCGTTAAGTGAATCCGGCGCACCGCTGCGAGAAACCAATGCCAGGCGGCCAGTAGCATATGTGCGAAGAGTTTGTTTTTCTGCCAACCCTTCCGCCACCAGCTTTTCAGGACGCAAAGCATCAGCAGAAAGGAATACGTCAAACGGCGCGCCGTGCTGAATTTGCGCATACAGCGTGCCACTGGAACTTACCGTGATAATGGGTTTAATACCGTTTTTCTTTTCAAAAGCTTCAGCAAAATGCTTAACCGGTTGAGCGAAATTAGCAGCAACGGCAATATTCACCTGCTGCTCGTCGGCATGGGCAGAAACATTGAACATCACAACAAGGACACACAACGCTTTTACTATCCATCTGTTCATAATGATCCTGAAAAGTTTTATTTTTGATTCAGCCACTTCATGGCAGCTTCTTCATCGCTGGCTTTTGCTGCAACCCAGATTGCGTCACCGTCCTGATGCTCTTTCTTCCATAAAGGCACGGATTTCTTCAGCATATCCATAACAAATTCAGCCGCTTCAAATGCGGCCTTACGATGACTAGCGGCACAACCCACCCACACAATGGGCTCGTGATTACCCACAAACCCATATCGATGGACAATACCGGCACTGTGCAGATCAAACTGCATTTTCGCCTGTTCGAGCAATTTCATCATCGCGGCTTCAGTCATTCCTGGATAATGTTCCAGGCTAATACCGTCTATGCCACCTTCATTATTGTAATCCCGCACCAAGCCGGTGAAGGTAACAATTGCACCTGCATTCGTCGCCTTTGCTTTCAATCGTGTGTTGTATGCCTGTTCATCAAGGGCGGCATCGGTGACTTCTGCAAACATTTAGCCTCCAGTTACGGGCGGGAAAAAAGCCACTTCGTCGTTGTCTTTGATCTGACTATCGTCATCACCCAACTCCTGATTTACCGCACACAGTACGCCGTCTGCCAGTACCTGCTGCCAATTCGCTGAACGCGCTGCGAGCATAGATTTAAGCTGAGAAACCGTACTGCATCCATCAGGCAATGGTAAAGCCAGGCTATCTTCGCCCGTGATCTCCCGGACCTGAGCAAAGGTCTTTATATTAATCATGCACCTTACTCCGCTAGCCACTCACCAGTTTTACCGCCGCGCTTCTCGAGAACGCGTACACCCTCTAGGCGCATACCAGGATCGATGGCTTTACACATATCAAATAAGGTCAGAAGTGCAACATTTACACCCGTTAACGCTTCCATCTCCACGCCGGTTTTACCGCTAACGTTACAAAAGCAGGTGGTGCGAATGCGTTTTAAATCGGTCTGCAATTCAAAGTTAATGTCTACTTTATTCAGCGCCAGCGGATGGCACAGTGGAATAAGGTCAGCACAGCGTTTCGCGCCCTGAATACCCGCCACCCGAGCAACAGCGAACACGTCGCCTTTCATCACCTTGTGATCAGATATTGCTGTAATCACTTCATCAGAAACATGCAGAAACCCTTCTGCCATCGCTTCTCTTCGTGTTTCCTGTTTGTCAGATACGTCCACCATGTTGGCTTCGCCACTAGCATTCAGATGACTAAACCCCGCCATTACAGCTCTCCGGTGAGATGTTTCACAAAGTTACAAGGGCGGTATTCTGAATCTAGTTGGCTTTTAATGATGCCATCCCAAGCAGTGCGGCAAGCGCCTGTGCTGCCTGGTAAGCAGAAAATCACCGTGCGGTTAGCAAAACCCGCAATGGCCCGTGACTGCACAGTAGATGTGCCAATTTCCTGAAAACTTAAATGACGAAACAGTTCACCGAAACCATCGACGGTTTTATCAAACAGCACTGACAATGCTTCCGGGGTAGAATCGCGGTGTGTAAATCCCGTTCCGCCCGTTACCAGAATGCCGTGAATATCAGCATCGGCAATCCAGGCCGATACAATGGCGCGCTGGGCGTAGATATCATCTTTCACCAGGTCGCGGGCGGTTAGTGTATGGCCAGCGGCTTCCAGGGCTTCAACCAGGTACGCACCAGAGGTGTCGCTTTCCAGTGTTCGTGTGTCTGAGATAGTAAGAACGGCAAGATTCAGTGATACTGCTGATGACATGAAAATTCCTGATAAATTTCATCCAGGTTGTGACAAATCGTCGTTTCCAATACGATATCTGAAAATCGACTAACCTGGTCGGTGACTGAGATTAATAAATTACTATGCCAGATACTTTAACGCATACTCAAGCTATGCGATACAACCGCCACATCGTATTGCCCCAATTTGATATAGATGGCCAGGAAAAACTGCTGAACGCCCGTATTCTACTCATTGGAATGGGGGGCCTGGGCAATGCTGTAGCACAAAGCCTGGCTGCTGGCGGCGTGGGTGCACTCACGCTGATAGACGACGACAAGGTAGAACAACATAATTTACCCCGCCAAATTTTGTTCACCGATGCTGACTGCGGCCAGTTTAAAGTTGACGCGGCCCGTTCCCGGCTCGGCGCACTGGCACCAGACTGCCGCATTACGCCCCTGCGTGCCCGCTTGAGTGATGAAGCATTGCTGGAGCAAGCCAGGCAGCATGACATCATCGTCGATTGCACAGACAACCTTGCCAGTCGGCGACAAATTAATCAGGTGAGCGTTCAAGCGGGTATTCCCCTGATAAGCGGGGCAGCAATCCGTTTTGAGGGACAGCTATTTGTTAGTGTACCGGGTGACGGTAAGGCCTGCTACGGCTGTGTAGAAAAGCGCTTTAACATGGCAGAACTGAGCTGCAATGAAGCCGGCATTCTGTCACCGGTGGTAAGTATGATTGGCATTGCACAAGCACACCTGGTAATGCAATGCCTCAGCGGATTTGGCACACTACCCACAGGTGAACTGCAATTATTCGATGGCCTCAATTTTCAGTGGCAAAAATTTAAAGTATCGCCTCATCCAGCATGCAACATCTGTAACAATACGGCAGAATAAATAATGACAACAATGACCAAGTCCCACATGGTGGTGGCACAAAATGCCTCTGGCAGAAGTATGAATGTGCCGATTTACCGGTTCAAAGGCGCGGTGCCAGGGCCAACTGTGTACATTCAAAGCTCCATTCACGGTGCAGAGGTACAGGGAAATGTGGTAATTTATCAGCTTATCCAGGCTTTAAAAGAGCAGGATGTGGCTGGTGAAATCATTCTGGTGCCGAACTGTAATCCTATTGGGACCAACATCAAAGCTGGCGAGTACACGTTAGGCCGCTTCGACCCGGTTAACGGTACCAACTGGAACCGAGGGTATTTCTACGATGAAGAAAAGGTGTATGCATTCGCCGATACGGTGAACGAGAACGACGATATTAGTACCATTCGTGATGACTTTCGTACCTATTGGGCAGAATGTATCGCTGAAAAACTGGCCTCCCCCTGGGGATTAGGCTTAGCCCAACAGCTAAACCTGAAACTACAACAACTGGCGGTGAACGCAGACTTTGTGCTCGATTTGCACAACGGGCCAGTGTCTACCCGCCACGTTTATATTCCTGAATATGCGAAAGATTCAGCCACGCTGTTTAACTTTCCACATTGTATTCTTATTCCTAACAAATTTGCCGGCGCACTAGACGAGGCCACCTTTTGCCCATGGTGGACGTTGCAAGACGCACTTTCAGCCCGATTTGGTCGTAGCATTCAATTTGGTATCGAGGCGTTCACCCTGGAAATGGGCAGTCAGGAAGTCATTCAATTCTCTGAAGGGAAAGTGGATGCTAAGAGTATTCTTACCTATCTGACGGCCAAAAATGCTTTACCCCACTCCTCCCTAGAGCCTGCGGCCATGAAAAGAGTGGGCGTTATGCTTAAGGACTACAAAACCCTGTTTACTCAATGGGGTGGCATGGTGGAATACTGCGTGAAGCCCGGTGATTGGGTTAAGCGTGGTGAGACGATTGCCAGGGTACTGAACATTGACGAGCTGGATACCGAAGCCGGCTGTTTTGCGGTAGAAGCCCCCTGCGACCTAATACCAATGCTGCATTTTCCGTCGGCGTCAGTGCTCAGCGGCACACAATTGTTTAAGGTATTCACGAACTACTTCACACTCACGGAGTAAACGTTGCGCGAAAATATGGCGCAATATCACACAATAAAAAAGCCCGATTTTCTCACAGAGATCGGGCTTTTTGATGTGTAAAGGAGCGTACTTTTTAAATTGGCGAGCCCGGTGGAAGCGGCTTCACGTCGAATGCCCCTGGCCACTTGCCTGTGTCGAAGTATACGCCAAGCTGATCATGTAGCACCTCAGAGCCGGCGAACTTGCTGTCGTCGTCTAGCCAGTCGGCAAATTTCAGTACCGCATCATCGATTACCAGCTTCACTTCCGGTGCCAGATCATCAGACATCGCGGTTTTCATTACCGCATTAAGTGCAACTAAACGAAGACGGGCGTTGAGTCCGTAGTCGGCTTGTTTGTTGTCGTACCAATGCAGCTTGAAAATCCGCTCCACGATTTGCTCAACGCTGGGAATACCCCGACTCTGACTGGCCTGCCAGGAAAGACGGTTTAACCGCTCTGGCGCAAGCAATAAAGTTAAACTGTAGTTTGCTGCGGCTTCGGCGGCAGAAACCGGATCAAAGGCCAAGCCCATACGGCTGTTGAATTGCTCACGGGTAATATCATCGCCAAAGGCGGTTGGAGGAATGAGGGATAGCAGCTCAGTAGGAAGCTCGAGGAACGCTGGGGATGTGGCCTCCAAAAGTTGCTTGAGCGCTTGTTTCTGACGCTCTGCCGCCACAAACGTCACCCCTTTCGGTTTGTCATAATCGCCCTTACGCTCGTATTCATAATTCAAACCACCAATTTGCTTCGCCACGGCTTCAAGCTGATAGCGATGTGAGAGATACACGGGCACTAACGCATCTTCAATAGACGACAAGCTCGCATTGTCTGCAATGGTATTTAGACCTATGTTTGCCAAGGCCAGTTTCCGTATTTTTACCATCTCGTCGAACGCTTTAAGCGGGTCGCCACCGTTATCCCACATATGACCATTGCTTGATGGGTGCGAGGAAGAGCGGGTATCCCAGTCGGTTTTAAACGCCAGTCCCTGCGCTCTCGATTGCGCTAATAATGCAGCCAGGCCTGCTTGTTCAGCTTCTGCCGAGGCGTAATCCTGATAACCGTAGGCTATCGTATGCAGATCCCACTTGCCCATACCGGTTGCATAGGCGTTATCCAGTACAATGTTATCGTTTTTCACCGATAACATGGGATGAGGATAATCCATCACCGATTCACGGCCGTTCTCACTGGCGGCGAAGTTATGGGCAATACCCAGCGTATGACCAACTTCGTGTGCAGCCAACTGACGGATACGGGCCAATGCCATTTCCTTTTGCGCTTCTGTAGTTTGTTCACCATCAAATGGACTGGTTAGGCCCAGCGCGATAAGAAAATCCTGACGAACACGCAAAGAGCCCAAAGTAACATTCCCTTTCAGGATTTCACCGGTGCGGGGATCACGTACAGAATAGCCGTAAGACCAGCCCCGGGTAGCACGGTGTACCCAGTGAATCATGTTATAGCGCAGATCCATTGGGTCGGCGCCCTCAGGCAACACTTTCACCTGAAACGCATCTTTGTAACCTATGGCCTCAAACGCTTGATTCCACCAACTCGTTCCCTCGCGAAGTGCACTCATGACAGGTTCAGGGATACCTGGGTCGAGGTAATACACAATCGGTTCGACGGCTTCGCTGACATCGGCATCCACATCTTTTTTATGTAACCGGTGACGGGAAATATACTTCACTTCTGTGGGTTCGGTGATATCCGTGGCGTAATCAAAGTAACCCTGTTTCCAGAAGCCCGAATAAGGGTTATAAGCGCGAGGAGAATAGCCGTCTTCCGGTAATTCAACGAAGGAATGATGCAGGTGTACTGTTAGGCTTTCTGCTGATGGCGTAACCTGGCTCACGTAGTTCCCAGGATTGCTTCCCGCAAAGGTAACAATGGCTTCCAGTTCGGTATTTTTTGGAAACGCTTTGCTGCGAGGCATAAATACGGCACTTCGGGCGGCATCAACGTTATAGCTGCCTTGCTTTGCTCTCGATAACCGTTTAGCCACGCCATGCACATCACTAAGCAGGTACTGGGTGTAATCCACCAGCACACCGTTGCTGCTTGCCGCAACGGCAGTAAAACCGGCCAACACGGAATCGGCAAAAGCTTCATCGATACTTGCCAGTTCAGCGGCATTTTCAGACACCGAGCGATAGCGGGTATTAAGCTCTTTCATCAGCAACTTATTACCGTGTCGTTCAAAAGCCACCAGATGGCCTTCCCCTAACTGACCGCGATCCAAACCAATATCGTTGGAACCTACACCTTGAGGCAGACTGGTCTGCAGTAACATCTGTTCATCGAGTTTGTTTACGTGCAGGTATATTTTGTCGCTGCTCGCATCGTAATAGAACGGCAAATAGCCATCCTTGCGGGTCATGTCTTTAGTGAATTCTGTCACCGACGGCAACGCGGCCCATAGTGGCGTGCTAACCATCAATAACAGAAACGTCAGGGATTTGCGCAAAGTGAGTTCTCCATGTTAATGCTGCATTTGTTATTATTCATTTTCTTTTAGCTGACTGGCGGCGAAGCATCGAAGGCACCTTGTCATATTATTCAGTCAGCTGAAAACGTCTATTCGCTGCCATTTAATATCCTACCCTACCCTGAAAATTCAAACGCTGGCAACCGCTCTCGATCAATATGGGCGGTTTTGCGATTAAGATGCATTGCCGGTAGATAACCAAGATGACCTGTCCCGTTGATCTGCGTCAACGCACAAAAAACCGCAGTGACTATGCTCTCAATGAATGCTAAACGATAAGCGAATACAGGATGAATTATGACCGCAGCGTTTCGGGACTACAGTATCGAACAGAATGGTGTGTACCATTTTTATGATCTCAATCCCGAGATCTTGCCTCAAACACCTTCAGAAGTGATTCAACAATTACCCGGCCCATCCGTGCTGCACATTAACGGCAGAACTGATAGCTGTCGTGTTATCACCGCGCTGATCCATGGCGACAGTGCGAACAGTTTGCGTGCCCTGTTAGCAACGCTGAAAGACGGAGGCGCACCGGCAACCAACGTGAAGGTGATTATTGTCTCTGTCGAAGCGGCAAAATTAACACCGGTGTTTAGCCATTCGTATTTACCCGGCCAGCGAGATTTAAATCGTTGTTTTCGCGAGCCCTTTCTCTATCAATCTGATCACCTTGCCAATCGGCTGTTAAATTATCTTGAAACATGGCGTCCGCAATCCGTGGTCGATATTCACGATACCCTGACCATGACGCACGCCTTTGCAATATCAGTGTGTGAAAATCATGCACATAAAGTGCTTGCGTCTTACTTCACCGATTTACTGATTTTTTCGCCCATCAGTATTGGCGCCTTAACCGATTTAAACATTGGGTGTCCGATCATTTCAGTGCATGCACCCAGTGATTATGCAGGTATTCAGCAGTGCAACCTGTATAAAAACCTAATGCGATTCTGGCAGACCGATGTATTGCAGCAACAACAAGAAGTGAGCGTGCTTTCACAACCGAGAAGATTGGAACTACGACGCAGTGCGGCGCTGACATTTTCTGATAAACCGGTTTTCGGTGTGAATTGTACTCTACGGCAGGATATCGAAAATTGCAGCTTTACCGTTCAGCACCCCGGCGATGTACTGGGCTGGGTCGATCATAACAAGCTCGCGCATTTTCGCGTGGTGGGTCGAACGCCGAGAGAAAAAGTGTCTGACTTTTTCTGTGCCGATGATAACAGTCTCACGGTAGCCCAACCGATGAAACTGTTTGTGTTAGGTAAGAGTACCGACCTGGCCAAATCGAATTGCCTGTTTTACTTCAGTACCGGTAGCTAGCGCTTCAAAAAACCGGTGTCATGTACCGGCCCATTTCTCATCAATGCGCTCAGCTAACCCGGAATAACGCACCGCACGGGTTTGTATGACGGCACCCACCCGTTCCGGCGCAGCGAGAATGACACAGCCTTTTTTGGCCCGGGTCAATCCGGTGTAAATAAGCTCACGGGTTACCATAGACGCGGCTTTCCCCTGGGCGGGTGGTAACCACATCACCACATTGCGAAATTCAGAGCCCTGAGATTTGTGAATCGTCATGGCGTACACAGTTTGCACCGCCGGTAACCGCGAAAGGCTAACCGCCCGTAACTCGCCTTGGCCGTCGTAAAACCACGCTTTTAACTGTTGCGAATCATCTGGCCATATCACCCCGGTATCGCCATTAAAGAGGCGTTGCGTATAGTCGTTCTCCAGCACCATAATGGGACGACCGATATAATGACCATTGTTGCCTGCCGTCCGATTGGGTTGCAACACCCGCTCTATTTCCTCATTGAGCGTATTCACGCCCCCTTCACCATTGCGTACGGGCGTTAACCAGCGGCAGTGGTTCATGGCCTCAAGTGCAGATGCCGGGCTATTCGCCTGTGCCAGCGCAGCAAAGCTGTCTTTAATCAATTTGCGTAACCCGCTGCCCTGTTGAACGGGCATAAGCACAACATCCTCAAGCTCCATCAACCCGGGTACCGGTTCACTGGTTCTGGTCAGTAAATTAAGTACCTTGGCACTGTCGCCATCGCGCATGGCCACGGCAACTTCTGCCAGTTTACCACTGTAGCGTTGACTGACTTTCAACGGAAAAACCGTGGTCAGGCTGTGTTCGTCCACCGCAATGCCAGGTAAATGCGGACATAAGCGATGAACGTGTTTAGCAAGTGCGTCGGTCACTTTCAAATCATGGCTGTCGTCATCCGGCGTAAGTGCTTCAAGCACATTGCCCGACTCCACCGACGGCAATTGATTAGCATCCCCCACCAGATAAACGCTGGTACTTGCAGGTAATGCCCGAAACACGCGAGTCATTAGCGCTAAGTCCACCATAGAGGCTTCATCAATAATTAACACATCACAATGAATCAGGTTATCACTGTGGTGCTTAGGTTTTATTGAAAAAGGCCGCATGCCTAACAATCGATGCAGTGTACTTGCTTCAGTAACAATGCGTTGCTTTATACCTTCAATACTGTCACCAGAAATGGCATGTAAACTGTTACTGACGGATTCGGTCAGTCGCTGCGCGGCCTTACCCGTGGGTGCCGCCAATTTTATGGTGAGCGGTTTATCTGAAGCGGCCTGTAGCGCCAAAAGTAAGCGGGCAACGGTATAGGTTTTGCCGGTACCAGGGCCGCCGTTAATCACCGCAAAATCACGGGTGAGCGCACAGGCGGTAGCGACTTGTTGCCAGTCTTGCTCTAACGTTGGCATGGTGGGGAAAAGCTGCGGCCACACCTGGTGCAAGCGGTCATAGTCGTCATCGCTGAACGCTCGCTGGCGCGTTCGACTCACCACGCCTTCTGCCACGGTGAGCTCAAATTGCCAATATCGCGCCGTGTAAAGTTTTCCGCGGTGGTAAACCAACTGCTGCGGTTCGCCGAATTGTTCACTGAGTTCCCTGGCCGCTTTCACCAGTGTCGTCAGGTCATCAAACTGCACACCTTCACAGTTCTGTTCGGCGTCATCGAACAGTCGCTTGCCAGCAATATCGGCCAGTGACAAACAGGTATGGCCCTGACGAAGATGCCATGATAACGCGATCAATAAATAAAACGGTGTTGCGTCCGTGATTTCAGCAAACTGACAGGCAAAGTAATAATCGATGGCTTCGATATCGGCCAAATGACTCAGACGTTTATCTGACTGCGTGCGCAGCGCTGTACTCATGATAACTCCTCCACCGCTTCACCATTAAAGGCATTATCCAGCGCTTCTAGCGTTGCCATATCCACCGGTGTATAGAACACCCCTTCAGAGTGAGCATTGTCTGGATGCATCCCTCGTAGGTACAGATAGAATACGCCACCAAAATGCTGCTTGGGCTGGTAGTCCTGCAATCCGTTTTTCAGATAGCGGTGCAGCGCCAACGCGTAAAGTAAATATTGCAGGTCGTACAGGTGATGCTGATTATTGCGGGCCAACTGAGCAAACTGATAATGCGCCATGTCATTACCAAGATGGGTAGATTTATAATCGGCTACATAATACTTGCCATCGTGTTCAAAAATTAAATCTATAAAACCGTGCATCATGCCTTCCAGCATAGGACGGGATATTTTGGGCACAGGCTGCGCATTGTCGCCGTTAACCTGCTGACGATGGGCTGTTAAAATTCGGCTTAGTGCCCACCAGTTTGCCTGTTTCACGGGGAAATAAAATTCGGCTTCCCGCAAGGTATGCTCAAGCGGTAAATCATGCATACAAACCTCGGTTGCACCATTATTCAACGGCGTTGAGAGTACCTCATTCATCCAGCCACAAAGCTGCGTGTAGTCTTCGTCTGTCAGGGCAAGCCGGTTTGCCAGCGAGCGGGATTCACTCCAGCCCGGTGCCGAAAAATCAGTGACTTCCAGCATATCATGAAGAAGATTACCCGCTGATGCGCCCTTCTCTAGCGTGAACCTGAACGGTAGGGTGTCGTTGACTGCGACTGTCTCGACGACCACGTCGGCGGTTTCCTCATCACGTTGAGTGTGCTTTACCGCCACCTGCTGACGGGTTAATGCGGTAAATGAATATAAGCGCCATGCGTCTTCTACCGTTCCGGTAAACTGAGACAGCTTCAGCGCTGGCGGTGCCGCATCGTGGCTTCGCTCGCCGGTCGCTTCAGGCGTGTTGTGCCCAGGCAGGAAAAGGGTGTGCTCTCCCTCCTGTTCAACTTTACTGATAGCCCCATGCCAGTTAACCGCGTCAGTTAAACCCAGTGCGGTGGCAATGGATGATTTTCTCGCATTATCAAATTCGGCGATGCCTAGATAACAACGATGGGCAGCCCGGGTTATCGCCACATACAGCAAGCGCATGGCTTCCGCCTCGCCTTCTTTGCGAACCAGTGCTTCGGCTTCCTCGGAATGGCCAAGCTGCAACACCTGCTGTCGAGTGGCGGGATCGTTAAACTGATAAAAATCCATCAGGGATTTATTGGCACGGCCGGGATCTTTATAAATGCTGGCGAAAGGTATGAAGACGATGGGGTATTCCAACCCCTTAGAGCCGTGTTGGGTGATCAACTGAATGAGTCTGGCATCACTTTCCAGACGCTGAATATGCTCTTCGTTGTCACCCGCATTTTCCAGCTGACGATGCAACCAGATAAGCAATTGCTCCGGCTGTGGTGTGGCTGAAGCTTGTTTTTCCAATACTTCGGCCAGGTGCATGTAATTGGTAAGATGGCGCTCGGTGTTGTCGTCGGTTACCGCGAAGTGCTGGCGTAACAAAGTTAACACCACTGCCATACATCCCTGCTTAACCCACATGGCACGTAAGGCGGAGACTTCTGCCATGCAAGCTTCCCAGAGTACATCATCTTCGTCGTGCAGCATGGCCACCAGCTTCTCATGCTCATAGCCCAGCAGCGGACTGGCCAACGCCGCCGATAACCGGGCTAATTGCTCACTGTGCCAAATTCCATCGAGCACACGGTATAAGTCACCGGCTTCTTCTGACGCGAAAAGCGATGTCTTTGTACTGAGAAACACCGCGCCAAGATTGTTCCGCTTCAGGCTGCGTTGAACGATATCCGCCTCAGCCCCTGAACGCACCAGAATCGCGATATCAGCAGGCTCTACCGGTTTTCCGTTGAGCCTGGCATCACTGAGTAAACGCAAAATTTCGTCGCTCATCCAGTCGGCTAACTTGCGACTAAGATACGGTTTGGTGGTGGGCTCGCCTTCTTCCTGCTCCAGCACCACGTAATTCATGGCACGTCGTTCTGCAGGATCTTCAAACACCTCTTTTGCCGCTTTTGCATGGGGCGTTGAATTGACTTTCTCGTAGCGAATGCCGTATCCAAACACGTCTTCAGGTGCTTCATCCAGCGGCGCCCCATGAAATACCCGATTGTAAGCGGTGACCATATTCGCGGTTGAACGCCAGTTAGTATCCATCACCCAACGATAATCGGCACCTTCACCCGCTTGCAGGTAGGTAAAGATGTCGCCCCCGCGAAAGCCGTAAATTGCCTGCTTAGGATCGCCAATCATCATCAGCGTAAGTGCATCGCTCGACCGGGGATACACCGCGGATAATACTCGGTACTGACATGCATCGGTGTCCTGAAATTCGTCCACCAGCGCAACAGGATAAAGCTGTCTGAGTACAGTGCGCAGCGTGCTGTCTTCACTGTCGAGTTTATCGGCCAGTAAACGAATGAGATCATCGAAGTCGACAATGCCCAGCTTGCGCTTCGCTTCGGCAACATGACGCCGAATGTACCCAAACCCATCGGCTATGAGCGTATGAATAGGCAGTAGTGTTTCGTTTTTTTCTTTCAGCGCGTCGACTTTTTTCAGTTCATCGCTTAAGCCGGTTACAAACGTTTTGACCGCCACCAGCACGGGTTTCGCGGTGGCATCTTTCATATAACCACGGCTACCATTTAAGGCATCAGTGACTGACTTTTCCGCAACCAGTAATTCCCCCTGAGAGAGGTACGCCATCATCGCCTGCCACTCTTCGCGCCACAGCGCTTCATTTTTATGGCCAGCGATTTTACCCATTACTATCGGTTCCACCTCTTGTGCTGCCTGCAAGTGATGGGGAAAACCAGGCAGAAACTGATGTCGCAGCAGTGTGACGGCACTCTCGTAATTTTCTGCTATCGATGCCGCATCGGCAAATTGCGGCGTGAGATCGCCCCGTAGTGGTTTACCAAAAGCACCAATAAAGTTGCCAGGAACATGCCAGCGTTTTTCAGTCAGTAATGCGTATTTTTCCGGTTCGGCCACCAGCGTTCTTATCCAGTCCGCGGCAGCTTGCTCCCACAATTCGCTGGTATCGGTTTCCAGCGACAACGACATGGGAGAACCACTGGCAAATGCCTGCTGAGACAAGACATGGTTACAAAAGCCGTGAATGGTAAACACCGACGCTTCGTCGAGCTCTAGCATGGCGGCTTCAAGTATTTGTAATCCTTCTTCGGCGGGCGCAACGCGGTAAAGGCCGCTAAAAAACGCATCAACATCGTCGAGGGCTGACGGGTCGACACTGACTTTGTGCCACAACTTCACAGCATCCCGTAATGTCTCACCAATACGGCCACGGATCTCCTCTGTCGCCGCTTTCGTAAATGTCATTACCAGGATTTGTTGAATAGTGAGTTTTTTCTCTAGCAAAAGGCGCAAATAAATTCGGGTAATGTTGAATGTTTTGCCGGTGCCCGCGCTGGCCTCAATTAAATGTCGACCTCGCAGTGGCATGGCGGCCACGTCCAGTGTCTGAAACGCCTGATTCATATCACTCATAGGGCTTCTCCTTTGCTACCTAGACGTAGCGGCACATAAAAGTCGAGAACCAGTCCTAAATCGCACTGAGACTGCTGGATCCCTAGCGGGAAAAACCAACGGCTGTAGGGGTCTTCGCTGATGCTTTTACGGAATTCACTGCCGTTGTCGAGTACGGCATCCCAGGCCATTACGCCTCGGGCACTCATCAGCCACTCGTCAAAGCCAATTTCGGGTACTTTGCACTGCCGACCAGATGGCCCGCCGGTGTATTTCTGCGCAAGCCCAGCGCCGATATCAGCGAAGTCAGGTACCGGGCTTTGCAAAATTTTCAGGTAAGCCGACATCATCATGTCTAGCCTTCTTTTCGCTAACTCTGCCGGTACAGGCTGGTAGACTTGTTTGTAAATCTTGGCTTCACCTTTCTCTCGCTTAATGAAATGAACGTTTAACGGTAGTGCGTTGCCATTGGCGTTAAAACACAACAGGGTGAGATACTGCTCGACACTGCGTTTGGTATTCTGACTACCGTAATGCAACATCTGTAAACCATCACCGCCCTGCCAGGCTCTCGCTTCGATGATGTGTTGCTGACTTTCTACCTGCATCACATTTTGCTCTACTACATGCAGGCCGAGACTCTGAAATAACGCAGATGCTTCCTGCAGCCAATCGTCAAGCAAGCCCGGAGTAAGCGGCGTATCAGGAAAATCCCCACTGTGTTGCAGAACGCGGGCGATCTCGGTTTTGTCTTGTTGTTTAAAATCGGCTTCGACAAAGGCGCGAATACTGTTGAATCGGAGCAAGCTGTTCTCTTCGAACGGCTCATCATCGTTCAATAGTGGTGACGATTCTTCCAGGTAAACGCCCAGTCGTTTGTTAGCAAAGGTTTTTAGCGGGTTATCGAATGCACGAGCCAGCTCATCAACATTCAAATTGTCTGTACGTTCTGGTGTGGCTGTGGCGCTGAATGCGCCTTGTGTGAGCACTTGTTTGTTTTGTAACGCACTTGCCAGACGGAACCAGCCGCTTTCGAACCCAGGCGATTCGCCAGTGAAGTTAGCGGGACTAAAAGGATGCAGCGGTAACTGCTTTATGTTCTGATGCGTAAATCCATACCCTTGTGCTAGTAGCGCCAGCAACTCTGCCAGTACCAACGAGGGTTGTCGCTCGGTATTATCTTTGCCCCGCCTTCCCTGATAACTCAGATACAAATAGTCACGGGCGGAAATCAACGCTTCGAGAAACAAATAGCGATCTTCTAATCGACGCGAGCGGTCGCCCTGCTTGCGTGGTCCCCGAGACATCAAATCAATGCTTAAAGGGTTCGATTGACGAGGGAACTCACCGTCATTGAGGCCCAGAATACAGACTGTTTTGAACGGGATACTTCGCATGGGTAACATGGAGCAAAAAGTCACCTGACCGGTAAGAAAATGGTTCGCGGCATCGGGCGTTGTGAACTTTTTCACCAACACAGTGCGGATTTGCAACAGCGTTAATGTGTCGTCAAAGCCCGCTTGCTCACAATGGGTCACCAAATCTGCGGTGGCGCGACTTAGCGCCTCCCAGCTGTACATATCGTCGTTTGAGACTTCAAAGCACGTTTGCTTCATCTCTTCCAGGTACTGATGCCATTCTTCCGCGGTGCGAGGATGCGCCAATTCCTGGGCAAATCCCTGAAGCTGCTCTAATAACTGAATGAGCTTCCCAAGCAATACACTGTACTGACCTTCTACTTCTGGCACCGTGAGCAGGTCGTTCACAAACTGTGGCGAATCTGCCATGGTCATACCAAGGAGCAACCGCTTTAACCCCCACGCCCAACTGAACGTTTCACTCACCTCGGCATTTAACAGCCGGGATTTATGGGTTTTGTCCCGCCCCCAGTGCACATGCGCCTGGTGTAACCACTGACTCATCAATTCAATATCATCGCCATTCAGGCGGAATTTGCGCTGTACGGGTTCCAAGCGCAGGTAATCGATGATCTGACTCACCTCGAAGCGACTATCGGGCAGCGACAACAATTGCATGAATGCGGCGATCATGGGTTCAGCGTCAAGTGGCGCCCTGTCGGCTATGGAACAGGGAATACGGGGAGGTGCCTGATCATGGGATTCCGGCGCACCAACACGATGAAAAACCGCTTCGATGAAAGGCGCATACTCTTCAATGGCAGGACACATCACCACCACGTCGGAGGGCTTCAATACGATGTTGGTATCGTCGCCTCCCTGCATTAACCCCAGCAGGTAATCGTGTAACGCTTCTACTTCACGCAACGTGGTGTGCGCACTACACACGGAAACGCTGGCATCAGCCGTGTCATATTGAAAACTGCCATCTGGGGCAATGGCGTTGAAAATATCCTGCTGCAGCGCATGCAACAGGCTTTGCTGTGCATCGCCCTCGCCTGGCGCGTCGAGTTCGAACGCACTTACTTCGTAACTCTCCAGCGGTGTAAGCAAATTAAAAAGGTCCCGCCCCTGCTGCCCTAAGTTTCCAAGCAGGGGATTATCCTGACGGCTTTCCAGCCATTGCGTCAGCCCTTCCTCCCGCAACAGCCTCGCTTGCTCTTTGTTGCTTTTTACATCGCCCCAGTAGTTTACGCTGGGGTTCAGGTGGAATACATGAATGTCGACATGACGACCCAATGCATCAAGAAACTGAATAAGCTGTGGCGCCATGGTATTAATTGCGAACACAATAATGTTATCCGGTAACGTGTTGACGGCTTTACCGTTACACAATGCTTCTACTGCATCGGCATGCAAGCGTGCGGGATGATCCGCTTCTTCGGCTACCAGTAAGCGCCAAATAGACGCCTGCCATGCTTCATCGTCAGAGCCCGTTTCTGCCAACTCGCCATTTTCCCAAGCGAATAGCCACTGCGGACGAAACAGCAAGTACTGCTCGTAGACGTCTGCTAGTGCGGTAGCCAGTTGCAAACGTTGCAGACTGGCTTCATCTTCATTGTCGATATCTTTCCAGTAGCGGTTAACTGTTTTCGCCTCAGCGCTGGCAGAGAACGCATCGCTACGGATAATGGCATCTATACGCCACACTAACACTTCCCGACGATAGGCTGACTGCTTAGGTACCCTGTGTTCACCCAGGATCTGACGTGCGGTATCCCACATGAACCTGACCGGTAACGGAAACGATAAATTCATCGCCACGGTATGTTCTTCTGCCAGGGCCATATTCAGCCAGTGCTGCATGCCCGGGCTTTCAACCAAAATCGTCTGTGGCCTAAACAAGGATACCGGGCCATCACCAATACCCTGATGCTTTAATAACGAGGAAAGAAGGTAACTAAGGTGCTCGAGTTTATTGGAGGGGTAAAGGGCTAACAAACATCACCTATATCAACACGTTTTTTGTCATGTTACGGGATAAAACGGTTGTCGACCAGTGGCAGAAATAGACAAAAGTTGAATGAAGAAATGATTGGCGAAAAAATGGGCTTAGGATAGAATAGCGGACAGAAAAAAACCCATACAGACCTCAGGACACGAAAAATCTGTATGGGCAAGGTTACGGGCTTGCTCATGACAACCGAATCACGGCGTTGCCTGGCACCGGATAAGGTTAGCGCCAAGAACAAGCGCAGATAACACAAATTATAAAGGCACTATGCGTGCCAAAAATGAAAAACCCGTAAAGTCAAAAGCTTAGATGTTAGTGATGCTTCTGCCAAGGCATCCCAGTATTTAGTTTTGGTGCGTTTGCACCAAATAAATGCATTACCATCTCCTACTTCAGCGCATTGCAAGCGTGCCGCTATGCTTTTCTGTCTGCATCAGTTCCGTTACAATTCCTGCCTCTGAATTACATTGTGAACACGACCATGCTAAGCCAACAACAACTTGCCACCATGCTTTCTCTGCAAAATAAAATGAACACTAAAGTGAATCCGCAGTGGCTCACCGCCGGATACGGTTATCTGCGTGCAGCAATGGTGGAATCAGTGGAAGCTATTGAGCATCACGGCTGGAAATGGTGGAAGGCGCAGGAAAAAGATTTGCCGCAGTTACAAATGGAATTAGTGGATATCTGGCACTTTGCCCTTTCAGCTAGCATTATCGATTATCAAGGTGACGTGTTGGCAACGGCCAATGCTTTATCAGCCCAATTGGCGCAAGCATCTGCGCATGTGCAGTTTGATGGCCAGGATTACGAACCTGAACACCTTTCACTTCTGGACAATCTGGAACTGATGGCTGGACTGTGTGCCGCCAAACGATTTAGCGTACCGCTGTTCATGCACATTGTCGGTCAATGTGAAATGACAAGTGATGAACTATTCCGCCAGTACGTTGGGAAAAATATTCTCAACTTCTTTCGCCAGGACAATGGCTACAAAGCAGGCACCTACATCAAGGTATGGAATGGCCGCGAAGACAATGAACATCTGGTAGAGGTTTTAGCCGCACTCGACAGTAACCACGCTGATTATAGTGACCAGGTTTACGCCGGGCTCACGGCACGCTATCCGCAACAAGCATAGTAACCCTAAGAAAAACGGGCTTATAAAGCCCGTTTTTTGTCAACATCGATAAGATAATTACTCTACCAAACCCGCTTCTTTCGCCATGCTTTCCATTTCCTTGCAGGAAGCCGGCGTAGTACCAGATTCAAAGTCACTACACGGCACACTTTGCATTTCGGTCAAACACTGCGTGCCTTTCTCAATTAAGTCATCGTGCTCAGTGAATTTTTCCTCAAACATCTGAGGTACATACTGCGCGCACATTTGCGAAGACATATTGTCGACCATTTTTTGCATTTGCGGTGGCACATTACCGCCCATTTCCTTTTCCATTTTTTCGCTTATGCACATTTTCATTTTGTCGCAGAAACCTGCTGCCGCAGCTTTATATTCTTCAACACCCGCAATGGCATTAAATGCCAGTAATAACGTAGTAACAACCAGAAGTTTTTTCATACCTCTTTCCCTGTAAGTGGTTCGCTAGATGATGCG
Source organism: Alteromonas sp. ABV4_515 (assembly GCF_056160345.1). Taxonomy (NCBI): domain Bacteria; kingdom Pseudomonadati; phylum Pseudomonadota; class Gammaproteobacteria; order Alteromonadales; family Alteromonadaceae; genus Alteromonas; species Alteromonas sp. ABV4_515. The sequence goes on from NZ_JBSWWZ010000005.1 coordinate 327,247, forward strand.
TTCTAATCTTTGGTACCGCTTTACTTAGCCCAGCATAGCTGTTCAAGGTATCTGAACTAAAAACAACCTTCAATAATACTTAACTATTATTTTACCCAAACGATAGAATCGGTATAGCTACCCATAATCACATCCCGGAATTTGTCTTCGAGAATATGGCGCTTCACTTTCAGTGTGGGCGTAAGTAAGCCATTCTCTATAGTCCATTCCTCTGGCATCACTACAATGCGGTCGAGTTTCTGGTGGCTTTCAAGGGTGCTATTAAGGGCGGTGAGCGTACTTTGCAGGCGGGTTTCCTGCGTAAGTTTCGGCTGTAACGCGCCTTTTTCACCCAGCACAACCAACGCAATGGGTTGTGGCAACCCGGTACCCACCACACACACCTGCTCGACAAGATCATTTTCCATGATCCTGGCTTCGATGGGCGCAGGCGTAACATATTTGCCCTTTTCCGTTTTAAAGATATCCTTCAGTCGCCCGGTAATGCGCACAAAGCCGTCGTTATCGATGGCGCCTTTGTCACCGGTTTTAAGGAAGCCATCCGGGGTAAGCACTTCTGCCGTTTTTACCGGGTCCAGGTAATACTCCACCATGTTGCAGGGCGACTTCACTTGAATTTCACCGTCTTCGCCAATACGGATATTCACACCACGGTAAGCAGAACCGATACACCCAATTTTGTCACTTCTGAATGGGACGCAAGCAGTGCCGTAAGCGCTGTTCTCTGTCATGCCCCACCCTTCGCTGATAGGAATACCAATTTTGTTAAACCATGAGATGATCGCGGGTGCAAGAGGCGCTGATCCACTGGCAAATAACCGGGCCTGCGACAATCCAAGCCCCTGCTGAATCTTGTTTTTTACCATGCCGCTTATAAACGGAATTTTCAGCAACAACGACAATTTTTTCTGTGGCATTTTCGCCAGAATGCCTTGTTGGAACTTTGTCCACAGGCGAGGTACAGAAATAAATAACGTGGGCTGACAATGCACCACATCACGTTGGAACGTTTCGAGAGATTCCACAAAATAAATTTTGCCACCAGAATAGAAGCTCGCCAGCTCCACCAGTACTCGCTCAGTAATATGCGCCAACGGCAAATAACTCATCATTCGGTCGCTGGCACGAAATGTGAGTGCTTCCAACGAATTGGCTGCCGCCCAACACACCGACCTGAAGCTATGCACCACCCCCTTGGGTTCACCCGTACTGCCTGAGGTATAAATAATGGTCATAACATCGTCCAGACCGCGGTCTGGCGAATCTGTCATAGGCGCACAGTCGATGAATTCCTCCCACTGTTGCCCTGCTGGGATATCAGGATACGGAAACGCCACCGTGGGAAGGTTTTCAGGGATCGTCGGATGCTGCAAGACAGGCTTATCAAGCTTGCCTACAAACAACAATTTGATGTCGGCATGACGGATAACAAAATTGAGTGTCTCACCGCCGGCAGAAGCAAAAATTGGCACGGAGATATGCCCTGCCATCATGATGCCCAAATCGGTGATAAACCACTCAACACAATTCTTTGCAAAGATCCCAATGCGGGAGCCCGCTGGAAGGGATAAGTCATCTAACCGCGTTGCGACACGACGGGCTAGGTCCATAATGCGAGAAAAGGAATAAGACTGGTAAAGCGCGTCTACCGGCTGCACCAAATACGTTTCGTTAGGGCGTTCACGCTCCCAACGATACATCATGGCAAGTGGCGTCAGTAAAACTTGTTGATCGTCAGCAATGAAATCAGCACACATAGGCAGTACATCCGTTTTTATAGGTATTGTGTCGACAGGTTAACATCAAACTTACAAAGCAGTGATAAAAATAGTGAGTGCATTCAACAGCACCTTAATTAATTATAGAACAATACACCACGCTTACCTGACTAACTTGCTACGCTTTTAGTCAGCAATCAGGCAACTATGCCTATCCTGGGAACACACCAGCGAAGGCATTCAGACAAGGCAAGACTATGCAAATCACCATCAATGGCAAGCAACATGATTACGACGGCGATCCCGCAATGCCGTTACTCTGGTTTATCCGTGACGACCTGAAAATGAAAGGGACTAAATACGGTTGTGGTATGGCACTATGCGGTGCCTGTACGGTGCATGTGGAAGGCAATGCTGTTCGTGCCTGCCAGTTCCCCATGTCTGGGGCTGCCGGTAAATCTGTCACCACCATTGAAGGGCTGGATAAAGACCACGCTCACCCGCTGCAAATCGCTTGGGCAGAAGAAAACGTGCCGCAATGTGGCTACTGCCAAAGCGGGCAGATCATGCAAGCCGCATCCTTGCTGTCTGCGAACCCGTCTCCTAGCGATGAAGATATTGAGCGTGGCATGTCAGGCAATATTTGCCGTTGCGGCACCTACCCTCGCATTCGCTGTGCAATTAAGAAAGTTGCGGAGGCCGGAAAATGAGTATGCCTGAAATCATGAGCCGTCGGGATTTTCTTAAGAAGACCACGGCCACAGCTGGACTTACGCTGTCAGTGTCGATGTTGTCTGCCCAGCACGCGTTTGCAGCCCAAAGCGCAGCCAGCGAAGCACTCGCGCCTAATGTATTTATCAATATTGCAGAAGATGGCATCGTGAACATCACCTGCCATCGCTCTGAAATGGGCCAGCAAATTCGTACTGCCATTGCACAGATTATTGCTGACGAGCTGGATGCTGATTGGGATAAAATCAATGTCATTCAGGCCCTCGGCGACCCTAAATATGGCGATCAGAACACCGATGGTTCCCGCAGTATTCGTCGTAACTTGGATCGTTTACAGCTTGCCAGTGCGACAGCCGCAACGATGTTAAAACAAGCTGCCGCCAAAGGCTGGGGAGTTGATGCTGCCAGCTGTCATTGCGAGAACCATCAGGTCGTGCATACCCCGAGTGGCCGTAAAACCGACTTCGCCACACTGGTTGCGGTTGCCGCTTCTTTGCCGGTACCGGAAGAAGCGACGGTGACGGTAAAGGAAAAGTCGAAATATAAATATGTGGGTAAACCGGTTGCCAGTATTGACCTTCCCGCTGTTGTTAGCGGTAACACCACCTATGGCCAAGATGTGGAACTCGATGGCATGTTGGTCGCTGTCATTGTACGTCCACCTGTTATGTTTACATCGCCAAAATCGGTCGATGACACTAAAGCCAAGCAAGTTAAAGGGGTGAAACATATTATTACTCTGCCGGCAGCGAAAGCACCGGCAGTGTTTAATCCGTTAGGCGGTGTAGCGGTAATTGCCGAGTCTACCTGGGCTGCCATGCAAGGCGCGAATGCGCTGGACATTGAATGGACATCAAACGAACACAGCAATTACAACCATGAAGTCGAGAAAGCCGCACTGATCGCGTCGGCTCAAAAAGGCGGAGAAGTTGTTCGCAGCAAAGGCGATGCGAAAAAAGCCCTGTCTGAAGCTGAAACCTTAATGGAAGCCACTTACTTTGTACCCATGCTGGCTCAAGCTCCCATGGAACCGCCTGCTGCCACCGCCGTAGTGAATGGCGATAAAGTAGAAATATGGGCATGTACTCAGCATCCTCAAGCAGCTCGAAGCAATGTGGCCGGCGCCCTTGGCATTGCCGAAGAAAATGTAACGGTGAATGTAACGTTACTCGGTGGTGGCTTTGGTCGTAAGTCGAAGCCAGATTATGTGGCAGAGGCCGCGATTCTGGCCAAACAGGTTGGCGCCCCAGTGAAACTTATTTGGCGGCGCGAGGACGATATTCAGCATGGCTACTACCACGCTGTGAGTGCTCAGCATATTAAGGCCGTACAAGATGAAAATGGAAACACCACTACCTGGCATCATTGCACAGCGTTTCCTTCTATTTCCAGCACCTTTGCCCCCGGCGTAGATATGCCTAGCGGTGGCGAGCTAGACCTCGGCTTTATCGACAACCCGTTTAACGTAGCCAACATGCAACTGGAAAAAGGCAAAGCGGTAAACCATGTGCGCATTGGTTGGTTGCGGAGTGTGTGCAACGTTTTTCATGCCTTCGCCATCCAGAGTTTTGCTGATGAACTTGCCCATGCGGCAGGCAAAGACAGCAAGGATCACTTGTTACAACTCATTGGCCCAGGACGCATAATCGACCTTACAGCGGAAAAGGCAGAACCCGGTAACTATGGAGAATCCTTAGAGAAATATCCGGTAGACACCACTCGCTTAATTAACGTAATTGAGCGTGTAACGAAAATGGCGAAATGGGATGACCGTAAAAAAGAGGGACGTTTTCTCGGTTTAGCGGCCCACCGTTCTTTCGTTAGCTATACGGCCACTGTGGTTGAAGTGGTTGTGAACGAAGACGGCACCTGGTCGATTCCAAAAACTTATATCAGTATCGACCCAGGCACGATTGTTAACCCCGAGCACGTGAGAGCACAGTGTGAAGGCGGTTCCATTTTCGGTCTTAGCTGTGCCATGGGACAAATCACGGCAACCGATGGCGCCGTAGAACAGTCTAATTTTCATAATTACACCGTGGCGCGTATGCAACATGCGCCGAAAGAAATTGAAGTGGATATTGTTGAAAGTGATGCGCCACCAGCGGGTGTTGGTGAACCGCCCACGCCACCATTCGCACCAGCACTGGCAAATGCGCTTTTTGCTGCCACTGGCCAGCGAATTCGTGAACTGCCAATTCCAATGCGGCTGACGAAAAACAGCTAACGTAACTTGTCACAAAAAAACCCGGCTTACTTAACGTACGCCGGGCTTTTTAATGCTCTGGGCTTGTTACCATTGTCTCATTAACAAAGACGGTATCATCACAGCATCGACAGGGCGGGAATAATAGTAACCCTGATGCAACAAACACCCTTTATCTAGTAAATACTCAACCTGCTCACGATTTTCCACGCCTTCAGCAACACACCCCATGTTCAGACTTGTCGCCATGTTGATGGTGGCTACCACGAGCGTATCGCCGTCGCTTCCCATTTGAATATCGTCAACAAAGCTCTTATCTATTTTTAGCACCTGCAACGGGAATTTTTTCAAATAACTCAAAGAAGAGTAGCCCGTTCCAAAGTCATCCAGCGCAAGCACAAAGCCAGCTTCAATAAAGCGGTTAACCTGACGCAGCGCACCTTCGGCGTCATCCATCAAGATACCTTCGGTGAGCTCAAACCGTAACGCTTTACTGGGTAACCCAGCCTTTTCCAGCATGTCGACCACGCCATCCACATCAAAGTCAGTCTTAAAGTGCAGCGCTGACAAATTTATCGCCACGTAACCGTCGAATCCATCGGCATACCAGTCACGTAAATCGCTAATAGCACGTTTCATCGCCATGCGGGTTACGTCGATGATGTACCTGAGTTCTTCGAGCACAGGGATGAATTCCGACGGATAAAGGGGAGGATCAGACAGCGAGCATCGTAATAACAGCTCTACACCCACCGTTTTACCCGTTTTTGCGTTTACAATGGGCTGATACTGATTGTAGAAACCGTCTTCCTGATAAGCCTTTTTAACGCGATTTTCCAAAACGAGACGCTCTCTCACCCGGGCGTTCATCTCTTCAGTGAAATAACTGAAGCCCGTCAAGGCATCTTTTTTCGCTGAGTACATGGCGACATCAGCATGTTTTAGCAATTCGGCTGGCTCTCGGGCATCATTAGGATAAAAGGATATGCCCACACTGGCAGAAACCCGCACGATTTCATCACCCAATGCGATAGGTGTTTCCACCGATTCGATCAATTGTCTGACAAACGCGCCAACAGCAACTTTGTCACTGACATTTTCCATCACGATGACGAATTCATCTCCGCCTAACCGAGCCACAGTGTCGGTTTCACTGGAAAGGTTCAGCATGCGATTCGCCACCACGCGCAAAAGCTTGTCGCCGTAATCGTGACCCAGTGAATCGTTAATCCCCTTAAACCGATCTAAGTCGACAAATAAGATACCGACTTCCTGGCGCTGCTTCCCTGCACGCTCAATCGCCTCTTCGAGCTTTTCGAGTAATAGCGTTCGATTCACCAGTCCGGTGAGGCCATCGTAGTTAGCAATTTTAATCAGTTTGCGCTCTGCATTTTTTTGCTCGGTAATATCTGACATGATGATCAGATAGTGGTCCACATGGCTACTTTGACCATCAGCGAAACCGGTTACCGAGACTTCGACAAGCACGTCGTAATGCCGCCCATCTGCGCCGGTAAGCCTTTCTTCGCTTTTCCAGAACTCGCCCGCATTCAGTGAGGTGACCTTCTCTTTTAACTTATCCCCCAAGCGCGGTGAGTTTTCGAACATACGACCAAGTTGACGCTCAAGACCTTTATTTCGCTCGATACCAAACGCCGCGCAACAGGAAGGATTCACAGCCACGGGCACGAAAAGATTGTCGAAAATCATGACCCAATCGCGGGTATGTTGAAATGCGTCGCCAAAGAGCTTTACCTGGTGTTGAACATCTTGCAAACGTCGCAACTGACGCTGCCGGTGAAACAGGTAGGCACCGAGTAACACCAAAATAAAACAAGTATAAACACCAAAGGCAACCGGTGACCTTAGTGGCGGGTATGGCAAACTAAAAGACAATGACGCGGGAAGCAGCAACATATCGGTATTCTGCTTAAGCGGGGCGACTTCGAAATGGTATTCACCCGGTGCGAGGAAGGCAAAGTTCACACTGCCATTTTCGGTAATCGATTCGTTGACCACCGTATTACCTCTCACCAGTTTATAGCGAAATTTTGTGTCTGACATGTAGCTAGACGAAAGTGCAGAAAATTGTATGGTTAACCCAAAATCACTGTGTTCAAAATTGATGTGCTCACCGCTGAAATTACGCAGCGGCTGGGTAATGGTGCGGGAGTCGAGTGAAACACCACTGATCACCATTTTTCTGATATTTGTCGTTTTCGTGGTTGTTTCTGCGCTTAACTTCGCTGGATCGAAGAGGATAAAACCGGTTGTAGAGCCCAGTGCTATGCGGCCGTCGCGCAATCGAATGCCGGCACCTTCGTTAAATTCTGACACCCTCACCTGTTCGCCGTAGCGGAAACGTTCCAAGGTATCACTTAGCGGCTGATAGCGAGCAAAATAGCCATGGGATGCGAACCAGATATCACCGGCATCGTCGGCAAGAAGGCTGTAAACAATATCGGAGTAGAGTTTATTTTTCGAGGATAACGCCTGTTTAACCTTAAAGGTTTTAGCATCGAGCCCTATTAACCCTTTATTGAGAAACCCCAACCACAACATGCCATGGGTGTCGACAACATAGGTAGACACAAAATTGCGTGTTTTCTGCATATCGTCAGACAGCGCGTACACCGTTTCAACGGTCAGCGTATGCGTATCGAGTTGATAGATCCCATCGTTTAACGACAGCAATAATTTTCCAGGATACCCCCCACTTTCATCCAGAAACATGCCACCGTGCAGCGCGGATAATCCCTCTTCTTCAAGGGGAATTTCTTCAACGCGTTTTGTCGCAGGATCATAACGATAGAAGCCATGGGTCAGAAAATAAATCCGCCCTTGTTTGTCTCTGGCGCTACCAAAACACCAATCACTGAACACCTTTTCTGCAAGCGGCGTGGTGAGCGGCATGTCTGTTAATTCGCCTGTATCTATAGAAAATTGTTTCAGGCTATTATTAATTTCGAGAATAAGTTTATTGGGGCCAGCGGGATAAATATCATTGATTGACTGCATGGGAGATAAATAATCATCGTCATCAACCTGAAGAAAATGCTGGCTTTGGTGTGTTTTCAGGTTAAATCGCGAAAGACCGTTTTCGGTTCCTACCCACAAATCATCCCCGAGTTCCAAAAACGACCAGACAATATTGCTGGCAAGCACAGGCTTACTATCACGGATGGTGTTTTGAAATGTCTCGATACTGAGTGGTTTAGCATACCAGAACAATAAGCCACCAAAATTACTGCCTAGCCAAAGGTTACCTAACTCATCGGGCAAAATAGCATGAATCGTTTTATCGGCCAGTTCTAATGACCCGGAGACCGGATTGAGAATATGTTCTGATTGCCATTCGTTTTCGACTTTTTCGAGCCTGTGCAGCCCTCGGTCTGTACCCAACCAGAATTCGCCATGGATCCCTGGCACCACTGTCCAGATATTGCGGTTGTTCAATACCAGCTGGGTGTTTACATTAATTTCATCGTCAGTTGCCGTCAAAAAATCATCGACATCGATGCTGAATAATCCCCCCACGGTACCCACAAATAACTTATTTGCCGCGTATTGATACAGTACTTTGGCATTTTGCGTGGCCCGTGTTTGCGTTTGCTCATTCAGGTAATGAAGTTGCTTTACTGTTTTACCGTTGTCGTGTAAAGAAATCACATACAACCGCGACGTGGTCGCAACGAAAAGCTGGTTGCCTATGCTCTTGATATCTCTGATGGCTTCGTTAGCCGATAGCTCTTGTTCACTTAGGCGGAAAATATCAGTCGATGATTGTTTGTCTGGTGAATAGCGAATCACCACTTGATCTAAAGCGATGCCCATATCGCCGTTTGCCAAGTATTCAAAGGCATCTGCACTCTGCACCCAGTCGGGCTCTAGAAAATCTGCGACTTTCAGTACTTTCTGATAAGTATCGGTTTTAAGATCAATGTAGAAAACGCCTTGATTGTCGGTAGAAATCCATAATCGATTCATGTCATCGACAAACAGGTTGCTGATCAAATTATTCACGAAAGCGCCTTCCGGGCCCTCCACAGTCACGAACCGATAACCATCCCAGCGACTCAACCCCCCTTCAGTGGCTACCCAAATGAACCCATCCTGATCACGCACGATATCGCGGACACTATCTTGGGCCAAACCTTGTGCGCTACTCCAATGTCTCAGCGCCGGGTCTTTAATAACCGGAACAGCATTTACTGATGTGGTAACTAAACACAGTTGCAGAAAGGAGAACAAACAGATTAAGTGTAGTTTTGCAGGTAGAGAGGAATGCCAGAGATTTTTCATTGTTATCAATAAGCGTCGCAGAACTTCAGAATGTCATCTGATTAAATTAATTCAGCTCTTTTGTTAACGCTGAAGCCAAAGAACCTTGCGTTAGTTTCTTTATTAATGAGCTACTGTCGTGGTGGTATTTTACTCATAAATTCATGAAATGTAACCAAATCACAAAAAATACACTGACTATCCTTGAATAAAAATAGTCAGTTAGTTTTTCTCCCGGATTGGAATTCGCCCCGTTTTTACTAGCCCACGGCGAATGCCTGCTTGGGGCGCTAAACGGTACAAATCACCATTTTGCCCAACATAGGTTTTTCTTACTCCGCAGGATTTTGCAATTTTCGCATGGGCTTCAAGGTGCTGATGTTCTCCATGAACAGGCACGGCGATTTCCGGCTTTACCCAATGATACATCAATTTTAATTCTTCACTGCACGGATGACCGCTGGCATGCACTGGCAGTTGGCTGTCCTCACTTAGCAGAGTACTTATACCCCGTGCATTAAAGCGAGAAACCAGTTTTTCAACTTCTTTCTCGTTACCCGGTATGACAATACTGGAAAAAATAACATGGTCACCTTTACTCAATTCCAGCAACGGGTGATTATCTAACGCAAGACGCGACAATGCAGCCCGGGGCTCCCCCTGACTTCCGGTAGCAACAACAAGCACTTCTTCGGGTGGCAAGTATCCTATGTGACTTGCATCGGCCAAGGTGGCCTCTTCAGGCCAAATGCCCTGTGCCCGGGCGATACTAACCATATTAACCAGGGAATATCCCAGCAATGCCATGTATCGTCCCGTATTCGCTGCCACTTTGGCTAATGAAATTAAACGGGCAATATTGCTGGCGAAGCACGCTACCACTACCCGTCCTGTCAACGGTTTAATAGTGGAAAGCAAACCGTCATAACACGTACGCTCAGACAACGACATGCCAGGTTTTAAGGCATTGGTTGAATCACCCACCAATGCAAGAATATTTTCCTCAGAAAGCGATTGATACAAACTGTGCTTAAAAGGTTTCCCGCTAATAGGATTAGCATCTATTTTCCAGTCGGCGGTATGCAGTACGGTGCCCGCTTGCGTGGTAATTTTAACCGCATAAGGTTCTGGAATTGAGTGAGTGATAGCGAGCCAGGACACCACAAACGGCCCTATGGTGTGCGTTGATTCTCCAGACACCTCAATGATGGGTATTTGACCGCCTAAATTCTCCCTTGCCAGTTTTCGTCTTAATAATTCAGCAGTAAAAGAGGTGGTATACACCGGACAGCGAAACCGCTTCCACAAATACGGTACGGCGCCAACGTGATCTTCGTGACCATGAGTTATAACCAGGCCAGCCAGAGCGTCTTTGTTTTCAGTAATAAAGGTGGGATCAGGCGCAACAACGGCGATCGTGTCGGCCAAGGCGCTATCTGGCGTTTTAGTTGCTGGGACGAGGGGTTCATTGAAGGATACGCCACAATCAACCATCAACCATTTACCCTGGTGCCCATACAGGTTCAAATTCATCCCAATTTCACCGGTTCCGCCGAGTGGCAGAAACCAAAGTTCATCCGCTCCGGGAATAAGATTACTGATAGTATTCTCCTGATTCGTAAACAAAAAACGGCCTGACACAAAGTATGCAGGCCGCTTTATTCATGACTTAACAGTATTATTTCACTATTGTCATTTCTTCAATAAGATTCGTCGCACCATCGACATACTCCATCACCCATAGCATGTACCGCGTATCAACGTGAATGGTACGGGTAGTGCGAGGATCAAAGTCCCAGTCAGAGTTAACACTTTCGAACGTACCGTCAAACAAAAGGCCAACCAGTTCAGCTTTGCTGTTAAGGGTAGCAGAACCCGAGTTTCCGCCGGTAGAGTCTAAATCGGTGAGGAAATTCACTGGCACGCTGCCTATGCTATCTAGCTTATAAGCACCATAGTGTTTATCCCTGATTTGTTGCAACAATTTCTCAGGGGCATCAAACGGTGATTCACCTGTGTCTTTCTCTAAAATACCTTCCAGACGGGTAAACGGTTCATAGATTAAGCCATCTTTAGGTGAACCTCCCAACACATTGCCGTAGGTAACGCGAAGCGTACTGTTTGCATCAGGGTATGCCAGACTTCCCTGTGATTTCTGCCACTCGATGATTGCCTGCATGTATTGGGGTTGCAGTGCAGCCGACTGCCCTTCTAATGCTTTGTTTTTATCTTCAATCTGCATTTCCGTGTCGTTCAGGGCAACGGCAAGCTGAATGAACGGGTCTTTGCTGTTCTCAAAATCAGCAGGTTTAGCCGTTAACCAGCTAAGGCGAATATCCGTATCCGTGAGTTTGGTCTCCCGATAGAATTTTGCTAGAATGCCTTCAAGTTGCTCGGCAGTTGTTTCGCTTGTAATGCCCAATGCATCATCGAATGCCGCTACCCGGGCAGATTCCGGCTGGTCCAGGTAAAGCGAAATCATTTTCTTCCATACTGCTTTATCGACGGTTACATCAAAACGACGATCAATCCGCGATAAGCCTTCCTTAAGACGAGACTGATCCCGTTGCTGGAAACCTCGATCACGCTCTGCGTCTGGCTTTTCCTGTTCGATTGCATTGCGATAAAGCTGCTGGGCGACAGAGAAGAGTTGCGCCCGTGACAAGTTGTTGTACCAAAAATTCTGTTTACTGTTTTTAATACGCTCGTCAGTAACCTCATCCAAGCGCTCGATGTTATCCACCAGTTGCGTTTTACCCTGCCCGTTTAACCAAGCTTTTAAGGCATTCTCACGATCCTGGCGTCGTTTAACCAGCCCGACACGCTTTGCACCTTCCAGTTGGCCTTTTGTATTCTTAAGGAAATTGTTCAAACCGGCCAACAGCGCCTCGTACTTAATGCGCGCATCACTGCCTTCTTCAGAAGCCTGGTTAATGGTGTCAATCCACTGGCCAATCAAATCCACGTAGGTTGGGTACATCCAGTCAAAGGTATAGGACACTACGCCCAGTCGTGCGTAGCGATCCGTAGAGCCTGGGTAACCCGCAGCCATGACGAAATCGCCATCTTCTAAACCGGCGGCTGACACTTTAATAATATGCTCTGGTTGATAAGGCACATTCTCTTCACTGAAATCCGCAGGTTTGCCGTCTTTGCCTACGTATGCGCGATAAAAAGAGAAATCGCCGGTGTGACGAGGCCACATCCAGTTATCAATATCTCCGCCGTATTTGCCCACAGAATCCGCAGGCGCATAGGCAATACGCACATCGCGAATTTCCATTTGCTTAATCAGCTTATATTCCAACCCCTGAAAGAAAGCCGGTACAGAACAACGAAAACCTTCTTCCGCTTCACACTCTGCGATGATGGCTTTTTTGTTGTTCTCTATGGCATCGTAACGCTCACGTCCTTGCACATCACTGCTGATTGAGCCAATAACACGGTCGGTAACATCAGCAAAATCAACGGTAACAAACATTTTAGTGCCGGGCGCAGCAGGTAATTCGTCTTGTTTGGTTTTAGCCAGGAAACCGTCTTTTAAATAGTTATGCTCAGGCGAGCTGTTGTATTGCACTGAACCACGAGCACAATGGTGATTGGTAACAGCGAGGCCTTCATCAGACACAAATGACGCGGAACAGCCGCCTAGTGACACGATGGCTCCCATGGGAAAGCCGGTCAGATTTTTGAGAGTTTGGGGCGATATTTCCAGCCCAGTTTGCTTCAAATCTCCAGCAATATCAGGTAATTGCTCAGGTGTGAACATACCTTCTTTGGCCTGCACAGCGGCACTGGCGAAAATAATCGCGAGGGAAGCACTGAGTAAGTGTTTTCGAGACATAACTGCTCCTTTCTTATTTTAAGTCAAACCTGTTATCGCCACGCCATTGATGTGGCAGGTTTTATCCGTCGGTAATTGCAGAGCGGTAGTGTAGCTTTGTCATGGAGGTAATGTGAATCATATTCAGGCGAAACGCCGCTGAAAAGAGAGAAGAAGTGTTAAGAAATATTTCTGTGTGAAGGCGTTAGCCAACTGGATAACGCCTTGGGTAGAGGATGAATACGAGGGTGCAGCTATTTCTTTGCAGCCAGGATCTTCTCTGCCAATACATCTGGCTCAATGATTTCGCCCTCTTCAGCGGGAACCGGACACACCATAATGACCAATCCATCTTTGAGCAAACCAGGCGTCCACTTTTGCATCCAATCCTGCAAAGAAATGCTCAGCGGTTCACAGTGGTCCCATTCGTCAGTGGCCCACAGGGTTGCCAGTGATTTGTCAGGCCAGACAGGAACGCCATCCTCTTCATCTGACGTAAGCATAACGCATCCGTCTTCATCTTTAAGGATCCAAACCTGCTCGTTACTGATGATGCTGTCAATTGTCGCGCTTAAGCGTTTTTCAGCGTTAACTTCCAGAAGTGGATGAGAAAGTGACATAGTAGCCCTCTGTATAAATGGCGCACCAGCGCATTCAGATAAACATTTGCGCGAGTACAAAAAATAATGGTGTTGATACTACCAATAGACCTGAAAATAGTTAACCGTTAATACCGTCATTGTGTTGGTGATAAGTTGATCATTTTCTCGCTTCGGAAAGTTCATCTGCGCTGGCGCCTGGTATAAATGAACTTTTTTTAATGTTTATTTTTGCAAATCTCATAGTGAGTCTATACTGAAATTTATTTTCCATCTCGGGGGAATGGGCCCGACAGCACGTTGAGGGTGGCATTATGCCTAACGCTTACGTATCGCATTACCAATCCAGACGCAAACTCATTCTTATTGCGCTTATTTTATCTGAACCGTTTTTGCTGTTTGCCGCCGCAGCCGCGGCCTTGTCTCTCACCGGCTATTTAATGGGTATCGACTTTTTATATCGCCCAATTGAATCAGGTATGGCAACCCACCCTCTCACTGCTATAAGCTTAATCATGCTTGCATCAGGTTTCATCAGCTTCAATCACAAGCGTCGGGCACTTGCCGCCATACTCGCTTTTTTACCGCAACTCATCGTCGCCATCGTGTTAATCGACAACTTGCTACAAAACCACATCAGTGAATCTATCACCCCATTCAGTGATGTCGTGGCAGCATCACTAGAACAGGGTCGCGTTAATGCTATGGGCCAAAACACCTGTTGGATGGTTGCTTTGCTAGCACTTTCCCTGCAAGCGAGGCTAAGTAAAAACGTGAATCTTACACAGTTGTTTGCAACGATTGCCCTGGTTTTTCCCTCTTTGGCGCTTACCGGATACGCCTACAACCTCGACACTTTTTATGGTGAAATGTCGGTGGCCACCATGGGCATAGGCTATTTTCTCTCACTCGCTATCCTCTTCTCTACAGCGAATCATGGTTTTATTCGGACGATGTTGTCTCCTTTCATTCCCGGAAAACTAGCTCGTACCCAGGCCGTATCTGGCTATTTTTTCGTATTTCTAATGGGCTATCTCTGGGTTAAATCGCTTTCATCGGTTGATGACGCCTCTCTCTTTGGCGCCTTTGTGGTGCTTGTTTGCTGGGTAGTTATTGCTGTGGTGGTATTCTCGACGGTGTACCACGAAAATGCCGACAAAAAGCGACGAAAAAAAGAAGAGCTTCTTACTAGGCTGGCCAAAATAGACCCACTCACTAGCTTATTTAACCGACGGGCCTTTCACGAATTGCAACGTCGAGAACTCTCTCGTATGCAAAGATACAATGGCGAAATGGGCATATTGATCGTCGATATCGACTACTTTAAATATGTGAATGATACTTATGGCCACGATGCAGGCGATGCCATATTAAAAATTATCGCGGTAACAATAAAAAATACGGTCAGGCGCTCTGATGTTATATGCCGTATGGGAGGAGAAGAGTTCGCGGCCATTTTGCCAGCTACTGATCAACCCGGTACCCACCGGGTTGCAGAAAAAATTCGTGCAGCGGTTTGCGAACTAGACTTAACAGATATCATTGACGACTACCCGCTGTCAGTATCTGTAGGCGTATCTGACCTTGGCGACCATGACATGACAAACGCAATGAAACGGGCCGACAAGGCCCTGTATCAAGCAAAAGAAAAAGGACGAAACCGCGTTGGCTCACTGTTTAGTCAAGACGATACGGTAGACAATGCATTGCTGATTTAACGCAGCTTAGCCGGCTTTACTCAGTGACCGACTTTTACTCAGTAAGTAGTGTGATCAGTTCGGATAAGCCCGGGCGTTTCACCGCTTTCATTGTATTTAGGTATACGGTAGCCATCATCTCGTCACAGGTTTTAATGTGACGACGAGAAGCGGCTGGCAAAATAGAATCAGCCACTGAAGAGGGCAAATAAGCAAACCCGCCCTCTTCAATCAGGCTACGGGCAGCAAGTCCCAGTGAATTAGTACTCAGCCTGGCATCTCGTAACTGTGGAGATTGATGAAAAAGCTTCTCCCGGACTTTACTGCCCCACTCTACAGACACAAAACTGGATGAAGTTGGTTCAGTGTCGTCAGTATTGCAAGCGAACAACGACAGCGGCTCGCAAAGCAATTCCTTACTCACAATTTCTTCTGATTTGAGCGGTTCACAAGACAGGGCAATATCGATACTTCTTTCGTGTAATTGTCGCGATAAACTGTCCAAGGTTAGCACCTCGGCTTTCACTGACCACTCAGGAAAGGTTTGATGCACTTTTCCTAACACCGAAGAAAAGCCTATTTCACTGGCCAGTTGCGTTGCCGCGCAAACTACATATTCGCCCGACTCCAACTGCAGTTCTCGTTTTGCTTCTTTAAGTGTGTCGGTTAATTGATGGGCAAAAGGTAACAGCTTTTCACCTGCTTGGGTGAGCTGAATACTGTTACGGTGCCTGATAAACAACGTGGTTTGAAAATATTCTTCAAGCAGTTTTATTCGTGCACTGACCGCGGATTGTGTCAAATAGAGATTTTCAGCAGCTTTGCCGAAATGACGGGTCTTTACGACCTCGAGAAAAGTAGATAAAAAACGGATATCCATAGAAGCTACGCAGCTGATTACGTTAACGGATATACGTTCTCACAGCTTGTAGGTGATGTAAAACAAAAACATAGCAAACGCACCAGAAATCTGGTGCGTTGCGCAGATAACAGCTTGTGGATGTTATCAGAAACTTTCCTGGTGAAGCCTTCGCTGCTTTTCACGACGTTGTTCGTCGCGCTTTTGCTTAGTTTTCACCTGATGCCGACGATCCTGGCCTTTTTTACCCTGAAGGTCACCATCTTCTACCGAGTCCCATTCTTCACGGTGGTAACGATAGTCTTTACTCATTGCAGTCTCATAGTTGTTGCGTTAAGGACACATCTCATTATCAGGCTCGTACAGAAAATAGGAAACAAAAATTATTCATCGTCACGATGATAAATTTAACTGGATAAAATATGTTCAGGGACTATCCAGAATCCATGTCCGTTCGCTATGCTGTTGGCGTTTGGCTGTACATGCAAACGACAGTAGAAAGCTTCCAAACGACAACTTCGGTGGCTTCAAACTGTTCAAAAAAATTATTTGTCCTAACGGTAAAAATTTTTTGTTTCCCATGATGGTTTTATTGATTTAAAAGTCTGCTGAGTTCACTCCTTATCGAGACTTCGCCATGAAAACGTTTGATATTCGCCCTGCTCCAAAACCTTTTATCGATCGCGCTAAATTTCCTTACGGATTTAAAAAATCTGGAGACTTTAGTATTTCCGAAGCTGACCTGCTAAGCAGACACGGAAAAGTTCTTTCTGAATTAGAAACCGGTTCTCTGCAAGCCGAAACCGAAGACGAAAAACACTTTGTTGCTTTCGTATCAGGTAGCGTTCCTGCAGAAAATGCACTGGAAAAGGCCTGGCAAAAATACGTGCACCTTGCCCGGGGCAAAAAGCATTTTTACACCTTGCACAGCTCTGCCAGCAATGCGTCAGAATTCGACGACGACTATTCTGACGAGGAATTTGATGTAGCCTGATTTCGCATTCGCGTTTTCAGCAAGCTTCCGTTTACATCAAACCGCCAGAGCAATGCTGTGGCGGTTTACTTTCACTGACTCCTCACCTAAATCTCTTCCCTACCTGTTATCTCTGACAAAAATTGTGATCTGTTCTGATGCCCGTTACGAAACAGCATAAAGGCTTGCAGTAAAAGCTGACATCGTGATTTAAGAACTATAAGGACAACAGGAATGATTGCATTTTCCTCATTAAAACATTTCGGTATTCATGCTACAGACGGTGATATCGGGCAATGCAAGGACGTGTTTTTTGACGATCAGGATTATGTTACCCGTTATTTTGTTGCAGATACCCATAAATGGCTGCCACTGGGCCGTAAGGTGGTACTGTCTCCTATCTCGCTGTTGGAAATTAATACCACGGAAGAGAAACTGTATGTGAACATGACGAAGCAGGCGCTCAAAGACAGCCCCTCAATTGATGAGCATAAGCCGCTTTCACGGGAGTATGAAGAAATCCTGTTTAAATACTTCGGTTATGGCTATTACTGGATTGGTCCCGGAGCATGGGGCGATTTTTCACATCCCACCGAACTCGCTCACCAACAGAATATGCAGGAAGATATTGAAGAAATTGAACGTCCCGGCGCCAACCACCTGCGTTCTTGTGACGAAATTGATGGCTATACGGTAAGTGCAAATGACGAAGACAGCGGCCACATCTGTGACTTCATTATTGATACGCACAACTGGCAGGTGGCACTCTTTATAGTAGATAGTCGAGATTGGCTACCGGGAGGTAAGAAAGTAGCGCTATCAACGGCAATGATAAAGGACATAGACTGGTCGGCACATAAGGTGAATATCACCCTATCTCATGAAGTATTGAAGGCGTTACCAGAAGTGGATGATGAAAGGTTGGATGATTCTGATTACCTGACAAGTTTGGTGAATCAGGCTCAAATTTCGGGCTAATAAAGAATATTAAAAATGAAAAAAGGCGGATGAAATCCGCCTTTGCTGATTATTCTGCACAGAAAAACTGATAAAGCATTCCGATGGTTTGTTTTACACGCTCATCTGCCAAACTGTAATAAATAGTTTGACCGTCTCTGCGCGTTGCAACCATTTTTGCTTCACGTAAAAGCGCAAGGTGTTGAGATAACACAGGTTGGGTAACAGGAATTCGGGTAAGTAAATCAGACACTGAATATTCAGTTTCTAACAAAGAACAAAGCACCATAAGGCGCGTTTTATTGGATAATTGTTTTAGGAATCGCTCGGCATCAGCAGCGTGGGCCAACAATTTTTCGGTATTAATTTCTTCTTTAATTGCTGTCATGGTAGTTCTACTTCTTATTCTAGGAAACCACGGTCAATTAAACGCGAATGGTTCTCAATCATCAAGAGGATTCATCGCGAATTATAACCCACTGAAAGTAACCCGCTGTCTATTTATGGCAACATATATAAGAATAGCTTTACGTTTTATGTAGCTAGAGTTAATCCGGTGACTATTGTTCGTACACATCTCGCTCCTTCAGTTTAACAAGCACAAATATGATATGGTCAGTAATTGAGCTATAGACAAATATCAATATTTCACTTCCCAAATATACCGGGTACGTTGAACTCTATGATGCCATTAGCATAAAGACAGCACTTGCGCTGTTTTTTCCCTTGGCATTGTCGGGTAAACTTTAGTTTTTAATAAATCTGAAAAAGTTATGTTGAAAGCAACCTTAGAGCAGTGGCGAATGTTTCAGGCTGTCGTAGAAGCTGGCGGCTTCAATCAGGCAGCACAACAAGTGCATAAAAGTCAGTCTAGCGTTCACCATGCGGTGCATAAACTTGAAACCGCCCTCGGGATCCCCTTGTTTGAAAATGACGGTCGCCGGGTAAGGTTGACAGAAGCCGGTGAACTTATGCTGCGCCGAGCTAACTTTCTACTTGATGAAGCACACAAATTGGAAGCGGTGGCTGCCAACTTACAATGCGGAACAGAAACACAGCTTCGGATTGCCGTTGATATTATTTTTCCCCCAACTCTGCTCTATAAAGTGTTGAATAAAGTCTCACAGGAGTATCCGCTTTTACGCATCGAATTGATGGAAACGGTACTCAATGGAGCCAACTCACTGCTTAAATCTGCTGAAGTGGATATTGCCATATCTCCCTTTGCCATTAAGAATGGCTTCAGCGAAGATTTGTGCGAAATAGAGTTTGTTGCCGTAGCGCACCCCGATCACCCGCTACACCAGCTGAACCGTCCTCTCACGATTGAAGATCTTAAATCACATCGTCAAATTGTGGTACGCGACTCTTCTGCGGAAAGAAAAGCAGAATCAGGCTGGCTTGGTGCCGATCAGCGCTGGACAGTCAGTCATGTGAGAACCTCGGTAGACATCATTTGTCAGGGTCTCGGTTTTGCTTGGCTTCCGTTAGCGATTATAAAACCCCAGTTAAATCAGGGGTTGCTAAAACCTTTACCGTTGGATAAAAGTGGTGTGCGCAAAGGGCTGTTATATCTGTGTTTCGAAGACGGAGACAGACTGGGGCCTGCAGCCAGGGCCTTTATCGGTGAATTACGCTATCAGTCGATGACACTCCCTACTGCAGAGGCAG
Organism: Alteromonas sp. ABV4_515; assembly: GCF_056160345.1. NCBI lineage: Bacteria > Pseudomonadati > Pseudomonadota > Gammaproteobacteria > Alteromonadales > Alteromonadaceae > Alteromonas > Alteromonas sp. ABV4_515. The sequence continues at coordinate 346,763 of NZ_JBSWWZ010000005.1, forward strand.
AAGGGTTTTTGAGTCTTTAGCGCCGGTGTACAGTTTTTCAGCTCCATTTGCCTGATACCTTATTACAGGGTATAAAAGCTAAACTTCTATATAAGAAAAACAACAGGAAATAGATGTCATTCCTTAATGCCCTGCCTTTTAGTCCCGTAGCGCGAATTCTGTGCAAAGAAACACGGCCTGAATAAATACTCACCATGGCAAATATCGTCGAGATTCAACACAACAAAGCCAGCTTGCGTAAGCGACTATTGATGGGCTCGATTGGACTGTCAACACTGCTCATTGGCATCATTACCTACCTTGGCCACGGTATTCTGATGGATTTGGAGCGAGACTTTGAAACCGAGTATTTTGATCAACAAGGGCCCTTAATTGCCAAAGCAATTACGTTAGAAACCGAACCGCAAACCATCATTCCAGACAGTGTGGTTGCCGTATTTAACAACACGGCGTTGTTGTTCCAGCGGGCCGACATAGACAGCAGCACCGTTTCCCAGCTCAACAGCACACCCGACAAATTTCGTGAAATCAATAGTCAGCGCTACTACCGTCAGTATTTTCCTTCATCTGACAATAATGACCCGTTAACTATAATCTGGCGCACAAAAGATCAGACCGTTGTCTCATCAGAAATTATTAATACCCTTTCTATCGCAGCATTCATTACCTTCTGGATTGCGGTATGGATAGCCCTGTTGATGTCGGCATTTATCGCCAAACGTTTTGAGACTGCAAACGATAAGCTCGCGCAACTTGCACTGGAAGATCCGCTGACCAAACTTGCTAACAGGAATGCGCTGCTTGCGAACACGGTATTTAACGAAGGCAATGGGGCGTTGTTTTTTATCGATTTGGACCGCTTTCGCGAAATAAACAACGCCTTGGGACACAATATGGGCGATAGAATGTTATTTGCGTTTGCCCAGCGTTTGTCTGGTCTTGTTGAAGAAACCGCAACGGTTTATCACTACCGCAGTGATGAGTTTATTATCTGTCTTCCAGACGTTGCATCAGACGAGATTTTAAATCGTGCATTTACTCTTCTCTACCAGTGTAGAGAACCGCTTTTTATTGGCAACAGCGCATTCGAGATCAGTTGCAGTATTGGTGCTGCTCGCTATCCGGAGCATGGTCATCACCCTGAAATGCTAATACGCAACGCTGAAAACGCCATGCACCGGGCCAAGAGACTCCGTTTAGGCGTGCAGATCTACAACGACCGGTTAGCGTACAACAGCACCATAAAAGTGACGCTTCGCGGGCAACTGCGCTCTGCCCTAACGAACAACGAATTTGTTCTTTATTACCAGCCTAAGGTAGATATCCGCCGAAAACGTTTAGCCGGCGTTGAGGCCATTGTTCGCTGGAATCACCCTGACGAGGGCTTATTGCAGCCGGGTCTTTTCATTGATTTAGTTGAGCAAAGCGGCATTATCCACGCCTTCACCCGCTACACCCTCGAACTTGCAGTTAAACAAATCAAGGCGTGGTCTGCGCTAGGTTATGAATTGCCCGTGTCGGTTAATCTCTCGGCCTACAACCTGCTGGATAGCGCTTTTATCCCTTTCGTGCGGGAATTGTTAGATAAGTCGAATATAAAGCCTGAGCTACTAGAATTTGAACTTACAGAAAGCGCCACAATGGTTGATATTGCAGTAAGTCGCAGAGTGCTGGCCAACTTCCGGGAGATGGGCATTAAAACCTCTATCGATGATTTTGGTACCGGCATGAGCTCCTTTGCTTATCTTCGCGAGCTCGATATCAATACCGTGAAATTAGACCAATCCTTCATCGCTGGCATTACCCACGAGCCTCGCGACGCAAAAATTGTGGAAGGCATTGTTTCACTGTGCCGTAATCTCGATATTGAAATCGTCGCAGAAGGCGTTGAATCTCAAGAGCAAGCAGAAGTACTCGAACAATTACATTGTTATATTGTGCAAGGCTATTTCTATGGTCGACCTGTACCCGCCAGTGAAATCACCATCAATCTGAACGGTCACGAACGGCTTACTCAGTAAAAAAGGCTTATATAACCTGCTGATTTTAATCACTTGAAAGCGAATCCAGCGCTTAGACCTGATTTATTTACATTTTGCTTTCAAAATCTGTGCCGCAGAAGTTGATCTTAAACTTCTGTGAAGTTGTAATACGTATATTGCGAGAAAAATTAATAAAGGACTAGCGCGTGCTAACTGTTTTACTAGTGGATGACGACCCGGAATTTACAGAGGTTGCCTGCACCATTATCGAATTTCTGGGACATGATATCCTCACCGCAGCCAACTTGGCTGAAGCCCGGGAATGGCTTACAAAAGAAACCTTCGACCATATCCTACTCGATTTCATGTTACCTGACGGCAGTGGTGTGCATCTATTTGACGAGCTCGACGCGCTACCCAAACGCCCTAAAGTGACACTTATTACTGGTCACCCTTCCGTACGCGGCATTATTAAAGGATTATGCGGCCCGAATATCGATTACTTGGTTAAGCCTATTCAGCGTGAAGACATTGAAGCGGCCTTAACAGGTAAGAAAGAGAAGCCGAACTCCGGCGGCCCCCGTATTAAGAAGTACTTTGGTCACTTGATTGGCGAATCTGCGCCAATGAAAGAGCTTTACAAGCTTATTGAACGGGTGAGCAGAACCAGTGCAAACGTTATGCTTCTTGGCGAAAGTGGTGTGGGTAAAGAAGTCGTCGCAGAATCGATTCATGCTGCATCTGACGTCACCGGCCCGTATATCGCAACAAACTGCGGTGCTTTTTCTAAAGAATTGATCGGTAGTGAATTATTTGGCCATGAAAAAGGCGCATTTACCGGTGCCGTTAATCGCAAGGAAGGTGTATTCGAGCAAGCTGAAAGCGGTACCCTTTTCTTAGACGAAATTACGGAAATGCCCATCGATATGCAGCCTAACTTGTTGCGGGTGTTGGAAAATAAAGTAGTCATTCGTGTCGGTGGTACAAAAACCATCCCGGTGAATTGCCGCGTGGTGTCAGCCACTAACCGAAAAATGGAAGAAATCGCAGAGAGCAAAGTGCTTCGGGAAGATATCTATTTCCGTCTTGCGGTGTTCCCAATTACGATTCCCCCTCTTAGAGAGCGCAAGGAAGACATCCCATTACTGGCGTCTCAGTTCATTGCCGATTTTAACCAAGAAAACGGTACCCGGTTTGAATGGGAAGAGACGCAATTAGACAACCTGATGACCTACGACTGGCCAGGTAATGTCCGTGAGTTACGCCATTTTGTGCATCGTGCGGGCATAATGAGCGATCCGGACAAAACCGATATCGAACTGCCAAAAACCATCGAATCTCCGTTTGCGAAGAAACAATCAACCTCGCCAGCGCTGGAAGCAGGTCGAACCATTGAAGATGTGGAAAAAGAACTGATTTATGCCACGTTGGAAAAAGTGAATGGCAACAAAACGTTGGCTGCCGAAATGCTCGGGATCAGCACAAAAACACTGTACAACCGCCTTCACGCTTACGGCGACTTAAGTAAAGACGAATCGTAAGGTTAACGTAGATGAAAGACGAAGAAATTGGTGCAATTGCTCGTTGGGTCCACGATGCCCGTAAACCCTTAAACAGAATATCCATGCAGGCCGAGTTAGTAAAAATGGCCCTGAACGGCGACATACCGGCAGAAAAAGCACAGGATGCATTGGATAAAATTATTGCAAGCACCAAAGATTGCAGTCATGCACTGGCTGAAATGATGGAAGAACTCGCAAATGGCAATACGGAATAATTAGTTCATGCTGAATAAAGTGGTTCAGTCGGCGTATAGCTGGATTTCACTGGTGACGATAATCATTATTATCATCACCGGTAACGCATTTTACATGGTAAGTACATTGGATGAGCTGGCCTCCATAGAGCGCCAACTTTTCAGTACCAACCGCGTTATTAATGCCATTAATATGTTACACGTAGCGGTACTGCGCGCAGAGTCGGGCCAGCGGGGCTTTCTATTAACCAAAGAAGAGTCTTACCTTAACGACTATACCGTCACGTTAAATCATCTCACCGAATTACTCACCGAAGTAGAAAATGCCTCGCTGGATAGCGATTTACCCGAGCAAGAAGAAAATATCCACGAACTGATAACTCTGACTAAATCCAAACTGAATGAATTAATCGAAACGGTAGAACTCACCCGACAGGGAGAATACGACGCTGCCATTAAGATGTTAAATACAGATGTCGGGCTGGACTTATACGATGAATTCGACAAGCGCTATGTGTTTATTGATTCGTCGGAAAGGGATGCGCAAGAGCTACACTTAACCAGTTTGATGAAACTTCGTTCCGACTCTGTGAATACCTTGATTATTTCGGGTGTCACCACAGGCTTGCTCATCATCGCCATTCTCATCTTACTACGACTGAACATGCGAGATAATCTCAAACATCAGCTTGAGTTGCAGGAATACAATGAAGAATTAGAAGATAAAATTGAGCAACGTACCCAGGAATTAAAGCTGTTTGCTGACGAGCTCTCTAGAAGTAACCGTGAGCTGGAAGATTTTGCGTTTGTCGCTTCTCATGATTTACAGGAACCACTGCGAAAAATTCGCGCTTTTGGTAATCGTCTCGAGGCGGGTTACGTTGAAGTTATGGATGAACGTGGCCGGGATTTTCTCCAGCGCATGCTCAATGCAGCAGAACGAATGTCCATGTTGATAAGCGATCTACTGGCATTTTCGAGGGTAACGACCCGAGGTAAGGAATTTAGCAGTGCAGATTTAAATACCATCGTTGATGATGTCGCCAGCGATCTCGAAATCGCCATTGAAGAATGTAACGCTACAATAAACGTTAGTGCTTTGCCTACTATCCAATGCGATAAATCACAGATTGAACAACTTATTTTAAATCTGCTCTCGAATGCCCTCAAATTTCGTTCTGAAGCAATACCACCACTCATTACCATTACGGCCGCCCCTTCTACGGAAGATGAGCTGGCAAACATCCTGATGAAAGACGAATATGAGTGGGTTAGCCTTACTTTCGAAGACAACGGTATTGGTTTCGAACAGTCATTTGCAGAAAAAATATTCGCCCCGTTCCAGCGCCTGCATGGCCGCAGCGCCTACAAGGGAACGGGGATAGGGCTCGCCGTATGCCGTCGCATTGTTGAACGTCATAACGGCACCATTAAAGCATTTAGCGAACCGGGCAAAGGCGCTCGGTTTGTCATCATTATCCCTGTTGACGGTGAACCTTTCGCCGCTGGCAATGAAGGAGTTTTAAGCAATGTCTCTTAAACATTCAACACCCATTAATATTCTCATGGCAGACGATGACGAAGATGATCGTTTGCTAACGTTAGACGCACTGAAAGAAAGTCGCGTACTAAACAACCTATTTTGCGTAGAAGACGGTGTAGAGTTGCTAGAATTTTTGCGCCGTGAGGGCAAGTATAGCGATCCGAAAGACGCGCCCCGTCCCAGTCTGATTTTGCTTGATTTAAACATGCCTCGTAAGGATGGCCGCGAAGCGTTGCAAGAAATTAAAGCGGATCCATCACTGCGCGGCATTCCCGTTGTGATCCTAACTACCTCAAAAGAAGAAGAAGACATGCTGAAAGGTTACGACCTTGGTTGTGCTTCTTATATTACCAAACCGGTAAACTTTGAAGGATTGGTCGATCTTATGCGCGCGTTAGGCCGCTACTGGATTGAGTTTGTTGAGCTACCCCATGATTAAAGAAACAGGAATTGACCGTGTCTGAAGTTATACGGGTTTTGCTGGTAGAAGACGATGAGGATGATTACTTCCTCACCGCCGACTACATGTCACAGTGTGATGAACCCCGCTTTCACATTACCTGGGTGACAAACGGTAAAGCCGCAATTGATGCGTTTCAGAAACGTACTTTTGATATTTGTTTGCTAGATTACATTCTTGGTGCGGAAAACGCACTGGATGTTATGGCCACCTTTAGAGCTGCAGGTATTACGGTTCCTGTGGTCATTCTTACTGGCCAGACTGACAGTCAGGTTGATGATATGGTCATGCGCGCAGGTGCCGCAGACTATTTGAATAAAAGCGAAATCGAGTCGCCCCGTTTCATGCGAACCATGCGTTACGCAATGGTTCGCCGGGAAATGGAAAATGAGCGAATAGAGCGTCACAAAGTTGAGCAACAGAATAAGGCAAAAGACAAATTCCTCGCCCACTTAGGACACGAACTTCGCACGCCATTAACGTCTATTCTTGGCTACACTGAATTGCTACTGGATGACAAGGCAAATGCCGACATGAACCAGGAGCTATCGATCATTCATACCAACGGCAAGCACTTGCTTAGTCTATTGAATGACTTGCTCGACATGTCGCGAATTATGGCCAACAAACTTGAGTTGGCTCGTCGCGAAGTGAACCTCAACGGCTTTCTCACCGACGTTCATTCTTTAATGAACCTGGCAGCGAAAGACAAGGGCCTGACGATGGAAGTATCGTCTCGCAATGATATACCTGACTTCATTTCTGCAGACCCCACGCGACTTCGGCAGATCTTAATAAATCTAATTAGTAACGCAGTTAAATTCACTGACACCGGTACCATTCAGGTTACCGTTGAAACCTTGCCACCACGTCGCGAAGACAACAAAGAGATGCTACTTTTCCGGGTAATTGACTCGGGAATTGGTATGCCGCCGAATAAACTGGATGACATATTCAGGCCTTTCGAGCAAATTGAAGATGTCATGAGAGCTAATCATGGCGGTGCAGGTCTTGGTTTAGCTATTTGCCGCGAACTCGTGTACAAAATGGGCGGTGAAATCAGTGTAGAATCTGTCTTTGGCCGCGGAAGTACGTTCTCTTTTACCATCGATCCGGGTGATATCAGTAACCAGCATTTTGACATGTTCAAACTCACTGCCCCAACGGTTGATGAACAGAACAAGAACAAATTACATGTGACAGGTCGTGTACTAATTGTCGACGACTTACGGGAACTCCGTAAACTTACCGGTCATATGGTGAGCCAGTGCCACGCCACCGTGTCCTATGCTGAGAATGGCGTTAAAGCCTTAGAAGCGGTATTACAGGCAGAGCAATCTGGAAAACCTTATCACTTGGTGTTGATGGACATTCATATGCCGGTAATGAATGGTATTGATGCATTAAAGGCGATGCGCAAACATCAGTGTAACGTGGCCGTAGTGGCCATTACTGCGGCAAGTCGCAAGGGTTTGCGACAATCGTTACTTGATGAGGGTTTCGATGACGTGTTAGGCAAACCCATTGAAAAATCTGAATTATTTTCCATTTTAGATCGCTACCTCATCAGCACACCAGGTATTTCAGGTCACTCAGTAGAAGAAGAGCCTAACTACCAAAAGGCGATGCAATCTATTTCCTATTCAGGAACAAAAGATACCTTGAATGAGGGGGCACCTGATGGAGACGCAGCTTCTACTCCACAACAAGGGCAAGCCAGTGAAACGAAAGAAGAAGTGACAGACGCGTCGCTCAAGCAGGTTCTGTTGGTTGAAGATGATCATGATGCTGCTGAGCTGATGAAGCTTCTGCTGAGTCACCTTGGTCATAACGTGGACGTAGCCTATTGCGCGAAAGATGCCCTTGATAAGGTTAAACATCGCCCTTACGACGCCGCCCTTCTCGACCTTACACTGCCGGATGATGACGGTATCAGCTTGGCAAGAAATATTCGTACCGTTAGTGACGCAATGGAAATTTATATTGTTAGCGGTCGCGAGCCAGACAATACAGAACTCGAAGAGCTCAACATTTCCGGTACACTTCTTAAACCAGTAAGCAAAAGCGATCTCGCAGCATTGTTTTAGTATACCTGTAATAAGATGTCCGCATTTGAGTGGACATCTTATTTCATCAACATTGCAATAATTACATTAACCTTGTAACAACGCTTCTCTCACAAATTCGATCTTTATCCAGACTTAAATTTAATCCTTTTAATATCAATTATTTAATCAACTTTCAAACCTGGTATTCCGATTGCAACTCTCCATAATGAATATATCCACAAGGAGATTTTAAAATGGCTACCGCAGCAACCCCAAACACTACTGCGACTAACGGTGCAGCGAAAAAAGCAACAAACGGTGTAGACGAATCTACTCATCCTTTTACTGATAAAGCACAAGCAACTCTGCAAAATTCAGTAGACCGTTTAGCGCAATCCGCTGCACGTGCTGAAGAGAATCTACGCGCTACTGCCTCTGATTCTGCCGACAACATGGCTGCTCGCAAAGCACAAATGGATGCTAAATGGAAATCGTCAGGCGTACGTAAATATGCTGTCGATAATCCGGTAGCAGCAGCGGGTATCGCATTCGCAGCAGGTATGTTAGTCACGTCATTACTGCGTAAGAAGTAATATGACGGAAAAGAGCAACGACAGCGCCAGTGAAGAGATGGTCACTGGCAATGCTTGCAAACAGGACCCGGTCAGTTTTACTGATCGGGCTTCTTACGATCCTGAGCAGTCCAAGGAAATTGATGACAATCCGCCTGACGACGAGGCCGATCCTTCGCTGGACGATCTGATCACAAACGCGCAATGGGTGATATTCCAAAAACAACAGGAACTTACAGCCCTTGCCGATTTATCAGCCGCAGAAGTAAACATTGCAAAGCGGTCGGTTATTGTGACGGGAATCGCCACCCTTGCGGCTTTTGTCTTCGCCTGTTTTTGTTGGTTAATTGCCAACATAGGTATCGCATTAACTCTGCATCATTTCGACGTACATAACGGCGTTATCGCGCTAATTGTGTTCTTGATCAATCTTGGGCTTGCAGCTGGTGCATTCCTGATTGCTAAGCAGTCATATGCGTACATTACGTTAATGCCAGCAATTCATACTTTCCTTCGTGGCATTGGCGTTGAGAAAAAACCTCAAAAGGAAGAGTAAAATGCCCGTGTTTATTAACTCTGCAATTAAAGCAAGAAATAAGGCGCAAGATAGCTACGCTATATCGCAACAGGAAAGTGCCATTGCCGTTAATCATGCTAAAGTCACGTTGAAGTTGTTCGCAGCTCGTCCAGAAACCTTGCTGGCGTGCTTTGGTGCCGGCGCTTACAAGGGCGCCACCACGGATAACCCACCTAGCCGCAAACGTCAGGCTATGATGACGTTCGCAAGGACAGCACTTTTCAATTTTTTAGGATAACAATAATGAGTTTTACCGCATCAGTGATAAAAAAAGGTATGTGCTATGTTTTACTGGGAGCGGGTTTAGTTGCCGCTACGGGTTGTAGCAGTGTATCGAGCCTTTCACCCACCCCTTATCAGGCAGCAAAGTCGGATAAGCAATACGGTTACTCATCAACGCAACTATCAGACAATGAATACCGTATTATGTTTCGGGCAACGGAAGTCACCGATGCGTCGCTAGTACAAGAATATTCACTTTATCGTGCGGCTGAAATTGCCAAGAAAAATAATTTTCAATACCTCACTATCGTTAAAACCGACATCGAGCGAAAAAATACCGTCGCCAAACGCATTGTTAAAGAAACGCCTGAAATTTCGCAAAATCCCATTTTGACAGACCCGCAATGCACAATGTCTGGCTGTAACGAGGTGGGACAAACAATGCCAAACCAGAGCGGTGAGCTGCGTGTGCAAACAGAAAACACTGAAGACGTTTACTACTCCATTCTCGTTCGCATGGCTGAGTCTCAAACAGCCTTGGGCAGCAAGTCTTTCGAAGTTGCAAAGCTGCTAGCCCATAAACCTATGTAAAAGCAGATTTTAAAAATTAGCGTAACATATTAAAGCAAATACTTATCCAAAGCCCGGCATAACCGTTCCGGGCTTTTTGCTATTGGTCTTCCGTCACCAGTGAACTATCCTGCCATTGTCTTTTACAACAAACTGTTACCATGATGAAAAATATAAATGACAACGCAGGCTTTACTCTAATCGAACTCGTAATTGTTATCGTCATCCTTGGCGTTTTGGCCGTTACCGCAGCCCCTCGCTTTATAGATTTATCTGACGATGCCAATGATTCTGTCACGCTGGCACAGATGGGCGCATTCAAATCAGGTGTCAATCTATTACATGCAAAATGGCAGATCCGTCGTCAGAGCAGTATTTCTATTTCTGGTCAAACAGTTGAATTTACCGATGATGGATGGCCGAAAGGTTCCACCGATGACAGTGCAGGCTGTGCTGAACTCTGGAGTGAGGTGTTTGCTGACGCAGAGCCTGTGACCGTGCTGAACAATTATACTGACACCTTATCGGCGGGATGGAACGCTTTTTACTATGGTGAAGTGTGCGGCTACATTAAAAGCCAGAGTGGTGGCGGTACGGTTTACCCCAGCAATACGCCACACTTTGCTTATTACATGACAGATTTTAGCGAACCAAGTGCAGGTTACACAGGTAGCCCGGGTGAAGTGAAGATATACAACCTTTAATTTTGGTCTGTAAAGTACGTAGCGTGGAGTAACACGCCCCTAAGTACAAAACCCTGACTGTAAAAATCTTACCGTAAAACTTGCGGCGTAGTGCAAACAAATCGGCCTTGCGCTGCGCCACGAATTTACCATTTTTTACATACTAGCCTGTAAAGATTTTCACTCCACACACACCAACGCTTTTGATAGCTTCATAAAGATGGCAATTATGCTGCTAAATCAACAGATTAATTAATGTTAATTCAACTTTACAATGGCCCATTTTGTGCAACTTATGATTGTATTTGGTTAATTATTACGTTAGGAGTTTACAGTGTCATCAGTCGCCATTCCCTCTGAAAAATTAGCTGACCTAATAAAGGTATTGCAGAGCGGGATCCGTTTTTATAAAGAAGGCATTAAAGCGGTTAAATGCGACGATACAAGAGAAATGTTTACACGTATTCTGACAGAAAAAGAGCAAGCTTGTGCTGAGTTACGCCGGCACTGCTCTGGTGTGAAAAATACAGGCTCCAACTTTATCGTTGACGCTAGAAATGTATACACTCGACTCATTAGCCGTGTGACTTCACATAGCGACCAGATGTTTACCGAGCAACTGGCATCTATGGAACGAAGAATACTGCATTATTTTGATGATGTGTTAAAAGAGCAACTGCCACAACATATCGCGCAGTTGCTTCGTAAAATCCGCACTCGGTTATTGCAGTGCTATGACGAGCTTCAGTTAATAAAGGCTACGCGAAAAAAGTTTATTCGCAATCAAGCTTAATTGATTCAATGCTGCCAGGCGATTAGCCCCGCTTACTCTTTAATATTGATGGTGTTTGCCCGTTCTACCCAATCTAAATCGCGGGTCTGTTCATCTAGCGTTCCCTTTGCATCTTCCAGGAATACCTGGCAAAAATAGTCGACACTTTTAAAAGTTTCACGGTACTTTCTTAATTGAATTTCCATTTCGTGCATTGCATTAGAAAACTCCGAGTTCGACTTCGATAATTCATAATCACACTTGAGATACGCGCACAAGACGTCTGCAGCTTTTGCCAGTGCCACATGAATATCTTCTTTGTCTTGTTCGATTAAAGGCTGATACCTTTCTCTAAGCGGTTCAGGTAAGGTTTGCAGAAGCATCGCTTCAAAACGTCGCTCTAGTTTCTTTATCGCTGCTGTCGTTTCCGGATCATGATATTTAACAGGGCTAGGAATATCGCTCATGCCGGCTATTTCACTGCCTTCATGGAAAATTGCCATACTCGCTACGCGATCTGGTTCTACAGCTTCGTTAAACACATCTTTCGCTATGGCGCCAAGCATATGGGCCACCACTGCCGCTTCATAGATGTGTGTAGAAAGCATCTCTTCTTGAAACTGTGCCATTAACGGCCATCGCTTCACGTTTCTTGCTCGCTGCATAAGGCCAATAAATGCTGAATGATGTTTTGTCATGATGCTCTACTTAAATGAATGCCATTGAATAAATGTATGTTGTTACAACTGCTAGTTTATCAAGCTCACCAAGTGATGCTAGTCGCATAAGGAATTGATGTGTAAAAAATGCAGATAAGTTGTAACTCTTTGCCAGCAGTTTTATGAACACGCTAGCAGGAACAAATTAACTATATGATAAATAATAACTTTTAACCTTGGCACAATACCAGCATCAATCAATACGAACTTAACGAAAGTTAAACGAACTTTACGAAGAGCAATATGAGGAAATTATTATGCTAGGTTGGGCAGTTACATTTTTCATTATCGCCATTATTGCAGCAGTTTTTGGCTTCGGTGGCATTGCTGGTGCAGCATCAGGCATTGCTCAATTTCTATTCTTTGTATTTGTCGCGCTGCTGGTGATTTCACTAATCGCCAATGCACTACGCGGTAAATCACCTAGAGTATAATTTAATTGGAACAAGGAGAAAGGACGATGAAATACTATAAGTTATTTTTGAAAGCGATGTTAGTAGCAGGTTTTGCATTTACTTTGGCCGCTTGTGGCGACGGTGAAGCAGAAAACGCAGGCGAAGAACTGGACGAAGTGATGACTGACGCTGGTAACGCTGTTGAAGACGCCTGTGAAGACGTGAAAGAAGGCGCTGACGCTAAAGATACCGATTGCTAATACCAATCGATACAATGAAACCAGGCTACATGCCTGGTTTTTTTGCGCCTGAATTAGTACATGAGCAACACATTAGATGCACTATGCGTAGCTAGAATTTTGTGCTCACAGTGTCGGCAAACAACACTAACAGACTTCCAGATGATGAAATAGAAAATCAATAAATGCACGAATTCGATTCGGTAACATTCCTCCCTGACCAACATACACGCCATAGATATCCTCGGTAGCGTTAGGTGTATAGTCTTCGAGAATGGGAATGAGTTTCCCTGCTTTTATATCCTCTTCCACCTGAAAATAAGCGAGCCTGCCGATACCAAGACCAGATAGCAAAAGATGTCGCAAAGCATCGCCATCACTCACTTTTACATTGCCTTGTGGAGCAATTAACACCTCCTTCCCAGCAACGATAAAAGGCCATTCTCGTGCTGCCCGCGCAAATGTGAAGTCCAGACAATTGTGAATTTTCAACTCTTTTGGCGTTGTAGGACAGCCTTTAGCATTCACGTAATGGGGTGAGCAAACTACAACCATTTTTGCTGTTCCAAGTTTCTTTGAAATGAGATTGGAGTCTGCTAACTTACCTGTTCTGATAGCAACATCGACACTTTCTTCAAGTACATTAATCACTTTATCTGATAGCTCCAGATGAAGGCTAATTTCAGGGTACGTGGCTAAAAACTGTGGAATTAGCGGCAAAATATATTTTTTACCAAAAGGTATATTGCAATTAACGCGTATTTTGCCTGATGGTTTTTTTTGCTGACCCACTAATCGCTCGGCATCATTTAATGCTGCAATGATTTCCATTCCTTGTTCGTAGAACACACACCCTTCACTTGTTAATGAAAGCTGTCTCGTTGAACGATTAAATAGTCTGGCTCCCAATCGTCGCTCTAACTTCGAGATCGTTTTGCTGATGGCGGAAGGCGTATTATCTAGAAAACGGGCTGCAGAAGAAAAACTGCCAAGTTCAACAACTTTTATAAAAGTTTCCAATTCCGCTGAACGGTTGGCATCATTTTTAGCCACTGTAATATTGCCCCTACCTTGTGAATTAAAGGCACAAATAATATTCCTTATTGATTATTTTTCAAACTTAAATTTTATTCGATACTTTCTGCATTCAAACCAACTGGAATGTATCAATGAGAAATATACTTTCATATCAATTAACTGCATCTGTCATCGCCGGACTTATTTTAAACCCAGTAATGGCGAATAGTTTCCACGATTCATTTACTACGTCGTGGACTTCCAGCCCGCAGGCTGTATGGAACGACGGTTTCATTTTCCCTACCAACATACCTAAATCAATTGAAGATCAAACGGTGAAACAAGCTATCAGGTTAAGTCTTGGTGGTGATTCTTTTAAAATCGAAATGTCGAATGCCTATGGAAAAACGCCGGTAAAATTAGGAAGCGTAACAGTTGGATTGTCTGAAAATGCTACAGATGTCTACACCGTTAAACAGCATATTTTAGTTACATTCGGCGGGTCTAAAGAAGCGATAATTCCTGCAGGAGCAACACTTCTGAGTGACGACATATCATTCGAATTACCGTCATTGGCAAATGTCGTGGTCTCTGCCTATCTACCAGAAAAGACAGCGCTGGAAACATTCCACTGGGATGGACGGCAGACTAATTATATCTTGCACGGTGACCAAACTCAGACATCCACTCTAAGTGCTAATCATATCGAAACAACTGCCCGTTTATTTGTCAGTAGTCTCTTTGTGAGTAAGAGATATGAGCGCGGTGCCATCGCTGTTATTGGAGATTCTATTACAGATGGTGCCACTGCTGGCCTCGACAACAACACACGCTGGACCGATTTTCTTGCAGAGCGACTGTGCAAACAAGGCATTGCAGTTTTCAATGCCGGAATATCCGGTGGACGATTGTTATCTGACGGGATGGGCAGCAGTGCTTTAGGTCGGTTAGATCGAGACGTATTATCGAAGCCTGGTGTTTCGAGCTTAATAGTCTTATTGGGTATTAATGATATTGCCTGGCCAGGTACACGCTTTGCGCCACATAGCGATAGACCAGACCTCGACAGATTAATAGAAGGGTATACCCAATTAGCTGAGCAGGCACAAAACCAGGGAATAAAAATCTTTGCCTCTACACTCCCTCCATTCGAAGGGGCATTGCCCAACACGCCTCTCGACAACTATTACAAAGAAGAAAAAAACGCGCTTCGCTTGGCTCTTAATGATTGGATCAAACGTGCTGATGTATTCGATGGTGTTATCGACATGGAAAAAATACTCCAATCACCAGAGCACCCAAACAGGTTGAATCCGAAGTTTGATTCTGGCGATCACCTCCACCCCAGTGTTGAAGGGAATAGAGCCATGGCTTATGGATTCGATACAGCAATCTTCTCAAAGTGAATAACTGCCTCAACCCAAATGGGAGCAAAAAACTAATGCTTTTTTCAAAATATCAATTAAATGAAAGAGAACTGACCAACCGCATCGTTATGCCACCCATGACAAGAGCAAGAGCTGCTAGCGGAAATGTTGCCACACCACTTATGGCTGAGTATTACGCGCAACGAGCGTCGGCGGGCCTGATCATTTCGGAAGGCACGCAAATAAGCCAACAAGGTCAGGGATATGCTTGGACCCCGGGCATTTTTACAAATGATCAAGTTGAAGGTTGGAAAGTTGTAACAGATGCGGTACATCAATCCGGTGGCGTGATATACGCGCAACTCTGGCATGTAGGCCGGGTATCTCATCGTTCTCTTCAACCAGGTAATTCCGCCCCCATTAGCTCTTCTGCTTTAATCGCAGAGGGGGTAAATGTGTTCATTGATCCTATGAATCATGGCCCAGATGAAGGAAGTGGTGAGATGGTTCAACATTCTGAACCCAGGGCAATGGAAATAGAAGACATCAAAAGGGTAATTGAAGAATTTAGACAGGCTGCGAGAAATGCAAGTTCAGCGGGTTTCGATGGCATTGAGCTGCATGGTGCGAACGGGTACTTAATTAATCAGTTTATCGATTCCGAAGCCAACTTGCGGCAAGACGCTTACGGCGGAAGTCTGAGTAACCGACTTAGGTTTTTAAGTGAGATAGTACAAGCTGTTAAAGAGGAAATACCTGCCCAGAAGATTGGCGTTCGTCTCTCCCCATTAACCACGCTTCAAGGTACGGTCGACAACACGCCAGAGTCTACCTATCTCGCTGTTGCCTCTCTACTGCAAGAATTAAAGGTGGGATATATTCATATTGCAGAAGCCGATTGGGAAGATGCGCCAAAGATGCCAGTTGCTTTTAAGGAAGCCATCCGCATAATATTTAAAGGAACGTTAATATATTCAGGACAATATGATTTGCTCAAAGCTCAGCAAGCCATTCAAAATAACTGGGCAGATTTGATTGGTTTTGGTCGTCCTTTTATCGCAAATCCCGATCTTCCCATGAAACTTGCAAAGGGCCTACCTTTGACAATTCCCAGCAAAGCACATTTTTTTGGTGGCAATCATATAGGCTACACAGATTACGAAACTGCCGCTTCAAGCACCAATATGCTTTGAAAAAGAAAACCACTATCACATGGTATCTTCCAGAGCCTGCAGCCAACTCCCCTGCTGTCGCATAGCGTTTTCGTCGAGCAGTTGGCTGCGTATCAGATAATTCAGAAAGCCGATTTTGTCGTTAGTAAGTTGCCGATAATCAAAATAGGGTGTAACGATGAGGTTTCGTTGTCGACAAACGGCAAAATCAGCGCTTACCCAGTTCATACGCTGTGTCAGATTAAGTTGGCCAGCATAGGTTTTTCCCATCACAATGTTTAGGTGTTGCGGATTAAACGCAGTGGGCGGTGCGAACCATAAGGCCGTATCGCCTTGGGCTGTGAGTAACTGTTCGTCTCGATACGTTTGCCATGTTGTTGCTTTTGAAATAGCCAAGCCTTTACACAAACTAAACATCCATTTTGCATAGACATTAAATACCTTTCGCCAACCGTTTCCACATTCTGCGTTAATACCATTAATAATATGAATATCGATAGGTGTAATGACGCCTGCTTCCCCGGCCAGGTCAAACGCGGGACGATTTGCCATATAAACTTGCACCGGCCCATGAACATTACCAACACCATCAGGTCCGCATATCTGCATTTAACACTCCAAAATAAAAAAGGCACACCGGAAAAGGTGTGCCTATTATTGCATAGCATTATTGTGGAGGTGTTAGCTATTCAGTCTTGGCGGATTTACGATTGCCAACGAAGCGATTGAGCAAAGCCGGCAATAAAGTTAAATCGGTGAACAAAGCAAACAGCATAGCCAGTGCGGTGAGCAGTCCGAAATACACGCTAGGCAGAAAATCGGAAAACCCGAAAAGTGAAAATCCCGTGGCAATGATCACTGAAGTGAACAGAATTGCTAACCCTGAATGTCCGAATGCAGACTCACTGCCCGCTGCAGCGGTCTTGCCATCAGACGATTTCATGCCCTGCAGATAACTGTGTAAAAAATGGATGGTATCGTCTACCGCTATGCCCATCGCAATAGCCGCTATGGTAATGGTCATTATATCAAGCGAAATGCCTGCCCAACCAATTACCCCAAGAATGCCTAATGTTGTTAGCACGTTTGGCAACAATGCGATTAGAGTAACTTTTAACGAACGGAATATCGCAAATAGCACCACCGCCAAAACCGCATACACAATACCCAGTGTTTTTATCTGCGAATCAAATAAACGACTGAGGATATCTTGATAAAGCACAAACAAACTGGTGAGTTGATATTGGTCTTTTTCCAAACCGACAGCTTGTAAGTCGCTATTTAACTGATCCATAAATTGTTGGCGATTCAGGCCTTCTGTGGTGTCCTGAATGCGCGTGGAAATACGAAATGTATTGTCCGCTTCAGAAAAATACGCACCCACTAACTGATTCACCACTTTTTCGTCCAGCAAGACATAGATGGTATTAAGCTCGTACTCCGTTAACGGTCGTCCGCCGTTTAGTTGCTTTGCTAATTCAGTGAAATTCACAACAGAGGTAACGCTTCCGGTCGCTTCAAACGCTTTTATCGCCGCTTGCACTAATTGCAATTGCGCTACCGTATTCGCATTCAGCACCACTTCTCCGTCAGCACTCTCGTCATCAAGCTTTAACACAATATCGAGTGCTGTTGAGCCCCCAAATTCGCGATCAATAAATGCCAGTTCCTGGTAAATTTGCGTGTCGGTGTCGAAATAGTTAATGAAAGAATTTTCAACGTTAAGGCGACTGATCCCCAGAGCCGCAACAACAAACACCGCCAGCACAGCTGCACTTACCGCCAACGGTGCTTTTAATGACAACTTACGGGTAGCAGCAAGAAAACCGGTAATAAAACGGTACTCGGTAGTCTCTTTACTGGCAGGCAGGAAAGACAGTAACGCCGGGAACAATAATAAGCTCACCGCCATGGTAATGAGCATCGACATCAGCATCATCCAACCAAATGCGACCACCGGTTGCAGGCCGGAAAAGATCAGCGAGCCGAAACCCACAGACGTTGTCAGTGTTGCGTAAAAACAAGGTGATAGTTTGTCCTCGAGGGTGGCAATAATACGCTGCCGCTGACTGAAGTCAGGGTTATCACGACTGATTTCTCGGTAGCTCCCGATGATATGAATCATGACGGCCAACGTAAGAATTAGCTGCAACGCGACAAAGTTGGCTGATATCACCGTTGTGCGCATATCTAGAAACCCGAATAGGCTCATGGTAAGAAACACGCTCACGGAGCAAGATAACAGTGGGAAAAACACCCACTTAAAAGAGCGATATAACAGCGCCAACAATAAAATAATTACCGCAGCGATGGCACTACCAAACGTCGTGAGATCAGACTTGATGATATCAATGAGATGCTGGCCTACCACGTAAGCGCCACCTAAATACGTGTTCGCTCTAGTGGCAACCGATTGGGTAATTTCCTCTATCTGTGCGATTTCTTGCTTTCGGGTTTCGGTAAGCTGCTGGCGGATGGGATCGGCCTGTTGCTGCAGCGATGCGATGCGGGCGTTATCTTCTTCACTGAGCGCTTCGCCATTTAGCACCTTCTTCTGAATATTGGTAATTTCGTTGTTAATACGCACCAATTCAGGATTATCTTTGAACACGATTTGCATGCCCGTGGCGGTGCCCTGGCGATTAACTAACAAATCGGTAAAGATGGGATGACCCACAATCAACTGCTTCATTTGCGCCGGAGAATAGCGTTGATTTTCCCAGGTAAGGGAATCCACACTGGTGTCGCCGGTTAATGCATTCGTATCGTTGATCAGTGGCACATTGATAATCGATGTTACCGCTTCTACGCGGTCAATTTGTTTGATACGTTCTGACAACATTTCAATGTCATCAAAAGTCTGACGGCTGAAGAGTTCATGCCCCTTGGGCTGATAAGCCAGTAATATGAACTCTTGAGGATTAAACGTTTGGTCTGCCACCTGCGTTTGAATGTATAGCTTATTGTCTTTTACCAGCAAGGTATCGG
Organism: Alteromonas sp. ABV4_515; assembly: GCF_056160345.1. Taxonomy (NCBI): domain Bacteria; kingdom Pseudomonadati; phylum Pseudomonadota; class Gammaproteobacteria; order Alteromonadales; family Alteromonadaceae; genus Alteromonas; species Alteromonas sp. ABV4_515. The sequence continues at coordinate 365,845 of NZ_JBSWWZ010000005.1, forward strand.
CAGACGCATCAATACGGAACTGTTTAATATAAAAACCCAGTCCCGCTAGCGCAATAACAAATGCAACAAGAATAAACCAGCGTGCACTGATGATTCCACGTGCGAGTTTACTCGTTATTTTGCTGTTCGCTGTCGCTGAGTTCGAAGAGTTCATCGCGTCGCTGTCCCTGAATATATTGATTACGGAAGTAGATGTAAGGATCGTCAGCCTGGTCGTAGAGCTGCTGATAGATATCAGACTGCTCAGAAAAATCGTCCAGACCATCGAACATTCTCAGTTGATAACGCTCGGGAGGATCCGCAATATAATTAACAGGATGAACAAACCCTTCAGTAAGGGTAGAGAATGCGCCTCGGGTATCACTTGGGCCAAGGATCGGGATAACCAAATAGGGTCCGGACGTGATGTCGTAATCTTGCAAAGTATTGGCAATAGTCTGTTTTTGTGGTGCGATGTCGAACCACGCTTCAGCGGGGTCGAACAATCCTAATAACCCGATGGTGGAATTAATCAGAAAACGACCAAGATTAGAACCAGCGTGGCTAAACTCGCCAGAAACAGTATTGTTTACGAGGTTAAGAGGCTCTCGTAGATTATCAAAAGCATTGCCTATTTTATCTCGGACAACACCTGGCACGACAAATTTGTAGCCATCGGAAAGGGGAATAAGTACGTAGCGATAGGAAACATTATTAAAGCTGAACATGGCACGATTAAACCCTTCCCATGGGTCGTTATAAACCGGTTCACTGCCCTGCTCTGTGCCTGGCTGGCCGCCATCTCCAATCGCAACCACCGTGGGCTCTACTTCGAGTGGTCCCTGGCTTGTTTGTACTGTAACCTTCTCGCCTCGCGCCAGTTCAGATGCAAGTTCAGGCTCCTTAGGAGCCTGAACGGAATTATTTTCTGCGGTAGATTTTGCAGTATTTTGTGGTGCTGATGCACAGCCCCCAAGGACTAAAAAACAGAGAGCTAACGCGCTCGACTTAGATACTTGCATAGGTACCACTTTCCTTCCTCTCGTGGTGTATCATTATATTTTGGGCACGTTCCAGAGCTTCATCCCTGTTGTAATCCCAATCATTCTCTTCATAACTACGTGCTTGCTTGAGATAATGCTCAATTCTTGATTTTCGAATTTGATGAATACGATTTTGCGGGTCAAATTCCAGCTCGTTATAAAGAGCTTCAACGTGCGTTAAATCGCCTGAAGGCTGAGACATGGGTTGCGTTTCGCCGAGCCAGGAAGATATTTGTTTTCCTGAGCCTAGTGCTACAAGGCTGGTTGTTAATAACACTGTCATTACTGCAATTTTTAAGTAATTCATGTTTATCACCATCTTGGTTAAGCGAAACTTTGCCTGGAAGGTTAATCAAGTCCGGAACGTTAAAAATCAATTACTTACCAACCACCTGCGCTTCTGCTCCGAGAGCCGGGCTCACTCTTCCCACTTTTTTATCGGCTTTATCGTAACGATCGAACCAGTTAAAAACCGGCTGCGAATGGATAAAACGCTCGAAAGACGTTTCTGGAAGTGGGCGATGCTTGGTTTTTAAAAATTTCATACAAATCCTTTTAATAGGGTATTAGTAAACTTACACACCTTCATACTTCCAATTTTCAGGCCAGATTAGAGTGAATGGGTTAGAAAGGCTTTAGCCAGGCTAAAAAAATGGTTTCACCAGTTGAATAAATGCAATTAAAATCAATTTAATCAATGACTTGAAACAACCACAATGGATAGCACTTTTTTACTAGAAAAAGCTAATATCGGGTAGTTCAGCATTGTAAAAGAATGCCAACTTTAGACTTATGGATAGTTTTTACCTGAGGCAGGAAAGATTTTCACAGCATGCTACTTGCCTACACAAAGCGCTGAAAGCCAAGATCGAAAACGCCCGGTGCGTATCACCGGGCGTTTGTTTGGGAGTAACGACTCCGACTAGCTTAACACTGGCTTGTTATTCAGAAGCCATTGCTTTTTGAGGCTCAACCACTTTCAGGTTGTCTTCCACATCTGTTACATCAGACGCATTTTTGGCAATCTCAACCGCCAAGTCGCGCTCAGCGTCTGAATCGACCGTACCTGTAAGCGTAACATTACCAGCCTTCACATCTACGTCGATGTCGAATCCTGAAATGTCTGTGTCCATTAGCAGACGGGTTTTAATCACTGTCGCTATTTTTGCGTCGGTGAGTTTATCCATGGCTGCTTCACCATCCATGTCGTCATTATCGACATCAGCATCGTCGTGGTCCGCTAGAATGGTCAGCTGGTTGTCCACATCGGTCACACCGTCAATGTTGGCGACAAGTTCTTCAGCAAGCTTTTTATCTACCGAATTCTCCACCTTACCGGTAAGCACAACTTTGCCGTTCTGCACGTCGGTATTAATGTCGAAAGAATTCAGGTTTCCGTTAAACAACAATGTTGCTTCAGCTTTGCCATCAATCCAGGCATCTTTAGCACCTTCTTCCCACTTATTCGAAGAGTCCATAGTGCCTGCAAATGCAGATGTCGTTAATGTACCAGCAACTAACAGTGAAAGAATTGTACGTTTCATAATTTTGCTCTCCTTAATTATCAAGCACATTAGCTGATGCCAACTTCATACCAACAAAATAAAATACTGATTTAAAAAGCTTTCTAAAAAATATACACATTTTGACGTGCCACAACTTGCAATTTTTTCGCAACTTTAGGAATGTTTTACTTTATGTTTACAAATTAACCGTATTGATCGAATCAACGCAGATTGCACTATAGATATCGAACTTTTTCTATCTCTGAGTGAATGGACTTGCCATGACTACTGTGATGATTATCCTGTCAGTGCTGTTTATGCTTACAGCCCTCATTCCCCATCTTCCAGGGCAACACTGGTTAATTCGGGTCTGGGAGTTTCCTCGTTTACAACAGGCATTTGTTCTGGCCGTACTGAGTCTCTTTTGGTGCTTTTGGTATGTAGATGAACCGGTCTTGGCTGCTTGGATGCAAGCTGGTTGTGTCATTGCGTTTGCTTATCAACTTTTCTGGGTCATTCCCTATACCCCTTTGTGGCCTACAGAAGTTAACCAATATCGCGGTAATGACGACACACAGACCATTTCTATTCTTACCAGCAATGTACTGATGCCAAACGATAACTATCAAGCGCTCATTGATTTAGTGGATCAGCATCAACCCGACATTCTGGTCACACTGGAAAGTAACGCTGCCTGGGAAGCAGCACTGGAAGTTTTGCATGATGACTACCCTCACCGGCTTTTCTGTCCATTGGAAAACCTCTATGGAATGCACTTATATAGCCGCAAACTATTTAGTAATGAGAAAATTCGATTCATCATCGAGGGCGACGTGCCGTCTATGGAGATTTGGACAACGATAAATCAACAAGATGTGAAAATTCATTTTGTTCATCCGAAGCCACCCAGCCCGACGGAAAACAAATCGGCGGAGCCACGGGATCGAGAACTTACCGTGGTAGGTAAAGAAATGGCAAAGCTAGATGCCCCCGCCATTGTTACCGGCGATCTTAATGATGTTGCTTGGTCTCCGACTACTCGGGACTTCCGTAAAATCAGCGGAATGTCTGATCCCCGCCGTGGCCGAGGATTTTTCAATACCTTCCATGCCGATTATCCGCCTCTGCGCTGGCCGCTGGATCACGTTTTTCATTCATCCCATTTTGAACTCGTCCACATAAAACGCATGCCAAGCATAGGCTCGGACCATTTTCCGCTTTTAACTACGTTAAGATTAAAACCTTGAGTTTGCATGCGAACAATCGGATCGTGATTTAGATATAAAAAAACCCGCGAGCAAGTCGCGGGTTTTGTTTAAAGAAATGAATATTAGGCTGTGATAGCCATCGCGGAAGCTTCTGCGAACCGCTGACAGCGAGACACAATATCTCGGTAATTTGCTGGATCTGGCACAATGTCATCTGCGTCGGTAAATCGGGTTGAGATATCGCTGTTTTCACTGGCGCTCATCAACAGAACCGGGGCATTACAGCAACTCTTGATATGCTGCAAAATAGCCGTACCACTCAAGTCTGGCATTACCACATCAAGCAAAACAGCGTCGTATTGATTGTTCTTGCATAATCTAACTGCCATTCGTCCGCTGGCAGCAAAATCAACGTTCCAACCCAGGCCAGTAAGAAAGCTGGTTAAGTGGCTTGCTACAGTTGGATCATCTTCAACAACGAGAATATTTAAAATAGTATTCGGGGTCATGTTGCCTCCTTGCTGTTCATTCGCACTCATCTCGCCCACACACCTTGCGACTGGTCCATCAGGACCTAAAACTTAAGGAAACTTACCCAGCGACACGTTGCACTACCCGTGCGTGCATCGCCGTAAAAATTGAATTGCAGATTTCACGCCATTTACTGCATGGTGATTAAAAAAGCGTAAGCTTTACTTTCAACTTGCAAAAGTCATAAAAATTAAGTAAACAAATTCAATATCTTAGCTTAATTTGCGTAAATTCTTACTTTTAATGGTAAGACAACATTACCATTTAGACATGCGTAAGAACAGCAATCAGACGGGAATAATTAACGGAATGTCGGAAAAAAATGCACAACAACCGACGCACTGTGCATTTTTTGTGCGATCAAACTGCGCGCATCAACCCTATGATGCCAGGTGTGGAAAAGATTTACGCAGTTTAATGCAAGCTTTGTCTCGTGAAATAAACTGAGCCAATGCCAGCAGCCTGTCATCTCTTGGCCAAACTGCTTGGTTTAGTGTGTCTAAATCCGTAGCGGTAAGCTTCTCGGTGTCGAGCTTTAGCGCGATAGCTTTTTTGTTCGGTTTGATTAACGTGGGTTCTGCCGCAGTAACTAACGACGATGGAACACAAACAAACTCACGCATTTGCGGGTCTCTCACCACACAAATTTCGTCTTCGCACGACAGCATCGCCGGCCAACCTTCGGCAATACGGCTTTGGGCGAACATCGCCACTGAAAACGCAATGAGCACACCGAAAACGGTAAGTTGAAACACCTGACTCAAGTCGGGCGCCATTACCACAATGATTGCTACAACTACACAGAACACGCACCATGCCGCAAAAACGCGACGCATGGCTTTAGGGCTAATGCCGGAAAAAATAACCGCGTGTTTCAATTCTTCTTTACTGAACGTCTTTACAGAAACTTGATTCTCAGACACAACGAATTCCTACAGAATAAGTATATACAAAAAAGGTATATCCTATGTGTCATGATGACAACTAAACATTAGTATGACAATGAGAAATGACTCGATCATGACACTTCTTTCATACTTAGCAGCATAATTGTCCAATTTTCATTCACTTCTGGCTTAAGCACTTCATTTTGAGCAAAAAATATACGGGGTGCGACAATATGTCGCATCGCTTTTTCATACCTAATCGATACACTTCCGTCCAACTAAACCGGCACTCAACCAAATGATTCACCATCGCCGGCGCTTCACCACAATTTAATCGTTCCCAAGTTAAAAGCAGGACTTGCCGTGAAATTATTGCCTTTTGCTGTGCTTTCCAGTGCTGGATTATTAAGTGTGTTAGCTCACGCCACTCCAGACACTGTTGAAATTATTGAAGTCTCTTCCCATCCACTAAAACTGCATGACGATAAAACTCTCGCTGAACGCTTAGCCGATGCCGGTTTGCAATTTTCTGCAGCAGGCGGGGTTTCCGCACTACCAGTCATGAATGGCATGATGGGAGACCGCATTCAATTACTCACAGATGGCGCCCCGATTACGGCAGCCTGTGGTAATCAGATGAATCCGCCGCTGTCTTATGTTTCAGCCAATCAGGTACACAACATCAGCGTTTTTCCCGGGGTGTCATTAGTCAGTGAAGGCGGTGACAACATTGCCGGTGTTATCAACATTAGCACCTTCGAACCGGCCTTTTCAGACACAAGTAACTTTCAAGTCCAGGAAGCGGAACTTGGCTATTTCTTCCAAAGCAACGACAACGCACGTACCCTGTCAGCCAGCGCATTAGTTGCCAATGACACCTGGTACATACGCTACGCCGGCACCCGGGTATCGGCAGACAGCTATGAAGATGGCCGCGGAAATAAGGTTATCGATACACTTTACAAGTCTACCAACCACATCATTAATACCGGTTATCAGGATGATGAGCAACGACTACAACTTAGTCTGACTCATCAGTCTATCCCTTATCAGGGCTTTCCTAATCAATACATGGATATGACAGATAATAGTAGTACCGGTTTTACTGCTTTATACCAACGTCAATTCAGCAATATTGCTCTGGACAGTACGCTGAGTCTGCGTCGAACTACCCATGAGATGGGTTTCTTCACGCCAGAGAAAACCGGCATGATGCCCATGAACACAGAAAGTGAAGACCTTACATTAAAGTTAAAATGGCTGCTCCCCGCATCAACGCAAGGTCAATGGGTATTCGGACAAGAATGGTATCGCAATAACCTGGACGATTGGTGGCCCGCTGTTGAGAACTCCATGATGATGGGACCGAACGATTACGTAAATATCAATGACGGTGAGCGAGAGCGATTGGCAGCCTTTGCTGAGTGGTCGTCTGCACATGAAAGCGATTGGCATTTGAGCGCTGGCGCACGGCTAGAATATGTCACCACCGATACCGGCGATGTACAGGCATACAACGACGGCAACATGATGGGAATGGGCTCCATGGGTGGAATGGGCGGTATGACTGCCATGCAGAGCCCAGATGCTGAAGCGGCGATGATGTTTAATATGGCTGACCGCGGACAATCTGACACCCTGATTGACGGGACTATTCAGGCAATGCGTGAATTAGAGAGCAATGGTCAACTGATATTCGGATTGGCGCGCAAAAATCGCGCGCCCAACCTTTACGAGCGATATACCTGGGGCCGCGGCGCAATGGCAACATCGATGATCGGTTGGTTTGGCGATGGCAATGGTTATGTGGGCGATATCGACCTAAACCCGGAAACGGCCCATACCGCTTCAATCACCTATTCTGTTCTCAACGGTGACTGGGCAGCTGAAATCAGCACCTGGTACAGTGATGTCAGCGATTATATTGATGTCGAAGTCATTGGCACTTTCAACCGCTCGGGCCTTACCTCCGGGGCACGTAATATTCTGCAGTTTGGCAATACCGATGCCCAACTCTACGGTGCCAGCGTAAAAGCCTCTCGGGTATTAATGGACAGCACAAGTGGAAAAATCACGCTGAAAAACGCATTCCAGTGGCAGCGGGGAGAACGTGACGACGGCGGCGATTTATACCAAATATTGCCAATGCAAAACACGCTCTCAGTAGAATATGTGCGCGATGCATTCTCATCATCGGTAAGCTGGCAGTGGGTTGGCAACAAAAACGATGTAGACTTAAGACGTTTTGAAAACAGCACAGATGCCTTTTCCGTTGTCGATGTGAACACCGCGTATACCTGGCAGTCATTCACCCTGCACTTTAATATCACTAATCTTTTCGACGAGTACTACCAAGCGCCGCTGGGTGGCGTGAGCGTGGCAGAGTTCAGGCAAGACAACACCAATGGCTTTAATCAAATTGCTGGCCGAGGCCGTTCGTTTGATGCAGGCATTAGCTACAGCTTCTGATATTGTCAGTATTTGCCATTGTCGTGCAGCATTTCCTCGCCGCTGCACGTACAATGGCGCAACACCATTCGACAAATAACCCACTATGTTACTGCTATTGTTCACACTGCTGGCTGGGAAAAAGCGGTTGCCTGTCTTGCCCGCTTTATTTTCAGTTCTGGCTGAAATTGGGCTGGGAAACTGGATAATCGCCTTTCATGGTGGTGCCAGTAATCCTTATGCCATCCTTTTGCTGGTTCCCCTTGTCATTGGGCTTATTCAGCTACCCTTCCCTGCGGCATTCGTTGTACTAGTTGCCAGTATTGGCGGTCAGTTAAGCCAACTCTATCCAGATGGTACCCTGCATCACGGGGGCATGTTACAGCATGCCCGAAATATGGTTTTTAGCTTTGTTGGCACCAGTTTATTTATCGCCGCTATTATCAGCTACTATCGATGGCAATTACGTGAACGCAATGCTGCTATTTTGCAGTTAAGAGAAACCCAACTTCGCAATGAGCAATTACTTGCCATTGGCACTGCCGCAGCGCAATTAACCCACGATGCAGCCACGCCTGTGCAAACCATTAACTTGCTACTTGAGGAATGGCAAGAAGAGCGTGATGATGCATTAATTGACGAAATGAGCGGCCAAATCACGCGGCTGAATCAATTACTGAGCAACTGGCGGCAGGTTGCCGATGAAGTCAGAGAAGCGAAAATCACCGTGTATCAAACCGATGAACTCATGAAGTCGCTGCGATACAGTTTGCAACTCGCAAGGCCCGAAGCCAGTATTGAATGGCACAACGAAGCCGCCCATGGTGTACTTCGCGCTGACCGCACGCTATTGCCAGCGCTGACGAATATCATTATTAACGCGTGGGAAGAAATTGCAGATGACGATACCCAACAAGCCGTGGTTTGCACCGCTGTAACAGATAAAACCTGGACCTTAGAAATTATCAATCCGGTTAAAAATCTGTCATCCGATTCTGTGCAACATTTAGGTCGCCAATTGGTTTTCAGCGACAAAGGGAACGGTGTGGCTAGTGTGATCACCAATGCAACGATTGAAAAATTCAATGGCCATGTAAATTGGGAAATTATGCACACTGAAGCTAACGCTGTGCTTAAAACGACAGTATTTTTACCGGTTTAATAATGAAGAAAACTGTACTGATTATTGACGACGACGTGAGGCTCTCAGAAGTGCTGTCACGCCGTTTTAAAACCAAAACCGACTACCTTGTGCACTGCTATTCGTCGGCATCGGAAGCCTTGGCCCATGAACCCCAATCTGTGTTTGCGGTGTTTCTTGATATGATGCTGGAAGATGAAATTGGGCTCGACTTCATCACCCAATTAAAAACGCACTTTTCACCAGAGCACCTCATCATAATGACGGGATACGCCAGTATCCCCACTACTGTTCAGGCCATTAAAAAAGGGGCGACAGACTACCTTTCTAAACCCGTGACGTTTCAGGCGTTGCTTCAGCGCCTCGAAGGTGCACAGCCTAACCACGAGCAAACGGAACCCCACTTACCCATGACCCCGGCGCAAGCTGAATGGGAGCACATACAGCGGGCGTTGCACGACAATAACAACAATATTTCGGCTACCGCGAAAGCACTAGGTATGCACAGGCGCACATTGCAACGAAAGTTACAAAAGTTGTCGCCTTCTTAACTTAACCGCCTTCTGTAAAGACGAGCCCCTAGTCACGGCGCGTTATCCACTGGTTTAATACTCGAATCATCTCTTCCTGTCGAAACGGCTTACTTAAGTGATCATTCATGCCGCAAGCCTTCGCTTTTCGCATATCTTCTACCATGGCCGCAGCGGTTAACGCCACAATGGGTGTAGTTATACCTGCATCGCGGATATGTCGTGTCGCCTCATAGCCATCCATCACTGGCATTTGAATATCCATTAGAATGAGGTCGTAGGTGTTTTCCCGTACCGCAGAAACAGCCAACGCACCGTTGTCAGCGTAGCTTACCTGCAGGCCAATTTGACGTAATTGCTCACCAACAACTTCCTGATTGATTTGGTTGTCTTCTACCACCAAGATATGCCCGCTGGTAACGGTTTTCCCCTTGGCTGTTGCCGATTTTGATTGTTCTCGGTATTGCGCAACGTCTTGCTCTGAAGGTATGCCAAACGGCAACGAAACGGTAAAACAGGTGCCTTGGTTTTCCTCACTACTGACTTCAATTTTACCTTCCATGGCCGTCACTAGTCGGTGTGAGATAGCCATGCCCAGCCCCGTGCCGCCATATTTGCGACTGGTTGATGAATCCGCTTGCGTGAACGCATCAAACACCACTGACAACTGCGATGCTGACATACCAATGCCGGTATCTTCGACGGTAATGATTAACTCACTGGCAGATTCGCTGATCTTCTCTGCTCGGCATGTCATGGTGACACTGCCATGACGGGTAAATTTAATGGCATTGCTCAGCAGATTCACCAACACCTGACGCAGCCTGAGTGAATCGCCCAGCATCCATGGCGTGAGTTTACCCTCAAAGCGGAAATTCAGCGCAATCCCTTTCGCTTTTGCTTGCTCTGCAAAGAGATCACGCAGTTGGCTGACAATATCTTTCAGGGAGAATACTCGGTGTTCAAGTTGGAGTTTTTGGGCTTCTATTTTTGAGAAATCAAGAATGTCATTGATGATGGCAAGCAACAGTTCGCCTGAATGGCTTATCTTGGAAAATTTATCGCCGAAACTGGCTGGCGGATTTTGTGCTAGCCCAAGTCGGCTTAGCCCTAAAATGGCGTTCAGGGGCGTGCGGATTTCGTGGCTCATGTTCGCTAGGAATTCACTTTTTGCGCGATTAGAACGCTGTGCTTCTTTCACAGCTTCTGCCTGCGCTTTTTCAGATTCGCGTAAGCGACTATTGGCTTCAGTTAAATCAAGCGTTCGACGCTCTACCTGAAATTCAATTTCATCCGTATGACCGGCAACAATAATGATAAACCACCCTAATAAACCTGCGAAAAGCACGGTACCTGCAAGCAACAGGTGAACGCCCCAGGGTTGATAAAGAAACTGACTTTCACTGAGTTGCAGTAAAACCCACTGCCTCGCGCCAACCTGAATAATACGTTTTTCGAACAACGGATACGCTTCGGTTATCTGCTGTTCTACACCATTGCGAATTGCCGCCCACTGGCTGATCACCGCATTGGCTTCTTTCTCGCCGATATTATTTCGAAAAAGGGTCGCATTACCTTCTGTCACGTCAGGGTCGAAAACCAACACCGCACCATGTTCGAGAAGCGCCCCCTCGAAAGCCGTTGCAATCATCGATTGCGCTTTTAGTACCCCTGTGGCGTAACCACCATGTTCAGATTCGGAGATGTGGCCAGCAGGCAAAAACAGCAAAACACCAGGTTCGGCGTAATCTCCCTGCACCAAATTAATTGGCACAGTAGGATAAAGAGAATCTGTGCGCCACGCGGCATTAAGCGCTTCACGTCGAGAAGCGTTTGAATACACATCCAGACCAAGCGCTTCCACATTGGTGGCAAGCGGCTCGATATACGACACAACAACATGGATACCATTGGCGCCGGTTTGAGTAGCCGCAGCCAAGCTTTTAATTGCAAAATGGATGTCGGGGTCAAATGCGGAATACTGTTTCTGCATGGTTAATTCAAACGCAGCCAGTTCACGTTCGCTCAAACGTTCATTCCAGGACAAGCCGTGTATAGCAGAGTTTCTTTTTAATAATTCGGTGACGAAGGTTCTGAATTCGGCGGGAGTCACTTGTTCCTGAATTCTTACAAAGCCAGCGATAGCCTGTAAAATATCGGACACACGGGCCAATTGCCCTGTTAGTGAACGTTCCAGCACATTCGCATTTACACCAAACTCAATACTGTGTTTCTGCTTTTCAGTGTTGGTAACCAAATACCCCAACAGCGCAGAACATAACGTGACAGATATCAATGAATAGAGAACGAAACGCGCCTTCGACACTCTGGCAGACAGGGTTTTCGGCAAGAATACGAGTAGCCAAGGCACAATAAAGATAATGCCGATGGCATCCCCCATGTACCAGCTAACCCAATTTTTGAAAAAATCAGCATCGGAAATAATGCCCTGCGTCCACAGAAAAATATTGCTGATCGTTGCATTGAAAAGTGGGCTAATGATGCCGCCAAGCAAGATGAACTTTGCCACCGCACTGGCCCGGTTAAAGTTAATCGAACGCGGGATGATTGCGCGAATAAGAAATCGGCCAACAAACGCCTGCAGTACAGCAAACGCCCCCATTGTTGATGACATCAATATTGAGGGTTCTGCTTCGCTGTAATTAGCGGAAATACCGAAATTAAGCAACGAAGCACCAATGAAGATACCCAAATAAGCGGGTGCCCCGAGCAATAAAGCGGCCAATAAGGCCACGCCGGCCGCAGGCCATACCGCCGTTGCATAGCCAGGCGGTATGGCGGCCAACATGCTGATAGTGCCGAAAAGCAGATAGCCTGCCATCACAATTAAAACGGCAAATATTCGCTGTAAAAGAGGCGAAGTCTGAAACATCAAGGCTTCCATTCCTAAATGGAGTTATTTATCTCAATATAGCTTAGGTGACAATTAGTTATATGCATACTAACGACAGCGAAGATTACACTTATGACTCGCAAGAATCATTAAAACTTCAAAAATACATTCTTCATTGCTTAGACTTCATATAAAATATGTTAACCATTATTTAGCTAATTTAAATTATTAGTCACATTTTTCTTAAAGGAATATATGGATTATCCGCTGTTGCCCCATGAAGCAGAAAGATTGCGCGCACTTGATGAACTAAACATTTTAGATAGTGAGCCAGATGAACATTTGGATGCCATCACCAAATCCGCGCAGGATTATTTTAACTGCAAAATATGCCTGATTAGTTTAGTGGCTGAAGATCGTCAATGGTTTAAATCCCGCCAATGTTTGGACGCAGCAGAAACACCGCGGAATGTATCGTTTTGTACATACGCGATTGCGGAAGAAGAATATCTTATCGTTCCTGATGCAACTAAGGATTATCGTTTTGCGGGCAGCCCTTTGGTAAAAGGCGAACCTTTTATACGCGCTTATGCAGGCATGATCCTCAAGTCTGAGCAAGGATATGAACTCGGCACACTGTGTGTCATTCATGACGAACCCAGAGAGTTTTCATCGCAGGATGTTGAAGTATTACGTGAGCTCGGAAAAAAGATCGAACTGGTGTTAAACAATCAGCGGCGCTAGACAGTTAGCGCCCGCTTTCATCAAATAAACATAACATTGTTTTCTATGCTCAAAATCGCTATGAGCGCTGCGGCACAAAGATAAAGAATAGCGTCGGCATATTCATGCTTCATGTCATGCCTACCAAGGCTTAATCTGTTTTTCATTTCTTTGTCCTACCAACCCATTGCCACCAAGTTTTTTCATCGCTAGGCGTTTAGCTTAAGAAAAGCAATACAAGCGCAATGCTTGCTGCACACACCTAGAAAATTAACCAATATTTAACAAAGATTACACACCGAAGCGAATTTAACTGTGTTTCATTGTGTAAACTCAACGAAACATCTTGATGCGCTTGCACTGCAAAAACTTTTCAAGGTACGCTAGCGCCTTAATCTTGTTATATCGCGGTTGGATTTTTTGCAGATATGAAAGCCTTGGCTGTTTACCTATTAATTGGCGTGATTGCTGTGCTGGTACAAAGCACGGTTTATGCTATGCCAATGCAGGCAAACATGATGAATCATAGCCATTCATCTGCAAGTGCCAATATGTCTGCGAACGCCATGAGCGACGCGGGTGTAACTGCGATGACTATGTCGGCCCACGGCATGTCCGAAGAGTGCTGCCAACAAGATTGCCACTGCGATATGTCGCTGTGCCATGCCGGACTAGTACTACCTGCGAGATTGGCTATCACCTTTAGTGTCGGTTTTACCGGGCAAACCATAGCGTCAACCTCACCTGCACTGGCAGCCTTCTCCAGTCCACCCTACAGGCCCCCAATTCACATCTGATACAAACCTACGATTCAATACCGGATAAACGAAATGCCCGGATATGTTCTGTATCTAAAATGTGGATAAAAAAATGAGTGAAACTAATTCTTCACGACGCCGTTTTCTATGTGGCGCCGTGACTTCGCTGTCAGCCATGTCGCTGTACCAGGCTGCACCACGATGGGCCCATGCCCAAGGAACCACAGGCGGTGTTGCGTCTAACCAACCCGTCGCGTTACGTATCGATCAACGTCCGTTTAGTTTCAACGGAAACAGTGCAAAAAGTATAACCATTAACGGGCAGATGCCTGGGCCGTTGTTACGCTTCACAGAAGGCCAGCGGGCGGTGATTGACGTAACCAACAACCTGCAGGAAGACACCTCCATTCACTGGCACGGTATCATCCTTCCAGCCAATATGGATGGGGTACCGGGTTTATCCTTTGCAGGTATTCGTCCTGGTCAAACTTTCCGCTATGAATTTGATATCAACCAAAGTGGCACTTACTGGTATCACAGCCATTCCGGCTTACAGGAGCAAATTGGTCACTTAGGGCCACTGGTTATTACACCAGCAAACGGAGATATTGGCGCCGACCGCGAACATACAATTCTGCTGTCTGACTGGTCGTTTGAAGATCCACACGATATTTTTCGCAACCTGAAAGTATCAGAAGGCTACTTTAACTATCAAAAACGGACTATTTTCGACACCTTGAAAGACGTGGAAGAAAAAGGCCTTATGGACACTTGGCAAGTGCGCAAAATGTGGAACGACATGCGCATGGACCCACGTGACATCGCTGATGTGTCCGCCAGCGTGTATACCTATCTGATGAACGGCCGTGACTCCGTGATGAACTGGGAAGCGTTATTTAAGCCGGGTGAAAAAATCAGACTCAGATTGGTGAATGGATCTGCCATGACGTATTTCGACTTCCGCATTCCGGGTCTCACCATGACCGTGGTTGCCGCCGATGGCCAACCGGTAAAACCCGTTGCCGTTGAAGAACTACGTATCGCTATTGCCGAAAGTTACGACGTTATTGTTGAACCAGTTGGAAACCAAGCCTATACCCTGTTCGCGGAAAGTATGGACCGAAGTGGCTTTGTGCGCGGAACCTTAACACCCAAAGCAGGGCTGACTGGCGCAATTCCGCCGCGACGCACCATCACCGAACGGGGAATGGATGCAATGAGTATGGATCATGATATGCCTTCCATGGATCACAGCCAAATGAATCATGACATGCCGTCCATGGATCACAGCCAAATGAATCACGATATGCCCTCAATGGCGCATAGCGGACATATGCCACTAAAAGTACCGGTAAACGATATTCCTATTCATCACGACGAAGATGGCCATGGGCCTGGCGCAGCCATGATTGCGGCTAATCCCCGGTCGCGTTTAGATGAGCCTGGGTTAGGTTTGGAAAACAATGGTCGTCGGGTATTGGTTTATCAGGATTTAGTGGGGGCACAGGGTTGGGGCGACGAACGTGAGCCCACACGCAATCTCGAATTACATCTTACCGGTAATATGCAGCGCTATATGTGGTCTTTCGATGGCGTGAAATTCAGTGAAGTTGATGGGCCAATTCACTTTACCCACGGCGAGCGTCTGCGGCTTATTTTGGTGAATGACACAATGATGGACCACCCCATTCATTTGCATGGCATGTGGATGGAACTGGAAAATGGCCAGTCACCGCGACCACGAAAACATACCATCAGTGTTAAACCTGCGGAAAAAGTGTCACTTCTGATCTCCGCCGATGCCATGGGTGAATGGGCTTTCCACTGTCACCTGCTCTACCATATGGATGCAGGCATGTTTCGTGTCGTGAAAGTCAGTCACGGAGGGCATCATCATGAATAAACTGATGAAGATGTCACTGTTCGCCGCTGCCGTGTCTTCGTCGTTAGCGGCTTACGCCGGAACAGACAAGTCTGACTGGCCCTCTCCTATGAGTGAAATGTTTTTCGGCCAGGTTATGTTCGATAGACTGGAAGTCACGCGGAACGATAACCAGGAAAATGTTTTCACCTGGGATACCACAGCCTGGTACGGCGGCGATTATCATCGCATTGTGCTGAGAACCGAAGGTGAAAATCAACAAAACGACGGCGCGCCTACCGATTTGGAGCGAACTGATGTTAGCTATAGCTATTTACTTTCAACATTCTGGTCGGTACAGGCGGGTTTAGGAGTCAAAGGGGAACTGTCGTCTGACAATGGCTTAGAGCATTATGCGGTGTTCAGTCTTACCGGGCTCGCGCCTTATTATTTTGAAGTTGATTCGTCATTATTAATTAATGAGCAAGGTGATGTGCAGTGGCTTAATGAAGTGGAATACGACTTCCTGCTCACACAAACCAGTTACCTTCAGCCTCGTCTTAGCGTGAATACCAACATCACGGATTCAACCCGTTTTGGGCGCGAAGCAGGCGTAGAATCGGTTCGGGTAGGCTTACGCTATCGACAGGAAATTGTGCGAGAGTTTGCTCCTTACCTGGGTGTTTACTGGCAAAAGCAACTGGGACAAACGGCGAACAGTGCGGAAAGACTGGGTGAAGACACTTCGGAATTTGGTGCAATTGCCGGCGTCAGAATGTGGTTCTGAATCTGACATAAAAGAAACGGGGCGCACGTTTTCACTGTTACGTGAAAATAGTGCGCCCCGTTTTGTTTTGTTGTTAGCGCAATACTCAGAAGCGAGTATTGATCTGCACACTCAGGATATGGGCTTTAGCATGCTCTGTCGCGGTTAAATTGGTCACTACTGGACCGATAGCGCGCTGTTGCTCCACGTTGGCCTCGCGACCTTTAATGTATACATACGCAGCATCAATGCTTGTGTCTTTGGTGAGTGAATAGGTTGCACCTGCACTTACCCAATGACGGTCGGTATCAGGGATACTTAAAGAACGGTGTGCACGACTTACCGCACCATCATCATAGGCATAACCCGCGCGCAGTGTCAGTTCATCATTCATGATATACGTTACCCCTGCACTCATACGCCAGGTATCTTCAAAATCTTCCTGCTTCAGCAATAAATCGTAACCACTGTCCAGATTCGCTTCGAGTTTGTCAAACGTACTCCAGTCAGTGTAATTCACACTAGCCTGTACAGACCATTTCTCATCCAGTTTTTGATCAACGGCTAATTCAGTGATCGCGGCAAAATTCAAATCAAGACTACCGCCTTGATTGTACAGGGTACCGAGGTCAGGATTTAACACGCCAAGATCAGAATAGATATTTCCTTCTAGCGTTAACTGAGTTTCAGCGCGATAGCTTAGCGCGACAGAAGTTGCCTCAGAAGGCGTCCAGAAGGCGCCCACGTTCCAACCAAAACCTACATCGTCACCCGACATTTCTACCATGGTGAGATTACCCAGCGCAGGGTTACCCAGGTAAGGCGCCACGCCTTGAGGAATAGACGTGCTTATTTTGGCATCTGCATAGGTAATGTTAAGGCCAAGGCCTAAACTCAACGTATCAGACAGCTTATAGGCAACCGCAGGGTTCACGGTAATAGAAGTAATTTCTGCTTCGTCAGCAAAGTTCAGCGCGTTGTAGCTATCGCTATAATCTGTCGCCAGACCATAGTTGGAAAAGAGACCTAAGCCCCACGACCACTGTTCATTAACCGGGCTGGTATAAAATAATGACGGGATAACAGCAGATTTAGCCACATCTTCTTCGCTTGCGTCTAACGTAACCGGTCCCACTGCGGTGGTAGCGGTAGATTCACCACGAATATCAACTTCTGGATTCAAATAGCTGATTTGAGCACTGAATTCAGAATTATCAAATGCAGTGATTGCCGCAGGGTTAGTAGCCAGAATGCTGGCATTTTCGGGTTTGGCGGCCTGTCCGGCCATGGCCCGCCCCAGACCGTTAGCGCTGTGCTCATTTACCTGAAAACCCGCAGCCAGTGCCGAAGATGAAAATAGACCGGCCAAGGTAAGCGCGAGAGAAGAACGTACAAAAGAACGATGTGTCATGAATGTCTCACGGTTGTTAAAAAAATGGGTCGGCATCCTACTGGTTCGACCTGCAGGCTTCAACTTAAATTATGACAAGTGCGCATTTTTACGACGAATAACCGTAATTTGAATGCGATAAAGCTTCGATATGGGGTGATTAGCGAATTGTTGAGCCGATTTATTCCTTGCTAAACTGGCTCTACCATAAGAAAAAAGACACACACTATGACAATTAAACAACTTTTTAGTGTATCAGCGTTGGCCACCGCGCTGATGCTGGCGCCCGCGACCATGGCCGCGCCTTATTCTGATACGTCCGAAACACAAATACAGATGTGGCCGGGCGCAACCTATAAGCAATCTATTCCCTCGGTAAAAGATGTCTTGGGTTATAATACAGGCGACCGCATTACGTCACACCCTGATATGTTGCGTTATTTCGAAGCTTTGGCTGAAGCAGCCCCTAGCCAGGTAAAACTGGTTAAATATGCGCAAACCTGGGAAGGCCGCGACTTAATTTATGTGGCCATTGGTTCACCCGAGCACATTGCCAATCTGGACGCGTTTTCAGAGAACATGAATCGTTTGGCTGACCCGCGTAAAACGTCTAAAGCGGACGCGAAAAAGCTGATTCAGTCTACCCCGTCTTCAGTGTGGTTAGAGCACAGCGTACACGGTAATGAAATTAGCAGTACCGATGCTGCCATGATGACAGCCTACCACTTACTTGCCGCCCAGAATGATCCCTTAGTAAACAAAGTCATGGACAATACCCTGGTGTTCATAGACCCGCTGCAAAACCCGGATGGTCGCAGCCGTTTTATTGCTAACTACTATTCAATGGTGGGTCTAGAAGACAGTGCAGACCGATTGAGTGTTGATCAGAACGAGCCGTGGCCTCGTGGTCGAAGCAATCACTACTTATTTGATATGAACCGCGACTGGCTTGCCATTACCCAGCCCGAAACAGCAGGCCGTATCGACGCACTGAATCACTACAAACCCACCATCGTGATTGATTTACACGAAATGGGCGGCGATTCGAGCTACTTTTTCGTACCTTCTGCCAGCCCTATTAACCCGCACATGCAAAAGGCACAGTTAGATAACAACGACTTGATCGGCAGAAACAACGCCAAGCACTTCGATCGTTTTGGTTTTGATTATTTTACCCGAGAAGTCTACGACGCTTTCTATCCTGGCTATGGAGACAGCTGGCCAACGTTTTATGGTGCATCAGCGGCAACTTATGAGGTTGCTTCTACCCGCGGCATGGCCTATCGCACCACCGATGGCCATGTTGCCTTATTCCGCGAGCCGGTTCAGAAACACTTTGTCGCCTCTATGGCTACGCTGGAGACTGCTGCCGATAACCGAGAAAAGATCCTTGGCGATTTTTACCAGTATTCGGTGAATGCCATCGATATGGGTAAAAAAGATGATGAGCGCACCTTTATTATTCCCGCTACCACCGACCGTGCAGGCAGTCACCGTCTTGCAACATTGATGGCACAACACGGCGTAGAAGTGACGCAGGCATCTGAAGCATTTAAAGCCTGTGGTAATCGCTACAGCGAAGGTGCCTACATTATCGATACCGCGCAGCCACGTGGTCGCTTTGTGAAAACCACCTTCACTCAGCAGGTTGATATGTCTGCGGACTTCATCAAAGAGCAAGAGCGTCGTCGTGGTCGCAAGCTTCGTGACCAGATATATGATGTCACCGCCTGGTCACTGCCGCTGCTGTTCAATATCGAAACCGTCAGTTGTGACGATGGCTTATCAGTAAAAGGTTCGCTGGTTGCAGCCGACGACAAATTAAAAGGCAATGTTGAAAACGCCGATGCATCTGTTGCTTATATTGTGCCCTGGGGCGATGCCGCCGCTGGGCGCTTCCTAACAGCAGCGTTTCGTGAAGGTATTCACCTGAAAAGCGCTGACGAAGCGTTTACCTTAGATGACAAGCGCGCATTTCCTGCCGGGTCACTGATTATTGAAGTGAAAGCCAACGATGGCGATATTCAGCAGCGTATTGAAGCCATTGCTGCGGATACCGGTGCACTGGTTACCGGCGTCGACACAAGCTGGGTAGTCGATGGCCCGAGCTTTGGCAGCCGCGGCACGCCGCGCATGGTGGCACCGAAAATAGCAATGGCTTGGGATAGCCCTACCAGTTCGTTGAGTGCGGGCAGCACCCGCTTTATTCTCGAACGCCAGTTTAACTACCCGGTTACCGCTATTCGTAGCGACATGCTGGCGAGCCGCAACCTGAACCATTATCAAGTCATTATTCTGCCTTCCGGTTTTTATCAAGGCGCGCTGGGCGAACGAGGCGCTGCAAATTTGAAATCCTGGGTTAATCAAGGCGGCGTGCTCATTACCCTTGGTTCAGCTACCGCATTCGTGGCGGGTTCTGAAGCAGGTTTACTGGATGCCAGTATGGAATATGCGCTAAATCAGGATGGCATGAGTCCGGATGAAACCGCTGACCATCGCGGTCACGTGGACGGTTCTCTCATTAAGGATAAATCTAACCTTATTCAGCGCATTGAAAATGAAAAGCGATCACCAGACTATGTAGCCGGTGTATTAGCCAATGTGGAAGTTGATCAAGAGCACTGGTTAACTGCGGGTGTGAACCCCAATGTAGTGAGCATGGTAGTGGGTAACGACATCTATGCACCTATTAAGTTAGATGCAGGCAAAAACTTGGCCTGGTTTAAAGGGGGCGATGAGTTGCTGGCATCGGGTTACTTGTGGAAAGAAAATCAGGAGCAAATGGCCTACAAGCCCTTCCTGATGTATCAACCTTCAGGCAATGGCATGGTAATCAGCTTTACCCAAGACCCGTCTAGCCGGGCGTTTATGGATGGCCTGAATGTGATGATGCTAAATGCGGTATTCCGTGGCGCGGCGCACGCAACACCTTACCGTTAATCCTAAGGCGATGTGATGATTGGGAAGACAACCCAAAACCGGAGAACAAAACGCGACTGAAAACAGTAATTCCAAATGGAGCGAGACTGACACTCGTCGGGTTTTCCGCTTCACTCAACCCGGTTTAACGTAAACGTCACAGACGACTGTTAATTAAAGAGGTATTGTTACAATATAACAATATCTCTTTTTTATTTTGTTCTGCTTTTTTGAAGCGGATTAATCACCACAAAGAAAAACAATATGATTTCACGTCGACAATTTACTTTTGGAATGGCTGCTTTGTCAGCCGGAAGTACCGCTTTCAGTGGCCTTGCAAATGCCACCGGGGCTTATGGAAAAGGCAGCCTTAAGACCGCCGCAGGATTTGGTAAACTTTTGCCAGATCCAAAAGGCTTACTAGACCTGCCCGAAGGATTTAGCTACCAAATTATCTCTGAGCTGGGTGACCCCATGAACGACGGGCTGCATGTGCCTGACAAAGCTGATGGAATGGGATGTTTCCGGGTTGATGACCATCGCGTTGTGCTGGTACGTAACCATGAGCTCAAACCCGGCGATCTCGCCAAGCAACATACTACCATTGCCTCGCACAAAACCACCCAGGCCTTTGATACCAACGCTGCGGGAACGGCCCTACCAGGTGGCACCAGTAACATTGTGTACAACCTGGTTAGCGGTGAGGTGGAAAATCAGTTTATTAGCCTCTGTGGCACCATCCGAAACTGTGCAGGTGGTATTACGCCATGGAATACCTGGTTAACCTGCGAAGAAAGTGTTGCGGTACCCTCAGCTGAAAACAGCAAGTCACACGGTTGGGTTTTTGAAGTCCCGGCTTCTGCAGAGCAGTTGGTTGCGCCAGAACCGCTTAAGGCCATGGGCCGCTTTAATCACGAAGCGGCAGCAGTTGACCCGAAATCCGGCATTGTCTATATGACGGAAGACCGTGGCGACAGCTTGTTCTACCGCTTCATCCCAACTGTGGCTGGTAAACTCGCTGAAGGAGGACGCTTACAAGCGTTGGTAATTAAGGGGAGTAAGCAGTTTGATAGCCGAAACTGGGCCGATGCCACAATGCCTGCAGCCCAATGGTTTGATGCCGAATGGATTGATTTGGAAAATCCGGAAAGCCCGGAAGATGATTTGCGTCAACGGGGCTACGCCGATGGCGCAGCGTTATTTGCCCGAGGTGAAGGTATTCACTGGGGCGACGGTGAGCTTTATTTTTGTTGTACTAATGGTGGCAACAAACAGCTTGGTCAGATCATGCGTTATCAACCCTCATCGGTTGAAGGTACGGATGGTGAAAAAACCAACCCGGGCCGTATTCAGCTATTTTTAGAAAGCACCGATAAAGCCCTGTTCAATTTTGGCGACAACCTTACCGTTGCCCCATTTGGCGACCTCATTGTGTGTGAAGATCAATACACCGATATCGTTGATAATCATCTTCGGGGCGTCACTCCTGAAGGCCGGGTGTACAACTTCGCTAAATTACGGGCCCAAACGGAACTGGCAGGGGCTTGTTTCTCACCCGATGGCAGCACCTTATTCGTTAATTTGTATGCCCCGGCGAAAACCCTCGCAATAACCGGCCCTTGGTCGGTGAGAAGCTAAAATCCCCCCCTCTCCCGTGAATGTCGGCAGGTGTTTTTGAATAAAAATAACACCTGTCGACAACGACATGCGCCGCAAACCGATTAATTTTCAAACAAATTACTACTCCAATTCCGATTTCCTTCGTATAGTTACAATGAAAATGCTGCAAAGCAGCAAAAATTTGACGAGGGAAGCCAAATGAAACCACTTACCATCAACTTGGCATTGCAAGGTGGCGGCGCGCATGGTGCATTTACCTGGGGTGTATTATCTCGACTCCTCGATGAGCAGTGGTTGAGCTTCGAGGGGGTGAGCGGCACCAGCGCAGGCGCGATGAACGCGGTAATGCTAGCGGAAGGCTGGCGGAAAGGCGGACGTCAGGGTGCAAAAGACCAATTGCGTGATTTCTGGCATGCCATTGCAGAAAAAGGCATTAAAATGCCAGTGCCTAATTTTATTGAGCAGTCAGTCAACAAGCTTTTTATGAGCATGTTTGAACAATTTTCCCCGTATGACATTAACGTGCTTGATATTAATCCGTTAAAAGATGTGCTCGTTGACTTGGTCGATTTTAAAGCGCTGCAGCTTGCCTGCCCGCACTCGCTGTTTATTGCTGCTACTGAAGTAACCACCGGAAAACTTGAATTATTTCGCGAACAAGAGTTAACCGTTGAACATGTATTGGCCTCCGCGTGTTTACCGAATCTCTATAAGGCCATAGAAATTCACAACAAACATTACTGGGATGGTGGCTATTCTGGTAATCCCGCGGTATATCCGCTAATTCACGATTGTGAAGCAGAAGACGTGCTAATTGTGCTGCTGCAGCCCTTACAACGCACCGTTTTGCCACAAAAAACCGCGCAAATTAAAGATCGGGTGAACGAACTTACCTTTCATTGTGCGTTTCTGCGAGAAATGCGAGGTATTCTCGATGTGAAAATGTCATCACAACGCTGGGGCTTGGTATCTGGCGAGTTCGAGAAAAAAATACGCCAGATGCATACGCACCTTATTGAAAACGAAGAACTTATGAATTCGCTTGATCAATTTAGTAAGTACAATAGCTCAAGTGAGTTTCTTCAATGTTTACATGACGAAGGCGTTGCCACAGCTGAGCATTGGCTTGAAACCAATAGCGGCGATCTTGGCAAGCGAGACAGTTGCGATGTTGTAGGTTTGTTTAGTTAGTATAGAAAACGAAAAGACTACCCTCACCCGCCGTTGATGATTACAATATCAGCTCAGATTTTTCAGATAGTACCCGGCAGGAGTAGTCCATGGACACGGTCAAACGTGAATTTCAGCAAGCTTTTCAACGCTTTGATCACTGGCTCTCGCAAGAGCTCTTGCCAAAATGGACAACACTCGGTTTTGCCGAATGTGGTGCTGCATTAGAGCGTTTTAACGCACAAGGTCAGCCAGACTGGCAGGCAGATAAACGTTTGCGGGTACAAGCCAGACAGCTATTTACGTTGTCGTACTGCTACAAAAATGGTTTGATACCTGAGGCAAAAGCGTTAGCCGCTGGGTTAAATCGTTTTATAGACACGGTGTGTCAGGACAGCTTGCCCGGCTATTACCCTATGTCGTTAGATGCATCTGACAACATCAAAAACGCGCACTCCGACCTCTATGACATCGCCTTTTTCTTTCTCGCCTTTGCCTGGCAAAAATCTGCTTTTAATGACGACAGCGCACTTGAAAAAGCCCGCGCTCTGGCCTTGCACATTAACGATGTATTAGCCAGTGAACATGGGGGCTGGTTAGAAGGCACTTACGTTCATGACATCCGTTGTCAAAACCCGCATATGCACTTGTTCGAAGCATTTCTGGAACTGTACGCGGTGAGTCGAGATACGTTTTGGCTAGACATGTCTGCGAGCATTTACACGTTATTTGAAAAACACTTTTACGACGCCCAACATGGCGTGTTGCTTGAGTTTTTCACCGTTGACTGGCAACCCTGCCCAGATAAAGACACCGTTGTGGAACCGGGTCATATGATGGAATGGGTGTGGTTATTAAATCAATATCAACGCCACAGTGGCATTAGCACGCAGCACTACCAGCAAACGCTTTACAACAACGCCCGTCAAATGGGTCTTCCAGACGGTTATCGCTGGCTGGCAGATACTGTTACCCCTCAGGGAGAAGTGGTCTCTGAAACTTTTAAAAGTTGGCCGATGACAGAATGGATTAAAGCTGCTCTGGTTATGCGGGATCACGCCGACGCCTCCACCAGCAATCACTACATTTCTGATGCGACATTTGCCATTAACCAACTGATAGACGGCTTTTCCCACCCAACACTACCGGCTCATTATACCTATGTGATTGCCGCCGACGGCACGCCGGTGGAAGCAATGATGCCAGCAAGTACCCTGTATCACTTATGTATGGCACATCAGGAAGCCCGCTCACTTTACACTGAACTGGTCTGACACCGAGAGCCAGAAAAGCAAATTTAACAATGACGCACAGTTTAGTTGCGATGGCTTTATCGCAGTAAAACAAGGCCATATGTCACACGCGAGTAAGCGCTTTCATAATAGTTTATTCTTGACCGCCCTCTTTATACAAATTATTAATGACATCGATGACATAAATACATTATAGTGTTATTAAATTTACTTTTTGTTAACTCCGTTGATTGAAATTCCGGACGATCCGGTTAAGGTCAATCCACCATTCGGCTCACCACAACTCTTTGAGATACGGCCGGAAAACAAAAACAGCAACAGGGGCGAAAATGTCTAAGAATACCTACGATGCTATCGTTATAGGCTCTGGGATCAGTGGCGGCTGGGCCGCCAAAGAACTCACCGAAAAAGGCCTGAAAGTATTGATGCTTGAACGTGGTCAGAATGTTGAGCACGTTAAAGACTACACCAACATGACCAAAAATCTGTGGGACTACCCTCACCACGGTCGTCCAAGTCTGGAACAGTTAGCTGCTGAACCCAACATGGCCCGCGGTAAAGGTTATCCTTTCAATGAACCGACTATGGGTGCATGGGCCAGCGCGAGCACTTCTCCTTACGTTGAAAAAGAACCTTTCCAATGGTTCCGTGCTTACCAAGTAGGTGGCCGTTCACTGCTGTGGGGTCGTCAGTCTTACCGCCTTAACCCTGAAGATTTTATGGCTAATGGCAAAGAAGGCGTTGGTGTAGATTGGCCAATTCGTTATGAAGACGTGGCCCCCTGGTATTCTTATGTTGAAAAATTTGCTGGTATTTCAGGAAGTCGTGACGGCCTGGACGTATTGCCAGACGGCGAGTTCCTACCTGCTTTCGCTTTCAACGCCGTAGAAAAAGACTTACAAGCACGCCTGAAAAAACAATATAAGGGCGAGCGCCACATTATCATGGGCCGTACTGCGCATATTACCGAACAGCGCCCAGAACAAGGTCGAGTAAAATGTCAGCACCGTGATAAGTGTTGGACGGGCTGTCCATTCGGCGGTTACTTCAGTACACAATCGGCTACCCTGCCCGCAGCGCTGAAAACCGGTAACCTAACACTACGCCCTCTGTCTATTGTAAAAGAACTGATTTACGACAAAGACACCAAACGCGTAACCGGCGTTGAAATTGTTGATTCAGAAACCGGCCTTACCGAAGTGTTCCACAGCAAAATTGTGTTCTTGAATGCATCAGCACTGAACTCAGCGTGGTTGCTAATGAACTCTGCCCGCGACGTGTGGGACAACGGTTTGGGTTCAAGCTCTGGCGAACTCGGCCACAACGTGATGGATCACCATTACATGCTTGGCGGTATGGCTGAAGTACCAGGGCATCTCGACAAGTATATTTATGGTCGCCGCCCTACCGGTTTCTACATTCCTCGCTTTGCTAACTGGGGTAACGACAAGCGTGATTTCTTGCGTGGCTTCGGCTTCCAGGGTAATGCCTCTCG
This sequence comes from Alteromonas sp. ABV4_515, assembly GCF_056160345.1. Classification (NCBI taxonomy): domain Bacteria; kingdom Pseudomonadati; phylum Pseudomonadota; class Gammaproteobacteria; order Alteromonadales; family Alteromonadaceae; genus Alteromonas; species Alteromonas sp. ABV4_515. The sequence continues at coordinate 391,926 of NZ_JBSWWZ010000005.1, forward strand.
TTCAGGCTTCAGTCGCGATGCTAGTGGAATGGGTATCGGTGCAGGTTTGAAAGACGGCCTGAGTGAGCCAGGTCCGTGGAGCGTGTCGACAGTCGGCTTCGGTGAAATTCTGCCAGATCACAGAAACAAAGTGAGCCTTAACCATGACGTGAAAGACGCGTGGGGACTGCCGGTACTGGAAATGGACGCGAAAATTCGCGACAACGAATTGAAAATGCGTAAGGCAATGAAAGAAGACATCGTTGAGATGTTCGACAGCATTGGTCTTAAGAACGCCACCGCCTGGGAAACCACCTACCATATGGGTAAAGGTATTCATGAAATGGGTACTGCACGCATGGGCCGCGATCCGAAAACCTCTGTGCTCAACAAGCACAACCAGGTGTGGGATGCACCCAACGTATTTGTGACAGATGGCGCTTGTATGACATCGTCTTCATGCGTAAACCCATCACTGACTTACATGGCATTGACAGCCCGCGCCGCTGACTTTGCAGTAGAAGAACTGAAGCGGGGGAACCTATAATGGAACGTCGTGCACTATTAAAACTGATTGCTACCGCTACCGGTGCTGGACTGGTTTGCTCTCCGGCCATGGCCGTATGGGAAGAGCAAGCCCCGCTAACTACCGTTGCGCAATCAGGGCTTTCCGATGCCACCGTGGCGTTAATCACCGAACTGTGTGAAACCGTTCTGCCTCGCACAGACACGCCAGGAGCGAAAGATGCCGGACTGCCTACCTTCTTCATTGGTATGATGCGTGAGGGCTACACCACCGAACAGCAAAAACTGATGGAAGCTGGCTTTGCAGATGTCGATGCCCGCGCTAAAAGTCAGTACGGAAAACCGTTTGTAAGCCTGAATAATAAGCAAAAAACCGAACTGGCTTCAGCGCTAGATACCGAAGCGCTTGCCTTTAACAATGGCGAGAGCACAGGTTGGGATGGCAGCGATTATGAAGGGCTGCCACACTATTTCACCCTGTACAAACAGCTGATGATTTTCGGTTTCTTCACTTCAAAAGTCGGCGGTACGCAGGTACTGCGACACGTGGATATTCCCGGTGACTACCGCGATATCGAGTACAAAAAAGGCGATAAAGCCTGGATGACGGTGTGGCCACTCTAAGCCTCACCTGCCAAGGTTAACGCTTATTAAACGGGAGTTTTCACTCCCGTTTTTCTATTCTCTAAAAGTAAAGCCACCCGCCCGAACGCGGACATCAGTCAGTTTTAAGGGTGACGCCTTTCTCTGGCAGCGGTAACGCGGTTTTGTAGCGAACTTGCTTCAGTGCAAAGCTCGAACGAATACTCGATACACAAGGAATTTTGCTCAGGTGTTGTAATATGAATTTCTCCAGGGCTTTGATATCCGGCACTACCACACGTAACAAATAATCTTCTTCCCCTGTCATTAGATAACATTCCATTACCTCATCGCGATCGCTGATGGCGCTTTCAAATTGCCGCAATGCTTCTTCCACTTGTTTTTCCAACGTGACGTGAATAAAAACGTTAACGTTCAGGCCAAGCTTTTCTGCTTCAAGCAATGTGACCTGTTGCCGAATTAGTCCAGTTTCTTCCAGTGCTTTTACCCGGTTATAACAGGGCGTGGTGGAAAGATTTACCAATTTTGCTAATTCGGCGTGAGTGATACGGGCATTGTCTTGCAATGCGCTCAAGATCTTTATATCTGTCTTATCGAGACTTACCATGACATTTTCTTCCAAAATCACAATTTAAAGAAAAATATTCTTTTATAGCGTCAATTTCAAGATTTTCAGGAAAAACTTTCTGGCCGAGCCAACGTAAACTTACCGCCCTAAAATGTTGGTTATCGAGGGTATATGAAATCTCCTGCAGCAACCGGACTCACCAGTCAGGCTCCATCACTTTCTCTTTCTATCAGTGCTGCCCGTCAGGTCTGGGCCGTTATTCTTCTGGCACTGGCAATCATTGTGTTGGGTGGGAACTGGCCGGTAATGAAAACCGGCCTGCAATATGTTTCTCCGCTGTGGTTCTCTGCCCTGCGTTTTGCCACGGGTTGCGCCTGTTTGTTTGCGCTGCAATTGCTGACAGGAAAATGTCGACTTCCCACTAAGCGGGATTTCCCTTTAATCGCCAGCGTAGGACTCGTTCAAATGATGATGTTCACGGCGTTGGGTTCCGTGGCCATGCAATCTGTCGATGCCGGCCGATCAGCCGTATTGGGATATACCACGCCGTTGTGGGTTATGCCTGTTGCGGTTTTCGTGCTTGGTGAACGATTAACGCGTCGACAAACCATTGGCACCCTTGTGGGTTTGGCTGGGGTTTTGGTGATGCTGAATCCGATGGCAATAGACTGGCAAGATAGCAATGTGGTTGCGGGCAATATGCTGCTGCTGTTCTGTTCACTCTGTTGGGCAATGACAATTTTACATGTTCGCCATTATAAGGGGGATTCTTCAGCCTATGAACTGGCGCCCTGGCAAATGCTCACAGCGGCAATACCGCTATTTTTCATGGCTCGGCATATAGAAGGCCCCTTTGATATGACGGTGTCGACTAACTTCTGGAACGTAATGGCTTATGTAGGGCCTCTGGCTACCGCTTTTTGTTTTGTCATTATAAACAGTGCAAGCCGGTGGATGTCATCTTCAACCATGTCTAATGCGATGCTCGGTGTGCCTGTTTCTGGTTTACTGCTGTCGGTGATTTTTCTGGGTGAAACGCTGTCTGTGAGTCTGGCTGCCGGTGGCGCAATTATTCTTTGCGGTATTGCGATTGTTTCGGTAAGAGCCAGTAGAACCAAAATAAAAAAGGCCTGATGAATTCAGGCCCTTGAACGATAAGCGTTTTACAGTAAGACTATTCTGCGCGACAAGAACGGGTTAGTCATGCCACTGTTGATACGCTTGCTCCAGCAGATTTAATTTGTTTTCTCTCACCTGCTTTTCAAGATGCGCTTTATCGTCGAATACCATCCAGTTTTGATTGTTGTCAGAGACAGCTTGCCACTGCGGTAAACCATTCCCATTGGGGTTACCGGTAATAATGAAATTACGCCAGTAAGCCTGCATGGCTTTTACTGCAGGCTCGTTGCCGGCAAATAATGCGCCGGTTTCAGAGCCGTGGCCAGCACCTGGTTTATCGGTTTGTGCTACGTCGAAGAAATACCGATATCCCGGCTGCCCCACATTCGCCATGGCGCGGGTAGTAATAGAGCCCGCCATGACATAACGCATATCGCCAAACAAATGTTGAAATGGCAGTGCTGTCAAAGCAGGTTCGGCCAACCCGTAAGCAGCCGTTACTTTGTCCTTCACCGGCGTAATCATGGTTAGTAGTCGACTTGGTGCGACACCGGCATAAGGATAAACACTACCGTCATAACTGTTACCGCCACTGATGTAAGGCACCGCGTGCTGCTTACCTTGTTCAAATAATCTGGCGGGCTCATCGGTAAGGGTAATCCCGTCTACCACGGGGAGATGAAAACCGTCTATGGCATTTACAAACGCGTCCGCGGGTGTAGCGTATAATGTTTCCAACGTGGGTTGTAATGAGCCCGTAGCTTTAGTGGCAATGGCGCGGGAAATGGCTTCCGCACTGGCACTGCCCTTCACTATTGAGACATCAGCGGTACGTGGTAACGGCCAGCTACCATAACCACTTTGCGATATTGCACCGCGAAACTTCCCTGCACCTTTCGCTGTCACCATCATCATTTGAATGGCCATGCCACCAGCAGAGTTCCCAGCGATGGTTACCTTATCTGCGTCCCCCCCAAAACTGTCGATATTGGTCTGCACCCACGCCAGCGCGGCAGTCATGTCCATAATACTGAAATTCGCCCCTTCAGGTTGTGCAAGTTTCGCATGTGAAAAAATGCCCAGCGCGCCCAGTCGATAATTAAACGACACAACCACCATGCCTTCTTTCACCCAACGCGCAACCACGTCTTCAGGTAAATCTCCTGCACCACCGACATAACCACCGCCGTGGATCCACACGAAAACGGGTAGCTTGCTATCAGCACTGACGTCTTGCGGCGTAAATACGTTAATAAAAAGGCAATCTTCGCTGGTATCCGCCTTATTTTGTTGCGGGCAGCTGTTGCCATATTCGATAGCCTTTATCGGGGTGGATGTGACCTCTTTTGCCTGCGGTGGTTGCCAGCGCAGTTTACCAACCGGCGCCTTTGCATACGGTATCCCTTTGAAAGCGTTAACCCCGTTGACATCCGTTCCCACAATGTCACCCGCCGGCGTATGGCGTAACGGCTGTTCTTGCGCCACGCTTTGTGAAGGAAAGGCGACGGATGCAACTAGCAATGCTGCCGCTGAAAGAAACTTCCGGGAAGAAACGCCCATAGATTTTCCTTATTTACAGAGTTTTGTAGACGAGCAATTGATGATGCAGCTGAAAAAATATGTTATCAAACTGCTGATTAGTAACAGTAAATTAACATCTTAGCCGTTCTATGTCTCGCCGAAATTGGTCCGATGCGTTTAATCTACCGAGGATGTGGACGAACAGAAAACCAACAGACTCTTTGTCTGCGTATCAGTTTATACAGACCTCTTTTCACACCTTCAACCCGGATGCGCATTCGCTGCTCCCGGGTTATCAAAGATATCAAGGACATCATCATGTCAAAAACGATTGCTGAGTATCTGGTAGACAGTTTGGCTGACGCGGGCATTACAAAGATTTGGGGCGTAACGGGTGACTCTCTCAATGGCATTAGCGACGCGCTGGAGAGACATAAATCGTTACAGTGGATTGGCACCCGACACGAAGAAGTCGCCGCTTTTGCTGCTGGCGCGGAAGGTCAGGTCACAGGCAAGCTTGCTGTTTGTGCGGGTTCTTGCGGGCCCGGTAACATGCACCTTATCAACGGTGTGTACGACTGCCATCGTAGCCATGTTCCCACTTTGGTCATTGCCAGCCATATACCCTCTCATCAAATTGGTTCAGGCTATTTCCAGGAAACCAATCCCAAAATGCTGTTTTCCGAGTGCAGTGCTTATTGCGAAATGATCACTTCGCCACAGCAGTTACCTTATGTCCTTGAAGTAGCTATGCGCACAGCCATTTTAGAGCAAGACGTAGCCGTTATCGTACTGCCTGGCGACGTCGCTTTGCTCGATGCGCCAACGGCGGCAATGAACTGGCAAGCGCCGGCCTTGCCGACAATCACACCAAATGATGAAAGCATCGACGACATGGCGTTGCTGCTGAACAATGCAGATCAAATCACCATTCTTGCGGGTGCAGGTTGTAAACATGCCCATAAAGAGCTTATTCATCTTGCTGAAACCCTCAAAGCGCCTATCGTTCATGCGATGCGGGGCAAAGAGTTTGTAGAATACGACAACCCTTATGATGTTGGTATGACCGGCCTGATTGGCTTTTCGTCTGGCTATCATGCTATGGAAAATGCCGACACGCTCATTGTGCTCGGAAGCGCTTTTCCCTATCGCGAATTCTATCCACAAGACGCAACCATCATTCAGGTAGATAAATCGCCGCTGGCATTGGGTGCTCATGCCAACGTTGATCTTGCTATTCAAGGTAACGTTAAAGAAACCTTGAAAACCTTGTTGCCAAAGCTTCAACGCAATGATGACGCCAGTTTCCTTAATGCTGCCAGAGACCACTATCACAGTGCGCGAAAGTCACTGGACAAACTTGCCCGTCCTTCAGACAACAAAACGCTAATTCATCCACAGTACCTCACTAAACTCATAGATGAGCATGCCGATGAAGACACCATTTTCACTTGTGATGTGGGCACACCAACGGTTTGGTCTGCCCGCTATCTCACCATGAATGGACAACGCCGCTTGCTGGGTTCGTTTAATCATGGCTCGATGGCAAATGCTATGTCGCAAGCCATTGGTGCTCAAAGTATTGATAAGAATCGTCAGGTGGTTGCCCTGTGTGGCGACGGTGGTTTTTCGATGTTGATGGGCGATTTACTTACGCTTAAGCAGCATAAACTGCCGGTAAAATTGGTGGTGTTTGACAACCACTCACTCGGATTTGTCGCAATGGAAATGAAAGCAGCAGGTTTCTACTCACACGATACCGATTTAGATAACCCGGATTTTGCTAAGATAGCGAAAGGAGCTGGAATCGAAGCGGCCTGCGTGGAAAACGGAAGCGAACTGGAACAAGCGGTGAAAACTATGCTTGCCAGTGAAGGGCCCTATCTGTTGTCAGTGAAAACGGCAAAACAAGAACTGGCTATGCCACCGAAAGTGAAACTTGAACAGGCTAAAGGCTTTAGCCTCTATATGTTGAAAGCCATTTTGAATGGCGATGGTAATGCCTTGGTAGAGCTGGGAAAAACAAACCTGTTGAGATAATGTTTAACCCGCATTGCATCGACAAATCGTTTTTCACCAACCCCTGTGAACTGAACAACATCGATACAAAAGCAATGCGGGTAAAACCATTACCATGCTAATTACTGAGCAGCGTTAAGGCTGGCTAAGTAATTTTCTTCTGAGTAACGGCCGCTAGTAATGAAATCGTTAACCGACTGCGGATTCTCACTGTACTGAGCAACGAAGCTGACGATAGGCAAGTCGTTGCAGGTAATTTTGTTTTTAACATATTGCTTGGTTAGGCCCGCATCTTTAATGGCAGAACGCAGCGCGAATTTATCGCCGGTAGCAGCAGTAACACAAATTTTTGAAGACGCCGCATCATCAGCAACATACAGTTCAGGCGTTGCCATTGCCGCACCAGTCAAACCAGAAAATAAACCTACTACCGCCAGAGTTTTCGCTAATACTTTCATAATTTATATCCTTTGCAATTATTTAAAGAGTGGAGCCGTTTGCTCCCTCTTCCTATCGCAAGGCGGATGCCAAAATTATTAACCCAATACTTTCAACAGCTTATGAAAATACACACCATTTCCCGATTCAAGTATTAGCGATACTGACCAGCCTATTTTAAAAAAACACCACTTTTTAGTGTGATAGACATTTGACCAGCAGATTTTTAGTAAAAAAGAAAGAGCCGACAATGCCGGCTCTATGTGGGGACATTTACTGCGCAGTAATTTCTTTCACCTTCGGAGAAGGGTTCAGCGTTACCGATACTTTGTCTGCAACCACTGGCGCAGCCAAATTCATTGTGGCAGTAGCACGAATATCCGCAGACGATGCACCTATCATAAGCGTGTATTCACCTGCATCGGCCACCCACGCACGCTGCGCTGGGTTAAACGAAGCCAGCAATTTAGGCGTAAGTGTAAACGTGACCTTTTCTGACTGCCCTGGACTTAGCGCTGCGGTTTTTGTAAAGCCTTTCAGTTCTTTAACAGGCTTAGCGAGACTTCCCTTCGGCGCTGAAACGTACAATTGAACCACTTCTTTACCCGCGGCATCCCCCTGATTAGAAATGGTGGCCGACAAGGTAACATTACCTTTACCGTCGTTGCTGGTTACCTGTAAATCGCTGTAACCAAAACTGCTGTACGACAAGCCATAGCCAAACGGATACGCTGGCGCAATATTAAAAGCATCATAATAACGATACCCTACATAAACCCCATCTTCGTAATTTAGTTGGCTGTGGTGACCCACGAACAATCCGATATACGGGTCTTTCACTTCTTCATCGCTCACATTGAATCCTGGAAATGATTCAGACGACGATACATCGGAATAAGATACTGGGAACGTTGTTGCCAGTTTGCCCGACGGATTAACCTTCCCTGTGAGCACGTCAACCAATGCATTTCCCGCCTCCTGGCCGCCCTGCCATGGCAAAACAATGGCATCGACTTTATCTCGCCAACTGGCCGTTTCAATCACATTACCAATGTTCAATGCCACCACCACTTTTTTCCCTTTTGCATGGAAAGCTTTTGACACTTTGGTAATTAGCGATTGTTCAGCATCAGTCAGATCAAAATCGCCTTCAACGCCGCGGTCCTGAAATTCACCGGCGTTGCGCCCTAAGGTAATCAACGCGACGTCTGTGGAATCAGCGAGCTTTGCAACCATCGCCTCGCTGGGCTCAAATTCTGGCAGCGGCGGCAACAAATCAAAGAAGTTTTTCTTTTCAGGTTGTTTGGCTTTTTCAGCCGTCATAAAGGCATCGTACGTTTTCTGCAGCGAGCGCTCGACTTTCAGCGGGCTGTTTTCCAGCCCCTGCACCAAAGAAACCGTGTAGGCTTCGTTTACATCACCACTACCGGTACCACCAGCAATGAATTCATAAGATGTGTTGCCAAAAGCAGCGACCGTTTGCGAACCGGTTAACGGCAGTGCATCACCTTCATTTTTCAACAATACAACACCTTCAGCTGCCGCCTGACGGGCAACCTCAGCATGGCCTTTTAAGTCCGGCTTGTCAGAGTAGTCATAATGATTGAAAGACGGTGATGCAAACATCACGGTGAAAATTTTGCGCAGGTTACGATCCAGAGTACTTTCATCCAGAGTGCCATTTTTCACCGCATCAATAATGGCCTGACGCTGATCTGGCATGCCCGGCATGATGAGATCGTTACCCGCCTGCATTTGCGCAGGCGCGCTGTCGCCAGCAAACCAGTCTGTCATCACCAAACCTTCAAAGCCCCACTCTCCGCGCAGCACGTCTGTCAGTAGCACTTCATCTTGCGAGGTATAGGTGCCATTTACCTTATTGTATGACGTCATGATTGCCCAAGGTTGGGACTCTTTTACCGCAATTTCGAATCCGCGTAGATACAGTTCACGATATGCACGCTCATTCACATGCGCGTCCATCCACATACGGCTGGTTTCCGCACTGTTAGTTACAAAGTGCTTAATGGTTGCGCCCACACCATTCGACTCAATACCGTTAACAATTGATGCAGCCAGGTTGCCGCTCAGATAAGGATCTTCAGAATAGTATTCGAAGTTTCGTCCACCCAGTGGGTTGTAGTGAATATTCATGCCCGGTGCTAAGAAGATATCCGCACCATACTCTTTCACTTCTTCGCCCATGGCAGCTCCCACCTCGGCCACCAACGCTTTGTCCCAACTGGACGCCAGCAAAGTGGCAACAGGAAAGGCTGTGGCATAGTAGGTAGCGTCGTCGTTTTCACGTTTTGGCTCAATACGCACGCCAGCAGGACCATCGGTTAATACCATTGCTGGAATACCCAACTCAGGAATTTCGAAAGTAGAACCCGCCGCACCCGGCACTTTTTCAGAGCCGCCGACCCCACTCACAGAGAAACCGGTTCCTGTGACCATTTTTACTTTCTGTTCAAGGGTCAACCGACTGATAAGATCATCCGCTCTAGCCGTTACAGGCGCACTGGTATCTTCATAGATATCCAGCTTGTTGTTGTGGTTTCGATCGTTGAATGACAATGCGTTTGGTCCTGACTGTGACGCTACCTGCTGAACATCAGCAGAACAGCCGACAACACCTGCTAAAGCACAGGCAATTAAAGAAAATTGGAAACGGTTTCTCATAAGTTTACTCTTGTAATTAGAACAAAGATATCGATGTCATTTAAAAACAAAAGATTTGTTAGTTTAAAATCATAACCACCCTAAACATCAAAAATAGGGCAAAAAAAATGACAGAAATAATGACATCGATATCATTATTACCTATTCCGCTTGGTGTTGAAAAGAAAAAGTTGCGTAAAAGTTAACAGGTAGTCGATTGGTGATAAGCGTTTAACCGCCGTTGAACACAGGCGCATGTCGGCCTAAAAAGCGTGGGCTTCAGAACCATTCAATGTAAATTCCTAGCGTGACCAGTTCTCCCTAACTAGAAGAAACTAAATAACTTTTCCTGTTATAGCGTTCATTATTAAGCCAAACGAACGTTAATATTACGTTTTTAAGACAAAACAAATCTTGACCCTCTTTACACAATAGTGAAAGTTAGGCACTGGAAGGGAGTATTTTCCAAATCTTTAATTCTTAAAAAGGTCATAAAAATGAAACAGGGATTCACGCACACCACCAGAGCGTGTTTTGTCGGTGGATATCTCAGCCGCGCTATAAACCACGCAATTCACAATCACTGGCAAAACCGTTCTTCTATTTCTTCAGCACTTTTTCTCGCTGCTGGGGTTGCCACAACCATGATAGCGGCCCCCGCCCAGGCCCAACAAATTACTGGTAGCGTTAAAGGTACCGTAACCGCGCCGAGCGGCAGTGTTACCGTTAGCGGCGTAACCGTAACGGCAACCAGTGATGTTATGCCTAAACCGCGTACAGCGACCACACGCCCGGACGGCTCGTACAGCCTGCTCTACCTATTGCCTGGCTATTACGAACTCACATTTACCTTTGCTGATGGCTCGGTAAGAAAAACTTCAACACAGGTACTTTTGGAACAAGCGTCGGTTGTCGATTTAGCCTATCAACCAGCAGAAACCGAAGTTATCGAAATTTACGGTTCGGCCATCATTACTGAAGGCGACTCTTCGCTTTCTAACTCTTTCGGAGAAGATGTTATCTCTAACATGCCTGTCGGTCAGTCTTATCGCGAGATGCTGAAAATACTGCCAGGCGTGGAGTACACAGAAAATGGCACGCTAGGGCCGTCGGCCGGTGGCTCTGGTGTAGATAATAGTTACGCCTTAGACGGCGTAGATTTGTCATTGCCTATGTTCGGTAACCTTTCCTCTGAACCTGCAACTCACGATATCGCTTATCTTTCTGTTGACCGCGGCGGTGCCAAGGCAATTGGCTTTAACCGTGCAGGCGGGTTCTCGGTGAACTCTACCTCAAAATCCGGTACCAATGAGTTCCACGGTAGCCTAGAATATCGACTACAAAATGCTGATTTCACCGCCACGCCTGAAGATGGCGTGATCAGCGATGTAGACCAAAGCTGGATAATCGGCTCTCTGAGCGGCCCCATCATTGAAGATACCTTGTATTTTTATGGCTCTTACTACCGACCTGAAGAAACCGGCGAAGATAAAGTCACCGCTTATGGGCCAGCAAAATCGTATAAAAGTACCCGCGATGAATATTTCGGCAAGCTAACCTGGGCACCCACTGAGGAAATTTTACTGAATGCCAGCCACCGGGTATCAGATAAAGAGATCACCGGCGCTTCCATTGGTGAATTTGAAACCGATGACCGCTCCCAGGGAAGTGAATCGAAAATCAACATTACCTCGATTGACGGTTCTTGGTTAGTTGGCGATGCCTCTTCGTTCACCTTCAAGTATGCAAAATACAAAGAAGAAGGCGCGACCTTGCCGGATGTCATGCTGAACTTCACGCCCGTTATGGGCGACGCATTAGATTTAAGTGATTTAGCGAGTCAGGGCGCATTTGGCATTCAAAGTTTGCGCGACTACCCAGAGGGCGCTGATGCAGCAACAATGGCCCAATACGACCTGTTTAACAGCTATGCCCAACAATATATCAATCAGTACGGTTATGTGGGCGATGACGGTGAACTAAGCGGCGGTGGTGGTGTGGGCGTTTATCCTACTATCGATTCTGTGGAATATTCCCGTGAGTCGTTCCAGGTGGGCTTTGATACCGAACTTTACACCGGAAACCTCACCCATATGATTCACTTGGGAGCACGCTGGTCTGAACTCGGAGAAGATTTGCGCCGTGTTTCTAATGGTTGGGGGTCTATCGCTTATGTGGGTGGTTTAGGCTCTGATGGCGAAAATGATGTGTCGGATGTGTTCTATGAGGTCAGCATTGAGGCAGCCAGTTTTAATCCCGACGGTACCATTATTCCCTCGCTGAAATCCTCCTCAGAGTCGATTGATTTAGAGTTTAATGACGAAATTCAACACGGTGATTTCACCTATAACATTGGTTTCTTGCTGAGTCAGGACACCCTTTACGGGCAAGGTTTAAGAGAGAACAGTAATAACCTCTCCGGCTACGAGTTAGCTCCGGGCGAAAAGTACGAAATGTACAAAACAGACTGGAAAGATATGTTCCAGCCTCGCCTGGGCGTGAAATGGGAATACCAGGACGGCGCCAACGTGTTCGCCAACTACGCCAGTTACAACCCGAACGCCAGTTCTCTGGCCCGGGCAGCCTCCTGGGATCGCAACATCCGCGGTACCTTGTTGGTTCAATTCGATGAAAACGGTGAATATCTCGCGGCCGGAGGTGCGCCAGGCTCATCGGGCAAATTCTTTGCCGACAATTTACGCCCTCGCCGAATTGACGAGTGGACACTAGGTACATCAAAACTGCTGACTAACCAATTCTTCGTGCGTTCCCATTTACGTTATCGCTACGGTAGCCACTTCTGGGAAGATATGCCTAACGGCGCTCGCCTTTATGGCGAGTACGGCCCTGCTGGCGGCGTACCGGAAAACATTGCGGCGAAAGGTTTGTATATTCCTAACCTCGACGACATGCGGGCTGAAGTGGGCGGTTCCAGTTATGTCATTGCAGAAGTTGACGACGGTCAAACAAAATATTGGGAATGGAGTGTTGAAGGCGAATACAACAACGATAAAGTTTTTGTGAACGCCTCTTACGTGTGGAGCCACTACTATGGAAACTTCGATCAGGACAACACTTCAACCGGCAACGATGCCAACCTGTTCATTGGCTCATCGAACTATGGTGATGGTCCGGGTCGGATGCCCTGGGATTTCCGCTACGGTAACCTGGCAGGCGACAAGCCGCACAAGGTGAAAATTAACAGTACCTACACCACCGACTGGGATGGCGTATTGGGTGCGTTTTTCATCTTCCAGTCTGGCGGCGCTTGGACAGCATGGGATGGCACGCCTTACGGCTATTCCTCAAGCACAACCCGTTACGCTGAACCGGCTGGAACCCGCCGCGATGCCAGTCACTGGCAGCTCGATTTAAGTTATACCCAGTACTGGGAATTTGTGGAAGGCTACACGGCACGATTCCGTGCGGATTTGTTTAACGTGTTTGATAATCAAACCGGTTACAGTGCCAACCCGCTAGTTACCAGTGAGTTATTCGGCCAACCGCGTAACTTCTATAACCCTCGTCGCATTCAACTCGCCGTAGGTATCGAGTTCTAGTGTTTTTGCGTGTGATAAATTCAAAAACGGTCACTCAGCAGTGACCGTTTTTTATAGAGGCGCAATCGCGAACCGCAGAAGTCGATTTCATCGGTTTCTTCACTACTTCATAATTTCTGAGAATTGTGCGGGAAAATCACGCCAATCTACTAATGTGTCTTCGCCCTGCTGCGCCACATGTGTCAGGTGACTTCCGCCCACGTAATGCCGGAAATGCATACCTGCCGCTTTTGCTGCCGCCAGACCAGGGGCAGAATCTTCCAGTACCAGACAAGAAGACGGCGCAGTTTGATAACATGATGCCGCGTGTAGAAACAGATCTGGGGCAGGCTTTCCTCTTGCCACCATAGAAGCGGTAAAGATCTGCGGTTCGGTAAAGTAATGGTTTAAGCCAGATATCGACATCGCCATTTCTGTGCGCGCTGGGCTGCTGCTGGTTGCCAGTACATAAGGAACACGCAGCGATTCCAGCAATGCTGTGATGTGGGGAGTAACGGTGAGCTTCTTGGCGAATATCATTTGCAGTTCGTGAGCAAATTCATCCGTCAACGCGTCTGTCACTTCTAACTCAAAATCGTGCAGAATTTTTGCCTTAACGTGCTCCATACTTCGACCAAGAAAATGGCTCGCAAAATACGCACTATCGATGTGGATTCCTCTAGCAGAGAGTATTTGAACCCACACCTGCAAACTCAGCACTTCGCTATCTATCAGCACACCGTCGCAGTCAAAAATGACCAGTTCAATTTGTTCCATTTCGCATCCTGTTCAGTTTGAAATAGCTTCAGACTTCACCGTTAAAGCAAAAAGCAGCCGGGGTGCAGTGTATCTAAAAATAATTTTTACATCAGCCCCAAATCTCGAGCCGCACCATTAAAAATGAAATAAAAACCCACATAATCAGCCCAGTAACTGAAAACACTTTCATCTGCATTTAGTAGTTTAGTTTGTGAAACCCGCCAAACATGTTAATGCGCTGTTGACACATTAACACCATACTGAGAATATGCCCACATCGATGGCATATGCCCAAGCAATCATATTGAAGACCTAAATTTGTATCAGGTTGAGTTCTCACTATGGTTATTGAGGGCCAGCGCTGAATAAAAAGAGAACTACCAGTGGAAGTTAACAATGCAGAATTCTCAAACCGATCTACATCAGATTGAAGAAGAACAACTCCCCGTTGCACAACATAAGCTTAAAGGCTGGCGGCACTTTCTCGGGCTTTATGCCGGTGAACACGTCGCTGCTTCAGAATTTGTATTTGGCGCCACCTTTGTTGCGCTTGGTGCATCTATGACCGATATTTTATTGGGCTTGCTAATCGGCAATATACTTGCCGTGTTGAGCTGGACATTTATCACCACCCCAATCGCTGTGGAAACCCGTCTTAGCTTGTATACCTACCTGCAAAAAATTGCTGGAAGTTCCATGACGCGGCTCTATAACTGGGCCAATGTAATTATTTTCACCGTCATTTCGGCAGCAATGATTACCGTGTCCGCCACGGCGGTTCGCTTCGCACTGAATATTCCGGCGCAACTTAACTGGTACCCAACCAATGCCTGGTTTGTATTGGTTGTACTGGCTGTAGGCATTATCGTGGTATTGGTTGCCATGTACGGATTCAATGCGGTATCTAACTTTTCCGGCATTTGTGCGCCTTGGCTTTTCGTGATGTTTATTTGCGGGCCGTTAGTACTGATGCCTGAATTGGCCAACGCTGTTATCGGGCAAACGACCATTTCCGGTTGGTCTGACTTTATGCACATTGGCAGTGTTTCTGTGTGGACTGGCGTTGATGCCAGCGGCCAACCGGGCATTGGGTTAATGGAAGTGATCGGTTTTTCCTGGGCGGCGAATACCATTACCCATTTTGGCCTTATCGATATGGCGTTACTGCGCTACGCACGTAAACGTAGCTATGGTTTATGTACTTCTGCTGGCATGTTATTCGGCCATTATATTGCCTGGATATCCGCAGGTATCATGGGCGCAGGAACCGCAATACTGGTGCAGAAATCCATCGTTGAACTCGACCCGGGTGACGTGGCGTTTCATGCGCTTGGTTTGTCGGGCCTGGTGATTGTAATCGTTGCAGGATGGACCACAGCGAATGCAAACCTTTATCGCGCCGGCCTGGCTGCACAAGCTATTTTCACTAATCATTCTCGTAACCGTACAACATTTATTGTTGGTCTGGTGACCGTTGTTATTGCTTGTTTCCCCTTTGTATTTACCAAGCTATTGCCACTGCTCACTTACGCAGGACTACTGGTGGTGCCCGTTGGCGCCATTGTATTTGCCGAGCACTTTTTGTTTCCTAAACTCGGTATGACACGCTACTGGGCCAGTTATAAAAAGCTCAATCACAGCACGCCAGCCGTTGCAGCGTGGGCGTTAGGACTGGTATTCGGATTCGGCTTAAATGTGCTGGATGTCATTTCGTTCTACTATTTATTCCTGCCTACGTGGGTGTTCACCATTGGTGTTTATATCTTCTTAGCCAGAAAGTATGGCGCTAAAGAGTCGTATTCCGCAGAACAAGCAGAAATGGAAGCTTTCGACCAACGTGTTGAAGTACATCAGGCAAAGCAAGCCGCTGCCGAACCCACAATCCAGGAGGATACGTCAGCGCTTACCCGTCTACTCAGCACGGTATCAGTAGGCAGTTTACTGGTTACCCTGGCGCTAGCCGTCAATACGATGTTTTTATCACCCGACATGCAGGACTATGCATCGAACCGCAGCCTCTTCTTCTCTATCGGCTTTGCTTGCACGGTAAGCTATTTTGTGACCGCTTATTGGGCGATGAAACGCAGACAGCAGCAGGCCACAGCTTCACAACAGGATTTCGTTAATGCCACTCACTCTAAATAACCAAAATCTTCATCAACTACCGGCACACATTAAAGTGCCGGAGTATAATCGCGAAACCCTCAAACCCGGTATCGTACATGTGGGCGTAGGCGGCTTTCACCGATCTCATGAAGCGTTTTATACCGACAACTATATGTCTGTGACTGGCGATACGCAGTGGGGCATTTGTGGCGTAGGTTTGCGCGAAGGGGACCGGAAACTAAAACAATGTCTAGAACAACAAGATTACCTGTATTCACTGCTTATTAAACATCCTGATGGACAAAGAGACGTTCAGGTTATTGGCTGTTTGACAGATTTTCTGATTGGGCCGGACAACCCTGCTGCCGTTATCGAAACTATGGCCGCCCCTGACACTAAAATTGTGTCGCTTACCATCACCGAAGGTGGCTACAACTTTAATCCGGCAACAGGCGAATTTGATTTCTCAAACCCAGATGTCAAACACGACATTGCGCATCCAGAGTCACCGCGTCTCGTATTTGGTTATTTGGCCGCGGCATTGAAACTCCGGCGCGATCGCAACCAGAAACCATTCACCGTGCAATCCTGCGATAACATTCAACACAACGGGCATGTTACCCAAAAAATGCTGACCAGCTACATCAGTGCTTTCGACGAAGAATTGGCTGATTGGGTTTCAAACAATGTATGTTTTCCTAACGCCATGGTTGATCGTATCACCCCCGCGACAACACCCGCAGTAATCAGTGAATTGCAGGAATGCGGCATTGATGATGCCTGGCCGGTCACCTGCGAGCCATTTCATCAATGGATAATTGAAGACAGTTTTAATACTGGGCGCCCTGGTTGGGAACGCTGCGGCGCGCAACTCGTCGATGATGTAACCCCTTATGAAACTATGAAGATTCGCTTGCTTAATGCCGGCCACACAGTGCTTGGCATTTCAGGTTCTTTACACGGCTACAGCACTATAAATGAAACCGTAAGCGACCCGCTTTTTGCCCGTTTTCTACGAGTGTTTATGGATACTGAAGCCACACCGGTTCTTCAACCCGTTCCCGGCATCGATTTAACAGCGTACAAAGATACTCTGCTTACCCGGTTCAGCAATCCAAATATTAAAGATCACCTAAGTCGCATTTGTTCTGAAAGCTCGTCGAAGTTTGCCACCTTTCTGGTACCAACGATTAAAGAAAACCTTGCATCAGGTGGTAACGCGCACTGTGCCGCATTCATTGTTGCTGCCTGGTGTCGGTATAGTTATGCTGGTAAAGATCAGCACGGAAGTCCGCTCGAGATTATTGATGTTCAAGCCAGCAAGCTAGAGCAGTTTGCAGTATTGAGTAAAGATGATCCGCTGATATTTCTGCGTCAGAAAGAAATTTTTGGTGAACTGGCAGAATACCCAGCCTTTGCAAAGTTGTACGCGGGCTTTCTCAGTCAGTTAAACAATGATGCTTCGGTAGCCGCGATAATGCAGGCCATAGTCACTGCGTCACAATCGACTCATCTAGAAAGTCACGGATAATTACAGGAATTACAATGAGAGTATCAGTCGCCGTTTTTGGTGAAGCCCTCTTTGACATGATTGAACAGGAAAATGGAAGCTACAAGCCATACATTGGCGGCTCACCTTACAATGTTGCCCGTAGCTTCGTCCGTCAGGGATTAGAAAGTCACTATTTGTCTCCCATTTCAACTGACAAACTGGGCGAAAAAATCTACCAGTCTGCTTTGGACGACGGTATAAAACTCCCCGAAGCATTTCGGTCCGAGCGAAATACTTCCCTGGCCCTCGTTTACAAAGACGAGCATGGAAAACCAGATTATCGACTATATCGAAAAGCGGTTGCAGATTTAGACGTAACTCCGGAGCAATTACTCGACGTTCTGCCAGACACCCTAGCGCTCTTTCACACCGGGTCATTAGCATTGGTTCCTGAAATGCTCAACAGTCTGATTCCTGTAGTAAAAAAGCTTAAACAACAGGGTGTTAAAATAAGTATTGATGTGAATGTACGCAAAGGCGTAGAAGCGAATCATCAGGAATACATCGCTTCAATTTGGCGTTTTGTTGAATTTGCTGACATCGTGAAAGTTAGCGATGAAGATTTGTTGCTAAAAGGTTTATATGGCGAACCCGAATTTCATGCCCGCAGTATGCTAAAGCGAATGGAAAATGGGATTGTCGTGCTGACCCTCGGTGAAGGCGGGTCGCAATTATTCACCGACAGCACACACCTCAAACAAAGCGTAATTTCACCCGATGATATGGGTGACACGGTAGGCGCTGGCGATACTTACTTCTCGGCATTGGTAGCTTATTTGCTCAAGCGCGATGCGCTTACCCCTGATGCACCAGAGGAAGTTTTGCAGGAAGCGTTAAAGTATGGTGCCATGGCGGCGTGTCTGAACGTGGCTCAAATTGGCTGTCATCCGCCATCAGAAAGTGACGTAATTAATGCGCTGGAACACGATTAATTTCGTATCTAAAAGGGCCACGTTAAAAGGTGGCCCTATTTGATTAGTTAAAGCTGAAGTTACGCCTCTTAGCACTCAGGCATTGTCGAAGACTTCTGCCAATGCTTCGGCAACGCGTATTCCGTCGATACCTGCAGACCAGATCCCGCCTGCGTATCCAGCACCCTCGCCGGCTGGGAACAAGCCTTTTACGTTAATGCTCTGATAATCTTTTCCGCGTTTAATACATACCGGGGAAGACGTACGAGTTTCAACGCCGGTGAGCGTGCCTTCCGCTTTCGCAAAACCTTTGATTTGGCGATCGAACGCGGGGATTGCTTCGCGAATTGCTGCAGTAACGTAGTCAGGAACAACTTTGCTTAAATCGGTTAACGTTACACCCGGCGTATAAGACGGCGTTACTTCACCTAATTCGGAGCTGGGTTTACCTGCCAGGAAATCGCCGATTAATTGGCCTGGCGCGTTATAATTTTCACCGCCCGCTTTATAAGCTAATTCTTCCAAACTGCGCTGCAACGCAATGCCTGCAAGAGGGTGTCCCGGATAATCTTCTTCCGGCGTGATCCCTACCACAATCGCACTATTGGCATTTCTTTCATGACGAGAGTATTGGCTCATACCGTTGGTAACCACTCTTCCCGGCTCTGAAGCCGCAGCAACCACGGTGCCGCCCGGACACATACAGAAGCTGTAAACCGTGCGGCCATTTTTGCAATGATGTACAAGTTTATAATCGGCAGCACCAAGGATCGGGTTTCCGGCATTATCACCAAAACGGCACTGGTCAATCATGCTCTGCTCATGTTCGATTCGAAATCCGATTGAGAACGGTTTGGCTTCGATGTACACGCCCTGTTCATATAGATTTTCGAAGGTGTCGCGGGCACTGTGCCCCAGAGCCAGAATGACTTGTTTACACGCCAAATAGCCACCATCGTTTAAATGCAAACCTTTCACCGAAAGCTCACCGTCAGTTTCATCCATATCAAGCTTTTCAACCCGCGTGGAAAAACGGATCTCACCGCCTAAATCAATGATTTGCTGACGCATCTTTTCTACCATGCTCACCAGCTTGAAGGTACCAATGTGCGGTTTGCTCACATACAGGATTTCTTCCGGCGCCCCCGCATCAACAAACTCTTTTAATACCTTACGGCCATAGTGTTTGCGGTCTTTAACCTGGCTGTAGAGCTTTCCGTCGGAGAACGTACCCGCACCGCCCTCACCAAACTGTACATTGGATTCCGGATTCAAAGGCTGCTTACGCCAAAATCCGAACGTGTCTTTGGTACGCTCACGCACGGCTTTTCCCCGTTCCACCACAATAGGTTTATACCCCATTTGTGCAAGAATGAGGGCAGCAAAAATGCCGCATGGCCCCAGCCCCACAACAACCGGTCTGTTATTCAGGTTTTCAGGTGCCTGAGCGACAAATTTGTAAGTCATATCCGGTGTTACGCGCACCTGAGGATCGCGGTCAAACTTCTCCAGCAGAATCGCCTCATTGTTTACCGCTACATCAACCGTATAAATAAGCTGAATGTCTTTGTTATTGCGGGCGTCGTAACCCCGCTTAAACACGCTGATTTCGGTGAGTTGATCGGCAGCAATACCGAGTTTCGCTAAAATAGCTTCACTCAGTGCAGATTCATCATGGTTTAGGGGAAGTTTTATATCGGTTAAACGTAACATGGGGGAAGATCCTAATTTGCCGGACAGCCTGTCTGTCAGAGCCCGCATAGTGTAATGCAGATGCCGTCGTTGGGATAGCCATACAATGGCAATTGTCTTTCGATCCTGCGCCAGAACCCTTATAATTCGGCCAAATTGAGCTTTTTACTTATTTGATAATGACGTTTGTAGTGACTGACAACTGTGTGAAATGCAAATACACCGACTGTGTAGCAGTTTGCCCGGTTGATGCTTTCTTTGAAGGGCCAAATTTTCTGGCCATCGACCCGGCTATTTGTATTGATTGCGCATTGTGTGTGCCTGAGTGCCCGGCAGAAGCGATTATTCAGGATACCCATTTAACCGATGAGCAAAAGCCATACCTCGCCATTAACGCCGAGCTTAGTCAGCAGTGGCCGAATATCACCGAAGTGATCCCGCCCCCGGAAGACGCAGACAGTTGGAATGGTGTACCAGACAAACTGCCCTTGCTAGAAAAGTAAAGCGCGATCAATCCGAAAGCTAACCTTTAAAGCCTGTCGCCACCAAATACACCTCACGTGAACGTGGACGGGAAGCTGCAGGTTTACGCACAATCACTTTATTGAAAGACGAACGTACATCCTTCACATATTCGTCGTAGCCCACACCCTGGAACACTTTGGCGCAAAAACTACCACCCGGTTTTAATACGTTTCTCGCCATGTCTAAAGCCAGTTCGACCAAATACATAGACGCATACTGGTCGGTGGTGTTCACGCCACTCATATTTGGCGCCATATCTGAAATAACCACATCAACGCGGTCGTCACCCAGGGTTTGTAAAATGTTGTCGTACACGGCTTCGTCGGTAAAATCACCCTGAATAAAATCGACACCGATGATGCTGTCCATGGGCAAAATGTCGGAGGCGATAACACGGCCGTTATCCCCAACAATGGGAGCAACAATTTGCGACCAACCGCCTGGCGCTGAACCTAAATCCATTACCACGCTGCCTGCGCGAAACAACTTATCTTTTTCGTTGATTTCGAGAAGTTTATAACTCGCTCTGGAACGGTACCCGTCTGCCTGTGCTTTTTTCACATAGGGATCGTTTACGTGTTCTTCCATCCATTTTTTACTGGTTTTTGAGCGGGCCATATTTACTCTGCGGTTACGGGTTTAAAATCGGCGTTTATTGTAATCATGCATGCCGGTTTTGCAAATGACACACAACAATAATCTTTCAGAGGCCGCCTGACTTAAGCGCTGGAACAGGCTACAATGCGCGCCATCTTTACTGCATTTATCACTGTTGCCCGGAATTACCTCCACTATGAAATTAGACGACGTCAAAAAACTGCACCAAAAAAAGTACCGCTCGCAGTTTGGGTTTTACTTAGTGGAAGGGGAACATCTGATTCAGGAGCTGAAACAATCACCGCTGAAACCTGCTGCCGTAACCCTGTATGCCACAGAAGACTGGTTAAGCCGCGGGCAATCGCTGGCCGACGGGTTTGATGTAGTCTCCATCACCGATCGCCAGATGGCAGCATTAAGCGACACGAAAACGCCCCAGGGCGTCATCGCCCGCGTTCCCCTACCCGGCTTGTCTATCGCGCAAGGTAACGGCAATGAACGTTGCGTTTACCTGCATGAAATTCAGGACCCCGGTAACCTTGGCACCATTCTTCGCTCACTGGCCTGGTTCGGTAACTTTCGTCTTCTTCTGAGCCCCAACAGCGTCGACCCATTTAACTCCAAAGCCGTTCGCGCCAGCATGGGAGCCATTTTCCATATGCCCGTGGAAATGGATATCACCCTGGCGGAACTGGAAAACCGGTTTAGCCGCTTCGCGTATTTAGATTTGCAGGGAACGCCCATCAATGATGATTCTTTCAAAGATTATTCTTGTTATTTATTCGGCAACGAAGCCCGCGGGGTGCCGCTAGAAGCGTTACAGCAAACCAATGCAGATGCCTTCACCATTGCAGGTAGCGGCAACATCGAATCGCTGAATTTAGGCAGTGCAGTAGGTATTTGTGCGTATCAACTGTCGAGCAGTTAAACTAAACTAGCCGGTTTACCTGACGATAAACCGACTGAAAATGTGGGTGTAGGTGTGGATCTAATTTAGTTTTTCAGCGTCAGCGGAAATTGTTCGAAAGACACACCAGCATGACCTGTAACCATAAAATTGCGAATATTAGCGTGGTCATCACCTTCAGGGTGCTGAAGTACATCGTCACGATAGAATGCACCAAACAGTGCCAGCGTCTGCGCTTCAGACAACTTTAAGTGCTGACCCAATGCCAGTAACTTGCAAGAACCGTTGTTAGTATTCGCCACATTCGTCACTTCACCATTGGTAAAGTTGGTCGGCGTGAAGATAAAGCTGCTGTCGACAAGCGCAATCACGTCAGCAAACTCAATGGTTTCCGGCGTACTTTCACACTGAGCCACCAACTCATCCAGACTGTTATAAGCCATTTCAAACTCCGCTATTTTCAAAAATCCGCGGCATTATGGCGGATTTAAGGGGGAGTTGCAGCTTTTGATAAGGACACAAGCCGGGCTAAGCTTTTCCTTTCATTTTGAGACTCGCTTCTTTGATGTATGGACCAACAGCTTTTTCCAGCTTAATTAAAGAAGCGTTCATCCAGGTGATAATGCGCTCCCAATTTTTCTCGTCATGCCCATTGATAAAGAGCACACTCTGAATCTTGCTCGCTTTTTTGTCGTTCGCGCGAATCCAACAGAGCTCTTCGCCAAATGCCTCCTCTATGTGCTCTTTATGCTCTAACAGGTCATCGTAAATTGTTTTATTTTCTTCCGCGATAAAACGTCGCATACCTATTTCCACAATCGCGCAATCAATTTTCAATTCCAGCCCATAAGGACAATCACGAAGACCTGAACCGGCATTCAGCCAGTAGTCTTTCGCGGGGCTTATGTTAGAAAAAACTGAACTTGGACCATCCTTCAACACCGGTAGAGCCTTGGTCCAAAATGCAAGGCGCATTTTATGTCGTCCCTTCTGCTTTCTTTCCGTGAGCTTTTCTTCCACTTCTTTCGAAGATATACCAATCATAAACTCTTCGGCTTCAGGGGTCGGAATGATTTGCTCAACATTTAAAAATAACTGCTCGTGTTTTTTCTCTGCTAGCTCAACGCTCATTTCAAAGGGTGTCACTTTGAAACATTGCAGTTGTATTCCGTGACTTAAGAGCCATAGAGCAGTACTTGTTACTTCCTTTCGAAAGTTAGCGGCGACAAAAACAAGACGCTGTGCATTACCGGAATTAACGACAATTTCACCAATATCAGGTACATCGAAAAAATCACAGATTAGCTCTTCAGCGTTCCCACCAGCACAGTAACGATTCAAATAACTTTGGTAGATATCGATAATTTGGTTTTTACTTAAACTTGAGCAATATGAGGCATACTTAAGCGCCTGCCACATCACATCTCTTCCCGTATCATCGAGTTTATTTTCGATGACAACCAGGTTCCCATCTTTATCGAGTGCGAGCAGGTCTAAACGCTCTCGGGTGTCATCAAAACCATCAAACTCTTTTTGAATAATGAGTAGTTCTTCGCCAAACGCAGTTGGCTCATTGGCTAACCATTCCTGAAGATGATTTCGCTCAGTAAAACCTAACTCACTGAACCGTCTGCTTTGCAAAGGGCTGATCCTGTTTGCATTACGGTTAATTTCGTACACGCAACCTTATCCTTGTTCTAACGTAACTTATTAGGGCAAATCTCTTAAATCGGCTTTAGCTTTAAAAAAATGAACTTGAACATATCATGGCGAAAGTGAGCTCAAAAAAGCAAAACTGAAATGTGCTTAACAGAGAATTGTCGAGAGAACTGAACTTTTATTGTTGAGGAGCTTGAATGTCAAGCTGAATGCGGGGAAGAGAATAGATTGGTCGGTGTGAGAGGATTTGAACCTCCGACCCCTGACACCCCATGACAGTGCGCTACCAAGCTGCGCCACACACCGACCGAAAGAGCCGACAAGTCTACTCATTTTTGCCTACATTGCAACGACATTTATGACTAAACTTGTTCGAGCGATTATTTGCTGAACAATCCGTTGATTCCCTTCACCTATTTACCGTTGTCGTTGGCTGCTATCGGTAATGTGCGATTGCCCTTATGACACACTGTTCCTCTGCAAAGGGCGAGTTATAGCTCGCCATTTTTCACTTTCTGAGCCGCATAGGCAGCCGCCCTTGCGGTAAATGCCATATAGGTGAGTGACGGGTTCTGGTTTGCCGATGAACTCATTGCTGCACCGTCGGTGATAAACAAGTTAGGTACATCGTGGGTTTGATTCCACTTATTAACCACCGATGTGTTTGAATCGTACCCCATTCTAGCCCCTCCCATTTCATGCACCGCACTACCGCCATGTTCAGGTTCGGAAAATGAAGCAAGGATCTTGCTGTCGAGTTGCCCCAACATGTTTTTTGCTTCTGTCGCGGCATCAGCCAGCAGCTTTCGTTCATTTTCGCCATGGTGCAGATGAATGCTCAATTGGCGAAGCCCCCATTTATCGGTTTTGTCAGATAATGTCACCCGGTTAGACGCTACCGGTAAACTTTCTGCGAAAGCCACCATCAGCAATCGCCATTTCCCCTGCGCGGTAAGCTTTTGCTTCAATTCATCACCAATTCCAGCACCCCGGGCGGCCTGCTTCCAATTGGCACGGAAACCAACGCCTTGATAACTGTAGCCACGTAAGAATGAACTTTTCTCTGCGCCAACATTTCTAAACCGGGGAATGATGAAATTCGACGGGCGGTTACCAAAGTAACTCCGCTCTTGCAGTTGGTTTAATTCAGCAGAAATACTCAAGGTAGTGGCATGGTCCATGATGTATTTACCTAGCGTACCACTAGAGTTGGCCAGCCCTTGCGGAAAGCTCTCGCTCACTGAACGAAGTAAAATACCGACTGAATTAAACGATGAGGCGTTCAAGAAAAATAACTTTGCCGAGAAGGATCTACGCTTACCAGTATTTGCATCGATGCAGTGCACTGCTGATGCGCGCTTGCTTTTACTGTCGTATTCAATGCGATCCACAATGGTGTCTGTGAGCACTGTCAGCCTGCCGGTTTTTTGAGCTGCAGGTAATGTACTGCTTTGTGTAGAGAAGTAAGCCCCGAAACTGCAACCTCGATGACAGATATACCGGAACTGACACGGTGAGCGACCTGGCTTGGCTTCGGTTAAATTCGCCGAACGTCCGGGGATCAGTTTTCTGTCTTGGTAATGGGTGGCAATGCTGTCTGCAAGTAATTGTTCAGCTGCACTCAGTGGCATTGGCGGTTGAAAAATGCCGTCCGGTAATTGCGCCAATCCTTCCATGGTCCCATTCACGCCAATAAAAGACTCGACATGATCATACCAGGGTTTTAAATCCTGATACCGTACTGGCCAGTCGGTACCGTAACCGTCTTTCTGATTCGCACCAAAATCAATGTCACTCCAACGGTAGCATTGCCTGCCCCATGTTAGAGAGCGGCCACCTAATTGATATCCTCGACGCCATTGGAATGGTGCTTCTGCATCAGTTTGGTAAGGATGGTCGGCGTCTTTAACAAAATTAGGCATAGACCATTCATCAAAGTTGGTACCGCGACGTTGAACGGCATAATCCTGCTGCAGCATTTTCGGATTATTAAAGCCTCGGAATGGCATCTCCCAAGGGGCTTTGAATTCGGTGGTATAGTCTTTGCGGTGCTCAACCATTCTGCCCCGTTCAAGCAACAATACCGTCAATCCACGTTCTGTTAATTCTTTTGCTGCCCAGCCACCTGAAATGCCCGAGCCCACTACAATTGCATCATAACTATTTTTCATGAGAACCACATTGCTAGCCAATCGTTATAGAAAATTTGCGCTTTTTCTGCGGGAATATCGGGTAGCCATTGCGCGGGAACCGGAGCGTAATGCAGTAACTTTCCTGCACCATCTTGTGAGCTACAAAACGCTGTTATCAGCGCACTTTTAAGCACAATCCAGTCATCACTATCCTGCGGAGGAGCTGCACCGAAGCACTCTTCATCCAATGCCAATAGCCGGCTAAAAAGCGCTTCTTTAGTTGCGGTTTCTACAGGGCCCCCAACCCAATTTTCTATAAGTAAGATGCTTCGGCCAATTTGACTCACCGATAATTCCTGCCATCCGGAAGAAACAACGCCGGCGATAAAGTTACCCGGCAACGTCTTCTCCGAACCAGGCACCAAAATGGAAGCAATAACGTTGAGTTTGGCGATCCACTCCTGCGATAGTGCCGACTCTGCAGTATCTTTTTGAACCGTTCCTGCTACCGCTTTAATAACGCCAGGCGTCATTGTCATAATGAACGCTGCACCGATGAACCGCCTGCGGGTGAGTGATTTTCTAGTTAAATCCATATTCACTTCTCTACTGGTTTTATATCTATATCTACGTGACATGCTGATAAATGTAAAGCTTTACATTTTATTCATCAATTTGGTGCAGACGCACAATTTTGAATCAAAAAGTTTGTGTTCATGATGAGTTTCAATTCTCAAAACTAACAAACCACTCCAGCCAATAATAAACACAAAATATTGATTTCAATACACTTATAAAATTAATTAACGTGAGGTTTATGATTTTGGCCTTTAACTTGAATAATGACAAATGAAAACGTTATCATTTTATCATTCAGTAAGGGAGTCTGTTTTATGAAGGTATGTTCAAGACCAAAGTCGGCTATCGCACTAGCAATTGCGACAGCGCTATTGCCTAGTACGGCATTTTCGCAGGAATCGAATAGTGCGGGAAATACCATTGAAAAAATTGAAGTAACAGCAACCAAGCGAGCGACAACAGAACAGACTACCGCTATTGCAATGAGCGTAGTCGGCAATGAAGCACTGGCAGATTCAGGTGTTACTGAAGTGAACGATTTGGGTAACGTCGCCCCTACCCTCAATATCGCCCAAAATAACGATAATACAATGATTACCATCCGCGGTGTTTCCAGCCGTGACTACTCGGAAACCGGTGATCCTGCGGTTGCGGTGAATATTGATAACTTCTATTTGCAAGATTCGAAAGCCCTGAATGCAGCCATGTTCGACATTCAACAGGTTGAAGTGTTACGCGGTCCACAAGGCACGTTATACGGACGAAATGCCACCGCCGGAGCGGTAAACATCATTACGGCGAAGCCTGAATTTGACAAAGAATTAGAGGCGAAATTGGGCTTTGCAAATTACGGCCAGGTGAATGCGGAAGTTGCAGGCAATTTGCCAATTAATGATAACTGGGCAGTAAGAGCTGCCGCCGTGTACCGAGATAATGACGGTTATCGCGACAATGGTTTAAGCGAAAAAGGCGACCAACGGAAAGAAACGGGCGCGCGTCTTCATGTTCGCTATGAGTCCGATGGTCCATTTTCTATGCTGTTAACTGGCGAGACCGTGGACATCAGCGGTACCGGCTCTGTTGTTAAGGCCATTCCCTACGACGACACAAATACCGACGGCACATTGATTCTCGGTGATGACAAGAATTGGGCACTGAACAATCAAGGTTCTATTGATATTGGTGCTGATTCCTTGCGTTGGGAATTTAATCTCGATTTTGATGATTACCGCGTGAGCTACATTGGCGGAGACATGTCGGTGTCGTTCGACCGCACCAACGACCAAGACGGCAGTGCTGACGCTTTTTGGGCCTTTTCTCAAACGAATGGTGATATCAGCACGCAAAACCATGAACTTAGATTAACGTCGAATTTGGATAGTTGGTTTAACTTCCAGACTGGTGTTTATCACTTCACACAAGACAGTAGCGGCCCAGCCTATTTCCAAATGCACAATACTGGTGAATACGTAAATATCTACACCTTCGACTACCAGAATGAATCCAGTTCTTCTGCGGTTTTTGCACAGGCCGAACTCACGTTAAGTGACACATTGAAAGCTGAAGCTGGCATTCGCTATACGGAAGATGAAAAGTCACAGACGGGTCAGGCTGATGTTGGTGCAGGCACGTTCACCCAGGTAGACAACTATTTTAAAGACGATGAGATTACCTGGCATTTGGGTCTCAACTGGGAATATTCAGAAGATCACTTCTTTTACGGCAAGATCGATAAAGGCTACAAGGCCGGTGGTTTCAAAGACACCTCGTCCTATTCGTCTGAATCAATCATTTCTTATGAAGTGGGTTCAAAAAGTTTCTTTCTCGACAACACGATGCAGTTTAATACCAGCCTGTTTTACTACGATTACACCGATCTGCAAGTACAACAGACCGACCCTGCAACGGGTGTTGCCCGGGTTTATAACGCTGGCGCTGCAGGCATAACGGGTGCAGAAGTTGAAGTGAAGTATCGCCCAACTACCGCAGATACACTTCAGGTCACACTTGCCTTACTCGATGCGAAGTATGATGAATTTTGTACCATTACAGCTGACTCGTGCCCAAATGAAAACGATTACAGCGACAATCATCTTCCTCAGGCACCAGATGTGACAGCAACCATTAAGTATACCCGTGACTTTGAGATTGATTCCGGCGTCATCACAGGCATTGTGCAGTCGCGTTATCAAAGTGATAACTACTTCTCGTACATCAATCGGGCAACAGAATTCCAGGAAGCGTACACCAAGTCTGACGTTATCCTGAAGTACACACCGGACAATTCTTCATTTGTTTACAGCGCTTACGTTCGCAACATCGAAGACGAAACAATTCTTACCATGTCTGAAGAAGCTGCTTATGCGGGCGGTTACCTTGTGCAGTTTGCTCGACCGCGTACTTTTGGTGTGGAAGTAAGTTACCGCTATTAATTGCGTTTAACTGAAAAATGTAAACGAAACTCAGAGACTGGAGGCGGTGAATTGATTACTATGTTTTGATAGCAGAAGAAATGACATAGGGGTGTCGTTTAATGGCAAATATCAAAGACATAGCGGAACTGGCTGGCGTATCCATCGCCACAGTGTCACGAACATTAAGGGAGCCGGAGAAAGTCCGTCCGGCAACCGCTGAAAAAGTAAATAAGGCCATAGATGCGCTGTCGTATAACACGAACTTATTGGCCAGCAACCTTAGAAAGCAACGTTCTGATGCTGTCATTGTTGCAGTACCGGATATCAATAACCCTTTCACGTCAGGATTTGTACAGGGCATTGAAAATGTTGCAAGGGAGAACCGGATACGGGTGATGCTGGGCATCACAGAAGGTAAGCAGGAACTGCTCGATTGGCACTATGCCATGGTAGCCGGAAAACAGGCCGATGGCATGATTATTCTGGATACCAACATTCCGGCGAATGTGTTGAAAAAGGCAGAATCAGGTGAACCACAACCGGTGATCTTAGCTTGTGAATACGAACAAGGGGTTCCCCTGCCCCGGGTGCGTTTCGACAACATTGAAGCGGCTGCTTTGGCAGCCACGCACATTGCAAAGCTAGGGCATAGAAAGATTGCCTGCGTGACTGGCTCGCCACGACTGCAAATGAGTCAGGATCGCCAAAAGGGCTTCCGTCTTGGCCTAAAGCGCAATGGCATAGAGATTAACGAGAGTTTATTTGTCACCGGCGGCTACACCCTGGAGTCCGGTGCGCAAGCAGCAGAAACACTGCTAACAAGCGGTGAAAAATTTAGCGCGATCCTTTGCGAAAATGACGAAATGGCATTGGGTGTCATCCACGTTCTAGCTGAAACTGGAATAAAAGTACCTGATGACGTGAGTGTGACTGGTATGGATAACCTTCGCTTCGGCGAGTATGCCAATCCGGCGTTAACCACGGTGTCACTGCCCTCCACAAAAATTGGTGAGCAGGCCATGAGAATGATGCTCGATTTTTATATCGATGCAGAAAGCTCCGTAAGAGAAGTCATTTTACCTCACGACATCATCGTCAGGAAAAGTACCGCAGCATATAAACAAAACGAATAAGGTGATCTCCGAACTGGCGGTGATCACCAATGAAAGGAGAAGATCTTGCATCGACGTCAGTTTATCAAAGCCTGCGCAGGCGCCGCAGCCACTGCGAGTATTGCAGGTAGTATGCCCGCAGTAGCAAGCAATGGGTACTTTAGCCGTCCGGGTTTACAGTTATTCACTGTGATGACCCAACTGGACAAAGACTTTAACGGTACCTTGAAAACCGTTTCAGACATCGGCTACCGCCAGGTTGAAACGATGGGTTCCTTCAACATGTCTGCAAAAGAACTACAAACCAAGTTGCTTGAAAATAACTTGGTTACCCTGTCTCAACACCTCATGCCTGGCGATTTGTATCAGTCGTTCTCCCGCTACAACAGAGGCGAATTAACCTGGGATGAAATCATCAAGATTTTCATTCACGCCTTCGATTTCTCCAAAGTAGAAACCTTCATTGAAGAAGCGATTAATCGCGCTATTACACTGGGGCAAAAATACATTGTTTGGCAGGTTAATTGGCAAAAAGAATATGGCATGAAAGAGGTAAAACAGCATCTCAGCGCATTCCGAACCGCCGGCAAGATGTGCAAAGAAGCAGATCTTACTTTTGCGTTCCACAATCATGATCACGAGTTCCAGCCACTTAATGGCACCACCGCTTACGACATTCTGGTACAAGAAACCGACCCTGATGAAGTAAAAATGGAAATGGACTTCATGTGGGCAAGTTATGCCGGTGTTGATCCCGCGGCTTACCTTAGAAAATATCCGGGACGATACAAGCTCGCACACCTTAAAGACCATGACAAAAGCGGAAAAATTGTCTTGCCCGGCCAAGGTGTTGAAGATTTCACAGAACTGCTTAAAGCCGCAGAAGAAGCAGGTATTGAGCAAAGCTATTTCGAATTTGACCAACCCGTTAACCCCATTGAGGAGATCACAGCTGCATACAAATATTTGTCTGCGATTCCTCGCAAATAAGGTTAGCTAACCGGCCAGCCGGTTTTTAACCACTTCAATTGACCCACTGAAATCAATTGTCCGGCAAACGCCTGTTTTGCCGGTCATGGGTTCGCTCGCTCTGAATTCAGTGATTTGACGAATTTTCAGCCAGTTCGGATTAACTACGAACTGTCTACCGTTACCATAATCATAAAGGGAGATAAGCATGGCTTACCGACTAGGTGTAGATGTAGGGGGCACGTTCACAGACCTTCTACTGATTAACGAAATCACCGGTGAGAAATTCACCGCCAAGGTACCTTCAACGCCGCAAGACTCCTCAATCGGCGTGTTAAACGGGGTAAACCGCATTTGTGAAGAATCGGGCGTCGATCCGAAAAGCATAAAACGGGTAATGCACGGTACGACTGTTGCCACCAATGCCGTACTGACTGGCAAAGGCGCCAAAGTTGGCCTTATTACTACCACCGGCTACGAGCAAATTCTGCAAGTTGCTCGCTCCTACTGTCCGGGTGGTTTGGGTGGCTGGGTGAGTTTTGTAAAACGCCCTCTTCTCGCTTCTCTCGAACTCACCATCGGTGCTTCTGAACGCATGGGCGCGAAAGGCGATGTTGTTAAGCCACTCGATGAAGCGCAGTTACTTATCGATCTGAAAGCCTTGAAAGAAAAAGACGAGCTAGAAGCGCTGACTATCTGTTTCATTAATTCCTATATCTGTGACGAACACGAAGTACAAGCCCGCGAATTAGCTAAGCAGGTGTTCCCAAACATTCCGATTTCTATTTCCAGCGAAGTTGTACCAGAAATGCAGGAATACGAACGTACTGAAACTACCGTAGTGAATTCGTTTGTTCGCCCTGAGGTATCACGCTATGTGAATAACTTGCGTCAGTCTTTGGAAGATAAAATGGGCAGCGATCTACAGCTATCTATTTTACGTTCAGATGGCGGCCTGGCCTCTACTCGCTCGGCGGCCGACTCGCCGGTAAACCTATTGATGTCGGGGCCAGCCGGCGGTGTTGCCGGTGCCACTTACTTCTGCAGTCGTGGTGGTTTCGACGATATTCTTACCTTCGATATGGGTGGCACCTCTACCGACGTTGCCCTTATCCAAAACTCTCAAGCGATGGTACGACGTGAAACTATCGTTGGTGACGTGCGGGTGCGTGCGCCATCTGTAGATATCCGCACGGTGGGTGCAGGCGGTGGGTCTATTGCATTCGTGCCGGAGTTAACTAAAGCACTGCGTGTTGGCCCAGAGTCAGCGGGCGCGGTACCGGGCCCGGCTTGTTACCTGAAAGGCGGCGAAGCGCCTACGGTATGTGATGCCAACGTTGTACTTGGCTATCTGCCCTCAGACGTACAGCTCGGTGGAGCCATGACCATTTCCCGGGATGCGGCAGAAAAAGTAGTAAAAACTGTAGCTGATCAGATGGGGATTGGCATGATGGAAGCGGCCGAAGGTATCATCGAAATCGCCAACGAAGCCATGTTTGGCGCTTTGCGCCTGGTATCGGTTGAACAAGGATACGACCCACGTAACTTCGCACTGGTTGGGTTTGGTGGTGCAGGCCCGCTTCATGCTAATGCCCTTGGTATTCTTTCGGGGGCATGGCCGGTTATTGTTCCTCCTGGCCCCGGCGTTCTGTGCGCTTATGGTGATGCGACCACACAGGTTCAGGATGAGGCATCACGTACTTACATTACGCTGGCCAGCGAACTTAAAAAAGACAAGCTACTGTCTGACTTGGCCGAATTGAAAGCGAAAGCGTGTGAAACCCTGATTGCTGATAGCATTCCTACCGAGCAGCAAGAAGTGTCTTATCAGGCCGATCTGCGTTACACCGGACAGGCATTCCAAATCACAATGAACTTCTCAGAAGAAGAACTTAAGGAAAAAGGTCTGGCGTTAATCACCGACCAGTTCGACGCCGAGCACGAACAGTTGTTCAGCTTCAAGCTAGAAGATGGCCACGAAATTCTTATGATCCGCGCAGTTGCCAAAGCAAAGAGTCAGGATCTAGACGTACTGGCTGCAGGTGACCCTTCATTTACATTAGCCGACTGTAAAATCTGTGACACCCGGTTCTACTACGCCGGCGAATGGCACGATGCGCAAATTTATGACCGTAGCAAATTGCACCAATCTCTGGTTGTTGACGGCCCTGCCATCATTTCTGAGATGGACTCCACCACCGTAATCCTGCCGGGTCACCAAGCTAACGTGGATGTAGTTGGTAACCTTCTTATCACCCCAGCCAAATAGGAGCAAAATATGTCTGCAAGAATTATTGAAACCAATCAAAGCCCGTTTGCAACTGTGGATGTCCCTGGCGTAACGGTAGACCTTATTGAAAATGCCTTGAAAAACGCCCGTGAAGAAATGGATGCGGTACTGTTCAGAACCGCCATGTCGCCGGGTATTCGTGAACAGGGCGACTGCTTCCCCATGATCGCAAACCGCGACGGGAAAATGGTGGTAGGCCAATTTGGGTCCTTCATTCGCCCCTTCCTGGAAGTGTATGAAGCCGACATTGAAGAAGGCGATATCATTTTAACTAACGATCCCTACATGTGTAACGCGGCCGTTTCACACTTACCTGATTGGCTGGTGCTGGTACCCGTTTTCAAAGATGGCCGCTTAGTAGCATGGACATCAATGTTTGGTCATATGTCTGATAACGGCGGTATGGTGCCAGGCTCAATGCCTATTGAAGCCTCAACCATTTATCAAGAAGGCATGCGGATCCCGCCTACAAAACTTTACAAGAAAGGTGAACTGCAAAGCGATCTGCTGGAGCTCATTTTACACAACGTTCGCACCCCGCAGTGGAACCGCTTCGATTTGAACGCGCTGGTCGCAGCCTGTAACACCGCGTCTAAACGTTGCCTTGAGATTGTAGAACGCTTCGGCGATGACGTTTTCCATACCACCATGGATATCATGCTGCAGCGCAACTACACGGCTATGGAACACATTATCCGCAACTTTATTCCAGAAGAACCCCGTGAATTTGTTGATTATTTGTGTGACGACGGCATGGGCAAAGGCCCCTACAAAATCCAGTGTAAAATGTGGCGCGAAGAATCGAAGGTATTTTTCGATTTTGAAGGTACTGCACCTCAAGCTGAAAGCTCGATCAACTTCTTCCTTAATGAAGATATGTTCAAAATGTTCTTCGGCTCTTTCACCATCAACGTAGTAGACCCACAAATTGTATTCAACGACGGTTTCTACGAGTTGGTGGAAGTACGCATCCCTCAGGGCAGTTTGCTGAAACCTAATTATCCTGCCGCGCTTTCAGGTCGAACCCACGCCTTGGGTCGTATCTTCGATATTCTGGGAGCATTATTGGGCATGGGTGCACCGGAGCAAATGCTCAACGCCGCCGGCTTCTCAGATTCCCCTCACCTGTTCTACTCCGGATACGACAATGACGGAAAATGGTTCCAGCTTTTCCAAATTGGTTTTGGCGGTATTCCTGGTCGCCCTGTGGGTGACGGACCTGATGGCCACTCGCTGTGGCCGGGCTTTACCAACGTACCCAACGAATTTATCGAGTCTTACTTCCCGCTGCGCATTGAAAAATACGAAACCATTCCTGACTCAGGTGGTGCCGGATTGCACCGCGGTGGTAACGGCCTAAGCGTGGCCTATCACTTCCTGTGTAACGGCACCATTGGTATTCACGATGATCGCTGGCTCACTTATCCGTGGGGAGTTCTGGGCGGCGACCCAGGCCTGCGTTCCACCAAAAAACTGGTGCGTAAATCAGGTGAAGTGGAATTCATGCCGGCGAAGAAAGAAGGGATCCATGTGAAAGCCGGTGATGTGCTGTATTTCAATACCTGGGGTGGCGGCGGCTGGGGAGACCCGCTGAAACGTGAACCTGCACGAGTACTTGATGACGTGAAGCGCAATTTGGCAACCGTAGAAGGTGCTCTTCGTTATGGTGTCGTTATTGAAAACGGCGAAGTAGATGAAGCCAAAACCATCGCCTTACGCGCCGAAATGCACGCCTCCCGCGAAGGTGAGCTGCCTGTCTTTAATCGTGGTCCGGACATCGAAGCCCTGCGCGCAACCTGCGAACAGGAAACCGGCATTAAGCCACCTGTGTCTCCGTTGGGTTGATCATTAACCCGGGGCAACCTCGTTGCCCCTTTTTCTTTTAAGGAGATTTTATGAGCCTGCAATCGAACCCTATCACCCTCGGCAAAAAACCGGCATTAATACTGGTGGATTTATCCACGGGTTTCACCAATGCACAAAGTCCATTAGGTAGCGAATGCCAATCTGTGCTCGACGCCAATAAGCGGCTACTCGACACCTTCAGGGCACAAAATTTACCGGTTATTTATACCACGGTAATTTATCGCAACAGCAATGAGGCATCGGTATTTAGACAGAAAATTCCTGCGTTAGATATTCTCACGCCTGAATCAGGCTGGGGCAATATCGATCCGCAGCTTGCACCGTTGCCCAACGAGCCTGTTCTCGAAAAAAAGTGGGCGAGCAGTTTTTTTGGCACCGACCTAAATGAACGCCTGCAAGCACTCAATGTTGACTCTCTCGTGGTTACCGGGCTGACCACCAGCGGCTGTGTACGCGCAACGGCCATCGACGGCCTGCAATACAACTACCCGGTCGTTGTCGCGAAAGACGCCTGCGGCGACCGAGACAGCAGAGCCCAAGCCGCGAGTCTTTATGATTTGAACCTGAAATACGCCACCGTTTTAAACTCAGAACAAATTATCAAATCGCTGTTATCAGGTGCTAAGGAGTAAACGCATAAGATGTTCGCAGAATTAGTTGCCACCGTTGCACCGATATTTGTGTGTGTCGGCATTGGTATTTACTGGGGCCGTTCGGGTTTGCCTTACCCGTCAGATTTTATCACCCGTATCGTAATGAATATCGGGGCGCCGTGTTTGGTGGTGTCGGTGTTGGGTAAAGCCGAAGTCAGTTTAAACTTACTTGGCACGGTCTCTACGGCGGCCTTAAGTGTGTTTGCTGTTAGTGCGGTAATTTTAGGTATTATTCTGGCGTTGTGTAAGTACAAGGTGAATCACTTACTGCCTCCCCTGTTGTTTGGTAACAACGGCAACATGGGCCTGCCCATCGCCCTTTTTGCCTTCGGTCAGGACGGTCTTGCTTTGGCATTGTGCTATTTCTGGACGCTAGCCATGATCAACTTCACCTTCGGGATATCTATGCTCACCTGGGGTGGAAACCCACTTCAGTCTGTGAAAAATATGTTTAAACAACCGCTGGTGTACTGCTCTTTGGTGGTTTTATTTTTATTCGCCACAGACAGCACGCTTCCACTCTGGTTACAAAATACCGTTGATCTACTGGCGGGCATGACCATCCCACTCATGCTAATCACGCTGGGTGTGTCACTAGCTCAGCTTAACGTAGAGGATTTTAAAGCAAGCTTATTTCTGGCGTTCTTACGGCTGTTTGTCGGTTTCACCATCGGCTATAGCATTGCTGACTATTTGGAACTGGAAGGCATTTTAAAAGGTGTGGTGATCTTGCAAGCTTCAATGCCTGCGGCAGTTTCTAATTACTTACTTGCACTTAAGTACACTGAAAACCCAGGGAAAGTAGCGGGCACGGTTGTCATATCCACTACCGTTTCACTGATATCACTACCTTACCTGGTGAGTTTTGTGATGGCGCAAGCAGGTGGCTAAATCAAAATAAAAAAAGCGAGCTTGCGCAACTCACTTCAATTGCGTAGTGGCTCGCTTTCTTCTAGTTCTGCAGCCTTGTCACTTTTAGGCTTATCTCATTCGCCTATTTACCATCATCATCAGAAGAAATCCGACTGGCAACTGCACCGGCCTGGCCTTTGTATTTGGCGTCCACACGGGCGTTGTACGGTTTTTCTGCTGGCGAAGAAAGCACTTCAAAACTCAGTGCGCCAATTTTCATTAATGGGCGAAGTGCCAACGGCAATTTACCGGAATTGTAGAATTCCAATACAATATTGCCAGACCAACCTGGATCGATGCGGTGTGCAGTCACATGCACCATCAGGCCCAAGCGTGCCAATGAAGAGCGGCCATCCAGCCAGCCTACAATGTTGTCAGACAAGGTGACAGATTCATGGGTAATCGCCAGCGCAAGTTCCTTTGGGTGCAGGAAGAACGCTTTGCCCTCTTCCAACTCAATCTCGTCACTCATCACTGAGTTCAGCGCTTCTTGCACTTCATGCTTAGGACCGGACAAATCAATGTAAGCGGCTTGGTGATCTTCAAATACACGGAATTTATTGCCCAACCGCATATCCACCGTTACGCCGCTAATGCGCTCGTATTCGGGAGTGGGATCAATCTTAATTTTGCCTGATTGCAGGTACTCGTATATATCGCGGTCTGATAAACGCATGAAACTTATCCAAGGGGAAAAAAACGGGGGTATTATGCGTCGTCAGGGCTTGTCAGACAACGCATAAGGAAGAATTTATTCTTAAACAATGTTGATGCCGATGGTTTCACCACGAATGTACGATTCATTCTCACGAGCAGGTAAAGTGAGCCCCATTTGCATAGAAAGTGCCCGAGCAGCATCACGGTAAATAGCGGCCAGCGGGCTATCTGGTTTATCTACCACCAGCGGCTTGCCGATATCGGCCTGCTCGCGAATTGACACATCCAGTGGCAACGCCGCCAGAAGCGGTAAATTGTAACGTTCGGCCAATGCTTTTCCGCCGTCTTGCGCAAACAGGTAATCGGTGTGGCCACAGGCAGAACACTGGTAATAACTCATGTTTTCGATAAGTCCCACTACCGGCACGTTCACTTTCTCAAACATGGAAATGCCTTTTTGCGCATCGGCCACGGCGAGGTCCTGCGGCGTGGTCACTACCACGGCAGCGCTCAATGGCACTTGCTGCGCCATGGTTAATTGAATGTCGCCGGTTCCCGGCGGCATATCCACAATCAAGTAATCCAGTACGGGCCACAAGGTTTCATCCAGCAGTTGTTTTAGCGCCCTGCTGGCCATGGGACCACGCCACACCGCAGCATCTTCCTGGGGTACCAGATAACCAATGGAATTAGCGACCATGCCCCAAGCTTCAAGGGGTTTCATGTGTTTATTGTCGTCGGTAGATGGGTGCGCCAGCGGGTTACCCAACATGATGGGCACGGATGGGCCGTAAATATCGGCATCGAGAATACCGACTTTGGCACCTTCCTGCATAAGCGCAAACGCCAGATTCAGGCAAGTGGTAGATTTCCCCACGCCGCCTTTGCCAGAGGCCACAGCCACCACATTGCGAATATTGGTTACCGGTGGTTGCGCGGTTTTCGCACCGACGATTTTTTGATTTATCGCGATGTCCGTTTTAGCGTGACTGGCTTTATCTAAAGCCGCGGTGAGTACATCACGCAACGCCCCATGCTGAGTTAAGGCACAAAACGGCAATGTTATTACGATACTGTTGCCGTCGATGTCGCACCATTTGCTGGTTTCCTCCACCGTCAGGGAGTAATAATCGGCCAGAGTTTGTGCAGCGGTTTGCACTCGCTTGTCACCCTTACGGGAAAAGAACATAATTCACCTTTAAAATAAGCGTTCGTGCCATTTACGTAATGCA
The DNA here is from genome assembly GCF_056160345.1 of Alteromonas sp. ABV4_515. Classification (NCBI taxonomy): domain Bacteria; kingdom Pseudomonadati; phylum Pseudomonadota; class Gammaproteobacteria; order Alteromonadales; family Alteromonadaceae; genus Alteromonas; species Alteromonas sp. ABV4_515. Next base: position 430,422 of record NZ_JBSWWZ010000005.1, read on the forward strand.
AAAGTGGCGCGATTCCGCTAGTATTTGCAGCCTTTTCTAACGCCTGAGAACAGAAACATAACACTATGTCTGAAAACACGTCGAATTCTGTTGCACCGGCCAATGCGCAACGTCGCATTCTGGTAACCAGTGCATTGCCGTACGCAAACGGCTCTATCCATCTCGGACACTTACTCGAGCATATCCAGACTGATATCTGGACCCGCTTCCAGCGCCTGCGCGGTAACGAATGTTACAGTGTTTGTGCTGACGATGCTCACGGTACTCCCGTCATGCTTAAAGCTCAGGAACTGGGGATCACGCCTGAAGAAATGGTAGCCCGCACCCGTGCGGAACACCACCAGGATTTACTGGACTTCCACGTTCAGTACGACAACTATTATGTGACTCACTCGCCGGAAAACAAGGCGCTGTGTGAAACCATTTATAACCGTCTGGATGAAGCAGGTTACATCAGCAAGCGTACCATTAATCAATTGTACGACCCGCAAAAAGAAATGTTCCTGCCAGACCGTTTCGTAAAAGGTACCTGCCCAAGCTGTAATGCTGAAGATCAAAACGGCGACAGTTGTGATGTGTGCGGTGCAACATACAGCCCTACTGAAGTAAAGAACCCACGTAGTGTGGTATCCGGTGCCACGCCAATACTGAAAGAATCAGAGCATTTCTTCTTCGACCTGCCACAATTTGAAGGCATGCTGAAAGAATGGATCCGCTCGGGTGCCCTGCAATCAGAAATGGCAAACAAGCTTCAGGAATGGTTTGAAGAAGGTTTGCAACAGTGGGACATTAGCCGCGATGCACCTTACTTCGGTTTTGAAATTCCGGGCGCGCCAAATAAATTCTTCTACGTATGGGTTGATGCGCCAGTTGGCTACATGGCCAGCTTCCAGAACTTCTGTGACCAGAACGACGTGAATTTTGACGATTTCTGGAAACAGGGTACCGACACCGAGCTGTATCATTTCATCGGTAAAGACATCACCTATTTCCACTGTCTGTTCTGGCCAGCCATGCTGGAAGGCGCGGGATTCCGTAAGCCTACCGGTGTGAACATTCACGGTTTCGTGACAGTTAACGGCGCTAAAATGTCGAAGTCTCGCGGTACCTTTATTAAAGGCCGTACCTACCTCGACCACCTGGACCCAGAATACCTGCGTTATTACTTTGCTTCGAAACTTGGTGATGGTGTTACCGATATCGACCTGAACTTTGCTGACTTCGCCCAGAAAGTGAATTCTGATTTGGTGGGTAAAGTGGTGAACATCGCTAGCCGTTGTGCCAGCTTTATTACTAAGCGTTTCGACGGCAAGCTGTCAGATACCGTTCTTGACGAAGCGCTGATGGCAGAGTTCCACGCGGCAGCGGATAACATTGCGGCGAACTTCGAGAATCGTAAGTATCACCAGGCCATCCGCGAAATTATGGCGCTGGCAGATAAAGCCAACCAGTTCATCGATGCCAATGCCCCGTGGGTAACCATTAAAGATGAAACCAAGCAGCAATTTACCCACGATGTGTGCTCTCTGGGTATCAATATGTTCCGCATTCTGGTGACTTACCTGAAGCCGGTGCTGCCTATTCTGGCCGAAAAAGCCGAAGCCTTCCTGAACGACACCCTCACCTGGGAAAGCAGTCAGGTAGTGCTGAAAGGTCACGCAATTAATAAGTTTAAAGCAATGATGCAGCGCATCGAGATGGAGAAAATCGACGCCATGGTTGAAGATTCCAAAGAAAGTCTGGCAGCGGCGAACGCGCCTAAACTGGACCCTGAAAGCCCGCTGGCTAAAGATCCTATCAGCGAAGAAATCACTTTTGACGACTTTGCCAAAGTGGATTTCCGTATCGCCCGCATCGCCAATGCAGAACACGTCGAGAAAGCAGACAAACTGCTGCGTCTCGAACTGGACTTAGGCGGTGAAACCCGTCAGGTATTTGCTGGTATCAAGTCGGCTTACGCCCCTGAAGATCTGATTGGTAAGCACACCGTGATGGTGGCTAACCTGGCACCGCGCAAAATGCGTTTCGGGATGTCTGAAGGCATGGTGCTGGCAGCTGGCCCTGGCGGCAAAGATTTGTACATCCTTGAGCCTCACGAAGGCGCAAAGCCTGGTATGCGCGTGAAGTAAATGCCCGTGAGTTAAACCTCTGCTATATGACAAAAACGGTGCTTCAGAGCACCGTTTTTTTTATTAAAATAAATCCTTTATTTACAAGACTGACGACGCTGGCCAAGCTGCTCGTTACACGCACCATCAGAGAGGCGCATACTCGCGCCTACTGCTGAAAACCGTGGCTTGAGTTTCCATTGCGGTTTAATAGTGGTCATCGGCACCACCCGTTTGCGGGCGATGATCACATACACCGAACTGCACCAGGGAAAATAGCGGCTTACGCGGCTGTGCCATTTCGCGGAAATCGAAAACTGCTTTTTGAGAAACAGCATAGAAAACAGAATGTGACGGGTTTCAATCACTTCAAAACCCAGTAGTTGCAGCCAGTCTTTTACCCGGCCCGATGAAAAGAACCGGGCATCGTGTAGTAAATTCCCCCGTTTCAGCGGCAGATATTTACCAATACCGGTGAGACTAAAAGGATTAAACCCACTGATGATCACGTAGCCGTCTTGCGTTATACACCGGTCGACTTCGCGAAGGATTTTATGGGGGTCCTGACAGAAATCCAGTTCGTTGGCGAGCAGAAAACCGTCGATACTGTTTTCAACGTAAGGTAATTCAGAGGAAAGGCTAACAACAGACGTGTTATCTATTTTTTCTGGCGCCTGCCGAATGTGATGAGAAACGCCGCATTTTGGCAATTCCACCGCACTGCTTAGCGCCCCTAATTTTACGAAGTGATAGCCAAACACCCGCGACGACAGGCTGTTGCTGACGGATTGTACTGCGTCGTGAATTGCTTCACCTGCAGGAAGTTCTGACCACGACAGTGGGTATCTGGGCGGTTTCGCCCGGTAAGCCAATTTCATTAAATTTCAGGCTGATCCAATTGGTTGCGTCGCTGCTATCAAGTTCTTATAGTATCGCATTAATCCCTTTTCACAAGCAGGTATCCCATGAACCGGACGTCTTCGACACTCCCTGACGGAATACACATCACTGCCATTCCCGCCTTCTCCGATAATTACATCTGGTGTCTGCATAACGATCACCATGCCGTAGTGGTTGATCCGGGTGACGCAGAGCCTGTTGTGCAGTTTTGCCAACAGCATGAACTGGAACTCGCGGCGGTGTTAATTACTCATCACCATCACGATCATACGGGCGGCATTCCTCGCCTGGTCGCGGCTAATCCTTCATTACCTGTCATTGGCCCCGCCAACGATCAAATTAGCGGCCTGACGAAACGGGTAGATGAAGGTGATGATGTGCACCTCAATGTGCTTGATTTAACATTTGTGGTGGTTGAACTGCCTGGTCATACTCTCGATCATATTGGCTTTTATGGTCACAACGTGCTGTTTTGTGGAGATACGTTATTTTCCGGCGGATGCGGACGGTTATTTGAAGGAACACCTGCACAAATGTTGCACTCGTTGAATAAACTGAAGCGTCTGCCTGATGAGACTAAAGTGTATTGTGCACATGAGTACACCTTGTCTAATATGAAGTTTGCACTTGCCGTTGAACCGAACAACACGGTATTGCAGGAACATGCGAACCTTGTGAGCAAACTTAGGTCTGAAGAGTGCATTACACTGCCTTCAACCATGCAGAAAGAAAAAGCCATCAATCCGTTTATGCGCAGTAATCAGCCTGATGTTGCCCATTCAGCGGCATCATTTAAAGGTGAACAACCGGCCGATGAAGTGGCCGTTTTTGCCGCAATTCGTAAGTGGAAAGATGAGTTTTAATGCATTCGGGGGCAGACACCGATACAATATCACGTTTTGAAGTTTAATCGCGGGGCAGTAAATTAATGAAATCAGTAAAGAGCCTTCTCGCCAGCATTACCTTGGTCAGCCTGCTAAGTGGTTGCCAGACGACAGACGAGCAGGCTATTGCCGATGAGCAAGCGGCAGAAATGAATGCCGCCAGCGATACCGATACCTGCGAGATTGGCCAAACGCCAATCGAAGATGCGGAAGATTGCGAAATCGCCAAAGAAGGCGTTATCGAAGTGGTTCACCCAGTAGAAGATGTAGATGAAACGCTGGAAGAAGCGGTAGAACCTGAGGCTCCGGCAGAAGTGATCATAGACGACGTGTGGACCCGCGTCGCAGCACAAATGGCATTTACTATTCCTGACGATCGTCGTCTCACCAGTCAACGTAATTGGTATTTAAAGCACCCTGAGTATATGGCCCGTGTGGTGAATCGCGCGCGCCCGTTCTTATATTACATTACCGAAGAAATTGAAAAGCGCGATATGCCTCTGGAAATTGTGCTGTTGCCGATTGTCGAAAGTGCCTTTGATCCTTTTGCCTACTCTCACGGTCGTGCAGCGGGAATGTGGCAGTTTATTCCCGGTACCGCTAAACGCTTTGGCATTCGTCAGACCTGGTGGTACGACGGCCGTCGCGATGTGGTTGCGTCAACCGCAGGCGCATTAGATTACCTTACCTACTTAAATAAAATGTTCGACGGTGACTGGCTGCATGCCCTCGCCGCTTACAACTCGGGCGAAGGCCGTGTGCTGCGCGCTATTAAGCAAAATCGTAAAGCCGGCAAGCCAACTGATTTCTGGTCGCTGGATTTACCCCGTGAAACCCGCGCTTATGTGCCCAAATTACTGGCCCTTGCCGACATCCTGAAAAACCGTGATGAGTACAATTTTGCCTGGCCCACCATTGATAACGTGGAAGTGATTAAGCTTGTTGATATCGGTTCCCAGGTAGATTTGGCATTCGCTGCTGAGTTGGCAGACATGGATTTAGAAGATTTACATGCGCTGAATCCTGGCTTCAACCGGTGGGCTACCGATCCTGATGGACCTCACCAATTGGTGCTGCCTATTGAAAAAGCTGACAGCTTCGCACAAGAGTTGGCCGCCATCGACCGTCACGACCGTCTTAACTGGGCCCGTCATAAAGTAAAAAGTGGCGACAGCCTGTTGAAACTGGCCAAGCAATATCACACCACTGCCGACATCATCAAAAAAGTGAATGGCCTGTCTGGCAACATGATTCGCGTGGGTGATTTCGTGATGATCCCGGTTGCCTTGAAAGAGTTGGATGCCTATTCACTCTCGAAAGATCAACGTCTGGCTTCACTGCAAAGCCGTGCACAATCTTCTACGAAAGTAACGCACACAGTGAAATCCGGCGATACCTTCTGGGATTTGTCCCGTAAATATAAGGTGAGCACACGTGATTTAGCGAAGTGGAATGGCATGGCACCCGGTGACACGCTGCGTCCGGGTAAAACGTTAGTTATCTGGCAAGGTGGTGATAAACCGAAAGCAGATGCTTCTGCCATCATGCGTTCTCTGACTTACACGGTTAAACCGGGAGACAGTCTTTCCCGTATCGCTAGTAAGTTTAATGTAAAAGTGTCAGACATCACCACTTGGAATAGCCTGAGCAAGAAGCGATACCTTCAGCCTGGTCAGAAACTAAAGCTCCACGTGGATGTAACGAGACTCAAAAATGTAGGATAAATCAACCATGTTAAGAATTAACTGGGCAAACTTACGGAAAAGTCATGAAACACCCTGGTTAATTCTTGACCTTGTCATGCTGGGTTTATTATTGATAAATCTGGCCTGGCTGTTGTTCGATGCCATGTACGGTACCGGGCTGGTGCATGACCAGCTCGAGTCATGGTTTCCCGGTGTGACCGCCGCCTACGACCCCATTCACAAGAACTTTATTCTTGTCGACCTCACCTTCATTATCATTTTCTTTGTTGAATTCTGTTTTCGCTGGGTCGTGTCAGTGGTACGCAAAGAACATCTGCGCTGGTACTTTTTCCCGTTTCTGCACTGGTACGATATTGTCGGTTTGATCCCCCTGGGTGCGACTCGTATATTCCGTTTTCTGCGCATTTTCTCCATTTTGCATCGCATGCATAAACAGCACATCATCGATTTGAACCGAACCGCCGTTTTTCGGTTCTTTCGATTTTACTATGACGTGCTGGTAGAAGAGCTGTCTGACCGCATTGTGGTGAAAATACTGAGCGATGCGCAAAAAGACATTTCAGCTGGCTCGCCGCTGGTTGATGATATAAGCCGACAAGTGCTGGCGCCACGCCGCCCTATTCTCACCCAATGGCTGGCCGGGGTGTTAAATCATTTCGGCGACGCCATCAGCCACGGCCACTATGGCGAAGTCATCCGCGAGCATGTACGCAAATCCGTAGGTAAAGCGGTGAAAAGTAACGATCAGGTTTCCACCCTCCACTATATTCCTGTGGTTGGAAAAACCATTGAGAATACGCTGGAATCTGCCGTTACTGATATTGTTACCGCCTCGGTAATCAACCTGCTTTCAGACCTCGATGCCAAACAAATCGACCATTTTGTTGATGCAGGTTTACACGACTACACGCCAGTGGCTGAGGACCTCGATAAAGAAGTCTTAAATGTGATTAATGAATGTCTGGAACTGGTAAAAGCTCACGTGGCGCAGCAGCGCTGGAAAGACGAACTTGCTAATCAAAACAAACCCGTACCAGAAGCCGGCGTGAAAAACACGACTCCCGGTCCGTTGGAGTGAATCGTACGCTTAATTGGCAATGATCGCTGAAAACAAAAAGAGGTGCTGAACAGCACCTCTTTTTTAATTGCTAATAACTAAACGAAACTTAACCTTTTCGCCAGGTTGTCCCGTTCGGGCCATCTTCAAGCACCACGTTCATGGCGGCCAGTGCATCACGGGCGGCATCAGCGGCAGGCCAGTCTTTGGCAGCACGTGCGTCGTTACGTTGCTTGATCAGCGCTTCAATTTCAGCACTTTCATCGTCGTTACTGTCACCCTGTAACCAGGCCTCAGGGTCTGCCTGCAGAATACCGACAATGCCACCAATGCCTTTCAGTACTGCAGCCAATTTACCGGCTTCCTCTTCATTGCCTTTTTGCTTGTTCAGCTCACGGGCAATGTCGAACAACACGGAAATCGCTTCCGGCACGTTCAGATCGTCATTCATGGCCGATTCAAACCGCTCCAGATAACCGCCGTAGGACAAATCCGTCGCAGAGTTTACATCTACGCCACGCAGTGACGTGTACAAACGCTCAAGACCGGCTTTCGCCTGGGTAATGTTATCCAATGAATAGCTCAGCTGGCTACGATAGTGCGCCGACATCAGGAAAAAACGCAGCGATTCTGCATCATGTTCCTTAAGCACGTCGCGTAGGGTAAAGAAATTGCCCAGCGATTTGGACATCTTCTCGTTATCCACCTGCACCATGCCGGTGTGCATCCAGGTATTCACGTAGGTTGTATCGTAAGCACAGCAGGATTGCGCCACTTCGTTTTCGTGGTGCGGGAAGGTCAGGTCAGAACCGCCGCCGTGAATGTCAAAGTGCGCGCCAAGGTGTTTATGGTTCATGGCCGAACATTCGATGTGCCAACCAGGACGACCGTCACCCCACGGTGATTGCCAATGAGGTTCGCCGGCTTTCGCCTGCTTCCACAACACGAAGTCCAGCGGATCATCTTTGCCTGCTGCCACTTCTACCCGGGCACCAGCCTTGAGCTGCTCCAGATTCTGGCGGCTGAGTTTGCCGTAATCACCAAACTTGCTCACATCGAACAGTACATCTCCGCTTTCTGCCACATAGGCGTAGCCTTTATCCAGCAGTTTTTCGATAATGTCGATAATTTCCGCCATATGCGTAGTCACGCGCGGCTCGATGTCCGGCTCCAGCAAATTAATGGCCGCGAAATCTTCGTGCATCATCGCAATTGTGCGGGCGGTCAGTTCGTCAGTGGTTTCACCGTTCTCATTGGCCCGGGCGATGATTTTGTCGTCTACGTCTGTGATATTACGCACGTAGTTCACGTCGTAGCCCTTGTGACGCAGGTAACGCACCAGAATATCAAAACTCAGGTACGTACGGGCGTGGCCCATGTGGCTGAGGTCGTACACCGTGATACCACACACATATAACCCCACGCATCCTTCCTTCAACGGAACAAATGGTGCTTTTTCCCGGGTCAGTGTGTTGTATAGGTGTAGCATAGGTATCCTCAATTTTTTACATGGAATCAATTCGGGGCGAAAGTGTAGCACTACCGATAGCGGTCGCACAGGTTTTGCCGCCTTTTATCAGTGAATAATTTATCTCCCGCAGGAAATCGGCTACCATTAGCCCACTTTAAATGCCTGGGACACAGATAAGGGGCGAATCATGGTTACTTTAAAAACCAATCACGGTGATATCACCATCGAATTATTTGCAGACAAAGCGCCTGCAACGGTAGAAAACTTCCTAAACTACGTGAAAGAAGGTTTCTATGACAACACGATTTTTCACCGCGTAATCAATGGTTTCATGATCCAGGGCGGCGGTTTTACGCCTGACATGGATCAAAAAGCCACTAACGCGCCAATCGCAAACGAAGCGAATAACGGTGTTGCCAACGAAAAAGGCACTATCGCCATGGCACGTACTAACGATCCGCATTCAGCGACAGGTCAGTTTTTCATTAACGTGAACGACAATGACTTCCTGAACCACACCAGCGAATCAGTAAACGGCTGGGGCTACTGTGCATTCGGTAAAGTCACCGACGGCATGGACGTGGTTGAGAAAATCAAAGCCGTTAAAACCGGCACCAATGGTTTCCACCAAGATGTACCGGTAGAGCCGGTAGTCATCGAATCTGCTGTTATTACAGAGTAATCCTGAGCAGTTTTGAAATCAGAGGCAGCGCCCTGCTGCCTCATATATTCTGATGTAGTCGCATGCCATTTACTTATTTCATTGCTGATATTCATTTAAGCGAAGACCGTCCTGATATTACCGACTGTCTGCTTTCCTTTCTTAAAGACGAAGCGCCACAGGCTGAAGCCCTCTATGTTCTAGGCGACCTTTTTGAATACTGGATTGGCGATGACAATAAAACGCCTTTTAACGATAAAATCGCTGCAGCATTCAAAGCACTCAGTTTAAACACCCCCGTGTTCTTTATTCATGGTAACCGAGATTTCGCCATTCGTGATGGCTGGGCACAACAAGCCGGTATGACGTTGCTGCCAGAGCAGGCGGTTATCGACTTATATGGTAATCCAACATTAATCAGTCATGGCGACGAACTGTGCACCATGGATGTGGCGTATCAGAAATTTCGCAAGAAAAGCCGTGGTTGGTGGTGGCCGCGTTTAATGCTTGCCCTTCCCCTTTCTTACCGCCGTAAAGTGGCTGAGAACGGCCGTAAAAAAAGTAAAATGAACCAGAGCGGCCTGACGGCTGAAATCATGGATGTCACCCCCGAAGAAGTGGTAAAAGCCATGGAAAAATTCAACGTGCAGCGGTTCATTCATGGTCATACACACCGCCCCAACATTCATTCTCTGGAAGCAAATGGCAAACCTGCAACCCGCATCGTGTTGGGTGACTGGTATGATCAAGGCTCAGTTTTGAAGGTCAGTACTGACGAAATTAGCCTCGAAAATAGAAAGTTCAGTAAGTAACATTCTTTTAGCATTTCAATAGAAACTTCGACGAGACAAACGGCTACATCTCAGCCACCAGATTGTTATGTTATAACATTTTCAATGACTTAGCTAACCGTTACACCGTCACAGAATCGTCACACGTTGCCATAAATCCTTCATGCAGCATTAACGGTTTCGTCATAAATCATCCCTAGGCTATCTTGCGACCCAGGATAGGGATGTCCTCCACTGACCAAGGGTGATCTCGGCTACACATCGTCGTCACACCCTTTCCCCTATTCCTGATGGCAAACGGCCTACAGCGCCGATAACGAAAACATAAATTAGGAATGTCACAATGAAATTTAACTGGAAAGCTTCTGTCAGCGCGCTTGCTCTGGCAGTGTCGTCTGGTTTGCAGGCCGACGTACTTCCAGCCTATCAGGCGGAAAGCGCATGGTTCACAGATGCACAGACAAAAATCGCAGAAAAGCTGGAAACCAATAATAATTTCCGTGCTAAAAACGTCATCCTGTTTGTTGGTGATGGCATGGGGATCTCAACCCTCACTGCATCGCGCATTCGTAAAGGTCAGCTCGCCGGTGAAATGGGTGAGGAAGGATATCTGGCCTGGGAACGCTTTCCAGGAACTGCACTTGTAAAAACCTACAACGTAGACGCGCAAACACCTGATTCAGCCGGTACCATGACCGCCATGATGTCGGGCCTGAAAACCGATGTTGGCGTTATCGGTGTGGATGAAGACATTGTGCGCGGCGACTGTTCAACGGTTGCTGGCAACGAAGCCGTAACTGCACTGGAACTGGCAGAAATTAAAGGTCTGTCAACGGGTGTAGTTTCAACAGCACGCATCACTCACGCTACCCCAGCGGCCACGTACGCTAAATCTGCAGACCGTAACTGGGAAGATGATGGCGATATGCCAGAAGAGGCCCTTACTGCGGGTTGTACCGATATCGCTGACCAACTGGTTCACTTCGAAGAGAATTTGGAAAGCCGCTTCACCGGTATCGATGTAAACGGTATTGACGTGGTCATGGGTGGCGGTCGTCGTTCATTCCTGCCTAAAGATGCAGCATTTAACAGCGCAGATGCAGTTAGCGAAGTGGAAGGTGACCGTAACGATTCACGGGATCTCACCGCGGAATGGCAAGAAATGTACAGCGATGGCGTTTACATCACTGACCAGGCAGGCTTCGATGGCGTCGATGCGGCTGCCACAACACGCCTGTTCGGCTTGTTCAACGAATCTCACATGCAGTACGAAGCAGACCGCGCTAACGATGTTGCTGGTGAACCTTCTGTTGCCGAAATGACCACGAAAGCGATCGATATTCTGGACAACAACGATAAAGGGTTTTTCCTGATGGTTGAATCTGGTCGTATTGACCACGCGCACCACGCCGGTAACGCTTCAGGCGCACTGTCTGAAACACTGGCACTGGAAGCGGCTATCGAAGCTGCTGTTGCAAACACAGACCCATCTGAAACCCTGATCCTGGTTACGGCTGACCACGGTCACGTATTTACCATCGCCGGTTATCCGAAGCGCGGTAATCCAATTCTGGGCAAAGTGGTTAACGTAGGTGCTGATGAACCCGCCACCGCTGCCGACGATATGCCGTATACCACCGTTGGTTACATGAACGGCTACGGCTTTAACGACCTGGGCGCTGAAACCGACTCTGATGCGATTTACAGCGAAGAAGTGAACGCAGGCCGTATGGACATCACCGCAGTAGACACCACCACACCTGGCTATCACCAGGAAGCGCTGATCCCACTGACATCAGAAACCCACTCTGGTGAAGACATTTCACTGCACGGCACCGGCCCTGGCAGCCAGTTAATTCAGGGTGTTATTGAACAGTCTGTTGTTTTCCACCTGATTAACCAGTCTCTTGGTCTGCTTGAAGAATAAGAAGAGGACATCATGAAAGCATTTAAATATAGCGTATTAGCTTTGGCCATGGCTGGCCTGACCGCATGTTCTCTGGACGGCGACGACGGTGCTGACGGTGCCGATGGCAACAATGGCCTGAACAGCCTGACTGTACAAACTGAACTGGCAGCTGGCGATGCAAACTGTCCTAACAGTGGCGTACGTTTCGACAGCGGTTTGGACAGCAATGCTGACGGCGCACTGGGTGAAGACGAAATCACAGACACCAGCTATGTATGTGTGCAGGCAAATACCCAGGTCAATAACTCTGAACTACTGACCAGCCTGAACAACGACTACTTTGTTGCCGGTCAGGCAGAAGTAGAAGCAAACAAAAATGTGTGGCTGCAGGCTACCGGCACCTCTTCTACCGAAAGTACCCGTAACCTTACCAGTAACACCACGGTTACCAAGCACGAGTCTCTGGAAGCCGCGGTTGCCCAGTTAAACGGTAAAGCGAAGAACGTGATTCTGTTCGTTGGCGACGGCATGGGTGTGTCTACTGTTACTGCTGCACGTATTCTGGAAGGCCAGATGAACGGTGACAGCGGTGAAGAGAACCAATTGAGCTTTGACCGCTTCCCATTCGCCGGTTTGTCGAAAACCTATAACGTTGATGCGCAAACACCAGATTCTGCCGGCACCATGTCGGCAATGATGAGCGGTGTGAAAACTGACGTGGGAGTTATCGGGGTAAGCGAAGATGTGGTGCGTGGCGATTGCAGCACAGTTGCCGGTACTGAACTGGTAACCGCACTGGAACTGGCTGAACTGGCCGGTAAATCTACCGGTATTGTGTCAACGGCACGTATTACCCACGCCACACCTGCAGCGACTTACGCGAAATCGGCCGACCGTAATTGGGAAGACGATGGCGATATGCCTGCAGAAGCCATTGAAGCTGGCTGTACCGACATTGCCTCACAGCTGGTTGGTTTTGAAGCCGCCACTGAAGCCCGTTTCGGTGCAGACATCGACGGTATCGAAGTGGTAATGGGCGGTGGACGCCGTTCATTCCTGCCTCGTGACGAAGCGTTTAACAGCCCTGATGCAGTAAGTTCTGTGGAAGGTGATCGTACTGATGGCCGTGACTTAACGGCAGAATGGGCGACGCAATATCCAAACGGTGTGTACATTTACGATCAAGCTGGCTTCGATGGTCTTGATACTGAAACCACTGAGCGCGTGTTTGCCCTGTTCAACGAGTCTCACATGCAGTACGAAGCCGACCGCGCTAACGATGTAGCCGGTGAACCTTCTATTGCTGAAATGACCGAGACCGCCATTAACGTTCTGAACAACAACAATGACGGTTTCTTCCTCATGGTTGAGTCCGGTCGTATAGACCATGGTCACCACGCGGGCAGCGCCTACAATGCACTGACTGACACGATCGCACTGGCCGATGCTGTGGCTATTGCTGACGAGTTGACCAATGACGACGACACGCTGATCATCGTGACAGCCGACCACGGCCATGTATTCACCATTGCCGGTTATCCGAAGCGTGGTAACCCAATTCTGGGCAAAGTGGTTAACGTGGGTGCGGAAGAAGCAGCCACAGCGGCTGACGGCATGCCATATACCACCGTGGGCTACATGAACGGTAATGGTTTCCGTAACCTCGGCGCAGAAACCGATGCTGATGAAGGCTACAACTATGATTTGGCTGCTGGTCGTCAAGACATCACCGATGTCGACACCACAACACCAGGTTACCACCAGGAAGCTTTGGTGCCTCTGTCGTCAGAAACTCACTCGGGTGAAGACGTTGGCATTTATGCAAAAGGTCCGGGTGCCTTCCTGATCAACAGCACCAACGAGCAAAGCGTTATCTTCCACGTGATGGACTTTGCCGCTGACCTAACCGAACAGGCTAATTCAGCCGTTGAGTAACGCGTTCGACACGTTTTTAAAGTAAAATTATGGGATGCCTGCGGGTATCCCTTTTCAGGTTATAATTATGAAGAGAATTGTACTCACTTTAAGCAGCTTGCTACTTTCGGCTCCCGCTTTTGCTACCAGCGATTCCACCAGCGCCCAACAATGTGACGCACAGAAAAACTGGGCACACGCTGAATACACATTCACTGAGAAACACGGTGAAAAACAAAGTCAAAAACACCTTGGCTTGTGGCGTAAACCCAACGTAGTGGCCCACGAATATCCGGCCAACAACATTACACAAATGTGGGAACATGTGCATGAGCGAGTGAAAGCCACCCGCTTTTTCGATAGCCATGCCCGGGCCATTGAATATCAACCAGGTGAAGCCATTCACGGCCGGGTAGATAACGATTGGGAATACCGCAACCAGCTAATCAAAGATGCGTTTATAAACCAGTTGACCAAAGTAAGCTCTCGCGGCGAAGGTTGCGCCCAAGAAGACCTTTATCATCTGGAAAAAGATAATGAAACCATTGATCTCGTCTGGATGCCTGCGCAGGATTTACTGGTCTCGTTTAGGGTAAAACGTGGTGATAAGGAAATACGCTGGCAACAGGATTCCATCAATCACGATCAGCAGGCCATCAAAGCGTTCTTTGCCAAACGATCAGAATTTCAGACCACGGATTTTGCCGATATCGGCGACGATCATACCGACCCATTCCTTACCAACATGGTTCACCAGGGCTTCATTGAAGCGGGTGCCAGCGGCTTCTATGATGCCAACGGTAATGCCATTGGTGAGCATCATCATTGATCTCTGTCGCAAAATTCGCCTCTATGTAAAATTTTGTGCTATAAAAGAAGGGATTTAATTTTCATCAAGGATGGTGAAGAATGTCCACTTTCTTCTTTCACGATGCCAACTTTCTGTTTAGTGCAGCGGTTGGCATAGTCATACTTTTCTTTATTATTGAATGCCTTGGCATGTTGCTGGGCACCAGTTTGTTGGGTCTGTTCGACGACTTACCAGACATAGACGGCAGTACAGATACAGTAACCGGCTTGTCCAGCATTACCAGTTGGCTCTCACTCGATCGCCTGCCCGTGATGATCTGGTTTATTCTGTTATTAACGCTATTCGGATTAACCGGCTATCTGTTGAATCTGACCTATTCCAGCTTTTTCAGCGGACGCTATTTATCTGCACTTGTTGGCGTGCCCATTGCCATGTTCATCGCCCTACCCCTCACCGGTCGTTTCGGTGGCGCACTGGCACGTTTGCTGCCGAAAAACGAATCATCCGCAATGGATACCGATTCCTTTGTTGGCACCGTGGCGGAAATTACCATTGGCGTTGCTCGCACAGGCAGCCCGGCAGAAGCCAAATTTCCTGACAGGTATGGTCAGGTCCACTATGTACTTGTTGAACCATTTGAAACAGAAGACACATTCACCCGAGGAGAGAAAATCATTCTGGTGAAGAAAAACCCGCAAAGCTGGTTGGCGACAAGGTATCGCTAGCTAGGCTTTAAGGGAACATAAACGACGGAAACAGTAGTAACAAAGGAAGCAGTAAACATGGAAACATACTCATCGAATAATCTGCCGGAGATCCTGATCCTGGCATTGATTGTCATCATCGCCCTGCTCGCTATCGGGCTGATATTCGCCAAACTTTATAAACGTGCAACCAAAGAAACCGCGTTTGTGCGTACCGGTCTGGGTGGCGAAAAAGTGATTAAAGACGGTGGTGCTATCGTGCTGCCAGTGGTGCATGAAATCATTCCTGTGAACATGAACACGCTGCGCATTGAGGTGGAAAAAACCCAGAAAGATGCGCTGATCACCAAAGACCGCATGCGGGTAGATGTAAAAGCAGATTTTTACCTCCGTGTTGCCCCTAATGCCAGCGGTATTTCCATGGCAGCACAAACCCTCGGCACCCGCACCACCCGCGCCGAGGAAGTGAAAAAACTCATGGAATCCAAGTTTGTTGACGTGCTGCGCGCGGTAGCCGCGGAGATGTCGATGACAGAAATGCACGAACAGCGTGCAGACTTTGTGCAAAAAGTGCAGCAAAGTGTCGCCAACGACCTCGAAAAGAACGGTCTTGAGCTGGAATCAGTCAGTCTGACCGGCTTTGATCAGACCGATCTAGACTTCTTCAACGAAAATAATGCCTTCGATGCTGAAGGTCGTGCCCGCCTTGCAAAAATCATTGAAGAGAAGCGCAAGGAAACCAATGATATTCAGCAGGAAAACCGGATTAAGATTGAAACCCGTAATCTTGAAGCTGAAAAAGAATCTCTGAACATAAAACGGGATGAAGAAGAAGCCCGTTTGACTCAGGAACAGGTGCTGCAATTCAAGCGTCAGGAACAGAAAGCGGAAATCGCCAAACAACGTGAGCAAAAAGAGCGTGAGGAGCGTGAAGCCGCTATCGCCAAAGAAAAGGCGGTAGAAGCTGCAGAAATCGATAAGTCCCGCGAACTGGAAACCCGGGAAATCGCCAAGCGCAAAGCACTGGAAGAAGCCCGCATCGCCCAGCAGCAGGATGTGGAAGTAGCCGAACAGGTTAAACAGATTGCCGTTGCCACCAAATCGGAAGAAGAATCTGCCGCCCGCGCCAAAGCCGCAGAAGCGGAAAAAGCCAAGGTTGAGAAAGAAGAAGCGGTTACCACCGCCCGTCAGGTTGCCGACGCCAAGCGTCGTATGGAAATCGAAGTTATCGATGCCCGCAAAGAAGCTGAGCGTGAGGCGGTAGGTATTACCGTTGAAGCACAGGCGAAGAAAGAGGCGGCAGAAAACGCTGCCCAGGCTATTCTCACCGAAGCCAAAGCCTCTGCCGATGCGAAAATGCTGCAAGCCGAAGCCGATGAGAAAGTACTGGCTGTTGAAGCTGCGGGTAAACAGGCATTGTACGATGCCGAAAACACCCTGAAGAACGAACAGATTGAGCTGCAAAAAGCGCTGGCTATTCTTAAAGTGCTGCCTGAAGTTATCGCCAGTGCGGTTAAGCCACTGGAAAATATTGAAGGTATTAAAATACTGCAGGGTTATGGTGTGGGCGCTTCCGGAAGCGGTCAGGAAGGCACACTAAGCACCGGTAATGGCAGCATGGCCGACCAGGTAACGCAGGCTGCGCTTAACTATCGCGCCAACGCACCGGTTGTAGATGCACTGCTCCGTGAAGTGGGTTTGGTAGACAAGCAAGGCGGATCGCTGACCGATTTACTCAAAGGCGACAGCACGTTACTGAACAGCATGACTACGCCATCACCTGTTGAAAAGCCGAAGTCAAACGGCGCAGCGCCAGCCGAGTAATTTAGCTTGTCGAAGCGTCACCGCTGACTGGAAATCAGGGCAGCAGCAATGTTGTAAAAGCGGAGTACACCAGTACTCCGCTTTTTTATGACCGGCGAAGCGAACACAAATACCACCACTGTGAAAGCGCGGCAATGACCTACCGCTACCAAAGTACTATAAATGTTTGGCTAAAGTGGCAAAGCAACTTCTGTTAATACTGCATACTATGTAACCATGGTTAATAAAACGTAAACAGATGAAAGCTTCACGCAAAATAGTTCTGTCTATATCTACAATCTACCTGCTTTTGGGCTGCCTGCTGGGGTTTGCTCTGTATAGTCAGGCCATTGAAGATGTGGAAACCGAAATTGATGCAGCCAATCAACTGGCCATTGCCCTGGTTGAACAAGGCGTGAGTTTTCAGCAAATCGGTGCAGCATTGCAGCATAGTCGCCACATCACTGCGGTGATCACCGATACCCCGGAAATACGTTCACAGCTACCCTACCCGCTCATTGACCAATTTACTTCTTCAGATAATGACGGCAGGCAGTTACTGATATTTGCAAATCCCGCCGCTGAGCGCGCTGAAGTGCTGACAACCGTTTACCAGGTGTTTGGCATTCTAACTCTTTCATTAGTTGTTTCATTGTCGTTTCTTCACCTGGCAGTGCAGAGCCGCATGAAACCGCTGCGCAAGCTTAGCAATGCTCTGCGCGAGGTGGGTCAGGGCAATTATCGTGTTGATGTCGCGCCAAGCGATATTGAAGAAATAGACAGCGTCATTGTGCATTCCAGAGACATGGCCAGCGCCCTGGAACAGCGCGAAGCGAAGGTACACCAGTTACGCGCACGGTTGGCGTCGCTGCAGGAAAACGAGCGTCAAATCCTGGCGAGAGAGCTACACGACAATCTTGGCCAGCTCGTTACTGGACTGCGCGTGCAAAGTTTTATGCTTAAGCAACAAAGTAACAGCCCTAAATTTATAGAGCGTACAGCTACCTTGCTGGAACAGCAGTGCGACGATATGCAGTCAGGCATTCGCCAGTTAGTCCAACAGCTTTATCCGGTAACGTTAAGCCGGATGGGATTGGTGTCGGCATTACAGGAAATGCTGGAGCGCTGGGCAGAAATGAACACTATTGCCATTACCTATTCCCTGCCAGACACATCAGTGTCGGTAAGCTCAGACAGTGATATGCACATTTATAGAATTGTGCAGGAAGCGCTCAGTAATATTATTAAACACGCTCATGCAACCCGCGCGAACGTGACGCTCGAAGTTGAAAGTGACACCCAAGAAAATGCCGCGGGCGAAAGTGTGAAATTGACTATCAGTGACAATGGCATAGGCATGGCACCCAATACGTTGGCAGAAAATGAAGGGCTTGGCCTGGAGTCTATGCGCGAACGAGCACGCCTTATTGCCGGTACGCTCACTATTACCGCCCTGGCCGGAACAACAATAACGTTAAAGGCACCCATGCAGCCGGCGCTGCAAACCCTTCGGGAGAAACAAAAAAATGCACATACTACTTGTTGATGATCACGCTGTAGTAAGACAGGGCTACAGCGCTTTGCTGGCAATGATGCTGCCGGACGCCACCATTCACGAGGCTGAAAATGCCCGCGACGCCATGACGTGTCTGAAACAACATGATGTGAATGTGATGATTTTAGACATCAATCTGGACCAGGCAAGTGGCCTGAACCTGGCACCGCGATTTCTTTCTCGCCATCCAGAGTTAAAAATTATATTTTTCAGTATGTTCGAGGAAGCGTCTATTGTGAACCGTGCCATGCACACGGGAGCATCGGGTTATATCAGCAAGCGCTGCCGCCCTGAAGTGATGCTGGATGCGGTAAAAACGGTCATGGCTGGGCGCACTTATATTGAACATGAACTGGCTATCAATCTGGCTTCTTATACCTACAGTGAAAAGCGCGATATTTTCGACCAACTCACGCGCCGTGAATTTGATGTGTTTATGGGCGTGGCCAAAGGCCTGAAACGTAACCGCATTGCCATGGACTTAAATATTTCAGACAAAACGGTTTCTAATGCCATTACCCAGTTGAAGAACAAGCTTCAGGTAAAAACCAGCACAGAACTGGTGCACTTAGCTATCGATAATGGTTATGTAAAGGTAGCAAATTAACATTCGGGAATTTCCCCAGCGTAAACCGGGAAGAGTTCCGTATCCATATTAACGCTGTTTTGACACACTATATTCAGGTTAAGGGGAAAGCGTTCGACGCCCTTTGATTTAGTGAGGTTCAACAGCTCACACAATTGCATGCTAACCCTCAATGGGGGTTAGCATTTTTTTTGCTTTACACTTTTCATATAAAATATAAATTGCTTTTATATCAAGGTTTTATTCCCACCAATATCGGGAATTTTGCCCTACTTTCTTTGGGTAAAAGTCTATATTTTTCTGCTTGTATTCAGTCGCATACTGTTAACACTTTATAAACAAAATGAAAGGTGCGATATGTCAGTAAGTAACACTCTGAAGAAAACAGGCCTGCTTAAATCGGCAGTGCTGATTGCCGCAGCGCTGGCCAGCCAAAACGCCCTCGCGAAAGGCGTCACTTGGGAAGACATTAAAAACGATGCGAATACGCCAGAAGACGTGCTCATGTACGGAATGGGCCCGCAAGCCCAGCGTTTTAGCCCGCTGGATCAAATAAATAAAGACAACGTACATATGCTAACGCCCGCCTGGACGATGAGTTTTGGTGATGAGAAACAACGTGGTCAGGAGTCGCAGGCTCTGGTTTATGACGGTGTTGTTTATGTAACAGGCAGCTACTCTCGAATTTTTGCCTTCGACGCCAGAACCGGTGAAAAGAAATGGTCCTATTCGCATCGCTTGCCAGAAGGCATCCGCCCTTGTTGTGACGTGATTAACCGTGGTGCCGCGATCTTCGGCGATCTGGTTTACTTTGGTACATTAGATGCCGGTATCGTTGCACTCAACCGTCACACCGGTAAGGTCGCGTGGAAAAAACGCTTCGAAGATTACCGTGCGGGTTACACCATGACGGGTGCCCCTACCCTGGTCAAAGATCAAAAAAGCGGAAAAGTACTGCTAATTCACGGTTCATCCGGTGATGAATTCGGTGTTGTAGGTAAGCTATTCGCCCGCGATCCACTCACTGGTGAAGAAGTGTGGATGCGTCCTTTCGTGGAAGGACATATGGGCCGCCTGAATGGTGAAGAGAGTACACCAACCGGAGACAAAAATGCGCCAACCTGGCCCAGAGACGAAAATGGTGAGTTAGTTGAAGCCTGGCACCATGGCGGCGGCGCCCCTTGGCAAAGTGCAAGTTTTGACGTGGAAACAAACACCATCATCATTGGTGCAGGGAACCCGGCGCCATGGAATACCTGGAAGCGCACTGCGAAAGGTGACGATCCGCGCAACTGGGATAACCTCTATACCTCAGGGCAAGTTGGCGTTGACCCAACCACCGGTGAAGTTAAATGGTTCTATCAACACACACCGAATGATGCCTGGGATTTCTCCGGTAACAACGAGTTGGTGCTGTTTGAATACGAAGATAATGGCAAAACAGTAAAAGCTACAGCCCATGCCGACCGTAACGGTTTCTTCTATGTTGTCGACCGCGAAAACGGCGACTTCATCAAAGGCTTCCCGTTCGTCGATAAAATCACCTGGGCTACCCACATCGACCCAGATACCGGTCGCCCTGTGGAAGTAGAAGGACAGCGTCCTCCACTGCCTGAGCCAGGCGAAGAGAAAGGTAAATCCATTGAAGTTTCACCTCCTTTCCTGGGTGGCAAAAACTGGAACCCTATGGCGTACAGCCAGAATACCGGCTGGTTCTATCTGGGTGCAAACCACTGGAAAGAAGACTACTGGACAGAAGAAGTTAACTACGTAAAAGGTAATGCTTACCTGGGTCAAGGTTTCAGAATCAAAACCCTGTTCGATGACCACGTAGGCGTACTGCGGGCGGTTGATCCAGTTTCAGGCGAAATCAAGTGGACGCACAAAGAGAAATTACCACTTTGGGCTGGCGTACTGGCCACTAAAGGTGGATTGATCTTTACCGGTACCGGTGATGGTTTCATCAAGGCTTTCGATGAGAAAACCGGTGAAGAACTGTGGAAGTTCCAGACTGGCTCGGGCATCGTTTCCTGCCCAATCACCTGGGAAATGGATGGCGAACAATACATCGGTTTCGCTTCAGGTTACGGCGGCGCTGTACCATTATGGGGTGGCGATATGGCCGAATTGACCAAACCTGTTGCTCAGGGCGGTTCATTCTGGGTATTTAAAATCCCTAATTTCGACAAAAAGCTAGCCAGCCGATAATCACTCGCGGCGGGGCCTTGCCCCGCCTTCTCATGGAGTACACACAATGAGACTGCTTTTACTACTCTTGCTTCCTGCTATCAGCCAGGCCGCCCCGCCCCCTTTTGAAGACGACATCAAGGTGATTGATGGCTGCGCGCTGGCACCAAACACCCAATGCGCTGACGCCGATTTACGAGGTGCCGACCTGCGTAATATTGACCTTTCAGGTTCCACGTTTACCAATGTGAGATTTAATGGCGCCGATCTCCGTCACAGCAATCTCAGCTATGTCACGTTCAAAAAAAGTCATCTGGATAATGTGAATATGGCTATGGTCAACCTAAACCACAGCGATCTGAGAACTTCAACGGTACTCAGCAGCAATTTAGAAGGCGCAACAGGATGGGCTTTATTTGCTCAGGGTGTGAAGTTTGATAACTCGAACCTCAGCGGCATCAATTTCGATCAAGCCCGTCTTTCCGGCGCAAAAATGAACAGTGTAATACTGCGCAGTGCCAGAATGGAAAGGGCGTGGATGAACAAGATACAGCTGAAAGGCGCAGACTTAACCAACGCCAATATTCAGGAAGCAAAATTGAATGACGCCAATTTATCACGGGCCGTATTAACAGGCACACGCATTCACTTTGCAACCTTTCAGGGTACCTACATGGAAGGCTGCACAGACTGTCCCTTCGACTGGTAACACTTATTTTTTAGTACCAGCGAAAGTTTTAGAATTACGCTGGCGTACCGCTATGAAATTTAAAATCTTTATCTGGCGAAGCAATCAATTCAGCTTCAATTTTACCGAAAAAAGCAATGCGCTCAGCAATATCAGCACCGGCGATTTCTTCAGCCAACGTGAGATAATCTTGATAATGACGGGCTTCTGAGCGCAGTAGTGAAATGTAAAAATCGCCCAGGCGCTTGTCTACATGAGGTGCCAATTTTGCAAAGCGCTCACAGGAGCGTGCTTCAATATATGCACCGCAGATGAGTTTGTCTGTTAACGCCGCCGGCTCATGGGTACGAACGTGACGCAGCATCCCCTTCGCGTAACGGCTCGAGGCAATATTCTCATAGGGAATGTCGTACTCGTTCATGATTTCCAGCACCTGAAGGAAGTGATGCAATTCTTCTTTAATCAGCAGCACCATTTTATCAATTAGCTCCTGCCCGTAAGGCGTGCCAGACTTAGGAATAATCGATTTCGACAACTTGTTATGTTTCAGCAGTGACTGCCAATCCCCTTCTTTGCGGTAGGCAAAATCTTCAAATGGTTTCAACCAGGCCAGCAACGCATCACCACTTTCTTTATCTACCGCATAGCGACGAATCAGAAACATGGCGCTTTGCGCGGCTTTTAACTCACAGATGAGATGATCGGTTAATACCACCGCCAGATTGTCTTTGTCTGCGGCTTTATCAACCCAGGCGTCCGGGGTTTCACATTGTAGAAATGAATGGATTGGCGCGAGTAATTCGTTCATCGGCTTTTAGCACTGCTTATCAGGTTTAATGGTATCGATTTAATACTTTCAGGGTGAAGCAACACGCCCTCCAGCGGGCGTGGGCGCGGATCCTACCATAAATCCGATAAGAGTTATTAGTCTATCCAGCGCTGCCAGTGTAGTTTGCCGTCTTTCCAGCCAAGCAACATACCACCGCAGTTATCAATGGTGCGCCCTTCACCAAAGCTGTGCGCAATACACGCCATGGCATCGCCGTGACTAACAATCATGAGCGACTCAGCCGACTCACTGCTAACCAGCTTTTCAAACTCCTTGGTAAACCGTGCCACCACCATATTTGCACTTTCACCGCCGTTCTCCGGCATCAGGTCAGGACGGGTGTAGCGATGGGCTTTAAACGCCTGATACGCCGCCAGGTTCGCCGTATGCTGCCCCTGCCATTCACCAAAGTTACGCTCGCAGAAGCCTTCATAGATTTTGTGTTCTTTACCCAGGGTTTCCGCACACACGGCTGCGGTGTCTTTTGCTCGGCCCAGGTGGGAGCTCACCACCAGCTCTAACGACCAGTTTTTCGCTTTACCGGCTAATTCGGCGGCCTGCGCTCTGCCCTGCTCAGTCAACGGACTGTCGAGCTGACCCTGAAGTCGTTTGTCACGATTCCATTCGGTCTGACCGTGACGGCAGAGATAAATATGTTTTTCCATGAAGTGTCCTTGTGAATTCATTTCATATGCACTTTGCCGCCAATCATCTTGTAGGCTGGCGTGCCGCGGATCAGGGTTTCTCTGGCAAATTCCTGATCGCATCCCGGACAATGACAGGGCTTTACCGTCATGTCTTCCACAATGCGTTCAATGAAACATTTTACCAGCGCACCTTTGCCGCCTTTACGGTATTTAAAAATGGGGGATTTGCATTGCTGACAGGAAATGAGCACTGTGCGAACCGGCCCTTTCTTGTTGGGTTTTGCCATATGACACCTCGTGAGCAGCAATGTATCGCATTCACCGGGCTGGCTCAAATAATACCGGGGGCAGATTAAACCTGTGTAACAGACTTTTTCAAGCTAAGTTGCTATGTTTGTTATCACGAAGTTTTTCTTTCTGCTTAGTCTGCTACGAGTCAGTATGATGAGAAACTACTTGTTAGTTTGTAAAACGGCACGGCTTAACATCAATTGCTATTTCATACTATAAAACATCTAAGCTCATATGATCGCTTTGTGGGTCAGTCTCAAACATCACCGGCTCCCCCGGTAATTTGAACTCTCATAAATAAACTTCAATCTAGGATTGATGTCGCTAGAAAAAATTCTTATTACTCATGGTACTACTCAAATTGTTATGCGAATTTAGAACACCATCAACAGACTGTTGTCCATCTCACCCTTTAATAATAAGTAGTGCAATTATTGTCTTAGTTCTGGAAAATTTAGAATAGTAAAAGTTAGATCCCAGAAAAAAATGTTAAAAAATTATTTCACTCGGATGTTGCACTAATTTTAACTGAATCCTTAATTCTAAAACTCGGTGTATTATCAGTGAATAAGAAGAAAGCTACAGATATTGTGAGTAGTAGAAGTGAGATTATAGAAAGACGCCACTGATAGTTAACATAACGAATCATTTTATTTCGCTCAACAACATTCAGATTCCTACCTCTCGATGTTGTTCCAGTTAAATGTTTTATGTCTTGGCTGGCATAGACATTAATAGGTATAGAGATAGCTCGGTAACTAAAGACAAGACCCAATATTGCTAGTGATAGAGAAATTAGAAAAATTGACTTTACGATGTAGCTATTAGTGCTTAGCAACGCTCCAGATGTAAATGCAAATATAGCGAAAATCGTTATAAGAAGACTTCCTGAAAATTTTTCTAGACTAAAAATCAGTTTGTCATTGTCCATAGGTTTTTATTACCTTTCTGAATCGACGCTTAGGTGTATTAAATATGAGTAAGTTAAGGATCGGATTCAAACCGTCCGACAGAGGTCTGTCATTTTCAATAAATTCAGTGGCAAGCTTTTCGAGTTCATCCAGAGCACCAGCACCTATTCGTCTCATATGTGAAACAAACTGTTTCTGATCTTCAACTTCAAACTTCTGATTAATTAAATTGTGTCTTTTCATGTAGCGAATAACAGAGATACGCATGTGCTTTTTTATGCGACTAGGCTTGCATACTTCAGAGTAGAACTGTTGGATACTCAAAATTCCTAAAAGATTATTATTCGTCCACAATGTTTGCGGTAAGCAGACATTTCTAGTCCCAATTCGAGTATTACATCCGAAATTTACAGCGACATCAGCGCTGAACTCGATAGCTGATTTTATGAAAGCTCGAGCGACCTCCTGACAAGCCGAAACTTGTGCTTTTGACAATGTTTGCCCTTGAGAATTCTTGAACAGGATGAGTGCAACATCTATCACATAATAGTTAAGTAGGATTTGTTCTACAAAACTATGATGGTAATTATAAGTTAATAAATCGAAGGTGGAATTCCCGATCGGTAATTGATAGGAGTTCACACCGTGATTTCTTTTTTCGACGAACGGATAGTGGTTTAATTTATATTTTTTTTTAACCTTTTTAGCGTACTCAGAATGAAAAATGTCGTAGAAATGTTGAATGTACTCAGCGTTATCCATTTTTTTGAACAGTGTTGCTTTCATCCTAGAGTACATTTACATGTCCTTAGTGCATATAGATTCTTAGATTTGTTACTACCTTTTAATCACGAATTGTTAAAAAATGCAATCAATAATAGAAATTAGGAAGAAAATAGATCTGGGAAACTCTATGACGTTAGTCTCCTACGAATTCAACTTCGAAGGACAATTCTTACAGATTTAGATAGCCTCGCGTGAGTAGGCCTCTAATTGGTATCGGTGTCCCTCGGTCCACTTTCCCTTTCAATTACTATGACAGTTGGTCATACTCTAATTGTTTAGCGACCTTAGAATAACTCCAACACACAGTTGCTCTCCTAACACCTGTCAACCATAAATTGTACATTTATTATCTTATTTCGGGTTCAGCATTCGATTGTAACAGAATGAAAAATATCAGGTTAAGCTGTACCTTCAATACTGACTTGCCGTATAACGGTGAACATCGTTCATAAAAATGTGTTCTGCCCGGCCATGCTAAACCTGAAAAACCTGCAAAAATCCTTTGGTGACATTCAGATCTTGCGAGATTTATCCTTTGCGTTAGCAAGTGGAAGCTCGGCCAGCATTCGCGGCGCCTCAGGTTCAGGTAAATCCACGTTACTGTCGCTCATTGCCGGATTTGAACTCCCGGATGGCGGCACCATTCATATTGACGATGTCACCCTGCCCTTTACCAGCGACAAAGCCGCTGATGCTTTTCGCCGGGACCTTCTAGGTGTGGTATTCCAGAGTTTTAACCTGCTGGATTGCCTCAACGTGTGGGACAACATCGCCTTCACCGCCCGCTTGAAAGGCAATCATGATAAAGATTTTCAGCGTACGTTGATGGAAGACATGGCGATTGCCCACCTGTCAGAAAAGCTTCCCCAACAGCTATCCGGTGGTGAACAACAGCGTGTGGCCATTGCCCGCGCGTTGGTTCACAAACCCTCCCTGGTATTGGCAGATGAACCAACGGGAAACCTGGATGAAGAGACCAGCGAGCAGGTCGCAAACACCTTGTTTGCACAGTGCCAAACGCTCAATACCACCCTCATTGTTGTCACTCACAGTCACGAAGTGGCAGAAAAAGCCGACGTTTCTTTGTGGCTGCATCATGGGCAACTGCATGTAAAGCAGCATGGCGAACAGCATCGCTCCTCACAAACACATGCAGAACAGAAGCGCCTGGAACGCTAATATGTTAAATCGCTTGCTGTTGGTGTGTCGTGTTCTGCTCGCAATGGACCGCAGACGCTTCTGGGAACCGCTGTTAATTATTGTCGCCATTGTTATAGCCACCGCGGGCCTTTCGTCGGTTACGCTCATCAATCAAGGGGCCAGCGAGGGCGAACTGGCATCGTCGCAACCAGGCTGGTTCGCAGGCGGCAGCGTGACCGCCAAAAGTACTGAGACTCCCATCAGTAAAGCCGACTATATTGCCCTTCGCACGGCGGGCTTTACCTATCTTGTTGCCATAATAGAAATGGAAGCACAGATTAGCTGCCCGGCCAACGAATCCCGTTCTCTACCTATCACGATAACTGGCGTGGATATCACGGCGGCCTTGAGTAACGCGGGCGCATTTGGTGGTATGTCGGGTATGCTTAATCGGCAAACGGCTAACAAACCCATCGCCAACCCCGCTGATGCAACGTTAGCATCAAACCCAAATGCATCTATAAAAGGTACAACCGTAAGGGCTGTGGTATCTGAGCAAACCGCACGCTACTTTAATTGCAACACTTCACTGACAGGATTTGGCAATCTCCTTTTTAGCACGCCGCAAGTAGTAACAGGCTTACCTGATGAACGCCTGGTACTGCCCATTGATGCCTTTTACACCGAAGGCCGCACGCCAGAAAACTTCCCATTAACGGCCTTGGTCGTCGCAAGAACACTCTCGAATAAGGAGCAGACACGACTGCAGCAGGCGTTACCAGAGAACCTTGCACTGACTATTCCGCCAGCATTCACCAGCAAGGGCACCTTAGCAGACAGTTTTCAGCTTAACTTGTGGGCTATGGGCGCGTTGATGGCGGTAGTGTCGATATTTATCATTCTTAACGCCCTCATGCTGATGTACCGTGCCCGACTCCCTGCGTTTATTCGTTTGCGACAAGCTGGCGTGGGCAGTCGGATGTTGCTGGCAGCACTGTTTACCGAGCTGACTTTCTACTGCCTCATAGCGAGCCCCGTTGGCGTGTTTGCCGGCGCGGCATTAACGCTTTCGCTAACACCCGTACTCCAGGCGACTTTTAGCGGGTTGTTCGAATCCGCTTTTGTTGCGCCGTCGCCGGTGCTGACGCAGTTAATCGCAGGGGCTTTTGTTGTTTCGCTAGCAGCATTAGCCATGTTCTTTATTGCGCCAGCAAAGCAGCTCGCGGGGGCCCTCAGTCGCAACAGAGTGCAGACAGCGCCGCTTCCACCATTTAAACGACTGCTTTGCTCTCTTGTTCTGTTGCTGATCATCGCCCTGACATTAGTATTCGCGTCATCGACTGCCACAGCACTTTTAAGCGTTGCTGCGGTGTTACTGTGCGCCAGCGCACTTTTAATCCTGTGGTTGGCACCGCTTCTAGGCATGGTAAGAAGGCTGGTTCCGCCTACTAGCCCACTTGCCAGCTATGTGGTTGCCAGCGCCCAAATGCTATCGGGAAAAAGTCGGTTGGCGGTATGTGCCTTTTTCATCGCGCTCAGCGCCAACATTGGTTTGAACGTGATGACGGATAGCTTTCGTCAGGCCACCCTGGACTGGCTAGAACAACGACTTACTGCACCCGCTTACTTATATTCCATGCAACCTATCAACGAAACATCCTTGCCGGACAGCCTTCGGCTACTCCCTATCTATCAAGGTGTCACCTCAGTAAGCGACGCCGGTATGAGTGATGCAGCCGAAATGAATAACTCCAAAGTAACATTGCGGACTTATCCGTCGCCGTTTTCCTACCAGATTAATCTGCCCCTGGAACAGGAAACACCGAGTACGCCAGCGGATTTCTATGCCGGTGAAGCCGTGTATGTGAACCAGCAGTTGGCCTTTCGTTTAGGAGTGAAGCCCGGAGACCGTTTAGAAACTGGACCGATTTTCACGCTGGGGCTGGAGCAACAACTCCTCGGCGGGAAACAGTCATTCCGCGTTGCTGGCATTTATCCCGACTATGGTAACCCAGAGATGCAAATCATAGTGAGTGAAAGCTTGATTGGCATGCCAGAGGCGCGCAGAAATGTGGCGGCGATTTACCCGGCGCTTGCCACGTCGTCTAGTTTAGCCGCGCAGGAATTATCATCACTGCAAGAAACGTTGCCAGACGATGCGAACCTGATATCGTCAGCCTCGTTAATTGCCGTGTCTATGGAAACCTTCGACCGCACATTCGTGGTGACTGATGCCTTAAACATTGCCACTTTGTTGGTTGCTGGACTGGCTTTTGCGGTATCCGTAACCCTGCTCACCATGGATTTAAAACCTCAACTCGCTATGCTTCGCACACTGGGGATCAGCCAACGCAGCATAAAAACCGCGCTGACTGCCCAGTACATGTTGTTATGCGCGGCCACAGCGGCTATGGCCGTGCCATTTGGCATTTTGTTGGCATGGATTTTTATTGAGTATGTGAATCGTTTCGCGTTTTACTGGGTTTATCCCTTGTCACTCAACTGGATTGTGCTGCTGAAAAGTGTGGCAGTGAGTTTGGCGGTGGTGCTGGTAGTCCTACTGTTACCGCTGGGGAGATTAAACAGCAAAATCGATCTGAGGCAGGAAGAGCGCTTATGAAAAACGTGAGCATGATTGTTTTAGCGCTCTTGTTGAGTCTACTGCTAATAAGCTGCACTGACCCACAACCCAACACCAGCCTATTTGCCGCTGATGCAGAAAAGCCTGTCGTTACTTTGGTG
Organism: Alteromonas sp. ABV4_515; assembly: GCF_056160345.1. Classification (NCBI taxonomy): domain Bacteria; kingdom Pseudomonadati; phylum Pseudomonadota; class Gammaproteobacteria; order Alteromonadales; family Alteromonadaceae; genus Alteromonas; species Alteromonas sp. ABV4_515. The sequence goes on from NZ_JBSWWZ010000005.1 coordinate 459,503, forward strand.
AGTCGTGACAAACCGGTGATACTGCCTAACGACCACAAAAGTCACCCTGCGTTCGACATCGAATGGTGGTATCTCACTTTTGTGTTGGAAGATGCACAACACCGGCCTTACGGTTTGCAATTCACCTTATTCCGTTTTTCTGGCGACCAGCAATATGTGAGTAATTGGTCTGATGGCCAGTTATGGATGGGTCACGCCTCGTTGCATTCCCCCACCGAGCATTTCTTTGAAGAACGTTTTGGTTCAGGCGGCGTGGGCAACGTGTTTGTAACAGATCCTTCAACCAACACGCACACGTTTTCAACACAAATAGATAACTGGCGTTGGCAAAGTGAATCGACGTCGCTAACACCTTCCACGCTGAATTTCACCATCAACGATACGGTCACAGTGTCATTACAATTATCTGCCGATGGGCCGGTAATAAAGCAAGGTGATAACGGATACAGTATTAAAACCGCAGATGAAACCTATCGTTCTTACTATTACAGCCAACCTTTTATTCAAGCCAACGGCATAATTAAGATTGGCGAAAACAATCTGCAGGTAAACGGCAATGGTTGGTTCGACCATGAATGGACCAGCGAATTGGCAAACAACAATGCGTTAGGCTGGGATTGGTTTTCTCTGCATCTGGATAACGGCGATAAACTGATGGCGTTCCGCATGCATGTGCATGGGCAGCTGCCCTATGTCACCGGCACTTACATCACCGCGACCGGCGAACAACAAACACTGACAGTCGAGACAATCCAGCTAACGCCCACCGGGAACGAGTCAATCGACGAACATGATTATCCTGTTAATTGGCGCTTGCAAATTCCCACTAAGTCACTGGATATTAGTCTTCATCCATTCAAACTCGGACAGCATAACAACGGTCGCTTCCCTTACTATGAAGGTAGAGTTGAGGTTGCCGGTTCCCATTCGGGTAATGGATTCATGGAATTGACTGGGTATTGAGATACTCAAAGGGCATCTTTCATAGTTTATTGCTGGCGCCCGTATCGGATAGTTGTTCCGGCAAAGCAATTTGTGTAGCGTATGGTTTTTATTTTTCTGGAACGCCTCTTTGAACACGCTGAAATCTGCGGCATTGGCCGCCTTCACCCTTTTGTCTTTCAATTCACTGGCAGCTTCCTTGTCAGTTAACGTATTCGCAATTCCCTCACAGAACATCGAGAACACCGTGGCTGACGTGAGTGCTGAACTCAACAACGAAGGCATGAAAACCTTTTATGAAAAAGGATTTCCAGTTCACGTTACGCTTTACCTCACACAGTTCGACGAGTCAGCGGTGCCATCCATACTAGAAAAGGTCGAGGCGTTAACCGCAACCCAAACTACTATTCCACTCACTGCCAACGGCTTTACCGTTACCGCTGGAAACTGGGTATTTGTAGATGCGGAAGTCAGCCATGATTTACAACGTCTTGCAGACACCGTGACTCTGGCTCTGGAACCAATGCGTGATAACAAAGCACCACTGCCGGGCTGGGTAAATGCTTATCCCGTGAAAAAGGCCGCATTCGAGCGCTACGGCAGCCCGAATGTATTCCAAAACTTCGAACCCCACATGACACTGCTGGCAGCCGAACAATCTGAAGCGCTGAAAGCGGTGGCAGAGAAAATGAAACTTAAACCACCCTATGCGACAGGCAGTGTCACCGCTATTGGTGTAGGACTCGCCGATGATAAAGGACAGGTGAGTAAAATACTTAGAATTTATGAGCTAAAATCAGGGCCGAATTCTACGCACTGAACATAACCGGCACCGCCCTGCCCTCATGAACCTCAGAGTACCAGCGAAAGCTGATAACACAGTCCGGCCAGACTGGCACTCATTAAGTTTGAAAGAAAACCACCTAAAATGACTTTCGGGCACATTTTAGCAATATAGTCTTTCTTGTCTGGCAGCATCTGACTCAGTACGCCAAGCAATACGGCCGGGGCTGACAAGTTCGCGAACCCGGCAAGTGCAATGACCGTTACTAGCTGCGAATGTGCGCTTAACGCGTCTTGAACGCCTGACAGACTCACATAGGCAACAAACTCGTTCAGCACCATCTTTTGCCCAAGCAAGTTGGCAACGGTGAGCACTTCATCGCCTTGCACGCCTAACAGCCAGGCAAACGGTGCAAAAAGATAACCGAAGATCAGCTCCAACGTTACCCCTTCAACGCCAAACCAACCCAGTACGCCGCTTAAAGCGCCGTTGATTAACGCAATCAGACCAATGAACGCAAGCAGCATCGCGCCTACGCCAAGTGCGAGCTGCAGACCGCTGGATGCACCTTCAGTGACAGCTTCAATCATGGTAGAAGGCTTCGATTCAGCAAGCTGCTTTTCAATATCTTCCGGCGGGCTGGTTTGTTCCGTTTCTGGATATAATAGCTTTGCCATTAGCAAACCACCCGGTGCAGACATAAACGCCGCTGCCAGCAAATATTCAATATTGATACCCATACCTGCGTAACCCAGCAGCACACCTCCGGCAATCGACGCGACACCACCGGTCATCAACGCGAAGAGTTCAGAGCGCGTCATGCTACCCACGTATGGACGCATCAATACAAACACGTCAGTATTGCCGACAAAGATATTGGCCGTGGCCGCCATAGATTCGGTTTTACTGGTGCCCAGCAGTTTTTGTAACGAACCGCCCACCAGACGGACAATCCACTGCATGATGCCGAAGTAATACAGCAACGACATCAGCGATGACATAAATACAATGACTGGCAGTACTTTAATGGCAAAGATAAAACCATACTCACTGCTGCCGAGATCGCCGAAAATAAACGCAATACCTTCGTTGGCATACGCCAGAATGTTATTCACCCCGCCCGACAACGCCAGCAAAACCTTGTTGCCAAAAGGAACAAACAAGATAAAGGCGACGATGGCCAGTTGCAGTCCCAGCGCACCGAAAATAACTCGCGGCTTCACTGCCCGGCGATTTTCTGAACATAGCCATCCCACTGCGAGTAGCAACAAGACGCTGCCGAGTAATGTTATTATTGTTGTCATTGCTTATTTCTTATCTGCATCCATTATGCGACGGAAGATATCTTTAAAGAGATTATCCCGCTCAATATATCGAACAATGCGTATGTTATGACGTCTGTCGTCACGGCTCCAGGTAAGATTATCGTTAAGCACAGGCGACGATTCCTGCGAGCAGCGAAACCATGACGGTTCCAGCAAGTAGCCAATGTTGGCGATATCCCACATCACCTTTCGCGATGCAAAGGTAATCCAGTTAAAGGTTGGTGCCAGGTTGGCAAGATAATCGCCAATTCGGCTGGTATTGAGCAAATAAAACTGCATTTCAGGGATGGAAGTCGCGAGCGTGTTCGTTACGCCCATACACGGGAATAAAGTGAGCGCCACGCCGCTATCAAGTAAAACGCGGCTGGCGGGCATATCCTGCATTAAGTTAAATTCTTCCGTGTCGTACCAGTCCTGACTATGACCACCAAGCCAAAGTACATGTATGTTGTTTGCGATATCTGGGGCCAGCAATAAGGCACAGGCAATATTTGTTGGCGCGCCTATTGTGACTACATGTAGTGTTTTTTCAGCGTTGCGCGCTCGGTTTATAAGATCATTTACTGCTGGTGAATTTTCAATCTCCTGCATGTCTTTAAGATAATGTTCAGAGCCTTTAAGCACAGGTACAGTATTAGTGGCATCCATTAAAGACAGCACCCGCAAGATCTCATCATAACTGCGTTTCATGCCTTCTGCTGCATGTTCTACACGAGTCGGCTCACCATCCTGATTTTCGAAAAAAGCATTGGTATAAGGAGCAGCATAAATGGCTTGAAGATCAAGACGGTCCTGGCGAAGCAGTGACCAGGCAATGGCAAACTGATCGTCAATTTCATTACCCGCGTCACAGTCGATTACCACTGAAACCGGCGATTGTGTATCCACTGTCATTAACGCAGCTCTGCGCGCTTCTGTCAGTGATACCTGTAGATTATGATCTTTCACGTTACTACCTTGTGCTAATAATTAACGACAAATTAACAATTTTAATTAAACGTTTCACTTAAGAATATCAACGAAAAATTCGATTTACTACGGATTTATGTCATTTAATTGACAACCACGTGAATAATAAGGTTATATGTAGATGAAACGATTCACCTAACTTTTCACTGGTATCACACGAATGACTTTATCAAGCACAATGAAATCAGCTCCATTGGTAAGTGCCCTCGCGCTTGCAGTGAGCTTTGGTCTACAGGCACAGGAAACGCCTGCTGCAGAAAAAAAAGGCAGTCTGGAAGTAATTAGCGTAACTGCACAGAAACGTGTTGAAAACGCACAGGAAATTCCAATCACCATGAGTGTGGTTAACGCTGAAAAGGTGAACTCTTACGCCGTTTCTGGCGACGACATTAAATTTCTAACCGCCCGCGTACCAAGCCTGGTAGCGGAATCTTCAATGGGCCGTAGTTTTCCTCGTTTCTACATTCGTGGTTTCGGTAACACCGATTTCAGCTTCAACGCTTCACAGCCTGTTGAATTGGTATACGACGATGTCATTCAATCTTCGCCAAACATGAAAGGCTTTCCAATTTTCGACGTCGAGCGTATTGAAGTACTGAAAGGTCCTCAGGGCACGCTGTTCGGCCGCAACACCCCAGCTGGTGTAGTAAAAATCGATACTAAAAAACCAACGGCTGATGCAGATGGTTATGTGTCGGCGAGTTTTGGTCGCTTTGGTCAAACTAACCTGCAAGGTGCTGTTGGCGGCACCCTCATCGACGGCGTACTCACCGGCCGCGTTTCAGGTATTACCCAAAACCGTAGCGACTTCGTATCGAATGAATATACCGGTGAAGAAGATGCATTAGGCGGATACCACGACAATGCCGCCCGTGTTCAACTTGATTGGACACCGACAGACGATATCAGTGTACTGTTTAACTATCACCACCGCGATCTGAACGGTACTTCTACTATCTTCTACGCGAATGCCATTGAAGGCGGAACTAAAGGTTTCCGTGACGGCTGGAATCGCTACCTGGTTAACCAAGACGGAAACAATGCTTCCCGTATGAAACAGGATGGTGGTTCTATTCGTGCGACATTCGAGCTGGGCGAGTACACCTTAACCTCAATTAGTGCTTATGAAGACATGAGCTTCTACTCACTGGGCGACGTTGATGGTGGTTGTGCAAGCTGCGATCCAGCCTCTGCCCCGTTCTTCTCTGTAGAAACGGCTGGCGACAACGGTGCTAAGCAGTACTCTGAAGAACTGCGTCTTGCAAGCAACTTTGCCGGCCCGTTCAACTATCAAACTGGCCTTTTCTACTTCTATGAAAAAGCCACTAACGGTGATTTAGGCTACAGCACAGAAAACAACAATGCGCTGAATTCACTGAACGACCAGAAACAAACTAACCACACTGTCGGCGTATTCGTAAGCGGTTCTTACGCTATTGCAGACGACTGGTCTGTATCTGGTGGTGTGCGCTGGACTAACGACACCAAAGAATTCAGCTCAATTGAAGTATTGGCAAACGGTGGCCAATCGGTAGCTGATCCGCAAAGTTCCTATGCTGAAACTGACGAGTCAGAAATCAGCTGGGATATCTCTTCCGATTACACCCTGTCTGACGATGTTATGGTGTATGGCCGTATTGCCCGTGGTTTCCGTGCACCTTCCATCGCTGGTACCCCCACCTACACCACTGCTGTGGACGCCGAGACGCTGATTTCTTATGAAGCAGGTGTGAAATCTACATTGCTAGACGGCGATGCTCGCCTGAATGTGGCAGTATTCCGCTACGAAGTAGATGGCCAGCAATTAACGGCTGTTGGTGGTGAAGATAACGACACCCGTCTGCTGAATGCTGATGAATCTGTCGGTCAGGGTATTGAGGCAGAACTGGAATATGCGGTTACGCCAGACTTTATCATCACTGCTGCGGGTAGCTATAACGACACGGAAATCAAAGATGCCGACTTAGGTGTTGCTGCATGTGGTTCAGGTTGTACAGTCCTTGACCCTATCAACGACAACGGTTTTGCACTTATCAACGGCAACAGCTTACCGCAAGCACCTGAATGGATTGGTAGTTTGACTGCCCGTTACACTATACCAATGGAAAACGGCGATCTGTATTTCTTCACCGACTGGGCTTACAAAAGCGAAACCAATCTTTTCCTGTATGAATCAACCGAATTCACAGCTGAAGCAGCGTTGGAAGGTGGTCTGAGAGTGGGATACCAGACTTACGACGGATATGAAGTGGCGCTGTGGTCACGTAATATTACCGACGTAGAAACCGTTACCGGTGCAATCGACTTTAACAACTTTACAGCCATTGCTAATCAGCCTCGTACCTTCGGTATCGAACTGAAAGCAACGTTCTTCTAAGTTGTCACTGACTTTGCGTCACAGCCGATAAACGGGGCAGCATTCGCTGCCCCGTTTTGTGTCTGCCAGTGGTTATTACTGGTTATTCGCGCTCATCTGTCGTAAATTCAAAATGTTAACTTAGCTTTTACTGATACTTACAATTGAAATCTATGCCCGGAAAACGAACAAGAACCGCCTCCTCTGCCCCAACATTAAAAGACGTCGCTAAGGAAGCCGGGGTATCCCTTGCCACAGCGTCTTATGCACTCAATGGTAAAGGTGCTATTAGTAAACAAGTTACCGAGCGCGTACGGGAAGTGGTTAAGCAGTTAGGCTATCAACCCAATACCGCTGCTCGCACCATGAAAACTGGTAGCAGCGCCAGCATAGGTTTGCTTTTACCGGATTTTCGATACCCACTGTTTTCTGAGCTTGCTACAGAAATAGAACAAGTGTGCGCCCAGCAGCACTATTCGGTGTTCTTTGCGAACAGCTACGCTGAGGCAGAAACGGAAATTGCGCGCACACAGCGCTTTGCGCAAAGCGGTGCAGATGGTCTGATTTGGTTTCCTGGCAGTCAACAAAACACCATCAACAACGCCACCCATGGTATGCCTGTGGTGGTTATCGACCGTGATTTAACCGATTTCGATGTGGTAACGCCAGATCATTTCGACGGTGGCGTACAACAGGCTGCGCATCTATTGGATTTGGGTCATCAACAGATAGGATTAATTTCTGGCCCGCGTCATGTTGATAACATGCAACTTCGCATTAATGGCACCGTTAAAGTGATAGAAGACAGCGATGCTGAAATCAAATGGATTTGCGAAACGGACTTTACTGATAAGTTATCGATTGAAGCAAAGACGTTGCTGAACAAGAAAAATGTCACCGCTATTATTGCAGGTAACGATACTATCGCCTTGAACATAATCCGCTACGCGGCAACGATAGGGCTAAGCGTGCCTGAGGATTTGTCAGTGGTAGGCTTTGATGATGTTGCCTGGTGTGAATTTATGACACCGCAACTGACCAGCATAAAAATGCCTTTAGATGAAATGGCAGAAGAAGCAGTTTCCATGTTATTGCGTCGCAAAGAAAACCCAATGGCTTCAAGAAAAAAATGCACGGTTGGGGTTAGCCTTTCCGTTCGCCATTCAACAGCTCCCCTGTCTGTTTAAGTAAAGCGCCGCTAAAAATTAAGGTCTGAGCACACGTTCAGGCCTCACTATTATTTCCTCTCTATAAACCTACTATTCAAAATTACTTAAAAATCAAACACCCCGACAACCTGAACACTTTTTAAGCAAAAAAGGTTTGACGTTGTACAAAACCTGATCAACACTCAAATGTAAAATCAATGTTAATAATGTTAACCATGTTAACTATTGATATTGGAAAATAATTGAAAATAAGCGTAATGCTGCTTGCAGCCCTAATTACAAGGTGACAAACAATGATCCTTAATCATTTACTCGGCATCTACACCCATCCCCGTGAAGAATGGCAGGACATAGACAGACGACATGAAAGCAGTGTTTACGCGTTGAGTCATATCGCCGTAATCGCACTTATTCCATCACTGGTAACCTACTACTCTGGCGCGCATTTGGGTTGGAGCATTGGGGCTGGTGATTTAATCAAACTTACCGAATCCAGTGCTGCAATGCTGGCGGTTGGCATGTATTTCGGATTGATCGTGGGCGTACTGATCCTCACTTACATGATTCACGAACTCGCCAACGCATTTGACGCTAAACCCAACTATACAGAATCGTTAGATCTTGCTGCCTATACCGCCACGCCACTTTTTATGACGGGTTTTGCGGGCCTTTACCCTGAACTGTGGTTTGTAATGGCCGTTGGCCTGGTCGGATTATCATACTCTGTTTATCTCCTTTACTCTGGAACGCCAATCATGATGCACATCCCGGACGGTAAAGGATTCATATATGCCAGCTCCGTAGTGACTTGCGGCCTGGTGTTACTCGCCATTCTAATGGCAAGCACCGTGATCCTGTGGAGTATGGGCTTCGGCCCGGTATACGTTCACTGATCACATTATTTCATCCATATCCTTACGCAAAAGCCGCTCGAATGAGCGGCTTTTTATTGGTTCGGCGCGGATAACTTAACTCAGCTATCAGAATCCATATTGTGCATTTCAAGATTTGAAAGCTCAGCCTGAACCACCGGGCTCTTCGACGCTTCACTACGCGCCATGTCGATACGTTCAAGGTAAGCCTGATCAACGTCTCCGGTAATGTAGTTACCGTCGAATACCGAGGTTTCGAACTCTTCGATAGACGGGTTTTCTTCCCGAACGGCAGCAACGAGATCGCTGATATCCTGGAAAATCAAACCATCTGCCTGAATAAGGTCGGCTATCTGATCAATCTCACGGCCATACGCAACCAGTTCGTTCGCTGATGGCATATCAATACCATAAACGTTAGGGAAACGAATTTCCGGTGCTGCAGAAGCGAAGTACACTTTCTTCGCACCCGACTCACGGGCCATTTCAATGATCTGGCCTGAAGTGGTACCACGTACAATAGAATCGTCGACCAGCAGAACCGTTTTGTCTTTGAATTCTGAAGAAATCGCGTTGAGTTTACGACGCACAGACTGCTTACGCATTGCCTGACCGGGCATAATAAACGTACGACCAATATAGCGGTTTTTCACGAAGCCCTGACGATATGGCAAGTCCAGGGTGTTGGCGATTTGCAGTGCCACATCCATGGAAGTTTCGGGAATAGGAATAACCACGTCGATATCGAGGTCAGCCCACTCCCGCGCAATTTTCTCACCCAGTTTGCGCCCCATATTCACGCGTGACGCATACACTGAAATACCGTCGATAAAGGAATCAGGACGGGCGAAATACACGAATTCGAAAATACAAGGAACAGTAACCGGATTCTCGGCACATTGCTGTGTGAAAAGCTCACCCTTTTCTGTGATATAAACAGCTTCGCCTGGCGCGACATCGCGAATAAAGGTAAAACCAACGGCATCCAGCGCAACACTTTCAGAGGCAACCATGTATTCGTCGCCCAGCTCGGTTACGCGCTTACCCAATGCAAGCGGGCGAATACCGTGGGGGTCGCGGAAAGCCACAACGCCCTGACCGATAATCGCCGCAACAACCGCATAGGCACCGCGAATTTTCTTATGAACATTGGTTACCACTTTAAACACATCTTTCGGCGACACAGTTAAGTCTGTGCACTGCTGCAGCTCATGAGCCATGATGTTCAGCAACAGTTCCGAGTCGGATGAGGTGTTTATATGACGGCGGGCAATACGAAATACTTCGTCTTGCAGCTCGTGTGCGTTAGTCAGGTTGCCGTTATGCGCAAACGCGATACCAAACGGCGAGTTTACGTAAAACGGTTGTGCCTCTGCTGAGCTGGAAGTACCGGCAGTTGGATAGCGAACATGGCCAATACCCATGTTGCCCGTTAGGCGTTTCATATGACGGGTATGGAAAACATCCCGCACCAGACCGTTGGCCTTTCTCAGATTGAACCGACTCTGGTCAATCGTAATGATACCAGCAGCATCCTGTCCGCGGTGCTGTAACACTGTTAAGCCATCATACAGTGACTGAGCAACAGGTGTTTTACCAACAATTCCGACAATACCACACATGAGCGTTACCTATATCAAGCGGTTTTTAGAAAACTGGAGCCGTCTTTCACAAAGGTGAAAAACCACTCAATAATGACACCGAATTCCGGAATGAGCAGTGATTGTCCCCACCACCCGGTATTCGCCGCATCAGTAAATGTATCCATAAAGAACAATAGTGCGCTTACTATCAGTGCGCCACGTAAAGCGCCAAAAATCGCACCTAGCGCACGGTCGGTGCCGGATAATCCCGACGCCTGAACCAGTTGTCCGACGACATGATTGAACATACCACCAAGCACCAGGGTTACGATAAACAACACCACTATCGCCGCGCCATTGCGCAGCGTTGGATCTTCAATTTGCGAAAAATAGACAGCAAGATCGGCATGAAATTCACTGGCAATAAACAGTGCACCGAACCAGACTACCAGGGAGATGGCTTCTTTCACGAAGCCACGCATCACACTTATCAGGGCAGAAACCACGATAATACCGAGAATGGAAAAGTCGACCCAATTCATGAAGCGTTATGTTATCCGTCTGTCGTTGAACACGCAGTAAATCAGCCTTGCTGCGAGATGGCGCGCATTCTAACAGAAGCCTAAAAGATTACCAATGCGAAATCTGCCCGATAATTTTTATAAGCTGCCGTTATGGTAAGAAAAGTTTCCGCACACAGAGGGTATTGCCAAGGCCAGAACGTCGACAGTCAATACGGGATCAGTCCACCTTAAACGGTGCGACCTTGCCTTTGAGCCCCGTGATATCCTGAAGATGCGGCAATGCCTTTTGTAACTTGTCTTTGTTTATGTCTGGCCCGACAAATACTTTCGTAAGCGGACCAGAACGTGTTTCGATTGGGCGGCTGAACGCGCGGTAACCCGCTTTCTCAAGTTTTTCCAGCAGTTGCCCTACGTTCTTTTGATGTCTGAAACTGCCCAGTTGAACAACCCAACTGCCATCTTGTGGTTCAGCCGAAGGCTTTTCTACCACGGTCTGGCTTGCGAGCTTATCTTCAACCTGAGTTTTGGCGGCTTCAGCCGGCGCCGCGGTCTGCGTTTGCGAATCGTCGACTGCGGGTTCGTCTACCACTTCAAGCGGCCGCTGGGTTACGCCAGCTACACGCTCAGTTGGGAAAGGTTCCGGATTCACAATAGGCTTCTTCGCTGGAGTTGCCGGCACGCTCACGAATGCATCGTTATTAGTTTCTTTTTTTCTATCAAGAAAATCCGGCAAAAAAATGACTGCCAGAGCAACTACAATCACTGTGCCGACCAGCCGGTTGGATAGCGCCGAGGTCACGATTAACTCCTATTGGATACTTCTGTCCCTGTGAAACGTTAATACATCCGCAACGGTAAGAAAAGAACCGAACACCAGGATGCGATCATTCTGCCCTGCCTGCTCTCTGGCTGCTTGATAAGCATCAGAAACTGAACTGAAAGCGGCGGCATGTAATTTTTGTTGTGGCTGGAGGTGCGACATCAGGGTTTCACCGCTGAGTCCACGGGGGCCACTGGTATTACCAAGGTACCATTTGGCTTTCACAGTTGCCAGTTCATCAAGTGTCGCGGCTAAAGATTTGTCCGCTAACATACCCACAACAATATGCAATTCACCGTTTAACCCTTTGTCAGCCCAATCGCGCATGAGGGCGCAAGCCTGAGGGTTGTGTGCCACGTCTACCAGTACATCCGGTTGACTGGCAATTTGCTGACGTCGGCCTGGTACATTTACCGTTTCGACCAACTGTTTGAGTTGTTCAGCAGTGGGGAGCCAATTCAATCGCTTGAGTGCAGCCAGTGCCGTTGCGGTATTTTGCAGCGGAATGCGTGGCATAGGCAGCCAGTCGGTGATGACTTCGTCACAATGCCAACGCCAGTTTTCGACGTTGGTTTCCACACAAAAGTTCCGCTTTGCCCACCAGGTATTCACTTTGTGCTGCGTTACATATTCATCGAGGGTTGCCGGAGGCTCGAGGTCGCCTACTACTGCAATGCCGTTATCGCGCATGATACCGGCTTTCTCCACGGCAATAAGTTCACGGGTATCGCCCAGCCAATCCATGTGATCGAGGCCAATGGTAGTAATAACCGCTAAATCCGGCTCGATGATATTGGTGGCATCAAGACGTCCCCCCAAGCCCACTTCAAGTATCACCACGTCCACGTTTGCTTTGCGCATCATTAACATGGCGGCGAGTGTGCCGAACTCAAAATAGGTCAGTGTAATGTCGCCACGGGCTTGTTCTATTTCCGCAAAAGCGATGCAGTAGGCTGATTCAGCTTCAACATCACCATTAATACGCACGCGCTCGCGATAATCTAACAAATGCGGAGAGGAATAGACGCCGGTGGTTTTTCCCTGTAGCAGACAGGCTTGCTCGATAAAACGACACGTGGTGCCCTTGCCATTGGTACCGGCAACGGTGATAACAGTTTGGTCGGGAAATTGAAGAGAAAGATTGTCAGCGACTTGTTTAACCCGGGTCAGCCCCATGTCAATGGATGTCGGGTGAATTGACTCGAGATGAGAGAGCCACTGCGTCAGAGAATCGTGCTCTGACGCAGTAAAAGGAGATGATTGATTGTTCACTTAGTTTGGACGGTGCATCTTTTCTAACAGGCCGTGTAATTTATCACGCATTTTACGACGGTCAACAATCATGTCGATGGCACCTTTTTCCAGCAGGAATTCACTGCGCTGGAAGCCTTCCGGCAGGGTTTCACGTACTGTTTGCTCGATAACGCGAGGACCCGCAAAACCGATAAGTGCTTTTGGCTCAGCGACATTGACGTCGCCCAGCATGGCCAAACTGGCTGATACACCGCCCATGGTTGGGTCGGTCAGAACCGAAATGTAAGGCAGGCCTTTTTCACTCATTTTCGCCAATGCAGCAGACGTTTTAGCCATTTGCATTAAAGACATTAGCGCTTCTTGCATGCGGGCACCGCCAGAAGCAGAGAAACAAATCAATGGCATGTTGTGCTCAAGACAGGCATTAACCGCAGCAACAAAACGCGCGCCTACCACCGAAGCCATAGAGCCGCCCATAAATGCGAATTCAAAAGACGCAACCACGACAGGCATACCTTTCAGCTTGCCCTGCATCACGATTAATGCGTCTTTTTCGTTAGTGCTCTTTTGCGCCGCAGTGATGCGATCTTTATAACGCTTGGAGTCTTTAAACTTCAGCAGATCTTGCGGTTCTAAATCACCACCTAATTCTTTACGGTCGCCCGCGTCGAGGAAAGAATCGATACGCTTACGGGCGTTAATGCGCATGTGGTTGTCACACTTAGGACATACCTCTAACAGCTTTTCCAGTTCCTGTTTATAAAGCACAGCCTGGCAGCTGGTACATTTTGTCCAGACACCTTCAGGTACGTTACCTTTGGTTGATGTCTGAGTTTTAGGCAGAATTTTTTGAATCCAGCTCATAGTAAGGAAAATCCTTTGTTATCTGTAACCATGCTTAGTTGGTGGTTAACTGTTGTCTGTAACCGTGTTTATTTATTGGAGCACAGTATTTGAAAAAATCGATATAGCCGCCTATTAGACCACATATCGGTAAACAGTAAAAAGTAAAACTGGTCTAAGAAGTCAGCCTGTTCACCGACAGTTCACACGGCTTTCAGCTTTCTGGCAGAAACAGCGGTCCTAACGGCTTGCGCGGCAAGTCGAAGGTTTCCGGGTAGGTCACATCCACCAAGTATAGTCCGTTCGGTTTCGCGGTGGCAGCCGCCTTGGTGCGATCCTTCACTGCCAGTAATTCAGCTATCCAACTAACCGGTTGCTCACCGCAACCTACTTTAATCAGCGAGCCCACAATATTGCGCACCATATGATGCAAGAATGCGTTCGCACGAATATCGACAATGACATAAGCCCCCTGCCGGTACACAGAAACATCCGTTACGTTTCTAAATGGGGTATTAGACTGGCAATGAGACGCGCGGAAGGACGTAAAATCCTGTTCACCGATAACAGCCTGAGCAGCCTCATGCATGAGCGCGGCATCTAATGGCTGATATTCATGGGTAACGCCGTTTAGCAAGATGGCCGGGCGTAACGTGGCATTGTAAATGACATAACGATAACGGCGGTGTGAGGCGGAAAAACGTGCGTGAAAATCATCGCTGACGTTCTTTACCCAACGCACAGCAATAGAATCTGGCAGATTGGTGTTTACGCCCATGGTCCAGGCGCGATCAGGACGCTCACCATCAAAATCAAAATGCACCACCTGCCCGGTAGCATGCACGCCTGCATCGGTGCGACCGGCACACTGCACATCAATGGTTGTATTGGCGACAGCGGAGAGCGCTTTCTCCAGATATCCCTGCACACTCGGTAATTTCTGCTGACGCTGCCAGCCGAAGTGTGCGGCGCCATCGTACTCGACGCCCAGGGCTATTCTTGCCATGTAACTCTGCCTCTTGTAAAAAATCGGCTAAGTGTAGTCAGGCGCCCTGCCAGATGCAAGACGCGCGGGAGATTTTAACCCAGTGCAGAAAGAATGCCTTGCGCTTCCTCTTTCTGTTCATCACTGCCCTTCTCAACCACTTCCTGAAGCAGTTCTTTGGCTGCCTGAACATCGTCCATTTCGACATACACCCGTGCCAAATCCAGGTTCGCACTCTGGCCGGCGTCTTTATCGATGTCGATAACGTCGTCGTCATCACTCACACCGGTAAAATCAGACAGACTGACATCTAAGTCCAATGGCGCGTTGTCATCAATGGTGTTCTCGTCAAAACCATCGTTTATCAGCGAGTCCACATCGAGGAAATCTTCTTCATCGTTGCCGCCAAGCGTCTCAATGTCACTTTCAGCAAGCGGGGTTTCTTCTGTTGATGATGTTTGCGGTGAGCTGTCAACAGCTTCCGTTTCAGGTTCAGCAGTGTCTGCGACTGAGTCAGGATCGTTGAGTAATGCTGCTAAATCCAAATCAGGATTACCCAGCGACATATCCGGTTTTTCAATTGCGATGTCGTCTTCAGCAGCAGGCTCACTGTCTGCGTCAGCGCCGATGCCGCCAAGCAATTCGTCAAAATCAGTCTGATCCAGTTCGTCTAACAGTTTGTGATCTTCACTGTTGTCTTGCGTTAACCAGTCATCAAGGCCCGGTAAGTCTTCCAGCTCGTTAAATTCGGTTGCGGTTTTAACGGGTGGAATTTCGCCATCAACTTCCTGTTCTAATTCATAGTCGTCAACGTTTTCGAGAATGCTATCGTCAAAGTCTGATTCAGACGCAGTCGCAGAAGGCGTGTCGGCATCCATGCTGGCGAAAGAAGGAATATCGTCCATCATTTGACGGTCGAATTCTGCTAACGCCTCGTCCAGCGGATCGGCCGCTGAAGCTTCAACTTCTGGCTCTGGCTCTGGCTCTGGCTCTGGCTCTGGCTCTGGCTCTGGCTCTGGCTCTGGCTCTGGCTCTGGCTCTGGCTCTGGCTCTGG